>NZ_JBVIEB010000008.1:140433-485114 GCF_055572075.1 Streptomyces sp. NPDC030820
CCCACAGGGGCAGCAGACGTGAGCGCGGCGGGCCGCAGTGGCGGCGGGCCCGTAGCGGCAGCGAGCCGCAGCGGCGGTAGACCGTAGCAGCGGCAGGCCCACAGGGGCAGCAGACGTGAGCGCGGCGGGCCGCAGTGGCGGCGGGCCCGTAGCGGCAGCGAGCCGCAGCGGCGGTAGACCGTAGCAGCGGCAGACCGTGGGGCGGCAGGCCCACAGGGGCAGCAGACGTGAGCGCGGCGGGCCCGCAGCGACGGCAGGACCGTAGCGGGCCCACCGGGGCGGCGGGCGTGAGCGCGGCGGGCCGCAGTGGCGGCGAGCCCGCAGCGGCGGCAGACCGTGGGGCGGCGGGCCCACCGGGGCGGCAGACGTGAGGGCGGCGGGCCGGAGCGGCGGCAGAACGGAGCGGGCCCACTGGGGCGGCTGACCGCAGCGGCGGCGGGCGATGTCGCCGTGCGGCTCCGGCGCGGGGCGCGATCAGTTGCCAGCCGCCCGCGCTGTCCGGACGACCGGAAGCACAAACCCGCCGCCTCGCCCGCCCGGCAGGGCCGGGCGGGGAGACGGCGGGCTGAGGTGTTACGCCGTGGCTGGGGTCAGCGGGCGTAGTACTCGACGACGAGCTGCTCGTCGCAGATCACCGGGATCTCCTTGCGGTTCGGCTCGCGGTCCAGGCGGAACGCCAGGGCCTTGAGGTTCACCTGCAGGTAGCGCGGGGTCTCACCCTCGGGGGCGAAGCCACCCTCGCGGGCGATCGTGAAGAGCGTCTTGTCCTTGGAGCGGTCGCGGACCTGCACGACGTCGTCCGGACGGACACGGAAGGACGGCTTGTCGACCTTCTGGCCGTTGACCTGGATGTGGCCGTGGACGACCATCTGACGGGCCTGGTAGATGGTGCGGGCGATGCCCGAACGCAGGACCAGGGCGTCGAGACGGCGCTCGAGCTCCACGATCAGGGCCTCACCGGTCTTGCCCTGGACCTTGGACGCGCGCTCGTAGGCGCGGACCAGCTGGCGCTCGGAAATGTCGTACTGCGCACGCAGACGCTGCTTCTCCAGCAGACGGACCTTGTAGTCCGAGTTCTGCTTGCGGCCACGGCCGTGCTCACCCGGCGGGTAGGGGCGGGCCTCGAAGTACTTGACGGCCTTCGGGGTCAGCGCGATGCCGAGGGCACGCGACTTCTTGACCTTGGGGCGGGACTGGTTCGCCACTGTCTCAATCTCTTTCGTAGTTTTCGGCTCGTCAGGGTTAGGGAGGTCGCATCCGCAGCCGGGAAAACCCGCCGGGTCCCTGCGGGACCTGCCGGGCAGCCGCTTCCCTGGTCTGGGCACATACGTGCAGCACGCGAGTGGCCCACCGACCGTCCCGGGGCTCCCGGGTGGTGGTGGGCTGCCCGCGACACCGTTCGACGGTGCGCGACGCTCCTGGAGTCCGTTTTCCCGAGGACTGGCCCCGGGGACCGGACTCCGGCCGGGTGTCCCGCTCTGACTGCGCGGGACTCGGCACTTCGGGCAAGTCTACAGGGCGCTCACGACCGCCTGCGACCGAGGTGCTTGCGGGTCCACTCCACCGCGTCCGCGTACCGCGCCTCGGCGCCGTGCCGACCCGGGGTGTAGTACTCGCGGTCCTTCAGGGCGTCCGGGGCGTACTGCTGTTGGGCGATGCCCTCGGGCAGGTCGTGCGGGTACACATAGCCCTGGGCGTGGCCCAGCTTGGCCGCGCCCTTGTAGTGCCCGTCGCGCAGATGCGGCGGGACCGGGCCGGCCAGGCCCTTGCGGACGTCCTCCATGGCGGCGCCGATCGCGGTGGTCGCCGAGTTGGACTTGGGGGCCAGCGCGAGGGCGATGGTGGCGTGGCTGAGGGTGAGGGCGGCCTCGGGGAAGCCGATCATGGCGACGGCCTGGGCCGCGGCGACCGCGATGGGCAGGGCATTGGGGTCGGCCAGGCCGATGTCCTCGCTGGCGGAGATCATCAGGCGGCGGGCGATGAAGCGGGGGTCCTCGCCGGCCTCGATCATGCGGGCCAGGTAGTGCAGGGCCGCGTCGACGTCGGAGCCCCTGATGGACTTGATGAGAGCGCTGGCGACGTCGTAGTGCTGGTCGCCGTCGCGGTCGTACTTCACCGCCGCCCGGTCGACCGTCTGCTCCAGGGTCTGCAGGCTGATCTCGCTCTCGCCCTGGTCCAGCGCGGCTCCGGCGGCGGCCTCCAGGGCGGTCAGGGCCCGGCGGGCGTCGCCGCCGGCGATGCGCAGCAGGTGCTCCTCGGTGTCCTCGGGGAGGCCGACGGCGTCCTTCAGGCCGCGCTCGTCGGTCAGGGCGCGCCCCAGCAGGCCGCGGATGTCGTCGTCGGTGAGCGGTTCGAGCGTCAGCAGGAGGGAGCGGGACAGCAGGGGCGAGATCACCGAGAAGTATGGGTTCTCGGTCGTGGCCGCGATCAGGGTCACCCAGCGGTTCTCGACCGCCGGGAGCAGGGAGTCCTGCTGGGCCTTGCTGAAGCGGTGGATCTCGTCCAGGAAGAGGACGGTCTCCTTGCCGAAGCCGCCGGTGGCGCGGCGGGCGCCGTCGATGACCGCGCGGACCTCCTTGACGCCCGCGGTGATCGCGGACAGCTCCACGAACCGTTTGTTCGTCGCCTTGGAGACGACGTACGCCAGGGTGGTCTTGCCGGTGCCGGGCGGGCCCCAGAGGATCACCGAGGACGGTCCGGCCGGGCCGCCGGAGCCCTCGCCGACCAGTCGGCGCAGCGGGGAGCCGGGTTTCAGCAGATGCTGCTGGCCCACGACCTCGTCGAGGCTGCGCGGGCGCATCCGCACCGCCAGGGGGCTGGCTGCCGGGTCCTTCTCCTGGCGTTCTTCTGCTGCGGCGGTGAAGAGGTCGGGTTCCACGCTGAAACCCTAAGACACGGCACTGACAACGCGGCCGGGCCGGGGGTCAGGCCCAGAGCTGGCTGCCCCAGCGGGTCAGGATCAGCATGGCGATGATGCCGCAGTGCGTGACCGGCACCACCCAGGTGAACTCGCCGAAGAAGGACTTCAGCCAGCGCGGGGCGCGCAGGAAGTCGTTGCGGACGTTGAACGAGGTCACGTACCAGAACATGGTGATCGTGGCGACCCAGGCCAGCGAGCACCACAGGCACAGCGCGTTGATCCGGTACAGGGACTCGAACTGCAGCCAGGTGACGAAGCCGACGCCGAAGAGCGTGCCGAGGTTGAACGTCAGCCAGTACCAGCGCGGGAAGCGGGCGCGGGCCAGCAGGCTCATGCCGACGCAGATCACGATGCCGTAGCAGACCAGGCCGAGCATGGGGTTCGGGAAGCCGAAGACGGCCGCCTGCTTGCTCTCCATCACGCTGCCGCAGGAGACGACCGGGTTCACGCTGCAGCCGGGTGTGAAGGTCTTGCCCGCGACCTTGGCCTCGAGGATCTTGAACTTGTCGATCGTGATGACCCAGGCGGCCAGCAGTCCGGCCGCGCCGGTGATCACCAGCAGGAGGGCGAAGGCACGGCTGCCGCCCACCGCCGCGCGCGGGGCGTCGGTGGCACGCTCGGGACCCGGCTCCGTGGAGACGTCGTTGACTGTCGTCTTGCTCATCCGCCGATTCCGTCACTTGAGAGTTGGACCATCTTCGGGCACGGCTCATTGTGCCGCACGTACGCGTCTGTCCACCGTTCGGTGGACATAAGGAAGTACGCACGGTGGTCACGGAGCGTTCGGTTCCGGCCGATGCTCGGGGGCATGACAGCACACGCGAACGAACTCGCGGTGGACGTCCGGGGGCTGCGCAAGCGCTACGGGGACGTGACCGCGGTGGACGGACTCGATCTCGGAATCCGGCGTGGTGAGGTGTTCGGCCTGCTCGGGCCCAACGGCGCCGGCAAGAGCACCACCGTGGAGATCCTCCAGGGCAACCGGGACCGGGACGGGGGCGAGGTGTCCGTCCTCGGCGCGGACCCGGCGACGGGCACGCGCGCGTGGCGGTCCCGAGTGGGAATCGTCTGGCAGGACGAATCGGCACCCGCGGAGTTGACGGTCCGCGAGACGGTACGGCACTTCGCCCGCTACTACCCGCGCCCGCGCCACCCGGAGGAGGTCATCCGCCTGGTCGGCCTGGAGGCGAAGGCGAACAGCCGGATCAAGGCCCTCTCCGGCGGCCAGCGGCGCCGCCTCGACGTGGCGCTAGGCGTGATCGGCGACCCCGAGCTGCTGCTCCTGGACGAGCCGACCACCGGCTTCGACCCGGCCGCCCGGCGGCAGTTCTGGGACCTGATCCGGCTGCTCGCCGACGAGGGCACGACGATCCTGCTCACCACGCACTACCTGGAGGAGGCCGAGACCCTCGCGGACCGGCTCGCGGTCGTCGCCGAGGGCCGGGTCGTCGCCGAGGGCACGCCCGACGAGCTGCGCGGGCGGTACGGCGGTGAGGTCACCGTCGTCTGGACGGAACCCGACGGCACCCCGCGCGCGGAACGGACCGCCACGCCGACCCGGGCCGTCGCCGCCCTCATGCGCCGCTTCGACGGCGAGATACCCGGGCTGACCGTGACCCGCCCCACCCTGGAGGACGTCTACCTCCGGCTGACCGGACAGGAGGCCGTGCGATGACCACGACCGCCGTACGTGCCACCGCCCGCGGGTCCGCCGGTTCGCCGCCCGGCGCCTGGTCGCTGGGGCTGCTGCGGGGCGGCCTGGAGATCAGGCAGTTCTTCCGGCAGCGCGAACAGGTGGTGTTCACCTTCGCCTTCCCCGTGGTGTTCCTGTTCCTGTTCGCGTCGATCTTCCACGACGACGTCCGAGGCGCCGGCATCACCGCCTCCCAGCTGTACGTGCCCGCGATGACGGCCTCCGGGATCATGTCGACGAGCTTCCAGTCGCTCGGCATCTCCATCGCGGTCGAGCGGGACGAGAAGGTGCTGCGGCGGCTGCGGGGCACGCCGATGCCGCCGGCGGCCTACTTCCTGGGCAAGATCTGGCTGGTTCTGTTCACCGGCGCCCTGGAGACCGCGATCCTCCTGCTGGCCGGCATCACCTGCTACGACCTGCATCTGCCCACCGACCCCGGCCGCTGGTTCGACTTCGCCTGGATCTTCGTGCTCGGTCTGACCGCGTGCGCGCTGCTCGGCATCGCCATCAGCTCGGTGCCGAAGTCGGCGAAGAGCGCCAGCTCCGTCGTCGTACTCCCTTTTCTGGTCCTGCAGTTCGTCTCCGGGGTGTACATCTCCATCGGCACCATTCCCGGCTGGATGCTCGACATCGGCGCCCTGTTCCCGCTGAAGTGGCTGTGCCAGGGGCTGCGGGGGGTGTTCCTGCCCGACTCGGCGAAGGTGCTGGAGCAGGCGCACGCCTGGGAGTTCGGGCGGATCGCATGGGTGCTGGGCGCGTGGTGCGTCGGAGGATTGGTGCTGTGCTTGCTGACATTCCGGTGGAAGAACCGGCGCGACGGGTGAGCGGCGACGGGGCCCGGGGCGTCCATGCCTGGGACCGGTCGATCCGGGTCTGGGACGCGTACTTCGCGCTGGCCTGGGCGGCCACGCTGGCCATGCTGCTGGGCGCGCAGCACCCGGTGTGGCCGGTCCGGGCCGTCGCGGCCGGCCTGCTCGTACCTCTGGTCCCCTGGTATCTGCTGGTGGGCCGCCCGCTGCTGGGCCAGAACCCGCCGGACGAGCGCCGTGCCGTGTACTACCTGGTCGGCGCGTTGGCACTGTTCCTGCCGTCGGGGGTGCTGGCCGGCGAGACCCGGTTGCTGTCCTTCGCCCTGATCCCCCAGTGCTTCATGACCCTGCGCACACGGGGTGCGCTGGTCACGGTCACGGTGGTCAACCTCCTCCCGCTCGCGGGCTGGGCGCTGCTGTGGCGGCCCGCCACCGAGGATCTCTTCGCCAACGCGCTGTTCGCCGTGGTCGGCCTGATGTTCTCCTTGGTGATCGGCGGCTGGATCATCCGGATCATCGAGCAGAGCTGGGAACGGGCCGAGCTGATCGCCGAGTTGGACGCCAGTCGGCACGAGGTGGCACGGCTGTCCGCCGCGCACGGGGCCCTTGCCGAACGTGAACGGCTCGCCCGGGAGATCCACGACACCTTGGCCCAGGGTTTCACCAGCCTGCTGATGCTGGTCCAGGCCGTGGAGGCCGAGCTCGACACCGACCCCGCACAGGCCCGCCGCCACCTCACCCTCATGGACGACACGGCCCGCCGCAATCTCGCCGAGGCCCGTGCGCTGGTCGCCGGAGGCACACCCGCCGATCTGGCGGGAGCCTCGCTGCCGGACGCCCTGGACCGCCTGACCGCCCGGCACCAGGCGACACTGGCGGTCACCGGCCCGGTGCGCGCGCTGCCCGCGGGCGTGGAGGTGGTGGCCCTGCGCGCCTGCCAGGAGGCGCTGACCAACGCCCGGAAGCACGCCGGGACTTCGACGCGGGTCGGGGTGCGCCTCGACTACGCCGACGGCACGCTGACCCTCTGCGTCCACGACGACGGCTGCGGCTTCGACCCGGTCGCCGTGCCGAGCGGATACGGTCTGGCGGGGCTGCGCGCCCGCGCCGCGGAGGTGGGCGGTACCGCGGCCGTCCGCAGCGCACCCGGTGACGGTACGACGGTCACCGTACGCCTGCCCGTCCCCGCCGCCGTGGCTTCCGCCGCGAGGAGTGAGATCCCGTGATCCGGATCGTCCTGGCCGACGACCACCCCGTCGTACGGGAGGGACTGCGGGCCATGCTGAGCGCCGAGCCGGACCTGGAGGTGGTCGGCGACGCCGCCGGGGGACCGCAGGCGGAGGCGCTGGCGGCGGAACTGCGGCCGGACATCGTGCTGATGGACCTGCGCATGCCGGGCGGCTCGGGGGTGGACTCGATCGCGCGGATGACCGCGGCCGGGCTGTCGTGCCGGGTGATCGTGCTGACGACCTACGAGACGGACCGGGACATCCTGCGGGCCGTGGAGGCGGGTGCCGCGGGCTATCTGCTCAAGGACCTGCCCCGGCGGGAACTGGCGGACGCGGTGCGGGCGGCCGCGCGCGGCGAGACCGTGCTGGCTCCGTCGGTGGCGGCCCGCCTGGTCGACCAGCTCCGTGCCAGGCCGGAACGCCCCCGGCTGTCGGAGCGGGAGACGGCCGTGCTGCGGCTGGTGGCGGAGGGCTGCACGAACGCGGAGATCGGGCGCCGGTTGTTCATAGGCGAGTCAACGGTCAAGACCCATCTGCTGCGCGTGTTCGGCAAGCTGGGGGTGGACGACCGGACGGCGGCGGTGACGAGCGCGATGCGGTACGGCCTGCTGGAACAGTGAGCGGGCGCCGGGAATGCCCGGCGCCCGCTCATCGCTCGACTCAGCCGAGCCGGGACTCCAGTTCCGCCACGATCTCGTTGACTCCGATCGCCGTCTGCTCGCCGGAGTCCATGTCCTTGAGCTGGACGACGCCCTCGGCGAGGTCGCGTTCGCCGGCGACGAGTGCGTAGCGGGCGCCGCTGCGGTTGGCGTTCTTCATGGCGCCCTTCAGGCCCTTGCCGCCGTAAGAGAAGTCCGCCGAGATGCCGACCTTGCGCAACTCGGTGATCTTCGCGAACAGCACCCGGCGGGCCTCCTCGCCGAGCGGGACGGCGTACACCGACGTCGTGGACGGGAGGTCCAGCTCCACGCCCTCCGCCTCCAGGGCGAGGACCGTGCGGTCGACACCGAGGGCCCAGCCGACGGACGGCAGCGCGGGGCCGCCGATCATCTCGGACAGTCCGTCGTAGCGGCCGCCGCCGCCCACCGCGGACTGCGAGCCCAGGCCGTCGTGCACGAACTCGAAGGTGGTACGGGTGTAGTAGTCCAGGCCGCGCACCAGCTTCGGGTCGTCCTCGAACGACACCCCCGCCGCCGTGATCAGCTCACGGACCTCCTCGTGGTACGCCTTGCAGGCGTCGCACAGGTAGTCACGCAGCAGCGGGACACCGGTGAGCTGCTTCTGCACCGACTCGCGCTTGTCGTCGAGGACCCGCAGCGGGTTGATGGTGACGCGCCGGCCGGTGTCCTCGTCCAGGTCGAGGCCGCGCAGGAACTCCTGCAGCGCGGCCCGGTACACCGGGCGGCACTCCTTGTCGCCCAGGCTGTTGAGCAGGATGCGGAAGTTGCTCAGGCCCAGCGAGCGGTACGCCTGGTCCGCCAGGATGATCAGTTCGGCGTCCAGCGCCGGGTCCTCGGCGCCGATCGCCTCGGCGCCGACCTGGGAGAAGTGCCGGTAACGGCCCTTCTGCGGGCGCTCGTAGCGGTACTGCGAGCCCGAGTACCAGACCTTCACCGGGAGGTTGCCCGTCTTGTGCAGGTTGGCCTCCAGGACCGCGCGCAGCACGGGGGCGGTCGTCTCCGGGCGCAGGGCCAGCCTGTCACCGCCCTTGGTCTCGAAGACGTACATCTCCTTCGTGACGATGTCGGTGGACTCGCCGACACCGCGCGCGAACAGCTCCACGTTCTCGAAGCCGGGCGTCTCGATGTAGCCGTAGCCGGAGTTCCTGAGCGGCGCGGCGATCGCCTCGCGGACGGCCAGGAACTTGGCGCTCTCCGGCGGCAGCAGGTCGTAGGTGCCCTTGGGGGCCTTGAAAGTGCTCACGGAAGTCTCTCGTCACATTCCTCGTCGGGGAGCGTCGGTCCGCGCTCCCAGGCCGGCCGCCACCTGCCGCAGATAGGGATTGGTGGCGCGCTCCTGGCCGATGGTCGTCTGGGGGCCGTGGCCGGACAGCACCACGGTGGAGTCGTCGAGCGGCAGGCACACGCGGGCCAGCGACTCGAGCATCTCCTCCATGGATCCGCCCGGCAGGTCGGTGCGTCCGATGGAGCCGGCGAACAGCAGATCCCCGGAGAAGAACACCGATGGGATGTCGGAGGTCTCGGGCATCCGGAAGGTCACCGACCCCTTGGTATGGCCCGGCGCATGCGCGACGGAGAACTCCAGGCCGGCCAGCTCGAGGGTGGTGCCGTTCGTCAGCTCGCGGACGTCGTCCGGCTCCCCCACGGTCAGCTCACCCATCAGGGGCATACCGATGGACCGGCCGAGCGATTTCTCGGGGTTGCTCATCATGTACCGGTCCTCGGGGTGGATCCAGGCCGGCACGTCGTGCGCACCGCAGACCGGGACGACCGAGGCCACGTGATCGATGTGCCCGTGGGTGAGGACGACGGCGACGGGCTTGAGCCGATGCTTCTTCAGTGCTTCCTCGACGCCTTCGGCGGCCTGGTGGCCGGGGTCGATGATCACGCACTCCTCACCGGCGGCGGGGGCGACGAGATAACAGTTCGTCCCCCAGGCCCCGGCGGGGAACCCGGCAATGAGCACGATCGTCCTTCGTTGTGTCGACACGGATGGCCACAAGCTGTGCTCCAGAGCCTACCGGCGCTGCCGTTTCCTCAGCGAACCCATATACGGTACGGGGCTACACGCAGCAGTCGGCTCACGGGCACGCACACGTACCGGTCGACACACGACACGCATGAGGAGAGAACCCGGTGGTCAGCCAGGAGCAGCGGCGGCGTCAGCTCGCCCGGGAGAAGTTCTTGCGGCAGCAGCAGCGGCGTACCCAGGCGCGCCGCAAGGCCCGCACGCGCAACTCCGTGATCGCGTCGGTACTGGGCGTGGTCGTCATCGGCGGTGTCGCGCTGTACTCGACCGGGGCGCTGAAGGGCGACGACAAGAAGACCAACGCCGCCGCCGACGTCACGCCCAGCGCCACGCCGACCAGCAAGGCCCCGGATCCGTGCGCGAAGCCGGCGGCCGGCTCGGCGAAGAAGCTGAGCTGGAAGAAGGAGCCGGCGATGGCGATCGACACGTCGGCGAAGTACACGATGAAGCTCGCCACGACGTGCGGTGACATCGACATCGCGCTGAAGACGGCCGCCGCCCCGCACACGGTGAACTCGTTCGACTTCCTGGCGGGCAAGGGCTACTTCGACCACACCAAGTGCCACCGCCTGACCACGTCCGGCATCTATGTGCTCCAGTGCGGCGACCCGCAGGGCACCGGCATGGGCGGGCCGGGCTACACGCTTCCGGACGAGAACCTGAAGGACAAGAGCCTGAAGGGCAACACGTACCCGGCGGGCACGGTGGCGATGGCCAACACCGGTCAGAAGCACACCGGCGGCAGCCAGTTCTTCCTGGTCTACAAGGACAGCCCGTTGCCGCCCAGCTACACACCGTTCGGCACGGTGTCGGACGCGGGCATGAAGGTGCTGCAGAAGATCGCCGCCGCGGGTGCCCAGGCGGCCGATCCGACCTCGGGCAACACCGCTCCCAATGCGACCGTGGTGATCAACAAGGCGACGGTGACGAAGTCCTGACGCCGTCCTGAAGCTCAAGTCGGCCAACTGCGGAATTTCGGTCGCGCTGGATGCGGACAGGCAACCCGCTGGTCGCCTATGTTGGCCGTGACGAAACTGTGGACGATGCCCGGGGGTGCTGAGGCCCCCCGCAGGCATCATGTGGAGGAGGCGCTGTGAGCAGCGACCCGTGGGGCCGCGTCGACGAGACGGGGACCGTGTACGTGCGTACGGCCGACGGCGAGAAGGTCGTCGGCTCCTGGGCGGCCGGCTCCCCTGAGGAGGCGCTGGCCTACTTCGAGCGCAAGTACGAGGGCCTGGTTGTCGAGATCGGCCTCCTCGAGAAGCGAGTGCGGACCACCGACCTGTCGGCGAAGGACGCCATGGCCGCGATCGACCACCTGCGGGAGCAGGTGGACGCGCACCACGCGGTCGGCGACCTGGACGCGCTGCGGGGGCGGCTGGACAAGCTGGTGGAGACCGTCGAGGCCCGCCGCGAGGAGCGCAAGGCGCAGCGGGCCAAGCAGTCGGACGAGGCCCGCAAGGCCAAGGAGGACCTGGTCACCGAGGCGGAGCAGCTGGCGCAGTCCGACCAGTGGCGGGCGGCCGGTGAGCGGCTGCGGGCGCTGGTGGACACCTGGAAGGGTCTGCCGCGTCTGGACCGCAAGTCCGACGACGAGCTGTGGCACCGCTTCTCGCACGCCCGGTCGGCGTTCTCCAAGCGGCGCAAGGCGCACTTCGCGCAGCTGGACGCGCAGCGCGAGGAGGCCCGCCGGACCAAGGAGCGGCTGGTCGCCGAGGCCGAGGCGCTGTCGGGTTCGACGGACTGGGGTCCGACGGCGGCGCGTTACCGCGAGCTGATGGCGGAGTGGAAGGCCGCGGGCCGCGCCCAGCGCGAGCACGAGGACGACCTGTGGAACCGCTTCCGCGGCGCCCAGGACGTGTTCTTCGCCGCCCGCAGCTCGGTGTTCGCCGAGCGGGACGCCGAACAGGCCGAGAACCTGAAGCTGAAGGAGGAACTGGCCGAGGAGGCCGAGAAGATCCTCCCGGTCACGGACCTCAAGGCCGCGCGGGCCGCCTTCCGCTCGATCAACGAGCGCTGGGAGGCCATCGGCCATGTGCCGCGGGACGCGCGGCCGAAGGTCGAGGGCCGGATGCACGCGGTCGAGCGGGCGATCCAGGACGCCGAGGAGGCCGAGTGGCGCCGGACGAACCCGGAGGCACGCGCGCGTGCCGAGGGTCTGACCGGTCAGCTGCAGGCCGCCGTCGACAAGCTGCGGGCGCAGATCGACCAGGCCCGCGCCCAGGGCAACAACTCCAAGGCCGACAAGCTGGAACGCGAGCTGGAGGGCCGCCAGGCGCTCCTGGACCAGGCCCTGAAGGGCCTGCAGGAGTTCGGCGGCTGAATTCCCCCCTGCATCCATGTGAAGGGCCCCGTACGGCGCGTACGGGGCCCTTCCTTTGTGTGCTTACGACCGGGAGCGTCCCGAGGTCACTCGGTACACGTCGTACACGCCCTCCACGCCCCGTACGGCCTTCAGGACGTGCCCGAGGTGCTTCGGGTCGCCCATCTCGAAGGTGAACCGGGAGGTGGCCACCCGGTCGCGGGAGGTCTGGACGGCCGCGGAGAGGATGTTGACGTGCTGGTCGGACAGGACCCGGGTGACGTCCGACAGCAGCCGGGAGCGGTCCAGCGCCTCGACCTGGATGGCGACCAGGAAGACCGAGGACTGGGTCGGCGCCCACTCGACGTCGAGGATGCGCTCGGGCTCACGGGACAGCGAGTCGACGTTGACGCAGTCGCTGCGGTGAACCGATACGCCGCTGCCCCGCGTGACGAACCCGATGATCGGGTCGCCCGGTACCGGTGTGCAGCAGCGGGCCAGTTTCACCCACACGTCGTCGACGCCCTTCACGACGACGCCCGGGTCGGCGCTGGAGCGGCGCTTGCGGCCACGGCTGCGGGACGGCGGGACCGCCTCGTCGATCTCCTCGGTGGCCGCCTCCTCGCCGCCGAGCGCCTGCACGAGCTTCTGCACGATGTGCTGCGCGGACACATGGCCCTCGCCGATCGCCGCGTACAGCGCGGAGATGTCCGAGTAGCGCATCTCGTGCGCGAGCGTGACGAGGGAGTCACCGGTGAGGATGCGCTGGATCGGCAGGTTCTGCTTGCGCATGGCCCGGACGATCGCGTCCTTGCCCTGCTCGATCGCCTCGTCCCGGCGCTCCTTGGAGAACCAGGCCCGGATCTTGTTGCGCGCCCGGGGCGACTTGACGAAGCCGAGCCAGTCGCGGGACGGTCCGGCGCCGGGCGCCTTGGAGGTGAAGACCTCCACCAAGTCGCCGTTGTCCAGGGTGGATTCGAGCGGTACGAGCCTGCCGTTGACCCGCGCCCCTATGGTGCGGTGGCCGACCTCGGTGTGGACGGCGTACGCGAAGTCAACAGGCGTGGCCCCCGCGGGCAGCGCGATGACATCGCCCTTGGGGGTGAAGACGAAGACCTCGTTGCGGGACAGGTCGAAGCGCAGGGACTCCAGGAACTCGCCCGGGTCCTCGGTCTCCTTCTGCCAGTCCAGCAACTGCCGCAGCCACGCCATGTCGTTGATGGCGTCCTTGTCCTTCGCGGACGTCCTGGGCGCGTCCGTACGGACCTTGGAGGCGCCGGCGACGGCCTCCTGCTTGTACTTCCAGTGCGCGGCGATGCCGTACTCGGCGCGGCGGTGCATGTCGAAGGTGCGGATCTGCAGCTCGACCGGCTTGCCGTTGGGCCCGATGACCGTCGTGTGCAGCGACTGGTACATGTTGAACTTGGGCATCGCGATGTAGTCCTTGAACCGGCCGGGGACCGGGTTCCATCGCGCGTGCACGGTACCGAGGGCGGCGTAGCAGTCGCGGACCGTGTCGACGAGGACACGAATGCCCACCAGGTCGTAGATCTCGGCGAAGTCGCGACCCCGCACGATCATCTTCTGGTAGACGCTGTAGTAGTGCTTCGGGCGCCCGGTGACGGTCGCCTTGATCCGGGCGGCCCGCAGATCGGCCTGGACCTCGTCGGTCACTATGGCCAGGTACTCGTCCCGCTTGGGCGCCCGCTCGGCGACGAGCCGGACGATCTCGTCGTACATCTTGGGGTAGAGGATCGCGAAGGCGAGGTCCTCCAGCTCCCACTTGATGGTGTTCATGCCCAGGCGGTGGGCGAGCGGCGCGTAGATCTCCAGGGTCTCGCGCGCTTTCTTCTCCTGCTTCTCGCGCTTCAGGTAGCGCATGGTGCGCATGTTGTGCAGGCGGTCGGCGAGCTTGATGACCAGGACGCGCGGGTCCTTGGCCATCGCGACGACCATCTTGCGCACGGTCTCGGCCTGGGCGGCCTCGCCGAACTTGACCTTGTCCAGCTTGGTGACGCCGTCGACGAGCAGGGCGACGGTGTCGCCGAAGTCGCGGCGCAGCTGGTCGAGGCCGTACTCGGTGTCCTCGACGGTGTCGTGCAGCAGCCCCGCCATGAGCGTGGCGGGATCCATGCCCAGCTCGGCGAGGATGGTGGTCACGGCGAGCGGATGCGTGATGTACGGGTCGCCGCTCTTGCGCTTCTGTCCGCGGTGCCAGCGCTCGGCGACCTGATAGGCGCGCTCGATCTGCCGCAGAGTCGAGTTCTCGATCTTCGGATCGTTGCTGCGCACTATCCGCAGCAGCGGCTCCAGGACCGGGTTGTAGGGGTTCGCGCGCTGCACGCCGAGGCGGGCCAGGCGGGCGCGGACGCGGTTGGAGGAGCCGGTGCGGCCGGGCTGGACGACGGGCGGGCGCACCACGGGCGGCTGGGCCGGGCGCTCCGGGGGTGCGGGCTTGGGACGCGAGGCCTCGGCAGCCTTCTCGACGGGCGCGGACTGGGCGTGCTCGATCGGCCCGCGGGTGTCGTTCTTCGCGTTGGACACGTGCGGCGCGGGCTTCGCCGCGGCGGCCGAGGCGGACTCGGGCTTTGCGGCGGTCAGGTGCTGGGCCTCGTCTGGCAAGAGGGCTCCTCGTGCGCGATCCGGGTCCCCCGGTCAGGCTCCGGAGATCCCATGGTAGCGATCCTGCGGCTGGTCATCGCCTTCAGGCGGAAGTGAGGACCGTCCACCTGTGCAACGCGGGAAGCTTCCGCCGGATTCCGGGAGGTGGATTCCGGGTGATTCGGGGGCGTGCGGGAGGTGTCCCGGGAGTGGCCTCGGCCGTGGGTGGTTCCTGCACGTGCGTGCCGCTCGGGTGGTGCGGGCGGGAAACACGAAGCGGCCTGCGGCGAAGCCGAGGCCGCTTGTGCAGCGATCCGCTCAGACCTGAAGCAGCGCCTGCAGCGGCACCCCGCCCAGCGCCGGCTCCAGCCGGGTACGGCCACCCAGGAAGCCCAGCTCCATCAGCACCGCAAGGCCGGAGACATCCGCCCCGGCGCGCTGGATCAGCTGGATCGCGGCCTCGGCCGTACCGCCCGTGGCGAGCACGTCGTCGACGATCAGCACCCGGTCACCGGAGGCCAGGTCCTCCGCGTGCACCTCGATCTCGGCCGAGCCGTACTCCAGGTCGTAGGCCTGGCGCAGCGTCGCTCCGGGCAGCTTCCCCGCCTTGCGGACGGGAATGAAGCCGAGGCCCGCGCGGACGGCGACCGGGGCGCCCAGGATGAAGCCCCGGGCCTCGAGGCCGACGACCTTGGTCGCGCCGGTGTTCGTGGCGATCTCGGCCAGCGTGTCGGTGAGCGCCGTGAACGCGGCCGGGTCCGCCAGGAGCGGGGTGATGTCCTTGAACATCACGCCCGGCTCGGGGTAGTCGGCAACGTCACGGATGCGGCTGAGCAGCAGCTCCTTGATCTCGGTCATCGGCGCTTCCCGGAGGGTCGGCCCCGGCCCCGGCTGCGGGTCGCGGGCTGGTTGCGGGGGCCCACGACGGCGGGGGCCGCATCGTCGTCATCGGCGGCGGCACGCTCCGCGGCGAGGTCCTCCTCGGCTGCGGCCTGGGCACGCTTGGCCATGACCCGCTTGGTGAGGGCCTTCATCGCCGGCTCGCGCTCCTTGAGGTCGGCGACGAGCGGCGTGGCGATGAAGATCGACGAGTAGGCGCCGGCCGCGAGACCGACGAACAGCGACAGCGAGATGTCGTTCAGCGTGCCGGCGCCGAGGAAGCCACCACCGATGAACAGCAGGCCCGCCACCGGCAGCAGGGCGACGACCGTGGTGTTGATCGAACGGACCAGGGTGCCGTTGATCGACTGGTTGGCGATGTCGCTGAAGGTGAACCGGGTCTGCTTGGTGATGTCCCGCGTCTGCTCCTTGAGGCTGTCGAAGACGACGACCGTGTCGTAGAGCGAGTAACCGAGGATCGTCAGCAGACCGATGACCGTACCGGGCGTGACCTCGAAACCGACGAGGGCGTAGATACCGGTCGTGATCGTGATGTCGTGGATCAGCGCGACCAGGGCCGCGACGGCCATGCGCCACTCGAAGGCGATGGCCAGGTAGATCACGACGAGCACCATGAAGATCGCCAGGCCCTCCCAGGCCTTGTTGGCGATCTGCTGGCCCCAGCTCGGACCGACCAGGTCGGCGGCGAGCTTCTCGGGGTTGAGGTTCAGGTCCTTGGCCAGCTCCTGCTTGATCTTGTCGGACTGGCCGGTGTCGATGCCGGCGATCTGGATGCGCAGGCTGCCGTTGCCGAGCTTCTGCACGATCGCCTCATGGCCGGAGGCGTCCTTGGCGAAGGTCTCCGCCTGGGTCACCGAGGTGCTCATGTGGGTCGGCGTGGTGAAGACCGCGCCGCCCTTGAACTCGATGCCCATGTTCAGCCCGCGCACCGCCAGGCCGAGGATGGCCGTGATGGTGATCAGGATGGAGACGCCGTACCAGATCTTGCGCTTGCCGACGAAGTCGTACGAGATCTCGCCGCGGTGCAGTCGAGCGCCGAGGTTGCCGAGTTTCGACATTGCTCAGGCCTCCTTCGGGTCGACAGAGCCGGCGGCGGGGCCGGCGGGACGGCGGGTGCGGCGCAGTGGCGGCTTGGCACCCAGGCTCTTCGGGTCGAGGCCGGACCACTTGTGGCCGCTCGCGAAGAACTTGCGGCGGGCGAGGAGGGTCATCAGCGGCTTGGTGAAAAGGAAGACGACGACGACGTCGAGCACGGTGGTCAGGCCGAGGGTGAACGCGAAGCCCTGGACCTTGCTGACGGTCACGATGAACAGGACGGCGGCGGCGAGGAAGGACACGAAGTCGGAGACCAGGATGGTGCGCCGGGCGCGCGGCCAGGCCCGCTCGACGGCGGGGCGCAGCGAGCGTCCCTCGCGGATCTCGTCCCGGATGCGTTCGAAGTACACGATGAACGAGTCCGCGGTGATACCGATGGCGACGATGGCACCGCAGACGGCCGGCAGGTTCAGCGCGAAGCCGATGGCCGGGCCGAGCAGCGACATGATCACGTAGGTGAGGATCGCGGAGGCCATGAGGGAGGCCATGGCGACGACCGACAGGCCGCGGTAGTAGACCACCAGGTAGATCACGACCAGGGCGAGGCCGATCGCGCCGGCGAGCAGACCGGCGTGCAGCTGCTCACCGCCGAGCGCGGCGGTCACGGTGGTGACGGACTGCTCCTGGAAGGACAGCGGCAGGGCGCCGTACGACAGCATGTTGGCGAGGCTCTGGGCGTCCTGCTGGGTGAAGCTGCCGGAGATCTCCGCCTGGCCGCCGGTGATGGCCTGGCTGACGTACGGGCTGGAGACGACCTCGCCGTCCAGGACGATGCCGAACTCGTTCTGCGGGGACTGGTTCTTCGCCAGCTGGCCCGTGATGTCGGCGAACTTCTTGGAGCCGCTGGAGCTGAAGGTCATCTGGACCTGCCAGCCGGAGGCGCCCTGGGTGTCGAAGATGGCCTGCGCCTTCTTCACCTCGGTGCCGTCGACGGCGGCCGGGCCGAGCACGTACTTGTACCAGACCTTCCGGATCTGGCCGCAGGCCACCGTGGGCTCGCCGGGCTTGGCGGCGCCTCCGACCTTGGCCCGCTCGGCGGGCTTGGTGCAGTCCAGGGCGGCGTACTGGGCCTGGAGCTTGGCGGCGGCGGTGCCGGCGCTGGAGGAGGCCGAGGGGGTGGTCGACGGCTTGGAGCTGCCGGAGGCGGACGGGCTCGGTGTGGGGGTGGAGCCGGCCTTCAGCGCGTCGGTGACGGCACGGCCCTGGGAGCTCGCCGAGGCCGTGGCGGACGCGGTGGAGGACGAGGACGCCTTCTCCTTGGGGGAGGAGCCGGCGGCGGGGCTCGTGCTCGGCTTCGGCGAGGAGCTGCCGCTGGGGGAGGCGCTCGGCGAGGGGCTCTGTGTGGCGCCGCCGCTGGGCTCGCTGGCCAGGACCGGCCGGAAGTACAGCTTGGCGGTGGTACCGACCTGCTGCTGGGCCTCCTTGGAGTTGGTGCCCCTGGGGATGTTGACGATGATGTTGTCGCTCCCCTGGGTCTGCACCTCCGCCTCGGAGACGCCGAGGCCGTTGACACGGCGGTTCATGATGTCGACCGCGGTGTCCATGTTGGCCTTGTTGACCGCGGACCCCTGGTCGGCCTTCGCCTTGAGCGTGATGCTCGTACCACCGGCGAGGTCGATGCCGAGACGCGGAGTCTTGTTCCCGGAGAGGAACATGCCTCCGGTGAGCGCCACGATGGCGATCAGGATGAGGGCCAGCGAGCGTCCCGGCTTGCTCTGGGCGCTCGCGCTCCGGCCCCTCTTAGGTGCTGCCACCTTCTCGTACTCCCTCTCGGGCCGTCCCGCGCGATCGGCGCGGTCGGCCATGACATGGTGTCGGGCTGTTCCGGGAAACAGACGCCCGGTGGTGCGCGGGGCGCGATTATGCCGCGCAGCGCACCACCGGGGCGTGACTACTTCGCGTCGGAGTCGCCGTCGGTCTTCTTCGGCTCGTCGTCCGCCTTTGCCTCGGCGGCCTCGGCCGTGTCGGTGCCGTCCTCGTCGGCGTCCTTCTTACCGAGGTCTACGGCCTTGTCGTCGGAGGCGGCGGCAGCGGGCGAGTCGGACTCGTCGGTCTCGGTGAGGGAGGAGGCGTCGTCCGGGACGATGTCGGCGTCGGACTTCAGGTCGTGCTCGATGCCGTGGACGATGCGGTTGTACTCGTCGTCCGTGAGGACGGCGCCGATCGCGTTCTTGGCGAAGAGGAGTTCGACGCCCGGGCCGGCGTCGAGGAGGACGGTGTCCTCGTTGACCTCCTTGACCGTCGCGTACATTCCCCCGATCGTGCGGACACCGGAGCCGGGCTGCATCTCGTTCCGCATGTTGGCGGCCTGCTGCTGCTTCTTCTTGGCCGAGCGTGTCATCAGGAACATGGCCGCGATGAGCACGATGAAGGGGAGAAGGGTAAAGGCATTCACGGGACGGGGTTCCTTCGCGCGACCGCGACGGAGAGCGGCCTGTTGATGGGGGTGTGGGTCGGCGCCGCCCGCAAAGGCGGCATCGGCGGAGTCTAAGCGAGTCCGCGTGCATGGAACAACGCTCAGCATGGCACCTGAGTTCCTGACCGGGCCAATGTCCTCGCCGCCACCGAGACATCATCACGCCGTCAGGTCCCGAACAGATCCTGTTGTCCGCTTCCCCCGGTCGCTCCCCCGCTCGCCGTGCGGGGCGGGGTCAGACCGAGGTGGGCCCAGGCCGCCGGGGTGGCGACCCGGCCGCGCGGGGTGCGGGCGAGCAGGCCCTCCCGGACGAGGAACGGTTCGGCGACCTCCTCGACGGTCTCCCGCTCCTCCCCCACCGCGACGGCGAGCGTGGACAGGCCGACCGGGCCGCCGGCGAAGAGCTTCAGCAGGGCCTGCAGGACGGCGCGGTCGAGGCGGTCGAGGCCGCGCGCGTCGACCTCGTAGACGGCGAGGGCCGCCGCGGCGATCTCTCGGGTGATCAGGCCGTCCGCCTTGACCTGCGCATAGTCGCGGACGCGGCGCAGCAGGCGGTTGGCGATGCGGGGCGTGCCGCGGGAGCGGCCGGCGATCTCGGCGGCGCCGTCCGGCTCGATCTCGACGTCCAGCAGGTTCGCCGAGCGGTGCACGACCCGCTCCAGCTCGTGCGGCTCGTAGAACTCCATGTGCGCGGTGAAGCCGAAGCGGTCGCGCAGCGGGGGCGGCAGCAGGCCCGCGCGGGTGGTGGCGCCGACCAGCGTGAACGGCGGAAGCTCCAGCGGGATGGCGGTGGCGCCGGGGCCCTTGCCGACGATGACGTCGACGCGGAAGTCCTCCATCGCCATGTACAGCATCTCCTCGGCGGGCCGGGACATGCGGTGGATCTCGTCCAGGAAGAGGACCTCGCCCTCCTGGAGGGAGGAGAGGATCGCGGCGAGGTCGCCGGCGTGCTGGATGGCGGGGCCGGAGGTGATGCGGATGGGGGCGCCCATCTCGGCGGCGATGATCATCGACAGGGTGGTCTTGCCGAGGCCGGGCGCGCCGGACAGCAGGACATGGTCGGCTGTGGCGCCACGCGCGCGTGCGGCCCGCAGGACGAGGTCGAGCTGTTCGCGGACCTTCTCCTGGCCGATGAACTCGCCGAGGTCCTTGGGGCGCAGGGCGGCCTCGACGGCCTGGTCCTCCCGGTCGGCGGACGCGCCGACGAGCCGCTCGGGGGCGGGGGTGTCGGTCGTGTCGTCCCAGTTCATGTCGTGTGCCTCGATCGTCGTGGGTCAGCGGGCGCGGTTGGGCGGGCCGGGTTCGCGTGGGGTCAGCGGGCGCGGTTCAGGGTCTGCAGGGCGGCCCTCAGCAGCTGTCCGACCTGCGGGGTGCCGCCGGCGGCCTCGGCCTGGGGCGCCACGGCGGCGACGGCCTCGTCGGCCTCGCGGGTGGCGTAGCCCAGGCCGATGAGGGCCGCGTGCAGCTGGTCGCGCCAGCCCTGGGTGACGGGTGCGCCGATCGCGGGGGCCGTCCCGACGGGCTCGCCGAGCCGGTCCTTCAGCTCCAGCAGGAGCTTCTGCGCGCCCTTCTTGCCGATGCCGGGGACGGCGGTGAGGGCCTTCTCGTCACCGGTGGCGACGGCGCGGCGCAGCGCGTCCGGGGTGTGCACGGCGAGCATGGCCTGGGCCAGGCGCGGGCCGACTCCGCTCGCGGTCTGCAGCAGCTCGAAGACCTGACGCTCGTCGTCGTCGGCGAAGCCGTACAGGGTCAGCGAGTCCTCGCGGACCACGAGCGAGGTGTGCAGCTTGGCGGGCTGGCCCATGCGGAGCGTGGACAGCGTGTTAGGCGTGCACTGGACGGCCATGCCGACGCCGCCGACCTCGACGACCGCGGCGTCCGGGGCGAGCGCGGCGACCGTGCCGCTGACGAAGGCGATCATGCCGTACGGCCTTTCGTTGCGTGGACTGTGTGGCGGGCGACCGCCTGCTGGAGCCGGTTCTGGGCAGGGGCGCGCCAGACGTGGCAGATGGCCAGCGCGAGGGCGTCGGCGGCGTCGGCCGGCTTCGGTGGCGCGGAGAGCCGGAGCAGCCGGGTGACCATGGCGCCGACCTGCGCCTTGTCGGCGCGTCCGGAGCCGGTGACGGCCGCCTTGACCTCGCTCGGGGTGTGCAGCGCGACCGGGATGCCGCGCCGGGCGGCGCACAGCATGGCCACGGCGCTGGCCTGGGCGGTGCCCATCACCGTGCGCACATTGTGCTGGCTGAAGACGCGCTCGACGGCGACGAACTCGGGCCGGTGCTCGTCCAGCCACTGCTCGATGCCCTGCTCGACGGCGAGGAGGCGGTGGCTGAGATCGGCGTCCACGGGCGTGCGCACGACACCGACGCCGAGCATGGTGAGCGGGCGGCCCGCGACCCCCTCGACGACGCCGACACCGCACCGGGTCAGTCCCGGGTCCACCCCCAGTACCCGCACCGGGCCCCTCCCTCCGATCGCCTCGATCACGTGTTTGTGCAGGCTATCGGGTCCCACTGACAATGACGGCGGGCCGGTGGGACGTGTCCCACCGGCCCGCCGTCAATCCGCTGAACCCGCGGAGCGTTACGCGCCGACCTTCTCCATGATCTCGTCGCTCACGTCGAAGTTGGCGAAGACGTTCTGCACGTCGTCGCTGTCCTCCAGGGCGTCGATCAGCTTGAAGATCTTCTTGGCGCCCTCCTCGTCCAGCTCGACCTGCATGGTCGGGACGAAGTTGGCCTCGGCGGACTCGTAGTCGATGCCCGCCTCCTGGAGGGCGGTGCGGACCGCGACCAGGTCGGTGGCCTCGCTGATGACCTCGAAGTTCTCGCCGAGGTCGTTGACTTCCTCGGCACCGGCGTCCAGGACGGCGCCGAGCACGTCGTCCTCGGTCAGCTCGCCCTTGGGGACGATGACCACGCCCTTGCGGTTGAACAGGTACGACACCGAGCCCGGGTCGGCCATGGAGCCGCCGTTGCGGGTCATGGCCACGCGGACGTCGGAGGCGGCGCGGTTGCGGTTGTCGGTGAGGCACTCGATGAGCACCGCGACACCGTTCGGGCCGTAGCCCTCGTACATGATCGTCTCGTAGTCGGCGCCACCGGCCTCGAGACCGCCGCCGCGCTTGATCGCTGAGTCGATGTTCTTGTTCGGGACCGACTGCTTCTTGGCCTTCTGGACGGCGTCGTAGAGCGTCGGGTTTCCGTCGAGGTCGACGCCGCCCATGCGCGCCGCGACCTCGATGTTCTTGATCAGCTTCGCGAAGAGCTTGCCGCGCTTGGCATCGATCACGGCCTTCTTGTGCTTCGTCGTGGCCCATTTAGAGTGGCCGGACATCTGCCTGTCTCCTTCGCGTAACCAATCTCTGTACGAACGTCAGAGATCCTACAAGGACTCCGACGCTCGGTTGGCGCGCACCATGTCGACGAACAGGGAGTGCACGCGGTGGTCGCCGGTCAGTTCCGGGTGGAACGAGGTGGCGAGCGCGTTGCCCTGGCGGACGGCGACGATGTGGCCGTCGTGCTCGGCGAGCACCTCGGCCCCGGCGCCCACGGACTCGACCCAAGGGGCGCGGATGAAGACGCCCTCCACAGGATCGCCCGGGATGCCCTTCACGTCGACCGCGGCCTCGAACGACTCGTTCTGCCGGCCGAAGGCGTTGCGGCGCACGATCATGTCGATGCCGCCGATGGTCTCCTGGCCCGAGCGCGGGTCGAGGATCTTGTCGGCGAGCATGATCATGCCCGCGCAGGTGCCGTAGACGGGCATGCCCTCGGCCACGCGCGCGCGAAGGGGCTCCATCACGCCGAAGAGGATGGCCAGCTTGGAGATGGTGGTGGACTCGCCGCCGGGCAGGACGAGGCCGTCGACCTCGGCGAGTTCCTCGGGGCGCCGCACCGGCCTGGCCACGGCGTCGGCCGCGGCCAGGGCGATGAGGTGCTCCCGTACGTCGCCCTGGAGGGCCAGGACGCCTATGACGGGTGCGTCAGTCATGTAGGTGCAGTTCCTCGGTTCTTACCAGCCGCGGTTCGCGTAGCGCTCGGACTCGGGGAGGGTGTCGCAGTTGATGCCGACCATGGCCTCGCCGAGGTTGCGGGACGCGTCCGCGATGATCTTCGGGTCGTCGTAGAAGGTGGTGGCCTTCACGATGGCGGCGGCGCGCTTGGCCGGGTCGCCGGACTTGAAGATGCCGGAGCCGACGAACACGCCCTCGGCGCCGAGCTGACGCATCAGGGCCGCGTCGGCCGGGGTGGCCACACCACCGGCGGAGAAGAGGACCACCGGGAGCTTGCCCAGCTCGGCGACCTCCTTGACCAGCTCGTACGGGGCGCGCAGCTCCTTGGCGGCGGCGTACAGCTCGTGGTTGTCGAAGCCGCGCAGCTTGGCGATCTCGTTCTTGATCTGGCGCAGGTGACGGACGGCCTCCACGACGTTGCCGGTGCCGGCCTCGCCCTTGGAGCGGATCATCGCGGCGCCCTCGGCGATGCGGCGCAGGGCCTCGCCCAGGTTGGTGGCGCCACACACGAACGGGGTGGTGAAGGCCCACTTGTCGGAGTGGTTGACCTCGTCGGCCGGGGTGAGGACCTCGGACTCGTCGATGTAGTCGACGCCGAGGGACTGCAGCACCTGGGCCTCGACGAAGTGGCCGATGCGGGACTTGGCCATGACCGGGATCGAGACGGCGTCGATGATGCCCTCGATCATGTCCGGGTCTGACATGCGGGCCACGCCGCCGTCCTTGCGGATGTCCGCCGGGACCCGCTCCAGGGCCATGACGGCGACGGCGCCCGCGTCCTCGGCGATCTTCGCCTGCTCCGGCGTGACGACGTCCATGATCACGCCGCCCTTGAGCTGCTCGGCCATGCCGCGCTTCACGCGGGCGGTGCCGGTCTCGGGAGCCTGGTTGTCGATGGTGGACACGGGTGACCTCACTGAGGGTGAAGAGGATTTTTCTGCAGCACCGAGGAAACGCGAGTGGACCAGGCCACAGCAAGGGCCAATGGCAAGCCGGTGGATCCTTTTCGTCCAGGGAGGGTTCCCCCGGGGTTCAGGAGGCCCGCTCCACCAGGGCCGCGGGGGGCTCGTCGTCCATCTCGAAGGCCAGCGGGAACGGGGCGTGGCCGGCCAGCCGGAACCAGCGCACCTTGCGATGCTCGCGGAGCCTTCGGGCGGCTCCTACGGCGTCGTTGTGGAAGCGGCGGGCCATCGGGACCCGGCGCACCGCCTCCGCCAGCTCACGCGCCGCCTCCTCCCCTCCTGGGGCCTCCCTGACGGCCTCCACCTGCGCCGGAGCCTCGAAGACCGCGCGCAGCGCCTGGCTCAGCTCGCTCTCGGCGACCTCCCGCTGCTCCTCCTCGGCCTGCCGGGCGGCGTGTGCGGCCTCGTACAGCACGATCGAGGCGGCCGGGTCCAGCACGCCCGAGGTGGCCAATTCCTGCGCCACGGAGGCCCGGCGCAGCAGCTGCGCGTCGAGCGCGGCCCGCGCGGCGTCCATCCGCACATGCAGCCGGTCCAGCCGCCCGGCCGTCCAGCTCAGGTACACGCCGATCGCGACGAGGGCGACAAGGATCCAGATGAGGGTTGCGGTCACGGGCGAAGGCTATCGGCACGCTTCGGCCGTCCTCGAAGCCCGTCGGCCCCGGCCCAGGCGGAAGCGGGCCCCAGACCCACCATCCCCGCACCGGCCCCAGCAGCACCCACAGCCCCAGCCCCGCCAGTCCCGGCCCAAGCGGAAGCAAGCCCCAGACCATCCCCGCACGACCCGAACCACGCCCGCAGGCCAGCCGCCCGCCGCGCCGACCCGCAACGCGGCCACACCCACCGACGCCCCACACCGGCCCCAGCAGCACCCCTCACTCCCCCAGCCCCCAGCCCGCCCGAAACCACAGCCCAGCCCCGCCAGTCCCGGCCCAAGCGGAAGCAAGCCCCAGACCATCCCCGCACGACCCGAACCACACCCGCAGGCCGGCCCGCCCGCCGCACCCACCCTGAACGCAAGTCACACCGGCCCCAGCAGCACCCCTGCGTCCCTCAGTCCCGAGCACGCCCGACCACAGTCCCAACCCGTTCGGTCGCGACCCCGCCCGATGCGCGGCCCCAGCCCGTCAGTCCCGCGCCAGTCCGAAGCGAGCCCGCAGTCCCGACCGCTCGTCCGTGGCCACCGCCGCCGTACCGGTGGTGACCGTCTCGTACACCGACAGGATGTCCGCGCCGACCGTCGACCAGTCGAAGCGCCGTACATGGGCGCTGCCGCGTTCGCGGAGTTCCGTGCGGCGGGCCGGGTCCGCCAGGAGGCGTACGGCGGACTCGGCGAGCGCGTCGGCGTCCTCGTTGGCGAAGACCTCGCCGGCCTCGCCCTGGTCGAGCACCTGCACGAAGGCGTCCAGGTCGGAGGCGAGCACGGGCGCGCCCGCCGACATCGCCTCGACCAGGATGATGCCGAAGCTCTCGCCGCCGGTGTTGGGCGCGACGTACAGGTCGACGCTGCGCAGGAAGCGCGCCTTGTCCTCGTCGCTGATCATGCCGAGGAACTCCACACGCGCGCGTAGCTCCTTCGGGAGGTCCTCCACGGCCGCCTCCTCGTCGCCCCGCCCGGCGACCAGCAGGCGCGTCTGCGGGCGGGCCGAAAGGATCTTCGGCAGCGCCTTCATCAGGACGGGCAGGCCCTTGCGGGGCTCGTCGATGCGGCCGATGAAGCCGATCGTGTCGCCCTGCCACTCCGGCTTCGGCTCGGCCTTGGCGAAGAAGTCCACGTCGACGCCGTTGGGGATGACCACCGCGTCCCCGCCGAGGTGCTCGACCAGCGTCCGGCGGGCGTACTCGCTGACCGCGATCCGGGCGCTGATCTTCTCCAGGGCCGCCTGCAGGATGGCGTACGCGGCGATCATCGCGCGCGAGCGGGGGTTGGAGGTGTGGAAGGTGGCCACGATCGGGCCGGAGGCCGCCCAGCAGGTCAGCAGGCCCAGCGAGGGCGAGGTCGGCTCGTGGATGTGGACCACGTCGAAGGCGCCCTCGTGCAGCCAGCGCCGCACCCGCGCGGCCGACAGGAGACCGAAGTTCAGGCGGGCCACCGAGCCGTTGTACGGCACCGGGACCGCGCGGCCGGCCGAGACGACGTACGGCGGCAGCGGGGTGTCGTCGTCGGCCGGGGCCAGGACGGACACGTCATGGCCGAGGCGGAGGAAGTACTCGGCGAGGTCGCGGATGTGGAACTGGACGCCTCCGGGCACGTCCCAGGAGTACGGGCAGACGATCCCGATTCTCACGAGGATCCCTTCGCGGGGTCGAGGTCGGCGAGCCACAGCCGCTGCAGCATGTGCCAGTCCTCCGGGTGGTCGGCGATCCCGGTGGCGAAGGCGTCGGCCAGCGCCTGTGTCATGACAGACGTCTTCTCGGCCCGGGTACCTGACCCCGGTACCTCGACCGGGGGATGCACACGGCCCTGCATGACGGGCGAGTCGTCGTACCAGAGCGTGACCGGGAGCAGCAGCGCGCCGGTCTGCTGGGCGAGCAGCGCCGGGCCCGCGGGCATCCGGGTCTTCTCGCCGAAGAAGTCGACCTCGACGCCGGAGGCGGACAGATCGCGGTCGGCGACCAGGCAGACCAGGCCGCCGTCGCGCAGCCTGCGGGCGAGGGTGCCGAAGGCGGAGCCCCCGCTGTGCGGCAGGACCTCCATGCCGAGGCCCTCGCGGTAGGCGACGAAACGGTCGTACAGCGTCTCGGGCTTGAGCCGCTCGGCGACCGTCGTGAACGGCGTCTCCAGCTTGGTGGTGACCCAGGCGCCGGCCAGGTCGTAGTTGGCCATGTGCGGCAGCGCGAGGATCACGCCCTCGCCGGCGGCCAGTCCGTCGGTCAGGAAATGTATGTCCTTGGGGTCGAAGCCCGACTTCACGCGCTCGCGGCTCCAGGCGGGCAGCCGGAAGGACTCCATCCAGTAGCGCAGGTACGAGCGCATGCCCGCGCGGGAGAGCTCGCGCAGGTGCTCCGGGCCGGCCTCGGGCAGCACGCGCGCGTAGTTGGACTCCAGGCGCTGCACGCCCTTGCCGTGCTGCTTCCAGGCGAGGTCGGCGATGGTGTGCCCGAGCCGGACCGCGACGGGTTCGGGGAGCTTCTTGACGGTGCTCCAGCCGAGCCCGTACAGCCCGTCGGTGAGCCGGTCGGCGGCGCTCACTTCGCGGCCTCGCTGGGGCTCTGCCGGGCCGCGGCGGCCTCGGCCTCGGCGGACTCGCGGCGGACCGTGACGACCCGCTGGATCAGCGTGACGAGACTGCCGACCGCGACGATCCACAGGGCGATCGGCAGCAGCCACTGGATGCCGGGCACGCCGAACTTGTGCAGGCCCGCGAAACCGGCCGCGACCAGCGAGATCACCAGCCGCTCGGCGCGTTCGACCAGGCCGTTGACGGCGACCGGCAGCCCGATGGACTCGCCGCGCGCCTTGGTGTACGACACCACCTGGCCGCTCGCCAGGCAGAAGATCGAGACGGCGCACAGGACGTTGTTGTGCCCGTTGCCCGCGTACCAGAGCGCGAAGCCGCCGAAGATCGCACCGTCGGCGACCCGGTCGAGGGTGGAGTCGAGGAAGGCGCCCCAGCGGCTGGAGCGGCCCAGCTGGCGGGCCATGTTGCCGTCGACCAGGTCGGAGAAGACGAACAGGGTGATCACGACCGTGCCCCAGAAGAACTCGCCCCGGGGGTAGAAGACCAGCGCGCCCGCGACCACACCGGCCGTGCCGATGAGCGTGACCGTGTCGGGGCTCACGCCCCGGCGGATGAGAAACGCGGCGAACGGTGTGAGGACACGCGTGAAGAATGCACGCGCGTACTTGTTCAGCATGGCCTTCCCGACGGTCGGTGTCGCCGCGGCCCCTGGTGGCCGCCGGCTGGCCCATCGTAGCCACGCGCGCGTGCACGTGACGGGCGGGCACCCGCGGCCCGCGGCGCGAGCCGGTGTGCGCCGCCGTGCGCGGCGCACGCGTGGCGCGATCGGCGTGCGCGATTGTCGTTCGTATGGACGCAACGTGACGGGAGTGGAAAGCTCGAATAACCGCGGGCGTCGCCGGAGCCGCCAGTGCACGCGGGTCCCGCGTGTCCGCGCCCACAGTGACCTCACCGTGCACGGGAGGCAGGATCATGGGCGACAAGACTCAGACGCAACACCCCGGGGCCGCCGGCAGGGCTCTGGAGGCCGACCAGCCCGCATCCGTACGGAACGTGGTGCTGGTCGGCCACTCCGGTTCGGGCAAGACGACTCTGGTGGAGGCCCTCGCGCTGGCCGCGGGGGCGGTGAACCGGGCGGGCCGCAAGGAGGACGGCGGCACCGTCTCGGACTACGACGAGATCGAGCACCGGCAGCAGCGCTCGGTACAGCTCTCCCTGGTGCCGGTCGCCTGGGACGGCATCAAGATCAACCTGCTCGACACCCCCGGATACGCCGACTTCGTCGGGGAGCTCAGGGCCGGTCTGCGCGCGGCGGACGCGGCCCTCTTCGTCGTCTCGGCCTCGGACGGCGTGGACGGCTCCACCCGGATGGTCTGGGAGGAGTGCGCGGCCGTCGGCATGCCGCGCGCCATCGTGATCACCCACCTGGAGGCGGCACGCGCCGACTTCGAGGAGATGACCCGCGTCTGCGCGGAGGCCTTCGGCGGCGACGACCCCGATGCCGTGCTGCCGCTGTACCTCCCGCTGCGCGGCCCCGAGGGACCCGACGGGCACGCACCCGTGACCGGGCTGGTCGGGCTGCTGTCGCAGAAGCTGTTCGACTACTCGACCGGGGAGCGCAAGGAGTCCGAGCCCGGCGAGGACCAGCTGCCGGACATCGAGGAGGCCCGCAACCGGCTCATCGAGGGGATCATCGCCGAGAGCGAGGACGAGACCCTCATGGACCGCTATCTCGGCGGCGAGCAGGTCGACGTCAAGACGCTGATCCAGGACCTGGAACGGGCCGTCGCCCGCGGCTCCTTCTTCCCCGTCCTGGCGGCCGCCCCCGCCGCCGAGGGCGCCAAACAGGGGCTTGGCACGGTGGAGCTGCTGGAACTGGTCACCGGAGGGTTCCCGACCCCGTTCGAGCACCCGCTGCCCGAGGTCACCACCATCGACGGCAAGGCGCGCGAGCTGAAGCCGTGCGACACCGGCGGCCCACTGGTCGCCGAGGTCGTCAAGACCTCCTCCGACCCCTACGTCGGCCGGGTCTCCCTGGTGCGTGTCTTCTCCGGCACCCTGCGCCCCGACCAGACGGTGCACGTCTCCGGGCACGGGCTGGCCGACCGCGGCCACGAGGACCACGACGTCGACGAGAAGGTCGGCGCCCTGTCCATGCCCTTCGGCAAGCAGCAGCGACCGGTGACGCACGCGGTCGCCGGCGATCTGGTGTGCGTGGCCAAGCTCGGCCGGGCCGAGACCGGGGACACGCTCTCCGCGAAGGACGACCCGCTCCTGATGGAGCCCTGGCGGATGCCCGACCCGCTGCTGCCGGTCGCCATCCAGGCGCACAGCAAGGCCGACGAGGACAAGCTCTCGCAGGGCCTCGCCCGGCTGGTGGCCGAGGACCCGACCATGCGCCTGGAGCACAACCAGGACACCCACCAGGTGGTCCTGTGGTGCCTGGGAGAGGCCCACGCGGACGTCGCCCTGGAACGGCTGCGCAGCCGCTACGGCGTCCAGGTCGATGTCGTCCCGCACAAGGTCTCCCTACGGGAGACGTTCGCGAACAAGGCCGGCGGACGCGGGCGGCATGTGAAGCAGTCCGGCGGGCACGGGCAGTACGCCATCTGTGAGATCGAGGTGGAGCCGCTGCCGGGCGGCTCGGGCATCGAGTTCGTGGACAAGGTGGTCGGCGGTGCCGTGCCGCGCCAGTTCATCCCGTCCGTGGAGAAGGGCGTACGGGCGCAGGCCGCCAAGGGCGTCGCCGCCGGATATCCGCTGGTGGACGTGCGGATCACACTGCTGGACGGCAAGGCGCACTCGGTGGACTCCTCCGACGCCGCCTTCCAGACCGCGGGCGCGCTCGCGCTGCGGGAGGCCGCGGCGGACGCGAAGATCCATCTGCTGGAGCCGGTGGCCGAGGTGTCCGTACTGGTCGGCGACGACTACGTGGGCGCCGTGATGAGCGACCTGTCCAGCCGGCGCGGCCGGCTGCTCGGCACCGAACAGGTGGGTTCCGGGCGGACGCTGATCAAGGCCGAGGTGCCCGAGTTCGAGATCGGCCGGTACGCCGTCGACCTGCGCTCGCTGTCGCACGGCACGGCACGGTTCGACCGCGCCTACGCCCGGCACGAGCCGATGCCGCCGCAGATCGCCGAACGGATCCGCGAACAGGCAGGTGAGAACGGGTAGTTCAGCACCCGCGAGCCGGGTACGCGGGCGGGCGGCTTCGGCCGTCCGCCCGCGGGTTGTCGGTGGCGGCGGATACGCTGATCACCTGATCGGGTCGTGCCGCAGTCGTCCGGTTGTGACGGGTAATCGACGCGACGGCCTGTTCAAGAGGTGTGCGGAGCAAGGAAGTCGGGAAGGCCGCAGAAGCGACACCGGCGGCGATGGGGGCGGGAATGTCGTTGGGAACGGAGTGGGACGGGCCCCAGGTGCCCGTCGCGGGCGACGCGAGTCAGGCGGCGACCGCCGCGCTGGCCTCCGCGGCGTACCGGGACAGCCCGATGGAGGAGATCAAGAAGGCCGACAACGAGTGGCACGAGTCGACCCTCAACCCCGGCAGGATCGCCCTGCTGAGGCCCAATCTCGGTGAGGCGTTCTCGCGGGCCGTGGTCGCCCGGATGCTCGCTCCCGGCCGCAAGCCGCTGATCCAGTCCTTCGGCTCCGAGCCCCAGTTCGTCGTCGAGCACTGCCTCGCGGCCAACAACATCCGCCGGGAGCGCGACAACCGCCTGACCGCCGTGACGGTCCTGTGCGGAGTCCTCTTCCTGCCCGGGCTGCTCGCCTGGCTGCTCGTCTTCCAGCTGCGCACGTTCGTCGCCACGCGCGAGGACAAACGGGCGGGTGCGCTCGCCACCGCCCTGCTCCTGGGGGTCGGCGTGCTCGCCGCACTGTTCCTGATCAAGATGCCGTTCACCGGCTTCTGGGCGTGGTACGCCCGGGGGTGCGTCGTGCTCCCCGTGCTCGGCTGGTTCTGGGCGAAGCAGATCTGCGAGCGCACGGCCAGGGATCTGCGGGCCCGCTGGGGCGGCCTGCTCTCGGGCACCAGCGTCGGCGCCAAGGTTCCCGAGGCCGTGCCGCGCGGCCCCAACCAGACCGCGGCCGAGGAGCTGCGCCAGTCGCTGGCCCGGCTCAGCGCCGAGCAGCAGTCCAACTCGGTCTTCTACGCCGGCCCCAAGGGCATACTCGGCATGGGCACCCGCTGGGGCGCCTGGCAGCTCGCCGAGGACCTGGTGCCCGCCGACCCGGCCCGGGAGATCCACCCCTTCCGCAGCTGGGACGTGATACGCGCGATCCACGACCAGCTCGCCCTGCTGGAGCGAGGCCCGCTGAACACCGGCGGATTCCCCAGGCCGTCCATCAAGCACTGGATCGTCACGCCGATCGGCGAGAAGGCCACGGAGGTGGCCCGGCCCGAGGGCACCGACGTCGAGGCCTTCCAGGTCAAGCCGCACGCGATACAGGAGATCTGCAACAAGCAGCAGTTCGGCAGCGGCGACCGGCACTATCTGGGCGTGCAGTGGACGCTGTGGGACGGGCAGCTGGTCCTCACCATGCTGATCACGGTGACGGTGCTGCACGAGACGCTGCGCATCGAGGTGACCGGGCATGCGCTGGGACCGGTGAACCCGCTGTTCACCTCCAAGCCGGAGCCGCCGAGCAAGGAGGTCGCCAAGTCCCTCAAGCCCTGGGAGACCAGGAAGATCATGCTGCCGCTGGTCACCACCGACGAGGTGGTACGGCTCGCCGCGCGCGCCCCGCTGACCTGGTACCCGCCGATTCTCAACTGGCTCGGCGGCTCGCTCGTCCTGCCCGAGCCGTTCGGTCTGCGGCACGCCTGGGCCGACCAGCCCTGGCGGCACCGCTTCATGGCCGACGACGCGCTGCGCGCGGCCACGCCGGTGCTGCGGGTGGTGCACTCGGCGGCGATGAGGGTGCTGGAGGAGAACGGCGTGGACACGGAGAAGTTCGGCACGCGGTCGGCGTTCCTCAGCACACAGGTGCAGGATCCGCTGCCGAAGAAGGCCGACCTCTACGACGCGTGAGTGGTGCCCTCCGCAGAGGCACCACCGGCCTACGCCGGCCAGGCCTCCGCCAGCATCTTCCTGGTGTCGGCCAGCAGCTGCGGCAGCACCTTGGTGTGGCCGACCACCGGCATGAAGTTCGTGTCGCCGCCCCAGCGCGGGACGATGTGCTGGTGCAGGTGGGCGGCGATACCGGCGCCCGCGACCGTGCCCTGGTTCATGCCGATGTTGAAGCCGTGCGCGCCGGACGCGGTGCGCAGGGCCGTCATCGCCTGCTTGGTCAGCTCGGCCAGCTCCGCGGTCTCCGGACCGGTCAGGTCCGTGTAGTCGGCGACATGGCGGTACGGGACCGTCATCAGATGGCCGCCGTTGTACGGGTACAGGTTGAGGACGGCGTAGACATGCTCGCCGCGCCGGACGATCAGCCCGTCCTCGTCGGACTTGGCCGGGATCGTGCAGAAGGGGCAGCCGTCGTCGGCACCCGGGCCGCTCGGCTTGTTCTCGCCCTGGATGTAGGCCATCCGGTGGGGCGTCCACAGGCGCTGGAACGCGTCCTGCGTCCCCACTCCGATCTGCTGCTCCGGCTCACTCGTCATGCTAGGCAGCATATGGCTTCGCCCGTTCGCGGCGTGTCGCCGGGGCGGCAGGAAGGACGTCACCGGCAAAGCTTGGCCGGTGGACGACGACAGCCGTTCGGCGCGCTGGACGCAGCGCACCGAGATCCCCCTCTTCGTTGCGTCACTGGTCTTCCTGGCCGCGTATGCCACGCACGTCCTGGCCACGGACATGCCCGCCTTCTGGCACGCCGTGTGCCTGTCCGTGATGCTCGGCCTCTGGCTGCTGTTCGCCGCGGACTATGCGGTGCGCTGGCGGCTCAGCGGACAGGGTCTGCGCTTCGTCCCCACGCACATGCTGCACACGGTGGTGGTCATCCTGCCGCTGCTGCGCCCGCTGCGGATCGTCCCGCTGTACGACGCCGTTCAGCGCAAGGCCGGGCAGCCCCGGCTCTCCCTGCACGCACGCGTGATCTCCTACTCCGGCCTGTCCACCGTGCTGCTCGGCTTCTCCGGTGCCCTCGCGGTCTACCAGGCGGAGCGCGGAGCCCCCGGCGCCACCATGCACACGTTCGGGGACGCCGTGTGGTGGGCCGCGTCGACCCTCACCACGGTCGGCTACGGGGACATCACCCCGGTCACCGCGATGGGCCGCACGATCGCCACCGGGATGATGATCGGCGGCCTCGCCCTGCTCGGCGCGGTGACGGGCTCGTTCTCGTCCTGGCTGATGCAGACCTTCACCCGCGAGGGAGACGAAAGGCCCCCGGGAAGGTGAACCTCCCCGGGGGCCTTCGTACGGGGCCTGCGCCGGACCAGACCCGGGCCCGTCAGACCTGGGCCCGCTCCTGGACGACCTGCGCGATCTTCGCGATGGCCGCGTCGAACGGGATGCCGTTCACCTGCGAGCCGTCGCGGTAGCGGAACGACACCGAGCCGTTCGACATGTCCTCGTCGCCCGCGATGACCATGAAGGGCACCTTCTGCTTCTGGGCGTTGCGGATCTTCTTCTGCATCCGGTCCGAGGAGGAGTCCACCTCGACGCGCAGACCCTGCTTCCGGGCCGCCGCCGCGAACTTCTCCAGGTACTCCACGTGCGCGTCGCCGATCGGGATGCCGAGCGCCTGGACCGGGGCCAGCCACGCCGGGAAGGCGCCCGCGTAGTGCTCCAGCAGGACCGCGAAGAACCGCTCGATGGAGCCGAACAGCGCGCGGTGGATCATGACCGGGCGCTGCTTGGAGCCGTCGGGGCCGGTGTACTCCAGGTTGAAGCGCTCGGGCAGGTTGAAGTCGAGCTGGATGGTCGACATCTGCCAGGTGCGGCCGATCGCGTCCTTGGCCTGGACGGAGATCTTCGGGCCGTAGAAGGCGGCGCCGCCCGGGTCCGGGACCAGCGGCAGGCCCTGCTTCTCGGCGACCTGGCGCAGGGTCTCGGTCGCCTCCTCCCAGACCTCGTCCGAGCCGACGAACTTCTCCGGGTCCTTCGTCGACAGCTCCAGGTAGAAGTCCGTCAGACCGTAGTCCCGCAGCAGACCCAGGACGAACGTGAGCGTCTTGTCCAGCTCCTCGGACATCTGCTCACGGGTGCAGTAGATGTGCGCGTCGTCCTGGGTGAAGCCGCGGGCACGGGTCAGGCCGTGCACGACGCCCGACTTCTCGTACCGGTACACGGTCCCGAACTCGAAGAGGCGCAGCGGCAGTTCGCGGTAGGAGCGGCCGCGCGCGTCGAAGATCAGGTTGTGCATCGGGCAGTTCATGGGCTTGAGGTAGTAGTCCACGCCCTCGTCGAGCTGCATGGGCGGGTACATGCCCTCGGCGTACCAGTCCAGGTGCCCGGACGTCTCGAAGAGCTTCCCCTTCGTCGCGTGCGGGGTGTAGACGAACTCGTAGCCCTCTTCCTCGTGGCGACGCCGCGAGTAGTCCTCCATGACCCGGCGGACGATGCCGCCCTTGGGGTGGAAGACGGCGAGGCCGGAGCCGATCTGCTCCGGGATGGAGAAGAGGTCCAGCTCGGTGCCGAGCTTGCGGTGGTCGCGCTTCTCGGCCTCGGCGAGAAAGTCCAGGTACGCCTTCAGCTCGTCCTTGGACGGCCAGGCGGTGCCGTAGATGCGCTGGAGCATCGGGTTCTTCTCGCTGCCGCGCCAGTAGGCGGCCGCGTTGCGCATCAGCTTGAACGCCGGGATGAGGCGGGTCGAGGGCAGGTGCGGACCGCGGCAGAGGTCCTTCCAGCACAGCTCGCCGGTCTTGGCGTCCAGGTTGTCGTAGATCGTCAGCTCGCCGGCGCCGACTTCGACGTCCGCGCCGTCGTCGGAGGAGGCCGAGCCCTTGAGGCCGATCAGCTCCAGCTTGTACGGCTCGTCCGCCAGCTCCGCACGGGCGGCCTCGTCGGTGACCACACGGCGGGAGAAGCGCTGCCCCCGCTTCTGGATCTCCTGCATCTTCTTCTCGATGGCCTTGAGATCCTCGGGCGTGAACGGCTTCTCCACGTCGAAGTCGTAGTAGAAGCCGTCCTTGACGGGCGGGCCGATGCCCAGCTTGGCCTCGGGGAAGATCTCCTGCACGGCCTGCGCCATGACGTGCGCGGTGGAGTGACGCAGGATGTTCAGGCCGTCCTCGGACGAGATCTCGACGCCCTCGACAGTCTCGCCGTCCTTGACCTCGTAGGCGAGGTCCTTCAGCTCGCCACCGACACGCGCGGCGATGATCGAGCGCTCGCCGGCGAAGAGGTCGGCGGCCGTAGTGCCCGTCGTCACCACGCGTTCTTCCCGCTCGGAATCGCGTTGGATGATCACACGGACGTCTGACACCGGTCTCTCCTGACTGAAGGTGGGTGCGGCGCCGTACCAGGAGCGCGCGCACAGGCGATCGTACCGACCCCACGGCACCGACCGCGAAACGGTCACCCACAGTCCCCTGCCGGATACTCCTCAGTCCTCGTCCCCGTACGCCTCCCCGCAGGCCTCCTCGAAGAAGTCGAGGTTCTCCTGCAAGGACTTCATCAGCCGGTCCCGTTCCCCCTCGTCCACCTGTACCGGTACGACCCCGGAGGCACCGGTGAGCCGGCGGAAGCCGCCCCGGCGCTCCAGCCGGCCGTGCACCCGCACCGGGAGTCCGACGAGGTGGGCGTGGCCGGCGATGCGGTAGTCCTCCTCGTCCAAGGTGACGCGGACGTGCGGGACGTCGGCGCCGGCCAGGACGCGCAGCCGTACGGTGCCCTCGCCGCCGGGTCCGGAGCGGCGCATACGGACGACGGCGCCGGTGATCCGGACCGGTACGGAGGGTTCCTCGCGCAGATAGCGGGCGGCGGCCTCGCGCAGCACGGGCAGGTCGCCGGGTGAGAACTCGACGGGTTCGGCGGAGGGGGCGCAGCCCTCGGGGGCACCTGCCCCCGGTGCCCAGGCGACGGCGATCCGGGCGCCCTCGGTGCCCCGCACCAGCGCGGCCAGCGCCTCGGTCAGCTCGCGGCTGACGCCGGCCTCGACCGCGCCGTCGAAGGCGTCCATGCCGCCGGTGGCCCGCTGGTAGTCGACGGCCTCGCGGGCGGCGTTCAGGGCCTGGTGCAGGCGGACGGCGAGCGCACGGCCCGTGGGCACGGGAACGAAGGCGGTGAGGTGCCGGCCCTCGGCGGCGGGGCCGACGAGGACGTCCTGCAGCAGTGCGACGGCGGAGCGGCGGTGGCGGGCGCCGTAGTACCCGGCACGCGCGCGTGTGGCGAGTGCGGCCGCGAGCAGCATCTGCCGGGCGGCGCCGCGCAGTTGCTCGTCGGCCGTCCAGGGCGCGGCACCGACGGGCCCGCTCGGGGCGTCGCGCCACCAGCGGATCTCGTCGCTGGGCACGGCGAGGGAGATCAGCACCTCACGCGCGGCGGGCGTCGCGCTGCGGGAGAGGGCGTCCAGGGCCTCGCCGAGCAGGTCGTCACTGTCGGGGAAGGCGCGGCTCTCCGGCACCAGCAGGCTGGTCCCGCCGGCCCCCGGTCCCGGCGGGGTCCAGCGGCCGTAGCGCCCGGGGGCTCCGCCCCGCCGCTGCCAGCCGTGCCGGTGCAGCAGGGCGCCGAGCACGGCGGGGTCGACCTCGGCGGGCTCCGGGGGCCGGTTCCAGGCGAGGTCGTCGGGATGCGGCCGGACCTGGCGCGGCAGCTCCTCGTACGGACGGCTCCTCATGGCCTGCCTCCCGTTCCGACCCGCGTCATGATCTCGCAGAGCGCCCGGTCGTCGAAGATGCGTGTGGTCGGTATCCGCACGGTGGTCCGGTGCCGGCCGGTGACGGGGTGGCCGGCGAGGTTGACCCAGTAGCAGCAGTGCCTGAGGTCGAGCCGGTCGTGGCTGGCGCGCAGCCAGTCGTCCTGCGAGCGCGGGACGAGCATGACGACCAGGATCTTGTGCACCGAGACGGGGGTGCGGGCGAGCTTGCGCAGATGGTCGTTGTCGAGGGTGAAGGAGAAGGTGCACCCCGGCGGGTTCGGCGCGACCTGGTACGTGGCCTTGAGCTGCACCTTGATGGTGACCTCGTCGTCGACGGTGTGTCCGGGCGCGCTGTGGCTGACGTGCCAGTCGATGCCGTTGTCCGGGAAGGGCTGGGACAGCGAGCAGCCGGCCGCGGCGGCGACCGCGTGCAGATAGCCGACCTGCAGTGTCTCCATGCAGGCGGTGGTGGCGAGCGTGCCGCGAAGGGTGCCCGTGCGATCGGGCAGCAGCCCGCCCCGCTCGGGCTGCGCTATGGCCATGACCAACAGCCTTCCAAGCCAAGAGTTTCCCCGCTGCGGGCCGCTGAACTGCAAAGACCCGTACTCCTGTTGTCTCCCCCCGGCGTACGGCGCAAACGGCCCGGGTATCACCAAACGGGCAGAAGACGGAACGTCACCTGCCCTGGGTGAACGAGGAGTTGGGTTGGGATGACGTACTGGTACGAGGGGCCGCTGGCCGCCTTCGACACGGAGACGACGGGCGTGGACGTCGAGACCGACCGGATCGTGTCGGCCGCCGTCGTCGTCCAGGACGCGCCGGGCACCCGGCCACGGGTCACCCGCTGGCTGGTGAACCCGGGGGTGCCGGTGCCCGAGGAGGCCACGGCGGTGCACGGGCTGACGGAGGAACACCTGCAGCGCAACGGCCGCTGGCCGGCGCCGGTGATGTACGAGATAGCCGAGCAGCTGGCGGAGCACGCGGCGATGGGCCGCCCGCTGGTGGTGATGAACGCGCCCTTCGATCTCACCTTGCTGGACCGGGAGTTGCGTCGGCACCGGGCGTCCTCGCTGGACCGCTGGTTCGAGTCGACCCCGCTGCACGTGCTGGACCCGCGCGTGCTGGACAAACACCTGGACCGCTACCGCAAGGGCCGCCGCACCCTGACCGACCTGTGCGCGCACTACGGCGTGACACTGCAGGGCGCGCATGACGCGGGAGCGGACGCACTGGCCGCGCTGGACGTCGTACGGGCCCTGGGCCGCCGTTTCGCGACCCGGTTGGAGCGTCTGACCCCCGCCGAGCTGCACACGCTCCAGACGGGCTGGCACGCCGCGCAGGCCCGCGGGCTGCAGGCATGGTTCGCGCGCAGCGGCTCGGAGGAGATCGTCAGCACGGACTGGCCGCTCAGGCCGGAGCTGCCGGCCGCGGCCTAGGCTGCGGAGTCACGGTCCGGGCACCGCCCGCTGTACGGCGGTCACCAGGAGCCGCCTCCGCCGCCGCCCGCTCCGCCGCCGACACCGCTGAAGGAGCCTCCGCCGCCGGAGCCGCCACCTGAGCCGCCGCCGCTGGAGGACGGTGTCCGGGAGGAGAGCGCGGCGGTGACGACGAGTCCCAGGGCCAGCGCCGGCCCGAGCCGCACGGCGGGCGAGGAGGGCTGCCGGGTGGGTACGGCGGACGTCTCGACGGCGTGCCGCCAGGTGTCGCCCAGGCCGAGGGCGACCGCCCAGGCCGTGTAGCGCCGGACCTGGTCGTCGTCGAGGGGTAGCCCGGCGGGAACCACCGACGGGTCGGCGAGGTAGCGCCGGAACGCCTCCACCCGCAGCAATCGGGCGCTGCCCTCGGGCGTGCGGCGGTGCAGCTCCCAGGCGCGCCGCGCCAGCGCGAGGCCGGTACCGAAGACGACCGCGCCCGCGATGAGCACCGGTCCCCCCGCCGCAAGGCGACCGCCGCCGAGGCCCGCGCCCACCGCTGCCGTGACGAAGCCGAGCACGGCGGCGGCCATGCCGGCGTAGCGTCCGGTGCGGGCCCGGCGCACGGACGCCGCGTCCCACAGACCGGAGTCGGTCTGCCATTGCTGCAGGTGGCGGGCGAGCGCATGCCAGCCCGTCTGGAAGGACGAGTCGTACATGCCCAGGGTGATCTGATCGCGCCCGGCGAAGATGTACCGCAGGACCTCCCTGATGACCGGGTCGTCGGACCCCGCGCCCCTGCTGCGGCGGCGCAGGGTCGGCGCGTGTCCCTCGCCGCCGAGGACGAGGTGGCCGTCGGCGACGGCGCCGAGCAGCCAGGCGGTCTGGTGCCGGGGCTCGACCCGCTCGTCTGCCAGGATGCCGCCCTGGGCGGGACTCAGACCCTGCGGGGGTGTGGCGCTCGGCGTCCCCGGGTTCGCGTCGGCGCCCTGCGGTGCGGGCCGGTCGCGGCCGAGGAGGCGCAGCAGCCCGATCGTGGCCAGGGCGGCGGCGAGGGCGAGGCCCGCGGCGAGCAGGGCGTTCAGCAGCGGATGGGTCACCGTGGTACCGACGGCCTTCCCCGCGGGTGGCGCGGGCAGCAGCGGCTCCATTCCGGAAATGCGATGGCCCTCGCCGGCGTAGAGGGTGAGCCCTTCCTTGCCCTTGAGCCGGTTCAGCTCGACGGTGAGCAGGCCGGGGCCGGTCGCCTCGACGGCGCAGCGGCGCTCGGAGCCGTCGGTGCCGTGCACGCAGCGCGGTGCGGTGAGCAGGTGGGGGGCCAGGACATGGATCTCGACGCGGGACCGGTCGACCTGCCAGCCGGTGCCGACCGCGTCCCAGGCCAGCCTGCCCTTCTTCACGACGCCCTGGAGGGTGTACTGCACGCGGTAGCGGTGCACGCCGGTGACGGCGCGGCCCGGGTCACCGATCTTGATGCGGGTGGCGATCTCCCGGTGGCCGTTCGGCTCGGTGTAGTAGTCGCCCACCGTGAGTTCCCAGGGCACGCGATGGCCGTCCATGCTGACGGCGATGTGGGCCTCGTCCTCGTCGAAGGGCAGGTCCGGCAGGTCGCGGTAGATACCGTGCCGTTCCATGTGCGGGTAGCCGAAGTCGTAGTCGATGACCTCGGTGATCCGGGCGCTGCCGTCGGCCGCGATCCGCGCGCCGACCCACATCGTGGTGACCCGTTCGGTGTTGAAGGTGACCCTGGCCAGCGCCACGACGGCGCCCAGCACCACCGCAAGCAGGAAGATCCTGATCAGACCGCGGATCCGGAGCCGGCGCACCCGCGCCCCAAGTCTCGGTCCTTCCCCGCCCTGTTCCTTGCCCACGACGCCCCCCATGGCATCAAAAGAGCCGGTCCGCTGTTGCGGACCGGCTCCTTCCCGGTGGGCGATACTGGGTTCGAACCAGTGGCCTCTTCGGTGTGAACGAAGCGCTCTCCCACTGAGCTAATCGCCCGGGAACGCACTGAACAATACAGGTCCCGGCGCCGATCCTTCAAACCGCTTGCAGGTGACGCAGCAGTCCGCGCCGTCCGGACCGCATCATCAGGCGGTGGTTGACGCGGAAGACCGGGCGCCCGGGTACGGCGAGCCGGCGCAGCAGCGGCTTGTGCACGTCCACTTCCTGGTCGTAGCGGGCCAGGGTTCCGGAGCGATCGGCGGTGACCGTCCAACGCGCCCAGCCCTCGATGTCACCGGACATGGCGACCTCCAGCACACCGGCGTCGGGGTCGCGGCGGATCTGCCGTGCGGTGAAGGTCATGCCGTACGGCAGGACGGACCGGATGGTGATCACACCCGTGTCGCCGTCGAGCCTCGTCACCGAGCGGACCTGCGGCCACCAGCTCGGATAGTCCTCGGGCCGCTCCAGCGCCGCGTACACGACGGCGGGCGGGGCGGGCAGGGACCACAGGCTGCGGAAGCGGTAGTGGGTCCAGTCCATGGCAGGAGTCTGCCCCGGCCGGGGCGCGATCTGAGTACGCGTACTCATGCGCCGCACCGTACGTCCGGCCAGACTCGGTGGGCGAGCGCCGCCGCCCGTGCGACGGCGCTCCCCCAGTCCTGGGCCAGGGCATCCTGTCCCCGAGCAACGCCAGGTTCTCGATGGCCGCGAGGCCGTGGAGCGCGGTGTCGTAGGTGTGCATGAAGTCGCCGTAGTCCCAGACGCCGTACCAACGGCGTTGCTCCACCTGCTCCTTGTAGTAGGTGAAGAGGAAGTCGAGGTGGTCCTCGATCTTGGCCTTGGCGGCGGTGGAGCGGTCGGGCTCGGAGTACAGGCCGGGGCCGAAGACCTGGGCCTTGATCAGCTGCTTGGGTTGGGCATGTCCTGCTGGACGACCTTCGGGTCGGTGATGCCCGCCTTGACGCGGTTGTAGCCGTCGGTCCACCACTCCGTCAGATCGGTCTTGTCGAAGCCGAGTCCGTCCTTGGTGAAGAACGCCTTGCCGTTCTGGCGGAGGTAGAGGTCGTACAGGTACATGATGGTGAAGTAGCCGTGTCCCCGGGGACCTTCGTCCTGTCGTGGATCGTCTTCAGGGCCTTGAAGTAGTCGTCCCAGGTCCAGCCCGCGTGCGGCTCGACTCCCGCCTTCTGGAAGACCTTCTTGTCGACGACGAGCGCCATGGTGTTGGAGCCGACAGGAATTCCGAGCTGCTTTCCGTCGACCTCGCCGACCTTCGTGACACCGTCCCGGAAGTGATCCAGGGTCAGATTACCTGCCCGCACCTGGGACTTGAGGTCGAGGAGAATTCCCCGCTTGTCGTACTTCCGAAGAAAGGTGACGGCATTTTGGAAAACGTCCGGGGGATTTCCGCCGGCCGCCTGGGTCTGGAACTTCTCCCAGAAGGACGCGTACGTCTGGAAGTCGGTCTTGACCTTGATCTTCGGGTACTTCTTCTCGAAGAGTGCGACGCTCTGGTTGATCTTCTTGGCCCGCTCCTCGGCACCCCACCAGGAGTAACGGATCGTCACCGTCCCGTCCCCGGAACCGCTTCCGCCCCCGCACCCGGTCGTCGCGGCGAGCCCGAGCGCGGCCGCCGAGGCGCCGGCCGCCCACAGGATCGTACGCCTCTCAAGATTCCTGCTGGTTCCCACGGTGGGGCCCTCCCCGCAGCGTCGTCTCCGCCGTCATGAAGCGGTCATGAATCGGTGGCGGCGATCGTGGCGCCCCAGTCGTGCCCGACGACCACCGCGGACTCCTCCCCCAGGGCGTCCACCACGGCGACGTTGTCCGCGACCAGGTCGAGCATCCGGTACACGTCCACGGCCACCGGCTTGGACGAACGGCCGTAGCCCCGGACGTCGAGGGCCACCGCGCGGTAGCCGGCGGCGGCCAGGGCAGGCAACTGGTGCCGCCAGGAGTACCAGGACTCCGGGAACCCGTGCACCAGCAGCACGAGGGGGCCACGACCCTGCTCCACGAGATGCACACGCCCGGCGGGAGACGGGACCAGTCGGTGGATGGGGGCGAGGACGGGGGGCTTGGACGTGGGGGCTCCCGGGGTGCTCGCGGGCGGTATCGGTTCTGGGCGCGGTGGGGGCGTTGGGCCTCTCGCGGGCGGCGGGTCGTCGGTTCTGTCGATTTGTCGCTCTGTCGAGGCGCTGGTCCGGTGGGCTGCTCCGGCTTGTCTGCTGGTCGGACGGCCTGAGGAGACGGGCCGAGCGATGCGGTGCGACGACGACCCGGCGGCCGTGCCGGTGCGGTTGCGGTCCGTGTCGACGATGGTGCAGTGAGCGGACCAGGGGGCACGAGGGATGTTGCTGGTTCCGCAAAAAGGCCGGTTGCTCGGGCGGCTTCGGCACAAGGAACCTCGCAGGCGGCGGCCTCCCCGCGGGCGGCGCGCCGCCGCCCGGGGGCGACCGCGAGCCGGGATGCGGTCTCAGCGACGCCGGCACCGGCCGACCCGGGCCTGGGACCGGTCGGCGGCCTCGACGGCCTCGACGGAGCCTGGGAGCCGCTTCTCGCCCCGGAGCGCCACTCGCTGCCGGAGTCGGCCGGACGGGTTCCGTCGGCCCGGTTCGGAGGCGCACACGCCGACGGCCCACCTGCTCTTCGCAGGTGGGCCGTCGGTTCGGGTGGGCGATACTGGGTTCGAACCAGTGACCTCTTCGGTGTGAACGAAGCGCTCTCCCACTGAGCTAATCGCCCGGGCGCAGGAAGAACATTACCCCATGTCAGGGGGTGCTTCCGACCATGGGCCGGGGCAGCGGACGGCCCGGCGGCGAAGCCGCGTCACTGATTCCTGATCTTCCACGGCATGACGAGGCCGAACTTCCACGCGTAGATCCCGACCAGCGCGGCCACGATGACCAGTCCGATCACGGTAAGTGCGATGTTGCGGCGGCGCACCTTGGGATCGAGGGCCCGCTGGGCGGCCTCGGTGACCTTGCGCTTGGTCCAGCGCAGCACGAGCTGCGCCCAGACGAACTCGGTCGCCCAGATCGCCATGCCGCCGAAGATCACCACCCAGCCGGGTCCCGGCAGCGGCAGCATGACGATCCCCGCGACGACGACCGCGAGGCCGACCACGAAGACGCCGACCTGCCAGCTCAGGTGCAGCAGCCGGCGAGCTTTGATGAATTCCGGCGCCCGGGAGCCGAGCCCGGCACCGGTCTCGGGGCCGGCGTTCTGCCCGGCTTCCTGCCGGTTCGCCCTCTCCCTGTCCGCCGTCACGACGACCTCGCCCGGCTCGTCACTCCCCGTATTCATACAGACAAACCCTACCGGAGTGAATCCAGCCACCGGAATGGTCGTAGATCTCGTACGAGTTCTCGGCCGGAAGAGTTACGTAAACACACGCAAAACCCTCAGAGGGGTTTACAACGGCATCGTAGGTGGCATGTCGATTTCGCCGACGTGCGAATCCCCGAGCGCACACTGAGCGAAAGGCCCTGGCGCTTATGAACACCACGGTCAGCTGCGAGCTGCACCTGCGCCTCGTTGTGTCGAGCGAGTCCTCCCTGCCTGTCCCCGCAGGCCTGCGGTACGACACGGCCGACCCCTACGCCGTGCACGCCACCTTCCACACCGGAGCCGAGGAGACCGTCGAGTGGGTGTTCGCCCGCGACCTCCTCGCCGAGGGGCTCCACCGGCCCACCGGAACCGGCGACGTCCGTGTCTGGCCGTCGCGGAGCCATGGTCAGGGTGTCGTGTGCATCGCCCTCAGCTCCCCAGAGGGAGAGGCCCTGCTGGAGGCCCCGGCGCGGGCCCTGGAGTCCTTCCTGAAGCGAACCGACGCCGCCGTGCCACCCGGCACGGAGCACCGGCACTTCGATCTGGATCAGGAGCTCTCGCACATCTTGGCGGAGAGCTAGGTCGCGGCCCCCGAAAGCAGCCCGGCGCCGTCCACTCGGGGAGACGGCTCGGGCCAAGACAACCGCATACGGCACAGCCCGGCGCCGTCACCGTGAGCGATTCACGTGGACGGCGCCAACCTGTGCGCCCGCTTCCGCCATGGGTTTGACCTGCACAGGCCGCCCCGGGCGGGAACCACCTCGGGCACGGAGGCGTTCTACCTGCAACCGAGGTCGGACGGGGGCCGGTGCGGTGGGCGGGGTTGTCGCTACCATCGGCCAGCATCGGCGGGCGTCCGCCCGACCCTCAGGCCAGGGAGCGAAACGTGCTGATCACCCACGACACCCGGTGCGCCCTCGACACCGTGGTGGATCTGGTGAACACCGCGCCGGAGGACGACGCGGCGGCCGACGGACTGCCCGATGTCCCGGCTCTCGCGGATTTCGTACGAAACCACGAGATCAGCGATGTCGGCGTGCTGTCGGAGTTCGATCTCTCGGCGGTGCGCAGGGTCCGGGGACGCTTCTCGGCGCTCTTCGCCGCGCCGGACGACCGTTCGGCCGCCGGGCTGATCAACGAGCTGGTCGCCGCAGCGGGCACCACCCCGCGGCTGACGGACCACGACGGCTACGACTGGCATGTGCACTACTTTGCACCCGGCGCCTCGGTGGCCGACCATCTCGCCGCCGACTGTGGGATGGCGCTCGCCTTCTTCGTGGTGGCCGGGGAGCGGGAGCGACTGCGGCGCTGCGAGGCACCGGACTGCCGGCGCGCCTTCGTCGACCTCTCCCGCAACCGCTCGCGGCGCTACTGCGACAGCCGCACCTGTGGCAACCGACTGCACGTGGCCGCGTACCGGGCCCGCCGCAAGGAAGCGACGGGCTGACGTGCGTCCGGCGCGGCGCCGTAGGGGTTCCTGTCGTGCGCCGCGTGCAGGTGTTCCGGGACTGAGAGCGACGTCGGTCCCGGCGGGTGGCGCCGGGACGGACGTGTACGGCTCACAGCAACAGCAGGTCGTGCAGCGCAGCCATGAGGAGCAGACACCCGATCACCGCAAGGAAGATCATCAGCGGTGGCTGGGATAGGGCGAAGAGGCACCCGCGCGGCTCGTCCTTCGGCGGCGCGGCCTCGCTCTGTCTCGTGTCCAGCATCTCGCCGTCGATCATGGCGCAGGACGGGCCCCGTGCGCGATCAACCTACCCGCCATATGCAGGAGTTGCCGGATATCGCGCCGTCTCGTCCGACTTGCTTCCGGTTGTGAACGGTTCCGGACGTCCACGCGACGCCCTGTGTCGTTTCAGCCCGCGTCGGTCCGAGAGCGCCTACGGAGGCAGCCGCCGCCCCGCGGCATGCGGTCGGTCATATGCCGTGCTTCTTGAGGATGGCCTCGATGTCACTGAAGTCGTCGCTGGAGCCCGTGGCGCGCGGGGCGGTGGCGGAGCCGGTCGCGGGCCGGGACGCCGGGCCCAGGGAAGGAGCGGCGGCCCCCGGGGTCACGGCCTCGGGCCGGTCGCCGCGGGCCGCCTTGCGCTGGGCGCGGGTGCCGCCGCGCCGGCGTTCGACCGCCCGGGTGCCGGCGAACAGGAGCCAGGCCGCGCCCAGCACCCCGAAGCCCGCCCAGGCGGTGGGGCTGAAGGCGGTGTCGGCGAGCCAGCCGACGACCCCGGTCATCACCAGGCCGACCGGCACCAGCGAGTAGGCGGCGATGCGGGTCGCCGCGAGGAAACGCTTGCGGTAGGCCGTGACCACCGCGATGCCCAGGCCCGCCGCGGACACGGCGGAGCAGACGGTCTCGGCAATCATCCGGTCCTCCTGGCGGGTTCGGTCGGGTTCGGTCGGTTTCAGGGGACGCTCGGCGGGCGCGGTACACCGGCACGGCGCGCCGCCTCCGTCCCCTCCATCCTGCACCGCCCCGTCCTCGCGATGCCACGCCCCGCCGGACATTCAGGGACATCTCCGGGTCGTCTCCTACCGGAGTGCCGGTGCGGTGCCGTACTCGCTGAACACCTCTGACCGGGAAGGGCGGCCGTACCGTCCCGATTGGGTCGCCCGGGTCCGGCCTGGAAGACTGGTCGGCATGAGCGACTCCTCCCCCGTACGCACCGATGCCCTGGTCCTCGACGTGTGGTGCGAACTGCAGTGCCCGGACTGCCGCACCGCCCTGGACGACGTCCGCGCCCTGCGCGCCCGCTACGGCGACCGGCTGGACCTGCGGCTGCGGCACTTCCCGCTGGAGAAGCACAAGCACTCCTTCGCCGCCGCGCAGGCCGCCGAGGAGGCGCTGGAGCAGGGCAAGGGCTGGCCGTACGTGGAGGCCGTGCTGGAGCGGGTCGAGGAGCTGGACCGTAAGGGAGAACCCTTCCTGGTCGAGGTGGCCCGTGAACTCGGCCTGGACGCCGAGGAGTTCGACACCGCACTGATCGACGGCCGGCACATCCTGATCGTGGACGCCGACCAGGCCGAGGGCAAGGCGATCGGGGTGACCGGCACCCCGACGTACGTCATCGGCGACGAACGCCTCGACGGTGGCAAGAGCCAGGAGGGGCTGCGCGAGCGCATCGAGGAGATCGCCGACCGGCTGCTGGGCGAGCAGGAGGCCTGAGCCGCACCGCACGGTCCGGCGTCTACACCAGGGGCTTGGAGAGGGCGCGGGTCGTCGTCTCGTAGCCGAGTGACTCGTACAGCCGCTCGGCCGGGGTGTTGCCCGCGAACACGTTGAGGCCGAGGACCGGCCGGCCGGCCTCGATCGCCTGGCGCTCCGCCAGCAGCATGAGCGTACGGCCGTGCCCCCGGCCGCGGTGGGCCGCGTCGGTCTCGACGTCGAACACGAAGGCCTTGTCGTCGCGCAGGGCCACCCACAGCGTGCCCACCCGGGCCCCCTCGTGCTCCAGGACGCTGAAGATCATGCCGTCGGTCGCGAGACCGTGCGGCAGCAGTGTCTCGTGATCGCGGCGGGCCTTGGCGTGGGCCGTGGCCTCGGGGACGCCGCGCTCGATCCACATGCGCGCGTAGTGCTCGCTCTCGTACGCGTGCCAGGCCTCGTACTCCGCCGCGGTCATGGGCCGCGCGCTGCTGCCCGGCGGCAGTTCGGGCGGGGTGGCTCCGAGGCGCTTCTCCATGCCGCGGTTGCGCAGGGTGTAGCCGAGGGCGCCGAACAGGCGCAGGGCGATGTCGGCCGAGGCGGGGACGAGGGTCTCGATCTGCGTGCAGCCCCAGCCACGCGCGACCTCCTCGGCGGCGAGCGCGGCCACCGTGCCCCGGCCGCGCCGGCGGTCGGGCTCGGCGATCCGCAGGTCGATCACGCGGGCCACCGAGTCGCCCAGTGACGGCGAGGTGCCGAGGTGGATCTCGCCGACGGGGCGGCTGTTCACGCACACCTGGTAGCGGCGGGACCGGGTGCCGTCGGGGTGCTGCTGCAGCGGCTCGACCGGCCGCAGGGTGGTGGTCATCCCTGGTGTTCTACCCGCAGCCGGCCACCGAGTCAGCCCGTTTTCCCGCGCTGCCGTCGGCCTGTCCCCCGGCTCAGGGGTCCAGGTCCTGCCCGGACCGCTCGTCGAAGATCCGCATGGCTTTGGCGGTCGCCGGGCCCGGGGTGCCGGACAGCTCGCGGTCGTCGACCCGGTGGACGGCCTGGACGTCGCGCAGGGTCGAGGTGAGGAAGATCTCGTCGGCGCTCCGCAGGACGTCCAGCGGCAGGTCGGTCTCCTTGGCGCCGGTCCACTCGACGGTCAGCGCGCGGGTGATGCCGGGGAGGCAGCCGGAGGAGACCGGCGGGGTGTGGATCTCGCCGTCGAGGACGACGAAGACGTTCGACCCGGTGCCCTCGCAGAGCTGTCCGACCGTGTTGCCGAACAGGGCCTCGGACGCGCCGTGTTCGTGAGCGCGGGCCAGGGCGATGACGTTCTCTGCGTACGAGGTCGTCTTCAGACCGGTGAGTGCACCGCGCTCGTTGCGGGTCCAGGGGACGGTGATCACGGCGGTGGTGTCCGGGCGGCGGGTGGTCTCGCCGAGGGCGACCACGAGGGTCGGGCCGTGCTCGCCGCGGTCGGAGCCGAGCGGGCCGTGGCCACCGGTGTAGGTGATCCGCAGCCGGCCGAGCGGCATCGGGTTCGCCTCCAGGACCGCCGCGCAGGCCTCGCGGACCTCGTCGTGGTCGGGGTCGGGCAGGCCGAGGCCCCGGGCCGAGCGGGTCAGCCGGTCCAGGTGCCGGGTGAGGGCGAAGGGCCTGCCGTGGACCGCCTTCAGCGTCTCGAAGATGCCGTCGCCGACGGTCAGCCCGTGGTCGAAGACGGAGACACGGGCGGATTCCACGTCCCGCAGCCCGCCGTCCAGCCAGATCCTCATGCCAACACCCCTCCACTTGCCTCGTACGCCCCCGACGCTACCGCGAGCAGCCGGGATGCCTTCAGCTCGGTCTCCCGCCACTCCCCCTCGGGGTCCGAGCCCCAGGTGATGCCGGCGCCGGTGCCGAAGCGCAGGGCGGCCTCGGCGCGGTCGATCCAGAAGGTGCGGATGCCGACGGCCAGCTCGCCGGTGCCCCGGTCGGCGTCGACCCAGCCGATGCCGCCGCAGTACGGCCCGCGCGGCGCGGTCTCCAGGGCCTCGATGATCCGCAGGGCGCTGGACTTGGGCGCACCGGTGACCGAGCCGGGCGGGAAGGCGGCGGCCAGCAGGTCCGGCCAGCCGGCCCCGTCCCGCAGCTCGCCGCGGACCGTGGAGACCAGGTGGACCAGGCCGGGGTGCTTCTCCACGGCGCACAGATCGGGGACGGTCACGCTGCCGGTCGCGCAGACCCGCCCGATGTCGTTGCGGACCAGGTCCACGATCATCACGTTCTCGGCGTAGTCCTTCTCCAGGAGGTCCGCCTCGGTGCGTCCGGTGCCCTTGATCGGCCCCGACTCCACGACACGCCCGTCCCGGCGCAGGAACAGCTCGGGCGAGGCGGTGGCGATCTCCACGCCGTGCTCGGGCAGCCGGATCGTCCCGGCGTACGGCGCCGGGTTGCCGCGGGCCAGCAGGGCGGTCAGGGCGTCCACGTCGGCGTCCGGGGCCACCGGCGCGCTGAGCACGCGGCAGAGGTTGGCCTGGTAGACCTCGCCGGCCGCGATGTGCTCGCGTATCCGGCGGACGGCCGCCGTGTACGCGGCCCGGTCCATGGAGGAGGTCCAGTCCTCCACCGCCGGACCCCGCCAGCCGCCGGACACCGGGACGGGCACCGGCGCCTCGCGTACGTCGGCGAAGCGGGCGCAGGTCAGCCGGCCCTCGAAGTCCGCGCAGACGGCCCAGAAGCCGGTGGCGTCCAGGGCGGCCGGGTCGCTGGTCACGTCGAGGAGGCCGGTGGCGACGCGGTCGCCGAAACGGGCCAGGGGAGGGAGGCCGGAAGGGTGGTGCAGCACGTGGTCGAGTCTAGGTCGGGTGTCCGACAGGTGGCCCCCGGGATGTCCCGGAGGCGGCTGTGACCACGGGGTCCGTCGGGGGCAGCGCAGCACGCTGCGCAAACGCGTTTTTGTACTGGCCCGGGAATCCGCTAGAGTTCAACACGTCGCCGGGACGCGGAAGCGGACCGAAACGACAGGCGGACGTAGCTCAGTTGGTAGAGCGCAACCTTGCCAAGGTTGAGGTCGCGAGTTCGAGCCTCGTCGTCCGCTCGAAGGAAGAAGGGGTCGTCCCGATCCCCTACACTCCTGGTGGAGTGGCCGAGAGGCGAGGCAACGGCCTGCAAAGCCGTCTACACGGGTTCAAATCCCGTCTCCACCTCCAAGGACGATTAGCTCAGCGGGAGAGCGCTTCCCTGACACGGAAGAGGTCACTGGTTCAATCCCAGTATCGTCCACTGGATCTTCTCGCAAGATCCACGGGTCTTCTCGAAGATCCCTGCCCGCGCGATTAGCTCAGCGGGAGAGCGCTTCCCTGACACGGAAGAGGTCACTGGTTCAATCCCAGTATCGCGCACTGCCTGTGACCCCTGGGTCACGGCCTGCGGACGATTAGCTCAGCGGGAGAGCGCTTCCCTGACACGGAAGAGGTCACTGGTTCAATCCCAGTATCGTCCACACACCAGGAAGCCCCCGGTCTCGCGACCGGGGGCTTCTTCGTGCGCTCAGCTGGAGAACAGCATGTGCGCCCAGCTCTTGTGGTGGCCGTGGTGTTCATGGTGCCCATGATGACCGCCGTGGTGACCGCCGTGCGGGGCACCCCAGGCGGGCGCGGGCGGCGCCGGGTACGCCTGCGGGGCGGGCGGGACGGGCTTGGACCACTGGGCCTCCAGCTGGGTCAGCGCCTCCAGCTCGCCGTAGTCGAGGAAGATGCCGCGGCAGCCGCTGCACTGCTCGATCTGGACGCCGCTGCGGTTGTAGGTGTGCATCGGCGCGTGACACTTCGGACAATGCATGGTCGGCTCAACTCCTCGCCGTTCGGTCCTGCTTCGTGCTTCCCCAGGACAGACTCCGTCCAGCCCTGGCCGGTTGCAGCCTAGTCCGTGACTTCGGGCGCCAACTGGTGTGAAATCGGGGCCATTCGGGCACATGCGTCGACGACTGCCTGTTCCACCTCGTCCAGCGGGCGGCCGGCCGCGAGCGCCTTGGTGACGGCGAGGGCGGCGGTCTGCACGGTCAGCGCGCGGGCCGGGACGTCCAGGGCGGGCCAGTGGTCGCCGGCGGCGGGTACGGCCGGGCCGCCGGCTCGCTGGTACGTACCGAGGAAACGGGTCCACTCGTCGGGCGGGAGCAGCCCGCAGGCGTACCAGGCGGCCGGGCGGGCGAGGTCCCAGGCCGGGACGCCGTAGCCCAGGTCGTCGACGTCGATCAGACGCCAGGGGCCGTCCGGTGCCGGATGGCGGACGAGCTGGCCGAGGTGCAGGTCGCCGTGGCAGAGGGCGGACGGGCCGGGCATCGGGGCCTCGGCGCGGGCCCAGGCGGGGAGTCCGGCCCAGGCGGCGAGGACGGGGCCGGCCGCCGGGTGGGGCTCGGCTCGCAGAGCCGTGCGCAGCCGGGCGACGGCGCGGGCGGCCTTGACGGGGCCGCGCATCGGGGGCAGGCCGTCGGGCGGAGGCGTGCGGTGCAGGCGGGCGAGCAGCGCGGCGGTGGCCTCCCAGGGCGCCGCGGCACGGTCGTCGGGGTCCACGGGAGCGCCGTACGGCCAGAAGGTCACCAGGCGGTCCAGCACGGGGCTTGGGGCCGCAGTGAGCGGGGGCAGCAGCACGTCCGGGAGGCGGGCGGCCACCGCGAGGCGTCGGGTCAGCTCGGCGGGGTCCGTACCGGCGGCGTGGGCCTTCGCGACGGTGTCGGCATGCCGTACGACGGTGGCATCGGGGCGGTCGGCGAGGGGGGCGCTGCCGCAGGCGCAGAGGGCGTCGCCGGTGCCGTTCGGGTGGGCGACGGCGCCGGCCTTTGCGGTGAGCGCGGGTATGAGGGCGGGGCTGTCTGCGGTCAACGGTGCCTCGGGAAGGTGGGCTGCGCGGATGAGCGTACCGGCGCGTGACCGGGGGTGGGCGCCCCGCCCCGAAAACGGCGCATGCCGGCGCAGCTCCCCAGCTGCGCCGGCATTTGTGCCGTCCGCCGCACCCCCGTCCCCACGGGGTTTCCTGGATGGATGTCCCCGCCCGGACCGCTCTTCCGGGCCTGGGGTCGCCGCTCAGCGCCCCAGCATCGCACCCACGGACGACGCCTGTGTGGCCACCGTCTCCCAGCCGTCGCAGACGAGCAGGAGCAGGGCCGCCAGGGGAAGGGCCATGAGCGTCGCCACCAGGGGGTGGCGGCGGCCCGACCGGCGTGGTGCGAACGACGGGCGTCGCGGTGCCGTGTGGGCCATGGTCCCTCTCCTGACCGTGTCGGTTGTCCTTGGCAGCGGCGGGTGTCTGACCTCGGGGGACGAGTGCTGCACCCGCCGCTTGACCTCAAATCTAGGCGCGGGGCGGCTGCCGGGCGTCATGCCCTCGTACCGATTGCCGGGCCTCCCCGAGGATGAGCCACAACTCGGGACGTACTCCCCTGGGTGGAGACGCGGGTCAGGGTCTCGGGGTCTTCCCGGAAGGGGTGCCCGCTGTGTCCGGTCATTTCCGAAGCATCCGACGGACAAGAGGAGTGACTTCGATCACTCCGGACGAGCGTGGGACCTGCGTCGCCTCCGGTGTGCGGCCCGTCCCGCGCCCGGGTCCACGGCCGGTCCGCGGGGGGTCCGCGGGGGGTGCCGGACGGTTGCCCGAACCGGCACCGCCTGTCGTGTCGTGACCTCAACGTCCCGGCGCACAGGACGGGTTGAGGGTGCCGTTGGCTCAAGGCCCCCGTGCGGACTCAGTTCCTGACCGCGTTTCATGTCGTACGGGCGGTCGGCGCAATCCGTCCGGCCCGGAGGGCGCGGCCTCTGCGCGCAGGCGGCCGTGGAAACGTAAGCTGTGCCACGTCACAGGGACCGGGCAGCGGGGATGAACATGGCGATGATGCGCCTGAGGCGCGAGGACCCGCGCGTCGTCGGCTCGTTCAGGCTTCACCGACGGCTCGGCGCGGGCGGGATGGGCGTGGTCTACCTCGGATCCGACAAGAAGGGGCAGCGGGTCGCGCTGAAGGTGATCCGGCCCGATCTGGCGGAGGACCAGGAGTTCCGGTCGCGGTTCGCCCGTGAGGTCTCGGCGGCCCGGCGGATCAGGGGCGGCTGCACGGCCCGGCTGGTCGCCGCGGACCTGGAGGCCGAGCGGCCGTGGTTCGCCACGCAGTACGTGCCCGGGCCCTCCCTGCACGACAAGGTCGCCGACGAGGGCCCGCTGAGCGCGGCCGACACCGCGGCGGTCGGCGCGGCGCTGTCCGAGGGCCTGGTCGCGGTGCACGAGGCCGGTGTCGTCCACCGGGACCTGAAGCCCTCCAACATCCTGCTGTCCCCGAAGGGGCCGCGGATCATCGACTTCGGCATCGCCTGGGCCACCGGCGCCTCCACACTGACCCATGTCGGTACGGCGGTCGGCTCCCCCGGCTTCCTCGCGCCCGAGCAGGTGCGCGGCGCGGCCGTCACCCCGGCGACGGACGTCTTCTCCCTGGGGGCGACCCTCGCCTACGCCTCCACCGGTGACTCGCCCTTCGGGCACGGCAGTTCCGAGGTGATGCTGTACCGGGTGGTCCACGAGGAACCGCAGCTGCACGGCGTGCCGGACGCGCTCGCCCCGCTGGTGCGGGCCTGCCTGGCGAAGGACCCCGAGGACCGGCCCAGTACGCTGCAGCTGTCGCTGCGGCTCAAGGAGATCGCCGCCCGCGAGGCGCAGGGCCTGAGCGACGTACGGCCGCCGGCGCCGCGCGCCGCGGAGGCGGACCGGCCCGCCGGGCGGCTCGTCGACACCTACCCCGAGCAGCAGCGCACCCAGCGGCGCACCGCCCCCGGCACGCCGGTGCCGCGCGGCGGTGCCCCCGCCCGGGGCGGAGCGCCCTCGCGCGGCGGAGCGCCCTCGCGGACCGGCAGCGGCCAGCGCGGCAACGGTACGGGTGCCCCCGCGCGGCCGGGCTCCGCGCGCCCGACGCCGACGCCGCGCGGCTCCGGTCCACGCTCGGGCGGCGCGAACCGTCCCACTGCCCGGGGCGGTTCCGGGCGGCCGGCGCAGCGTACGACGGGCACCGGACTGCGGCCCGCCAATCCCCGGCTGCTGCGCCAGCGGCTGTTCGTGTTCGTCGTGGTGACCCTGCTCGTGGCGCTCGGCATCGCGGTGGCCCAGGGCTGCCAGGGTCCGGCTCGCGGTCTCGGCGACGACAACGGCCGGCGCCGGCAGCACGCACAGCCGAGCCATCCGCCGGCGGACGCCGACGGCCCGGTGTCCGACCGGTACGGGTCGACGCCGAGCCAGGACCTCCAGAGGCAACCGGACGTCCGGAAGCCGGCCGGGGAGGGTCAGGCCTCCGGACGGCCGGTGGTCACCGCATAGAAGGCGACCGCCGCGGCCGCGCCCACGTTGAGCGAGTCGACGCCGTGGGACATCGGGATGCGGACCCATTCGTCGGCGGCCACCAGGGCCTGGGTGGACAGCCCGTCGCCCTCGGCGCCGAGCATCAGGGCCACCCGGTCCATCCGGTGCGGGGCGGCCTCGTCCAGGCTGCGGGCCTTCTCGTCCGGAGTGAGCGCGAGCAGCGTGAAGCCGGCCTCGCGCACCGACTCCAGGCCCTTCGGCCAGGTCTCCAGCCGGGCGTACGGCACCGAGAACACCGCGCCCATGGAGACCTTGACGCTACGGCGGTACAACGGGTCGGCACAGTCGGGCGACAGCAGGACCGCGTCCATGCCGAGGGCGGCGGCCGAACGGAAGATCGCGCCGATGTTGGTGTGGTCGTTGACCGACTCCATGACCACGACCCGGCGTGCGGAGCGCAGCAGTTCACCGGCCGTGGGCAGTGGCTTGCGCTGCATGGAGGCGAGCGCGCCGCGGTGCACGTGGTAGCCGGTGACCTGCTCGGCGAGTTCGGGACTCACGGCGTAGACCGGGGCGGGGAGTTCGTCGATGACGTCGCGCATGACGTCGATCCACTTGGCCGAGAGCAGCATGGAGCGCATCTCGTAGCCCGCTTCCTTGGCCCTGCGGATGACTTTCTCGCCCTCCGCGATGAACAGGCCCTCGGCGGGCTCGCGCTTGCGGCGCAGCTCGACGTCGGTCAGGCCTGTGTAGTCGGAGAGGCGCGGGTCGTCGGGATCCTCGACGGTGATGAGATCGGCCACAGGGTGATACTGCCTTGTCCTGGGTGTGCTGCCAACGGCTGGGAACGAGTAGGTTACCCCGGGTTACGCGTGATCAAGGGGTGGATGATCAGGCGGCGGGCTCCGGGCCGACCGTCACGACCTCGCCGATGACGATGACCGCCGGTGGCTTCACTTCCTCGGTCCGAACCGTCTCGGCGACCGTGGCGAGGGTGGCGTCGACGCGGCGCTGCGCGGCCGTCGTACCCTCCTGCACCAGCGCGACCGGGGTGTCCGGGGACTTGCCGTGCGCGACGAGCGTCTCGGCGATCTTCCCGATCTTGTCCACGCCCATCAGGATCACGAGCGTGCCGGTGAGCCTGGCCAGCGACGGCCAGTCGACCAGCGAGCGCTCGTCGTCCGGGGCGACATGGCCGCTGACGACCGTGAACTCGTGCGCCACGCCTCGGTGGGTGACCGGGATGCCGGCCGCGCCCGGCACGGAGATCGAGCTGGAGATGCCGGGGACCACGGTGCAGGGGATGCCGGCCCCGGCGAGCGCCTGGACCTCCTCCATGCCCCGGCCGAACACGAACGGGTCGCCACCCTTGAGCCGTACCACCGACTTGCCCTGCTTGGCGTGCTCGATGAGCGCGTTGTTGATGGCCTCCTGGGCCATGAACCGGCCGTACGGGATCTTCGCCGCGTCGATCACCTCGACGTGCGGCGGGAGTTCGTCGAGCAGGTCGCGCGGGCCGAGCCGGTCGGCGATGACCACATCGGCCTCGGCGAGCAGCCGACGGCCGCGGACCGTGATCAGGTCGGGGTCGCCGGGGCCGCCGCCGACCAGGGCGACGCCGGGGGTGCGGGTGCGGTGGTGGGGCGCCACCAGGGTGCCGTCGCGCAGGCCCTCCACCACCGCGTCCCGGATGGCGGCGGTGTGGCGGGGGTCGCGGCCGCGCGCGTCCGTGGTCAGCACGGCGACGGTGACGCCCTCGCTGTGACCGGTCGCCGGGGTCCAGGCGGTGGCCTGGTCGGCGTCGTCCGAGCGCACGCACCAGACGCGGTGGCGCTCCGCTTCGGCGGAGGCGGCGGTGTTGGTCTCGGGGTCGCTGGTGGCGATGAGGGCGTACCAGGCCTCGGCGAGGTCGCCGTCCTGGTACGGGCGCCTGATCCAGGTGATCTCGCCCGCGTCCGCCATGGCCTCGACGGAGGGGGTCGCCTCGGGGGATACGACGACGATGTCCGCGCCGGCCGCGATGAGTGCCGGGAGGCGGCGCTGGACCACCGTGCCGCCGCCGAGGACGACCACGCGGCGGCCGGAGAGGCGGAGGCCTACGGGGTAGGCGGGGTGTTCGGCCATGGCGGTGGCTCCTCCGGGGCTGTGCGGTGGCGCTGACGTGCGGATTTTATGTTGGCCGGGCTGAAGACGGCTCAGGTGTCCGGTGGCTGGGCAACGCGGGCGGGTACGGCCGTGGGCACAACCGCGGGACGCTGGTAAGGGGCCCGGCACCGCAGTCCCGGACCCCTTGCACAGGCCGCTACTTCTCGGTGACCCCAGCCGAATCGAACGTGGCCACCTCATGCATCGCCCGTGCCGTGCTCTGCACCAGCGGCAGCGCGAGCAGCGCGCCCGTGCCCTCGCCCAGGCGGAGGTCGAGGTCGACCAGCGGGCGCAGGCCCAGCTTGTTCAACGCCGCCACATGGCCCGGCTCGGCGCTGCGGTGGCCCGCGATGCAGGCCGCGAGGACCTCGGGGGCGATGGCGCGGGCGACGAGGGCCGCGGCGCCGGCGCTGACGCCGTCCAGGATCACCGGCGTACGCAGCGAGGCGCCGCCGAGGAGCAGGCCGACCATGGCCGCGTGCTCGAAGCCGCCGATCGCGGCGAGGACGCCGATCGGATCGGCCGGGTCCGGCTGGTGGAGTTCCAGGGCGCGGCGGACGACCTCGGTCTTACGGGCCAGTGTCTCGTCGTTGATGCCGGTGCCACGGCCGGTGACCTCGGCCGGGTCGGCACCGGTGAAGACGGAGATCAGCGCGGCGGACGCCGTGGTGTTCGCGATGCCCATCTCGCCGGTGAGCAGCGCCTTGTTGCCGGCCGCCACCAGGTCGCGGGCGGTCTCGATGCCGACCTCGATGGCCGCCTTGGCCTCCTCGCGGGTCATCGCGGGGCCGGTGGTCATGTCGGACGTACCACCGCGGATCTTGCGGGGCAGCAGCCCAGGGGTGGCGGGCAGGTCGGCGGCGACACCGACGTCCACGACGCACACCTCGGCGCCCACCTGGTTGGCGAAGGCGTTGCAGACCGCTCCCCCGCCCAGGAAGTTGGCCACCATCTGGGCGGTGACCTCCTGCGGCCAGGGGGTGACGCCCTGGGCGTGCACGCCGTGGTCGCCGGCGAAGATGGCGACGGCGGCGGGCTCCGGGATCGGCGGCGGGCACTGCCGGGACAGCCCGGACAGCTGCGCGGAGATGATCTCCAGCATGCCGAGCGCGCCGGCCGGCTTGGTCATGCGCTTCTGGCGCTCCCAGGCCTCACCGAGGGCCTTGGCGTCGAGCGGGCGGATCTGTGCGACGGTCTCGGCAAGCAGGTCGTGGGGTTCCTCTCCGGGCAGGGCGCGGCGGCCGTACGTCTCCTCGTGCACCACCCAGGACAGGGGGCGTCGCTTGGACCAGCCGGCCTGCATCAGCTCGGGCTCGTCCGGGAACTCGTCGACGTACCCGACACACAGGTAGGCGACGACCTCCAGGTGCTCGGGCAGGCCGAGCGCGCGGACCATCTCCCGCTCGTCGAAGAAGCTGACCCAGCCGACGCCGAGGCCTTCGGCGCGGGCGGCGAGCCAGAGGTTCTCCACCGCGAGCGCCGAGGAGTAGGGCGCCATCTGCGGCTGGGTGTGACGGCCGAGGGTGTGCCGGCCGCCGCGGGTGGGGTCGGCGGTGACGACGATGTTGACCGGGGTGTCGAGGATGGCCTCGATCTTCAGTTCCTTGAACTGCTTGGCCCGGCCCTTCGGCAGCGACTTGGCGTACGCCTCGCGCTGACGCATCGCCAGTTCGTGCATGGTCCGCCGGGTCTCGGCGGAGCGGATGACGACGAAGTCCCAGGGCTGCGAGTGACCCACGGAGGGCGCCGTGTGGGCGGCCTCCAGGACACGCAGCAGCACCTCGTGCGGGATGGGGTCGCTGCGGAAACCGTTGCGGATGTCCCGGCGCTCGCGCATGACCTTCAGGACGGCCTCGCGCTCGGCGTCGGCGTAGCCGGGCGCGGCGGGGCCGGTGGGCTGGGATGCTTCCGCCACGACGGCCGTGCTCTCTTCTTCCTGGTCTTCCTGGTCGGCGGCTCTGGTCCGCAGGTCCTCCGCGTGCTGTACGACATCGGGGGCCGCCGCGGCTGCGGGCTCGGCCTCACGGGGTGCCGGCACCGTGGCCGCGGGCTCCTGCGCGTCCTCCGTGGGGAGGACCAGGGGCTGCGGCGGGGTCGGCGCCAGGTGCGGGGTCGTGGGTACCTGGCCCTCGACCTGCACGAACTGCCCGAGCGGCTGCCCCGGGTGCGCCTCAAGCGGAACGTTGGACGGCAGCGGCCCGGCCTGCTCGGCGCTCTCCGGGTGCGCGGCGGAGCCGTCGGCGGGGTGGCCGGGGGCGACCGGCACGGCGGCGGCCCCGGTGGTGGGCTGCGTCTGCGGGCCTGCGGGCGCGTCCACGCCGTTCGCGGGGGCTGCCCCGTCGACGGCAGCGGCCTGGCCGAGCTGGTGGACCGCGTCCTGGGCGACCGGCTCGGCCTGGGCCTCAACCTGCGGCTGCGGTACGGCGGCGGGCTGCGCCATGCCGGCGACGGCCTCGGCGGTGGCCGCGACGGGTTCGGCCAGCTGGGGGCCCTGCGCCGGGTAGGGGTGCGGCTCCGGCGCGCCGGCACCGTCAGCGGCGGCCGCGGCCGGTGTGGCGTCCTGCGCCGGCTCCGGAGCGTGGGCCGGAGTGCCGGGCTCGGCCACAACCACCGGTTCGGGCGCCGGTACGGCTTCCGCGGCGGGCGCGTCCTGGGCAGCGGAGGGCCGGCCCTCGACCGCGCCGGGGCCCTCCACCATGCCGTGCGCCTCGACCGCGCCGGGCCGGCCATCCACCGTGCCGGGCTCCTCCGTCAGGCCGGGCTGACCCTCCACCACAGCGGGCTGCGGGGGCACCGCGCCCGGCTGTGGCTCCACGGCAACGGGGCTGTTCGGGTCCGGCTGTGCCGGGGCGGCGGCCTCCCCGCCGAACTGGGCCGCGCCCGGGACCTGCTGTGCGGGAACGGGGTCCGCGATCTCGGCGGCGCCCTGCGCGGCGACCGCCTCCGGAGCGGTCGGGGCGCCCTGCCCGGAGTCGGCGACGGGCGCGACCTCGCCCTGCTCGGAGGCCTCGCCGGGCCGAGCGGGGTCCGAGGGCTGAGCCTGCGCGGACGGTTCGGCGCCGGTGGCCGCCGCCCGAGCGTCGTCCGGCACCTGACCGGGCACGGGCTCGCCCGGCACCGTCTGAACCTGGGTCGCATGAGCGTCACCCGGACCGGCGGGGTGCACCGGCGCGGTCTCCGGCGCGAGGCCGGCCGCGGCCGGATCGGCGGCCGCGTCTGCCCCCACGGCGCCGGCCTGCTCGGCCCCGGGCGCCATCCCGGCACCCTCGGCAGTCAGTCCGGCCTGCGCCTCGGCCGCGGGCGCACCGGCGCCGGCGTCGAGGCCACCGTCCACGGCGGCGGTGGAGTCCACCGGCTGCATACCGGTCACGCCCTGACCGGCCTCACCGGAGGGCTGCCGGACTCCCTCGGCGGCCTGGCCGGGGACGGGCGCCTGCACACCCTCGGGGCCTTCGGCCGCGGCGGGGTCGAAAGCGCCGTCGGGCCCGTGCCCGGCGACCAGCGGCTGAACGCCTTCGGGCACCGCGCCCGCAGGGGCCGCGTACACGCCGTCGTGGCCATGCACCGGCTGCATGCCGTCGTGGCCGTGGACCACCTGCGCGGTGCCCGGCGTGGGGGCGGCCGCCTGATTGGTGAGGCGGGCGACGGCGGCCTGGGCGGCGCCGGACGGTTCGGCCGGGGCGGCAGCCGGGTCAACCGTTTCGGCAGCCGGTGTCTGCACACCGACCTGGGCCACCGCGACCGCCTCGGGGACAGCGGGCGCCGCGCCCCAGGGGGCCGCGCTCTGCGGCGCCATGTCGCGCAGCGGCTGGGCGTCGAGGTACTCGGGGCCGGTCGTCGCCGGACCGGGCTGCCGTACCGGCGCTCCGGCCGGGCCGCGGTCGGCGAGGGAGCGGACCGGGCTGGCGGAGACGTCGGGGATCGGCGGGCCGAGGTGCAGCGGACGGCGCGGCGGCTGCGGGGTGGCCGGCTGGTCCTGCGGGGCCGAGAGGATCGGTGACGGCGGCACGGACGCCGGGGCCGGGTTCGGCAGGCGGACGCCGCTGAGGTCGACGGAGCCGCTGTCGCGGCCGGCCGTCTCGTGCGGGCCCGGCTCGTGGACGGCCTCGACGACCGGTTCCGGAGCGGGTGGCGGCACCTCGTTGCCCCACGCGCCCTGGGCGCCCGGCAGCAACAGGTCTTCGTCCTCGGCGGGTGCCTCGGAGAGGTAGGTGTACGCACCGTGCGCGGGGACGCCCGGCTGCTCCACCATGCCTGCGCTCTCCGGCTGCCCCTCGGCCGGGACCTGGCCGGTGTCGGTCATGCGTACCCCTCGCCCATCGGTTTAGTGCTCCTACGACCAGCTCACCCGGAACGGCGCACCGACCGCCCGTAGTGAAGAACGAGCGTCCGTGCCCAGCGGCACGAACGACCCTCCGGAAAAGGCGACAAAGCCATTCAGTGGCATTGTCCCGGCCGTTCCGCCGTCGCGACAGCATGATCCGCGACAGCCCGCTGTGGACTGCGCCACGTTGCGCGTCCTCCGGTTCCGCAGTACCACACCCACCCCAAAACGGGTGTGCTTTCCGGACATTGACGAACGAACTTCCGGTCCGCCGGGTGTGGCACAACGATCGGCCAGCCTACCGCGCGCAGTACGACAACAGGATCACGGGGCGCGATCCGGGAGCATCCCGGTGAGCAGGAATACGACGCTCCGCTCCGTCTCGGTCCAGGCGCGGGTGTCGAGTTCGACCGACTGCAGCAGCGCGCACTCGACGCGGTATCCGTGCTCGGTCAGGTCGCGGCCGACGAGTTCGGCCGCGTCGCGGGTCGCGGCGTGCGTGACGATGCGCTGCGGGCGCCGGTCGGCGACCGCGGAGACCACGGCCGCTCCCCCGCCGCCGACCCGGACGACGTCCGGTTCGGGCAGGTTCTCCAGGACGTGCGGGGCGGTGCCCTGGACCACTTGGAGCTGGACGCCGTACCGGCGCGCGGCCGCCTCGGTCCGGGCGCAGGCCCCCGGGTCCCGGTCGACGGCGATGACGGCGGCTCCGGCGCGCGCGGCCTCGGCGGCGAACGCGCCGGAGCCGCAGCCGATGTCCCAGACCAGGTCGCCGACCCGGGGCCCGAGGCGGGCGAGTTGGGCGGCGCGCAGCAGCTCCGTCTCGCCCTCGCCGAGCCCGCCGCCGGGTCCGTCGTCGCGGTACGAGGCGTCGGGCTGCACCCAGCCGCGCGGGCCGGCGCCCGGATCGCGTCCGGCGATCCAGCCGCCGCTGCCACCGGCCCCCGCGGGTCCGCCGATGACGATGACCACGTTGGGGTCGCGCCAGGTGTGGTCGGCGGCCTTGTCGGAGGTGACGACGGTGACCTGCTCGCGTTCGGTGCCCAGTTCCTCGCAGATGACGAAGGTCCGGTGGACGCCCTCCAGCAGGAGTCCGAGTTCGGCGGGTCCGGCGCCGGGTGCGGTGAGGACGGCGACCTTGGTGTGGGCGCGGCAGACGTTCACGGCCCGGCGCAGGGTGCGCGGGTGGGCGACGACGACCTGGGCGTCGTCCCAGGGCATGCCGGCACGGGCGAAGGCGGCGGCCACGGCGGAGACGGCGGGGACGACCTCGACCTCCAGGCCGAACTCCGGGGCGCGCAGGGTGCGCACGACGCCGAAGAAGCCGGGGTCGCCGTCGGCGAACACGACGGCGGTGCCGCGGTGGGCGGCGATCCGGCGGGCGGCGAGCGCGACGCTGCCCAGGCGGATGCGTTCGGCGGTGGGCGGGACCTCGGGCAGCGCCAGGTGGTGGGCCGCGCCCGCCACGAGCGTGGCGGCGCCGAGGGCGGCACGTGCCGCGTCGGTCAGCGGCGAGCCGTCCCAGCCGATCACCGTGACCCGGTCGGCCATCGTCGTCTCTCTCCAGGTCTTCGCAGATCGTCAGGGGTGCGGGCCCGTATCCGGGCTCCCTGAGCGTACCTGGTGAGGCTCTGAGGCTCAGTTCCAGTCGGAGTACGACGCGAAACCGCCCGTGTCGGCCAGCTGCTCGCCGGCCCCGGCCAGGTCTTCCGGCAGCAGACTCCAGACGATGACGTCGGTGCGGACATCCGTCCAGGTGCCGTCCGCTGTTCTGCTGCGCGCTATCCAGGCGCCCCGCAGCACGCCCTCGCTGATGCAGCCGATCTTCTGGGCGACCTGCTGGGAGGCGGTGTTGTCGGCGGCGGTGCGCAGCTCCAGGCGTTCGAACTTCTGGTCGTGGAACAGCCACTGCGCGGTGGCCAGGGCGGCCTCGGAGGCATAGCCCTCGCCGCGGGCCCAGGGCGCGACGACGTAGGCGATCTCCGCCGAGCGCACCCGCCAGTCGGTGTTGCTCAGATGGACGGTGCCGACCAGACGCTGGGTGAGGAACTCGTCGACGGCGAACACGATGCCGCGGCCGTCGGCGCGTTCGGCGGGAGCCTGTGCGGTGATCCAGTCCCGGGCGTCGGCCTCGGTGTAGGGCTGGGGAACCGAAGTCCAGGTGGTGACCAGTTCGTCGTTCATCATCTCGGCGAAGGCCTCGATGTCCGACTCCTCGAAGGGGCGCAGGACCAACCGCTCCGTGCTGATGGAGATGTTGGGAAAGGTGCCAGTCATGCGCCGCTCCATAACTTCTGAAAAACCTTCAGGGGCTGCTGAACTGCCCAGCATGCAGCATGAAACCACTGAACCGCACGACGGGGTCCACCCCGGGTGAGGGAGTGGACCCCGTAGCTGTGCGAGGCGGCTCAGAAGGACGGGATGACCGAGCCCTGGTACTTGTCCTCGATGAACTTCTTGACCTCGGGCGAGACGAGGAGCTTGGCGAGCTTCTTGACCCGCGGGTCCTTCTCGTTGCCCTTCTTCACGGCGAGGAAGTTGCCGTAGGGGTTGTTCTTCGCGGACTCCAGGACGATGGCGTCCTTTGCGGGCTTCAGACCCGCGGAGATGGCGTAGTTGCCGTTCACCACGGCCGCGTCGACGTCGTCCAGGGAGCGCGGGGTCTGCGCGGCCTCGACCTCCTTGAACTGGAGGTGCTTGGGGTTCTTGGTGATGTCCTGCGGGGTGGCCTCGTTGCCGACGCCGGACTTGAGGGTGATGAGCCCGTTGTCGGCGAGCAGCTTCAGGGCGCGGGCCTCGTTGACGGCGTCGTTCGGGACGGCGATGGTCGCACCGCTCTTCAGGGCGTCGGCCTTCTTGACCTTGTGGGAGTACAGGCCGAGCGGCTCCAGGTGCACCGTGACGACGGGCACGATGTGGGTGCCGCGCTTGCTGTTGAAGTCGTCCAGGTACGGCTGGTTCTGGAAGTAGTTGGCGTCCACCGAGCCGTCCTCGGTCGCCGTGTTCGGCGTGATGTAGTCCGTGAACTCCTTGACCTCCAGGTCGAGGCCCGCCTTCTTCGCCAGGTTCTTCTTGACGAAGTTCAGGATCTCGGCGTGCGGGGTCGGGCTCGCGGCGACGACCAGCGGGCCGCTGTAGTCGGAGGAGGCGGAGTCCTTGCCGGAGCCGCAGGCGGTCAGCCCGAAGGTGAGGGCTCCGGCGGCGAGGACGGCGGTGGTGAGCTTGGCGGTGTTACGCACGAAAAGTGCCTTTCCTTAAGGGTGGTGCGACCCCGTGTATGGGTGTACGGGGAGTCTTTGAGGGCCTCAGGCGGCCTTGCTGACGTCGGCCGCGGCGGGCTCCTCGGCCTTGAGCAGGCGGAGCTTCGGCACCGGGCCGGAGCGGCCGCCGCGGGCGTGCAGGGAGCGGGCCGCGAGGTCGCCGGCGAACTGGATCAGGGAGATCACGACGGCGAGGATGGCGACGGTGATCCACATCAGCTCGGTCTCGAAGCGCTGGTAGCCGTACCGGACGGCGAGGTCGCCGAGGCCGCCGCCGCCGACCGTGCCGGCCATGGCGGAGTAGCCGATGAGCGCGATGACCGTGGTGGTGGTGCTGGCGAGCAGTGAGGGCAGGGCCTCGGGGACGAGGACCTTGCGGACGATGGTCCAGGTGTTGCCGCCCATGGACTGGACGGCCTCGACGAGACCGTTGTCCACTTCGCGGACAGCCGTCTCGACCAGCCGGGCGAAGAACGGGATGCCGCCGATGGCGAGCGGCACGATCGCGGCGGTCGTACCGATGGTCGTCCCGGTGACCCAGCGCGTGAAGCTCATGAGGGCGACCATCAGGATGATGAACGGCATGGACCGGCCGATGTTCACGATCTGGCCGATCACCTTGTTGGCGAGGACGTTCTGCAGCAGGCCGCCCCGGTCCGTGAGGACGAGGAGGATGCCGAGCGGGAGGCCGGCGGCGACGGCGATCAGGGTCGACCAGAGCACCATCTGGAACGTCTCGGTACACGCCTGCGACAGCAGCGGCTGCATCTCGGACCAGGTCACTTGGCACCTTCCTTCACCAGCAGAGCCTCCTGGCCCACGACGTCGATGTGCAGGCCCTGTTCGCGCAGGAACCCGATCGGCACCACGTTGTCCTCGTAGCGGCCGGGCAGTTCGATGCGCATGCGGCCGATCTGCAGGCCGCCGACGGTGTCGATGGCGGCGCCGAGGATCGAGATGTCGATGTTGTAGGTGCGGGAGAGCTGGGAGATGACCGGCTGGGTGGCGGCCTCGCCGTGGAAGGTGACGTCGACGACGGTCCGGTCGGCGCCGGTGCCCTCGCCGCTCACCGGGAACAGCGCGGCGGCCAGCTCGGAGCCGGGGGTGGCCAGCAGCTCGCTGACCGTGCCGGACTCCACGATCCGGCCCTTCTCCATGAGGGCGGCGGAGTCGCAGACCGCCTTCACGACGTCCATCTCGTGGGTGATGAGCAGGACGGTCAGGCCCAGCTGCCGGTTCAGGTCGCGCAGCAGCTGGAGGATGGAGCGGGTGGTCTCGGGGTCGAGGGCGCTGGTGGCCTCGTCGGAGAGCAGCACCTTGGGGTCGCCGGCGAGGGCGCGGGCGATGCCGACGCGCTGCTTCTGGCCGCCGGACAGCTGGGCCGGGTAGGCCCTCGCCTTGTCGGCGAGGCCGACCAGGTCGAGCAGTTCCAGCGCCTTGCGGGACCGTTCCCTGCCGGACGTACCGAGGATCTCCAGCGGCAGCTCGACGTTGTCCTGCACGGTCCGCGAGGAGAGCAGGTTGAAGTGCTGGAAGACCATGCCGATGCGGCTGCGCGCCCGGCGCAGCTCCTTGCCGGCGCGCGGGCCGCGGCCGGCGAGGGCGGTGAGGTCCTGTCCGGCGACGGTCACGGTGCCGGAGGTGGGGCGCTCCAGCAGGTTGACGCAGCGGATGAGGGAGGACTTGCCGGCGCCGGACTGGCCGATGACGCCGTAGACCTCGCCTTCGCGGACGTGGAGATCGACGCCGTCGAGGGCGGTGACCTCACGGCCGCGGGAGCGGTAGACCTTGGTCAGGCCCGAGGTGGTGATCACAGGATTTCCGTCACTGTCGAGTGCGCGGGCGTGGGTGTGCCCGGGCACGGGTGCATGCGGTTCAGGCATGGGAAGTGGAGTTACGTCTCGTGCGGAACGCGGCGCACGGACATGCCACGGCTCTCGCTTCGGGGCGCGAGGCTCAGCTGATGCGGGGGCCCTCTAGCAGGCTCACATTCGACACATCAGGCGACACATACAACGAGCACCGGGCGTCATGGTCGCCTCGGTCGCAAGGGTGCGGCAGCTCGTCGTGGTCATGCGATCAGTAAAGCAGACGTACGGTCCTGACCGGTCGCCGCTGTCCGGATAGTGGACAGCGGCGGACAGCCCATAACGGGCACTCAGTGGCGGACGGAGATCTCCACGCCCCGTTGGTGACCAGTGCTGACAAGGCCGACAGGTCCGTCACCGACCAGATCGGCGTCGAGTTCCTCCGCGCGGTGGGTTGTGGTCAACGCCACGGTGGTCATTCCGGCGGCGCGGCCCGCTTGGAGCCCGGCCGGGTGATCAGCGTCTTGGGCGGGGTCGGCGGCCGGCGCCCGTTTCGGCCGTAATAAGGTCACCGCATGCTCAATGCCCTGACGCTGGTGACCGGGGTCGCCGCGCTGCTGCTCGCCGCCTGGTGCGGCTGGGCCGCCTACCGGGACCAGCCGACCAAGGACTGGCACTTCATCGGCATGGCCGTGGTGTCGCTGCTGGCCGTGGTCCAGCTGGTGGTCGGGATCGTGCAGGTGGCGCGGGGCGAGAAGCCGGCGCAGGGTACGACGATCTTCGTGGCGTATCTGCTGGGCGCGTTCGCGTGTGTTCCGGCGGCGGGGTTCATGTCCCTGGCCGAGCGGACCAAGTGGGGCTCGGTGACGGTGGCCGCGGGCGGTGTGGTGCTGGCTGTGCTGGAGGTGCGGCTCTATGACATCTGGGGAGGCTGAGACCGAGATGACGGCGGTGGAGGAGAAGCCGGCCCGGTTGATCGGTGGGCCGGGCATGCTGCTCGTCTGGTTCTACGGCGTGATGGTGGTCGGGGCGGTGTCGCGTTCCGCGTACCAGATCTCCACGGAGTTCGACCGGGCGCCGCTGGCGTACTCGCTGTCGGCGGTGGCGGGCGTGGTGTACGGGTTCATCACGTACACGCTGATCCGGGGCGGGGAGACCGCTCGGCGGGCGGCATTGGTGTGCTGCGCCGCCGAGCTCGCGGGTGTGCTTCTGGTCGGTACCTGGACCCTGGTCGACCATTCGGCGTTCCCGGACGCGACGGTCTGGTCGTACTACGGGGCGGGGTACATCTTCATTCCGGTGCTGCTGCCGGTTTCCGCGATGTACTGGCTGCGGAAGGCGCGCAACACCGTCAAGCCGTAGCCGCGTACGTCCCCGCCGGCTTCTCCAGAATGATCATCTCCACGCCGTCCGCGCCCTTGGACCGGCCCACCGTCTCGTAGCCGGAGCGGCGGTACAGGCGGAGGTTGCCCTCGCTGCGGTGGCCGGTGAAGAGGCGGAAGCGGGTGGCGCCGCGCTCCGCCACGAGCGCCGCCTCGGCCGCGCGGAGCAGTCGCGCGCCGATGCCGTGGCCCTGCAGGCGGGGGTGGACGCAGAGTTTGCCGATGGCGGCCGCGCCGTCCTCGGCCACCTTGCCGCGGACCGAGCCGACCACCTCCTCGCCGAGCCGGGCGACGAAGACGCAGTCGGAGGCGACCTCCTGGCGGACGGAGTCCAGGGTTTGGACGAGCGGGTCGATGCGGTAGTTGCCGTACAGCGCCGCCTCGCTCTGGAAGCACAGGTACTGGAGCCTGAAGATCTGCTCCGCGTCCTGCTCGGTCGCCACCGAGATGGTCACGCTCATGCCCATGTGCGCACGCCTCCCGCTCACCTGATCACCTGTCGTCCCTCACTCCTATCCCCGCACTTCGCGGGCCGCAACCTCCGGCGTGAGCAATCGACGCAGACATCCAAGACATCTGGAGCGTTCCGGGCCGAGACTGCCCTGTGAGATACCCAACTCCCCCGCGATCTCCCGGTATGTCAGGTCCTTCGGGGACAGCAGGGCCTCGATGAGCCGGGGGCAGCGGCCGGGCAGCCGGCGCACCGCGTCGCGCAGCGCGCGGTACCGGGCGGCCGTGAGGGCGAGTTGCTCGGGATCGGTGCGGGCGTCGTCGGCCGGCTCGGCGCCGTACGGGCGTTCCCGGCGGGTGGTACGGCGGCTGCGACGAGCCTCGGCGCGTACGGCCTTGCGCAGCCAGCCGTGCGGGTCCGGCGGCGGCCCCTCGGTCTCCAGCCGCTCCAGCAGGCGGAGCCAGACGGCCTGTTCCAGGTCGCCCGGCTCGCTCCCGGCGGCATATGCCTCGGCCGAGGCCTCGGCGGTGAGCAGCGGGCCCAGGGCGGCTACCAGGTCGTGGGTCATATGCGGAACGACGCGCCGCCCCGGGAGCCGGTTTCCGGGGCGGCGCACAGTCACCCCGAACGGGGTGACGGCAGGGCAGCGGGTTGACGCGGTCAGCCGGCCAGGAAGTCGGCGCGGGCGAGCACGCCGGTGTCGGCGTTGTCCGTGAAGACGCCGTCGATGCCGGTCGCGAAGTACGTCTTGAAGGCGCCGAAGGGGTCGCCGTAGCCGTCGGCCGCGCTGCCCTTGCGGTACTCGGCCGGGAGGAAGGGGTTCTCGTTGCGCATGGTGTAGGGGTGCAGGACCAGGCCCACCTTGTGCGCGTCGGAGACCAGGGTGGTCGGCTTGGTGAGGTTGCCGTTCGCGTCCTTCGGGATGATCAGGTCCAGGGTCGGGCCGATGCCCTGGGCGTAGCCGGCGATCTCCCTGAGGCCCTTGGGGGTGATCAGGTCGGCGACCGTACGGGGATCGCCCGCCTCGACGAAGTCGTAGGGGCGGCTGTTGGCGGAAGAGAGCAGCACGACGAGCGGGTTGTCGACCAGCTGGTTCAGCTTCTGGATGCTGCTGGGCTCGAAGGACTGCAGGATGACCGGCGAGTTCCGGCCGTCCTTGCCGTACTTGCGCAGCAGCGTCGCGAGCCGCTCCTCAAGGCCCAGGCCGAGCTTGCGGAAGTAGGTGGGGTGCTTGGTCTCGGGGTAGATCCAGACCTGCTTGCCGCGCTTGCGGGTCTGCTCGTCCTGCCACTTCAGGACCTCTTCGAACGTGGGGATCTCCCAGCGCCCGTTGTAGAGGGTGTTGTGCGGCCGGTTGGCCGGTATGCGCTCGACCGCGCGCAGGGTCTTCAGCTCGGCGAGCGTGAAGTCCTCGGTGAACCAGCCGGTGGTGGCGACCCCGTCCAGCATCTTGGTGGTCTTGCGGTCGGCGAACTCCGGGTGCGAGGCGACGTCGGTGGTGCCGCCGATCTCCGGCTCGTGCCGGCAGACCAGATGACCGTCCTTGGTGGGCACCAGGTCACCGGCCTCGACGACGTCGGCGCCCAGGTCCAGGGCCAGGTTGTACGAGCCGAAGGTGTGCTCGGGGCGGTAGCCGCTGGCACCGCGGTGGCCGATGATCGTCGGCACCGGCAGGCTCTTCAGGCCCCGGCCGCCCGGTCCGGCCGGCCGGGTCCCGGCGGCCTCGGCCGCGCCCGGCAGCCCGAGGACCGCCCCGCTCGCGCCGAACACCGCCGCGCCGAGGATCGCCCGCCGCCCGGTGCCCTGAGTCTTCTCGTTCGCCTGGTCGCTGCCCATCAGCGCCCTCCTGCCGTCGGTCGTGAGTGCGGGCCGATCGTAGGGGCGCACACATGACCGCGGGGAGGCCCTCGACGGAACACGCGGGTGACTCCGTATGTCCTGTGGGAGGCGGGTGCTGACGGGCCGTCGCATCGCCGGTCGGAGCCGGGCGGCCGAGTGGGTGACGCTTCGCGCGATCTCCGTCACACCGTGGCAGAGGTGTTACGGCGCGTTCCCGCGGCGTCACCGCAGGTAAACCCACGTCAACACTTCGTAAGACCTCGGTGAACCGGCCGCACCCGATGTGCGCCGGGCCCGGGGCCGCGAGTAATGTCCTCACCTGCACAGACTCATATCGACCTCTCGACATCGGAGGCCCCGTTGTCCCGCTTCGCGCTCATCAAGGCAGTGCTCGGACCGATCATGCGCCTGATGTTCCGCCCACAGGTGGAGGGCGTGGAGCACATCCCCGGCGACGGGCCGGTCATTCTGGCCGGTAATCACCTCACCTTCATCGACTCGATCGTGCTGCCGCTCGTCACCAAGCGGCAGGTGTTCTTCATCGGCAAGGACGAGTACGTCACCGGCAAGGGCGTCAAGGGCCGGCTGATGGCCTGGTTCTTCACCGGCGTCGGCATGATCCCGGTGGACCGGGACGGCGCGAGCGGCGGCGTGGCCGCGCTGATGACCGGACGGCGGATCCTGGAGGAGGGCAAGATCTTCGGGATCTACCCCGAGGGCACGCGGTCGCCCGACGGCCGGCTGTACCGGGGGCGCACCGGTATCGCGCGGCTGACGCTGATGACCTGTGCGCCGGTCGTTCCGTTCGCCATGATCGGCACGGACAAGTTGCAGCCGGGGGGTCGGGGTATTCCGCGGCCCGGCAAGGTGACCGTTCGGTTCGGTGCGGCGATGGAGTTCTCCCGGTACGAGGGGATGGACCGGGACCGGTATGTGCTGCGGGCTGTGACCGACTCCGTGATGGCTGAGGTCATGCGGCTGTCGGGGCAGGAGTACGTGGACATGTACGCGACGAAGGCAAAGGCTGCCTAGCGCCGCTGGCAGTTCGGCCGGTTAAGCCGGTTAATCGGGTGCGGGCGCGTGGGGGCTGGTCGCGCCCACGCGGCGGGGCCGCATAGTGACACAGCCCCGCGCCCCTTGCGTACTCACCTCAACCGGCACTTTCCAGCCGCTGCCCCCTCAGGAGGAACCACGCCGCTGCTGCCGTTCCCAGCAGGACTGCCGCTCCCGCGCCCGACGCCAGGTGCAGGCCGTGGAGGAAGCAGTCCCGGGACGCGTTCAGGAGTGCCTCCGCCGTGTGCGGGGGCATGTGTGTTGCCGCCTGCACTGCCGCGCCCAGTGATTCATGGGCCTGGGCCGGGGTGCCGGCCGGGCCGGTGAAGTCGCGGTAGGCGCCCGTGACGATGGAGCCGAGCAGGGCGATGCCCAGGGCCGCGCCCAGTTCGTACGCCGTCTCGGAGACCGCCGAGGCTGCGCCTGCCTCTTCCCTGGGCACGCTGGAGAGGATCACATCGGCGGTGACGGTGAAGGAGAAGCCCGCGCCGATGCCCACGACCAGGAGTGCGGCGCCGAGGACGGGGTAGCCGGTGGACCGGCCGAGGGCCGTGAGCGCGGCCAGGGTCAGGCCGACCGCCGCGAGGCCGCCCGAGACCACGGCGCGGACCGAGAAGCGGCGCGCCGCGCGGCCTGCGACGAGGCCGGCCGCCACCGCGCCGACGGCGGCGGGCAGTTCGGCCAGGCCCGCCTCGAACGGGCGCCTGCCCTGGACGAGTTGCAGGTACTGGGAGAGGAAGAACACCAGGCCGGACATGCCCAGCACGGTCAGCAGGTCGGCGAGGACCGCCCCGCTGAAGCCACGGCGCCTGAACAGCCGCATGTCCAGCAGCGGGGTCGGCATGGTGAGCTGACGGTGGACGAAGCCGTAGAGGGCCGTCGCGCCGAGCAGTGCCGTGCCGAGCACCGGCCAGGTGAACCCGTGCGTGGCGGCCTCCTTGATCGCGTACACGACGCCGATCATGCCGACCAGCGACAGGGCGACGCTGATCAGGTCCCAGGGACCCGGGTTCGGGTTGCGGGACTCGGGCAGCGTGCGGATGCCGACCAGGACCAGGACCGCCATCACCGGCAGGTTGATCAGGAAGACCGAGCCCCACCAGAAGTGCTCCAGGAGGAAACCGCCGGTGATCGGGCCGACGGCCGTGCCGGCGGAGGCGGTCGCGCCCCAGATGCCCACGGCGAGGCTGCGCTCGCGCGGGTCGTGGAAGAGGTTGCGGATCAGGGCGAGGGTGGCGGGCATCAGGGTCGCGCCCGCGACACCGAGCAGCGCCCGCGCCAGGATCATCAACTCCGGCGTGGAGGCGTAGGCGTTGAGGACCGATATCGCGCCGAACGCCGTGGCGCCGCCGAGCAGGATCCGCTTGCGGCCGATGCGGTCGCCGAGGCTGCCCATGGAGACCAGCAGACCGGCGATGACGAAGGAGTAGACGTCGCCGATCCACAGGAGCTGGGTGCCGGAGGGGCCCAGGTCTTCGCTGATGTAGGGGGTCGCCAGGCCGAGGACGGTGGCGTCGACGGCCACCAGCAGCACGGCCAGGACGAGGACGGAGAGCGCGAGCCAGCGGCCCGGGCGCGTCACCGCCTGCGTCGTCGCGGCCGGCTGCAGGGTGCTGGTCATGATTCCTCTCTTCGTAGAGCGCCGCCGAGCAGCAGCTCGGCGACCATCGTCGGGAAGTCCCTGGCGGCCACCCGGCCGTCCAGGGTGGCCCAGGCGCACGAGGCGATCAGGCCGTACAGCGCTTCGGTGAGCCAGACCGGGGTGAGGTCGATGCGGAACTCGCCCGACTGCTGGCCGCGCTGGAACACGGCGCCGATGCGGGTGTCCAGGCGCAGCCATCCGTCGTTCTGCCGCTCGCCCTCCCACAGCTGGCTCTCGCCGTACAGGAAGGCGAGCAGCCCGGCCGCGGGCTGGATCTCGCGCACAAGCCTGCGTACGGCGTCGCTCGCGGGCCCCTCGTCCAGCCGGGCCCGGTCCACGGCCGCCTCGCACTCCTCGATGCCGAGCGCCTCCAGCGCCCGTACGAGGGCATCGCGGCCGGCGAAGTGGCGGTGCAGTGTGGCCCGGCTGATCCCGGCGGCCTTGGCGACCTCGTCCATGGTCGCGGTGGATTTACGGGTCAGCAGGGCGGCCGCGCTGCGCAGCACCTGGTCACGATCGAGAGCCATGAGACAAGAATAGCCCATGTGAGACATCTTCGTCTCACATCGAGCGTACGTGACTCATGGCCGTCGGTCGGAACAGGTGACGGTCAGTGCCAGGGCAGCTGTCCGCGCCGCTCCCAGTAGGCGCGAGGGTCCTCGGCGAGCGTGGCGAGGCGGGTCATCTGGTCCGCGTCGAGGTCGACGGCGGGAGCGTGCAGGTTGGAGACGAGCTGGGTGACCGTCGCGGCACCGGAGAGCACGACGCCGGCCCAGGACTGGCGCAGGATCCAGGCGAGGGCCACCGCGTCGCAGCCGAGGCCGGTTTCCTCGGCGACGGCCCTGAGCAGCTCCGGGGCGTGCGGTGCGGCCAGCCGGCCGTTGGCCATGCCCTCCTTGACGATCACCGTGAGCCCGGCGTCGTGCGCCTCGGCGAGCGCGGGTGCCGCCGAGGTCTCGAACACGTTGTACGTCGACTGGACGGTACGGAAGAGGGGCTCGCCGTCGGCGGTCACCTGGAGGGCGGCGCGGATCGTGTCCGCCTGGGCGGGGCCGCTGGTGGAGAAGCCGATGGTCAGGCCCTGGGCGGCGGCCTCGGCGAGCCGGGCGTGGAGGTCCTTGTCGGTGAGGGCCGGGCTGTCCGGGGTCACCGAGTGGATCTGGTAGAGGTCGAGCCGGTCGCCGAGCACGGCGTCGGTCTCGGCGCGCTGCCGCTCGTACGCGGCGAGGCTGTGGTCCTTGACCTCGTGCTGTTCGGCGTCGGTGGACCAGCCGGCGGTGTAGGTGTAGCCCCATTTGCTGCCGATGACCACGTCGTCGATGTCGGGGCGGGCGTTCAGCCAGTCCGCGAGGAACTCCTCGGAGCGGCCGTAGGAGCGGGCCACGTCGAAGTAGCGGACGCCTTGGGCATAGGCGGCGTCGAGGAGTTCGTGGGTGCGATTGCGCAGCGCGTCGGCGCTGCGGCTCTCTCCCAGGTCGCGGTCTCGGTCGAGGTTGATGTAGCCGGGGCGGCCGACGGCGGCGAGACCGAGTCCGATGTGGCAGGTGGGGGTGGTGGCGGTGGCGAGGCGGGAGAAGGGCATCGCGGGTTCCGTTCGGTCGGCTCCGGTACGGGTTCCGACCAACGTAACCTGCGATGCCGCTCCGCTTGGGGAGCCGGGGCACCTGAGAGCTCGGGACTTACGGTGCGTCGGCGAGTGCAGGTGCTCTGTGGTTGCTCGCGCCCACGCGGCGGAGCCGCAAATTGACACAGCCCGCGCCCCTTTCAGGGGCGCTGCAGCTCAGCTCTTCTTCTTGGCTTCCGCCCACTCGTGCTGGGCCGCCACGTCCGCCTTCACCTCGGACAGCTGGATCGCGACCGCGCTCGGGGCCGTGCCGCCGCGGCCGTTGCGGGAGGCGAGGGCGCCCGGCACGTTGAGGACCGTACGCACCTGCGGAGTCAGATGCGGGGAGATCTTCGCGAACTGCTCGTCCGTGAGCTCGTCCAGTTCCTTGCCCTCGGCCTCGGCGACCTTGACGCACTCCCCCGCGACCTCGTGGGCCACGCGGAACGGGACGCCCTGCTTGACCAGCCACTCGGCGATGTCGGTGGCGAGCGAGAAACCGGCCGGGGCCAGTTCCTCCATACGCTCGCGGTTGACCGTGAGGGTGGCGATCATCCCGGTGAAGGCGGGGAGCAGGACCTCCAGCTGGTCGCAGGAGTCGAAGACCGGCTCCTTGTCCTCCTGGAGGTCGCGGTTGTAGGCGAGGGGCAGGGCCTTCAACGTCGCCATCAGACCCGTCAGGTTGCCGATCAGGCGGCCGCTCTTGCCGCGCGCCAGCTCCGCGATGTCCGGGTTCTTCTTCTGCGGCATGATCGACGAGCCCGTGGAGAACGCGTCGTGCAGGGTCACGAAGGAGAACTCCTTCGTGTTCCAGATGATGATCTCCTCCGCGATCCGGGAGAGGTTCACGCCGATCATCGCGGTGATGAAGGCGAACTCCGCCACGAAGTCACGGGAGGCCGTGCCGTCGATGGAGTTGCCGACGCTGCCGTGCTCGAAGCCGAGGTCCCGGGCGACCGCCTCGGGGTCCAGGCCGAGGCTGCTGCCCGCGAGGGCGCCTGAGCCGTACGGCGACACCGCCGTGCGCTCGTCCCACTGGCGCAGGCGCTCGGCGTCCCGGGACAGGGACTGGACATGGGCCAGGACGTGGTGGGCGAAGAGCACCGGCTGGGCGTGCTGGAGGTGCGTGCGCCCGGGCATCGCGACGTCCGGGTGAGCCTCGGCGAGGCCGATCAGGGCGTCCTGGAGGTCGGCGATCAGGCCGCCGATGGTGCGGGCGTGGTCGCGCAGGTACATGCGGAAGAGGGTGGCCACCTGGTCGTTCCGGGAGCGGCCCGCGCGCAGCTTGCCGCCCAGGTCCGGGCCGAGGCGCTCCAGCAGGCCGCGCTCCAGGGCAGTGTGCACGTCCTCGTCGGCGATGGTGCCCACGAAGGCGCCGGAGGCCACGTCGGCCTCCAGCTGGTCCAGCCCGGCGATCATGCGCTGCAGCTCGTCCTCGGTGAGGAGGCCGGCCTTGTGCAGCACGCGCGCGTGGGCACGCGAACCGGCGATGTCGTAGGGCGCGAGCCGCCAGTCGAAGTGGACGGACGCGGACAGCTTCGCCAGGGCCTCGGCGGGACCGTCGGCGAAACGGCCGCCCCAGAGCCGTACGTCACCGCTGTTGCTGCTCACTTGCGCTGCTCCTAGGGAAGTGGGTCGGTTACGCGAGGTGTGCGTCAGGCTATGCCTGCAGATCGCGCCGGGCGGCGATCTTCGAGGACAGGCTGTAGATGTCGATGAAGCCCTTGGCCGCGGACTGGTCGAAGGTGTCGCCCGTGTCGTACGTCGCCAGGTTGAAGTCGTACAGGGACTCGGCCGAGCGGCGGCCCGTGACGACCGCGCGGCCGCCGTGCAGGGTCATCCGGATGTCGCCGGTCACATGCTGGTTGGCCTCGTCGATGAAGCCGTCCAGGGCACGCTTGAGCGGGGAGAACCACTGGCCGTCGTAGACGAGTTCGCCCCAGCGCTGCTCGACCTGCCGCTTGTAGCGGGCGAGTTCGCGCTCGACGGTGACGTTCTCCAGCTCCTGGTGGGCGGTGATCAGGGCGATCGCGCCGGGAGCCTCGTACACCTCGCGGGACTTGATGCCGACGAGGCGGTCCTCGACCATGTCGATCCGGCCGATGCCCTGGGCGCCGGCGCGCTCGTTGAGCTGCTGGATGGCCTGGAGGACGGTGACGGGCTTGCCGTCGACGGCGACCGGGACGCCCGCCTCGAAGGTGATGATCACCTCGTCGGCCTCGCGGGGCTGTGCGGGGTCGGCGGTGTACTCGTAGATGTCCTCGATCGGGGAGTTCCAGATGTCCTCCAGGAAGCCCGTCTCGACCGCGCGCCCGAAGACGTTCTGGTCGATGGAGTACGGGGACTTCTTGGTGGTGGCGATCGGGAGCTGCTTGGCCTCGCAGAAGGCGATGGCCTTGTCCCGGGTCATCGCGTAGTCGCGGACCGGGGCGATGCACTTCAGGTCGGGGGCGAGGGCGGCGATGCCGGCCTCGAAGCGGACCTGGTCGTTGCCCTTGCCGGTGCAGCCGTGGGCGACGGTCGTGGCGCCGTGCTTCCTGGCGGCGGCGACCAGGTGCTTGACGATCGTCGGCCGGGAGAGGGCGGAGACCAGCGGGTAGCGGTCCATGTAGAGGGCGTTGGCCTTGATCGCCGGGAGGCAGTAGGCGTCGGCGAACTCGTCCTTGGCGTCGGCCACTTCGGCCTCGACGGCACCGCAGGCGAGGGCGCGCTTGCGGATGACGTCCAGGTCCTCACCGCCCTGGCCGACGTCCACCGCGACGGCGATGACCTCGGCGCCCGTCTCCTCGGCGATCCAGCCGATGGCGACGGAGGTGTCCAGACCGCCCGAATAGGCGAGTACGACGCGCTCGGTCACGGGTTTCTCCTCACACTGCACTTGCTGTCATGCATGAGTATGCAGAGCGATGCATGATTCGTCAATCGCGGGAGGATTTGAACAGGGGAAATCGCTTTCCCGTACTCCTCTGCGAACGCGGGCGCCGCGTTGGTAACTCAGGACACATCCCGACCGAGTGAGGCATTCCTATGTCCAGGGCTCTTCCGAAGTACAACAAGCGACGCGTGGCGCTCATCGGCAGTGCGGCCGCGGTGGTGCTCTCCGGCGCGGTGATCGCCACATCGGCGCTGGCCGGGACGCCGGCGAAGAGCGACAGCGCCGCGAACGCCCGCACCCTCGCGAGCCCCGGCACGATCACCTGCCCCGACGTCGCCTCGAAGTTGCCGGCTGTTCCGGCCTCCGCCAAGGCCGAGGTCGACCGCAACCTGGCCCTGCTCCAGACCCAGATCCAGGAAGCCAACAAGCGTTTGCAAACCACCGTCGGCCAAGGCGGACCCAACTTCGTCAACAACGCCATCCTCGGACCCCTCGAGGACAAGCGCGTCTCCACCATCGACCGCATCGCCATCGCCATCGGCCGCACGTCGGCCAGACCGCAGGGTCTGGACTCGCTGGCCGCCTGCACCCTGAACGCGAGCGGGAGCGCGGCCACCGGTGCCGCCGCGCCGAGCACGGCCGCGACCCGGCAGTCCGGCACCGGTGCGAGTACGGCAGCCGGCGGCAGCACCGCAGCAGGCGCCATCACCTGCCCGGACGTCGCCGCCAAGCTCCCGGCCGTCCCCGCCTCCGCCAAGGCCGAGGTCGACCGCAACCTGGCCCTGCTCCAGACCCAGATCCAGGAAGCCAACAAGCGTTTGCAAACCACCGTCGGCCAAGGCGGACCCAACTTCGTCAACAACGCCATCCTCGGACCCCTCAAGGACAAGCGCGTCTCCACCATCGACCGCATCGCCATCGCCATCGGCCGCACGTCGGCCAGACCGCAGGGTCTGGACTCGCTGGCCGCCTGCACGCTCGTCAAGTGACGTGACAGGCCGCCGTGGCCGGCCCGACGAGCGCCGGCCGGGGCGGCCACGGCAATTCCTTAGACAGCCGAACGAGTTCCGCCGATAATCGCTGGACATGGGAAAGACCTATGAGCGCATCGACGGCAGGCTCCGTACGTTCATCGAGGAGCAACCCCTCTTCTTCACCGCGACCGCCCCGCTGTCCGGCGACGGCACGGTCAACCTCTCCCCCAAGGGCCTCAAGGGCTCCTTCGCCGTGCTCGACGAACTGACCGTGGCCTACCTGGACTTCGCCGGGTCCAACGCCGAGACCATCGCGCACCTCAGGGAGAACGGCCGGATCACCCTGATGTGGTGCGCCTTCCAGGACCCGCCGAACATCGTGCGGGTGCACGGCCGGGGCGAGCCGGTCTTCCGGGACGACCCGCGCTTCAAGGAGCTCCTCACCCACTTCCCCGGCATCGACCCGAACCTGCACGGACTGCGCGCGGTCATCGTCGTACACGCGGAACTGGTCCGGGACTCCTGCGGGTACGCCGTCCCCTACATGGCGTACGAAGACGACCGTGAGCTGCACGGGAAGCGTTTCGCGCGGGAGGACGACGCCTCGCTGAGCGCGTACTTCGAGAAGAAGGAGCACATCGCGACGAGCCTGGACGGACTACCCGGGCTGCCGTTGCCGCTTCCGCCGTCTACCGTCTGAGCCATGCGCCCCGGTGTCGTGCTCGCCCTCGTGTCCGCCTCCTCGCTCGCCCTGCTCGGCCTCACACCGGGTCCCGGATCCGAGCCGTTGCCCGCGCAGCTGGCGGACACCGGCGAAGGCAGCCAGCTGATCATCGCTCGGGCACCGGGCACCGGCTCGACATCGGGGACGCTCACCTGGTGGGACCTGAAGGACGGGCAGTGGGTGCAGGCCGGTTCGGCACCGGCGCGCTTCGGGGCGAACGGGCTGGTGGAGGGGGCCGCGCGGCGGCAGGGCACGAACACGACACCGACCGGCTTGTACGGCCTTCCCTTCGGTTTCGGGATCAAGGCGGCGCCGAGCGGGACGCGTGTCGAGTACCGGGCGGTGAAGGAGAGTTCCTGGTGGTGCCAGGACAACAACTCGGCGGCGTACAACCGTTGGGTGGATCCGTTGCCCGCCGACTGCCGCGGCTCCGAGTCCGAGCACCTCATCGCCTACTCGACCCAGTACGCGTACGGCCTCGTCATCGGGTTCAACTACGACCAGCCCGTACGGGGGCGCGGGGCCGGGATCTTCCTCCATGTGAACGGGCGGGCGGCGACGGCCGGGTGCGTGTCGGTGCCGCAGGACGCGATGCAGCGGATCCTCCAGTGGGCGGAGCCGGAGCAGAAGCCGCACATGGCCATCGGGACGGAGGACGGACCCACTGCCGTCACCCGGTACTGAAGGGCTCAGCTCGCCGGAAGCCGCACCGTGAACGTCGTGGATCCCGGTCTGCTCTCCAGCCCCACACTCCCCCCGTGCGCCTCCACCACCGCCGCCACGATCGACAGGCCGAGGCCCGCCCCGGAGCCGGAGGCGCCGGTGGGGCGGCGGTGTTCGGCTCGGGTGAAGCGTTCGAAGACGCCCGGCTGGACGTCCTCGGGGACGCCGGGGCCGTCGTCGCGGACGGAGAGGGCGGCCGAGCCGGCGTCGGCTTCCAGGGCGACCGTCACCTTCGTGCCAACGGGTGTGTGCAAACGTGCGTTGGCCAACAGGTTGGCCACCACCTGGTGGAGGCGGTGGGCGTCGCCCGGGATCGTCACCGGGTCCTCGGGGAGGTCCAGGGTCCAGCGGTGGCCGGGGCCGGCGGCGCGGGCGTCGGTGACCGCGTCCAGGACCAGGTGGGTCAGGTCCACCGGGCGGCTCTCGAGCGGGCGGCCCGCGTCCAGGCGGGCCAGCAGGAGCAGGTCGTCCACCATCTCGCCCATGCGGGCCGACTCGGCCTTGATGCGCTGCAGGGCACGGGTGACCTCGGGCGGCACCGGGCCCGGGTGGAGGAGGGCCAGTTCGGCGTGGCCGCGGACCGAGGCGACCGGGGTGCGCAGCTCATGGCTGGCGTCGGCGGCGAAGCGGCGCAGCCGCTCCTCGCTGGCGTGCCGTTTGGTCAGGGCGTCCTCGACGTGCCGGAGCATGCGGTTGAACGCGGCTGCCACCCGGCCGACCTCGCTGCGCGGGTCGCTGTCCGGGGCGCGTGGCGGCAGCGCCACCTCACCGCTGGCCAGGGGCAGCTCGCTGACCCGGGTGGCGGTCGCGGCGACCCGGCTCAGCGGGCGCAACGACCAGCGGACCCACAGCGCCCCGGCGACCCCGGCGACGGTCAGGGCCAGGCCGAACACGACCACCGCGACCAGTTCGAGGCGGGTGACCGCGGCCCGTACCGGCTCCGTCGGCAGGCCCGTCACCAGGATGTCGCCGTCCCTGCCCCGCCACGCCATCAGGCGGTAGTCGTGCAGGTGCGACAGGCACACGGTGTGGCCCCGGCCGTCCACCGGCAGCCTGGCCAGGGCCGCGCGGTCCGCGGCGGTCAGGGTGATGTCGGGGTTCTGACGCGCGCTGGCGGGGACCACCGCCGCGTTGGTGACCCGGCCGTTCAGCAGGCGGGCGCCGAACGTCTCGGCGGCCTGGCGGCGGGTGTCGCCGCGCTCGTCGCCGTCGCGGTCCGAGGGCTTCGAGGGCTGGTAGGTGCCGTGCTCCAGGCTCTGTGGGAAGGCCGGTCCGGCCTGCAGGATCTGCTGGTCGAGCCGGCGGGTGAGAAAGCCGTTCAGCTCGACGACGGCGGCCACCCCGACCGCGGCGCAGCTGATCGCGAGCAGCACCACCAGGCCGGCGGTCAGCCGGGCGCGCAGGGTGCGGGGCCGGGGCAGCCGGGCCAGGCCACCGCGCAGGCGGAGGCGGCTCACCTGGCCACCGGTTTCAGGACATAACCCGCCCCGCGCACGGTATGGATCATGGGCTCGCGGCCCGCGTCGACCTTCTTGCGCAGGTAGGAGATGTAGAGCTCCACGACATGGGCGCGGCCGCCGAAGTCGTAGGACCACACCCGGTCGAGGATCTGCGCCTTGCTGAGCACACGGCGCGGGTTGCGCATGAGGAAGCGGAGGAGTTCGAACTCGGTGGGTGAGAGTTCGATCAGTTCGCCGGCCCGGGTGACCTCGCGGGCCTCCTCGTCCATCACCAGGTCGCCGACCGTCAGCCGCGGTCCCTCCTCCTGCTGGCGAGCCATCCCGGCACGGCGCAGCAGGCCGCGCAGCCGGGCCACGACCTCCTCCAGGCTGAAGGGCTTGGTGACATAGTCGTCGCCGCCCGCGGTGATGCCCGCGATCCGGTCCTCGACCGCGTCCCGTGCCGTGAGGAAGAGCACACAGACGTCCGGCTTCACCTCGTGCAGCCGGCGCAGCACCGTGAAGCCGTCGGTGTCCGGGAGCATCACGTCCAGGACGACGGCGTCGGGCAGCAGTTCGCGCGCTCCGGCGACAGCAGCGGCGCCGTCACCGGCCGCGCGCACCTCCCAACCCTCGTAGCGCAGGGCGCCGGTGAGCACCTCCGCGAGGTCGGGGTCGTCGTCGACGACGAGGACGCGCAGCGGGGTGCCGTCGGGTCGGGTGAGGGCCGGGCGGCCGGAACGGGTGGTGTTCATCGCGCTCCCAGCATCACCCCTGTGGCGGTGTGGTCGGTACCGCCTCCCCTCTGAGTTTTCTCTGAGAGCGCCCACCCGTCCGCTGAACGCCGGATGAGAACAGCCTCTGAGTCTGCTCTCAAAAGGCCTGGTCAGGGGCGCGCTGAGAGGTATCTCAGAACTTTCCGCCGCACAGTGGCCCGGTACGACGGACGAAGGGACGGCGACTGATGACCACCGTGGATGTGCGGCGGGCGGCCCCGCCCGCGACCGCACGGCGCTCCCCCGCGGGGCCCGTGCTGGCCGTGCTGTGGGCCGGGGCGGCGGCCGTGGTCGCGCTCTGGTGGGCGGACACCGGGTCCGTGGTCGGTACGGCCGGCTGGCTGACCGGTGCCGGCCGGATCGCCGGGCTGCTGTGCGGGTACGCCTGCGCGGTGCTGGTCGGTCTGATGGCGCGGGTGCCACTGCTGGAGACGCGGATCGGCTCGGACCGGGTGGCGCGCTGGCACGCGATGGCCGGCCGGTACACGGTCTGTCTGCTCGTCGCCCACATCGCGCTGATCCTCACCGGGTACGCCGCCCAGGACCGGGCCCCGCTGTGGCACGAGGCGGTGACCGTCGTCCTGGACTACCCGGACATGCTCAAGGCCACCGCCGGCACGGTGATCCTCTTCGCGGTCGGCATCACCTCGGCCCGGGCGGTGCGCCGCCGCACCAGCCACGAGTTCTGGTACTACGTCCACCTGCTGACGTACGCGGCCGTCTTCCTGGCCTTCTTCCACCAGCTGACGCTGGGGAACGAGTTCAACGGCAAGCCGGTGGCGACCGCCGTCTGGTACGCGCTCTACCTGGGCGTCGCGGCGCTGGTGCTGTGGTTCCGGATCCTCGCCCCGGTCCGCCTCAACCGGCGCCACCAGCTGCGTGTCGACTCGGTCCACCTGGAGGCCCCGGGTGTGTACTCGGTCGTCGTACGCGGTCGCCACCTGGACGAGCTGGGGGCGCGACCGGGGCAGTTCTTCCGCTGGCGGTTCCTCGGCGAGGGCCTGCGCTGGACGTCGACGCCGTACTCCCTGTCGGCGCCGCCGCGCCCGGATCTGCTGCGCATCACCGTCAAGGCGCTCGGTGACCACAGCGCGGCCGTCGCCCTGCTGCGGCCCGGCACCCGGGTGTGGGCGGAGGGCCCGTACGGCTCGCTGACCGCCGACCGGGCCACCAGCCACCACTCCCTGCTGATCGCGGCCGGCGTCGGCGTCACCCCGCTGCGCGCGCTGTTCGAGACGCTGCCCGGTGAGGTCACCCTGCTGTACCGGGCGCGCCGTGCCGAGGACCTGGCGCTCGGCGCTGAGCTGGAGGCGATCGCCCGGTGGCGCGGCGCCCAGGTGCGGTACGCGCTGAACGGTCCCGAGGGCGAGCGCCCGGCCATCACGGCGCAGTCGCTGACCGCGGCCTTCCCGGGCCTCGCCGACCACGACGTCTACATCTGCGGGCCGCACGGCTTCGCGCAGGACGTGTACGAGGCGCTGCGCGCGGCCGGGGTGCCGGACCGCCGTATCCACCACGAGTCCTTCGAGCTGTGAGAGCTGAGAGGCAGATCACGTGCATGCGCTGAAGAAGAACCGCCCGCTCCGCCGGATCGTGCTGGCCAGTGCCGCCACGGTCTCCGGGATGGTGCTGCTGCTGTCGCTGAAGCCGCACGCCAGTCCCGTGCTGGCCACGGCCGGCACCAAGTCGCCCACGGTGTCGAGCAGTTCGGCGCCGTCGAGAGGATCGAGCGGATCGAGCGGCTCCGCCTCGGGTACGAAGGTCGGCAAGACCGTCACCGGGGACACCGTCCAGACCCGCTGGGGTCCGGTCCAGGTGCGGGTGACGATCAAGAGCGGAAAGCTGACGGACGTGACGGCCGTGCAGTACCCGCAGGACAACCCGCGCGACCAGGAGATCAACAGCTACGCCCTGCCCCAGCTGCGGCGGGAGGCGCTGGCCGCGCAGAGCGCGGACATCGACATGGTGTCGGGCGCCACGTACACCAGCACCGGCTACAAGCAGTCCCTGCAGTCCGCGCTGGACTCGGCGGGACTGTGAGGCGGGGCCGCTGAACACCCGGCGCATGCGGCACGTATCTGTGGGCCAAGGGTCAAGTCCCCACGGAGGAACCGTGACCACCACGCTCGCAGGCGGACGTGCCGCCCGCCGCCAGACGATGCGCCGCATCCGCCCGCGCCGCTCCCCGGCCGTACCGCTGCTGCTCGCCGTCTGGGCGGGCGCGGCGGCCGTGCTGTGGCTCTGGTGGCACAACACGCCGTCCATCGCCGACGACAACGGCAAGATCCTCAACGCGGGCCGCATCACGGGCCTGTTGGCCGGCTATCTGATGGCGCTGGTCGTGCTCCAGATGGCGCGCGTGCCGGCGCTGGAGCGGCGGGTCGGCTCGGACCGGGTGGCCCGCTGGCACGCGATGAGCGGCCGCTACACGCTCTGCCTGATCGTGGCGCACGTCTTCCTCACCATGTGGGGGTACGCGCTGCAGGCGGGCAAGTCGCTCGGCGACATCGTCCAGCAGACCATCGACTCCATCAACCAGCTGCCCGACATGGGCAAGGCCGCCATCGGCATGGGCCTGTTCGTGCTCATCGGCCTGACCTCGATCGGCCCGGTCCGCCGCCGGATGCCGTACGACACCTGGTACCACGTGCACCTGATGACGTACGCGGCGGTGTTCCTGACCTTCTGGCACCAGATCACCACCGGCAACGACTTCGCGGTCGAGCCGGCCGCCAAGACCTTCTGGTACGGCCTGTACGGCGCGGTCACCGCGCTCGTGCTCTGGTACCGGATCCTCACCCCGATCCGGCTGAACCTCCGGCACCGGATGCGTGTGGAGGCGGTCATCGAGGAGACCCCGGGCGTCGTGTCGGTGCTGATCGGCGGGCGGAGACTGCACCGGATGGGCGCGGAGGCGGGCCAGTTCTTCCGCTGGCGCTTCCTCGCTCCGGGCATGCGGTTCAGCTCGCATCCGTACTCGCTGTCGGCGGCGCCCCGCCCGGACATGCTGCGGATCACGGTGAAGGCGATCGGCGACCACAGCGCGCGGCTGCGCGAGCTGACGCCCGGCACCCGGGTGTGGGCCGAGGGCCCGTACGGCGCGCTCACCGCGCAGCGCCGCAGCCAGGGCAAGGTACTGCTGGTCGCGGGCGGCGTCGGCATCACCCCGATGCGGGCGCTGTTCGAGACGCTGCCCGGGGCGGCCGGTGACATCACCCTGCTCTACCGGGCCAACAGCACCCAGGACCTGGCGCTTTGGGACGAGCTGGCGAAGATCGCCGACGAGCGGGGCGCACGGCTGATGTACGCGGTGAACAGCCCCGACGGGGAACGTCCGGACATCTCCGCGGAGAACCTCCAGCGGAAGATCCCGGACATCGACCGGCACGACGTGTTCATGTGCGGCCCGGCCGGGTTCGCGCAGTCGGTGTACGAGGCACTGCGCGGCGCGGGGGTCCCCGCCCGCCGCATCCATCACGAGTCCTTCGAGATGTGAGCGGGAGCTACGGACAATGAGGAAGAGCCACCCCATTCGACGGGTCGTGCTGGCCACCGCCGCGACCGTGTCCGGTGTCGTGCTGCTGCTGTCACTGAAGCCGGCGTCCGATCCGGCCGCGGCGTCGGCGGCGGGCGCGGCCCCCCAGCAGACGGCGGCGGGGCAGGCGTCTGTGCAGGGCGGTCAGCAGGGCAGCGCCCAGGCCGGCGCCGGTGCCGGCACGGTGACCGGTGACGCGACGCAGACGCAGTACGGGACCGTGCAGGTACGGCTGACCGTCGCGGGCGGCAAGATCACCAAGGCCGAGGCGGTGCAGGCGCCCAAGGGCGGACTCAGCGACCAGAAGACGGCGCTGGCAGTCCCGAAGCTCAACCAGGAGGCCGTCGCGGCGCAGAGCGCGCAGATCGACGCGGTGTCCGGGGCGACGTACACGAGCAACGGCTACAAGAAGTCGCTGCAGTCGGCGCTGGACAGGATGAAGTCGGCCGCGTCCGCCGGCTCCCAGACCTCCGGCTCCTCCGGCTCCTCCGGTGCGGCGCAGGCCCGCACGGTCACCGGGAAGGTCGCGCAGACGCAGTACGGCCCGGTCCAGGTGCGGATCACGGTCAGCGGCGGCAAGATCACCAAGGCGGAGGCCGTCCAGGCGCCCAAGGGCGGACTCAGCGACCAGAAGACGGCGCTGGCAGTCCCCAGGCTCAACCAGGAGGCCGTCACGGCCGGCAACGCGAACATCGACGCCGTCTCCGGCGCCACTTACACCAGCACCGGCTACAAGCAGTCGCTCCAGTCGGCGCTGGACCAGACCGGTGGCTGACACGGTGACCGAGTCGGCCGATGCTCCCGCCGCGGTGCGTCATGCGGAGGAGGTCATGGGGACCGTCTTCTCCTTCGACGTCCGCGGCGGGGAACCCGGTGCGGTGCGCGAGGCGCTGGCCGAAGCCGTCGCCGGTCTGCACCGGGCGGACGCGGTGTTCAGCACCTACCGCGAGGACAGCGAGGTCTCACGGCTGGCCCGGGGTGAGCTGACCGTGGCGGAGTGCGCGCCGGAGGTGGCCGAGGTGCTGGACCTCGCGGCCGAGGCGGAACGGGTGAGCGAGGGCTGGTTCAGCACGCGCTACCGGGGCCCGCTGGATCCCACCGGCATCGTCAAGGGCTGGGCCGCCGAGCGGGCCGCGCGGCTGCTGGCGGGGGTGGCCGGGGTGCGCGGGGTGAGCGTCAACGGAGGCGGGGACGTCCAGCTCCTCGGCACGCCGGAGCCGCAGCGGCCCTGGCGGGTGGGGGTGGCGGATCCGCTTCGGCCGGGTGGCCTGGCGGCGGTGATCTCGGCGGCGGGCGTGGCCGAACTGTCGGTGGCGACCTCGGGCACCGCCGAGCGGGGCGCGCACATCGTGGATCCGCGCACCGGGAAGTCCGCGGTGTCGGACCTGGTGGCGGTGACCGTGGTCGGTCCCCGTCTGACCTGGGTCGACTGCTGGGCCACGGCGGCCTTCGCGATGGGCTCCCGGGCGGGGCTGGCGTGGCTGGAGTCGCTGCCGGACGTGGAGGGGCTGCTGATCACCGCCGGCGACGAGGTGCGGTGCACCGGGGGGCTGGCGGCGCGACTGGGCTGACCGCCGCCGGGAAACCCCGACGGGCCCCGGTTCACTCCAGCGGTTGCACCACGTGCCCCATCTCCAGGTGGGCCGTGGCGAGGAGGGTGCCGCCGGGGGTCGTCAGCCGGGCACCGGAGAGGGTCGAGAGGTCGCCGGGAGCGGCCACGCCCCACTCGCCGTGTCCGGCGATCAGGGGGAAGTCGCCGACCCGTACGGTCGTGCCGTCGAAGTGCTCCAGGAGACAGGTGACCTTGCCGGTGTACGAGCCGTGGGAGCCGGCGGATTCGACGGACACGAAGATCCAGCCGGGGCTCTCGGGGTGGACGTAGACCTCGCCGACCTTGCCGCCGTTCGTGGCCGAGGTCATGTCGCCGACCAGCATGGGCTCGGACTCGGTGGCGGGCGCGGTGGAGGCGACGACCTCCTCGATGGCGGTGCCGATCCCCCAGCCGGCGAAGCCGACGGCGACGGTGAGCGCGGTGGCGACGGCCGCGAGCCGCAGCCGGGCCCGCCGGGCCCGCCCGCGCAGGTCCCGGGACGCACGGCCGGCGGCGCCCGCGGAAGCCTCGGGCGCCGAAGCCTGCTCGGCCAGCCTGCGTGCCACCCGGGTCTCGAACCCGGCCGGCGGCTCGCTGTCCGGCAGCAGACCGATCAGCCGGTCACCGACCAGGGTGAGCTGCCGGACGTACTCCCGGCAGTCCGCGCACCGGTCCAGATGGGCGACCGCCTCGGCGCGTTCCCGGCCGGGGAGCACGCCCAGCGCCAGCTCGGCGCCGATCTCCCGCAGCTTGTCGCAGTTCGCGTCACTGGGCATGGTCGCCTCGCTTCAAAGGCGCGAGTGTGGCGCGCAGCTTCGCCATGGCGGCTCTGATCCGTGTCTTGGCGGTGCCCAGCGGGATGCGCTCCGCGTCGGCGATCTGCTGGGCCGTCATTCCGTAGATGCCGGCCATCACCAGGGCCCTTGCCTGTTCCCGGGGCAGCCGCCCCACGGCGGCCCGCAGCTGGGAGGAGGCCTCGTCGGCCAGCGCCCACTGCTCGGGGGTCTCGGTGACGACGCCGATGAGGGAGTCGAGGTCCTCGGGCGCCATCGGCTCGGTCCGCCGGGCCCGGACGGCGTCGACGGCGAGGTTGTGCGCGATGGTCGTCAGCCAGGTGGCGACCGAGCCACGGCGCGAGTCGTATATCTGGGCGTGCCGCCATGCGCGCTCGAACGTCAACTGGGCGACGTCCTCGGCGAGTTGCTCATCCCCGGTGACGGCCATGGCGACCCCGAAGACCCGGTGCTGGAATCTCCGTACGAAGATCACGGCGAGTTCCGGATCACCGGTGGCCAGCCCGGCCAGCAGGGCTTCGTCCGGGAGGCGGCCCACGGGGAGCCGGAAACCCGACACACCCATGTATACGGCCGACGGCCGCCAGGGGATTGCCCGCCCACCTGGCCGCCCGCCGCGGAAGATCACACTCTCATTCTCCGCCGACGGGCGGGGCGCCGCATGCGGGCTCAGTGTCCGTTCTGTGCCAGCCGCAGCAGGTGGTCCGCCAGGGCCTGGCCCCCGCTCGGGTCCCGGCTGATCAGCAGCAGCGTGTCGTCACCGGCGATGGTGCCCAGGATGTCGTGCAGCTCCGCCTGGTCGATGGCCGAGGCAAGGAACTGGGCGGCCCCGGGCGGGGTGCGCAGGACGACCAGGTTGGCGGAGGCCTCCGCGGAGATCAGCAGCTCCTGGGAGAGCCGCCGCATCCGCTCCTCCTTGGCCGACTCCCCCAAGGGGGCACGGGGGGTACGGAACCCGCCCTCGCTCGGCACCGCGTAGATCAGCTCGCCGTCGGTGTTGCGGATCTTCACCGCGTTCAGCTCGTCGAGGTCCCGGGAGAGCGTCGCCTGGGTGACGCTCAGCCCGTCGTCGGCGAGCAGCTTCGCCAGCTGGCTCTGCGACCGCACCGGCTGCCGGTTGAGGATGTCCACGATCCGGCGGTGCCGCGCGGTCCGGGTCTGCGGCACGGCCGGTCCGGCACCCGCCGCCTGCTCGTGGTCCTGCGCCTGGCTCATCGTCGTCCTATTCTCCGGATCGTCCGTCCCCATCCACTGGGTTCGCTGCGTCGAGGACACCGGGCAGCGCCTGGAGGAAGGCACCCACCTCGGCGTCCGTGATGTTCAGCGGCGGCATGAGCCGTACGACGTCGGGGGCGGGCGCGTTCACCAGGAACCCGGCCTCCTGGGCCGCCTGCTGCGCCTGTGGCGCGTGCGGCCCGGTGAGCACGATACCCAGGAGCAGGCCGGCACCCCGCACATAATCGATCAACGGGTGGCCGAGACCCTCGATTCCCTCGCGCAGCTTCTCGCTCTGCCGCTTGACGTTCTCCAGCAGCCCCTCGTTGGCGATGGTGTCGAGTACGGCGAGTCCGGCGGCGCAGGCGACCGGGTTGCCGCCGAAGGTCGTACCGTGCTGGCCGGGCAGGAGCAGTTCGGCGGCCCGGCCGAAGGCCACGGTGGCGCCGAGCGGCAGCCCGCCGCCGAGCTGCTTGGCGAGGGTGACGACATCGGGCAGGACGCCCTCGTGGGCCTGGTACTCGAACCAGGTCCCGGTGCGGCCGACGCCGGTCTGCACCTCGTCCAGCACCAGCAGGGCGCCGGTGGCGGCGGTGATCGCCCGGGCGGCCTTCAGATAGCCGGCCGGGGGCACGACGACACCGTTCTCACCCTGGATCGGCTCGATGACGACGAGCGCCGTCTCCTCCGTGACCGCGGCGGCGAGCGCCTGGGCGTCGCCGTAGGGCACATGGGTGACCTCACCGGGCAGCGGCAGGAAGGGGTCCTGCTTGGCGGGCTGGCCGGTGAGCGCGAGGGCGCCCATCGTCCGGCCGTGGAAACCGCCGGTGGTGGCGACCATGTGGGTGCGCCCGGTGAGCCGGCCGATCTTGAAGGCGGCCTCGTTGGCCTCGGCGCCGGAGTTGCAGAAGAAGACCCGGCCCTCCCGGCCGAAGAGCTGGAGCAGCCGTTCGGCGAGGGCGACGGTGGGCTCGGCCAGGAAGAGGTTGGAGATGTGGCCGAGGGAGGCGATCTGCCGGCTGACGGCCTCGACGATCGCCGGGTGGGCGTGGCCCAGGGCGTTGGTGGCGATGCCGCCGACGAAGTCGTGGTACTCCCGGCCCTCGGCGTCCCACACCTTGACGCCCTCACCGCGCACGAGGGGCAGGCGGGGGGTGCCGTAGTTGTTCATGAGCGCGGCCTGCCAGCGCTGGGTCAGCTCCTGGTTGCTCATGACTCCCCCTGTTCGTCGGGCACGACCATCGTGCCGATGCCTTCGTCGGTGAAGATCTCCAGCAGGATCGAGTGCTGGACCCGGCCGTCGATGACGCGGGCGGTGTGCACCCCGTTGCGCACGGCGTGCAGACAGCCCTCCATCTTCGGCACCATGCCGGAGCTCAGCTCCGGCAGCAGCTTCTCCAGTTGGGAAGCGGTGAGGCGGCTGATCACCTCGTCGGAGTGGGGCCAGTCCTCGTAGAGGCCCTCGACGTCGGTGAGGACCATGAGGGTCTCGGCGCCCAGTGCCGCAGCGAGTGCCGCAGCCGCCGTATCAGCATTGACGTTGTAGACATGTCCGTCGTCCTGACTGCGGGCGATGGAGGAGACGACCGGGATACGGCCGTCGGCGAGCAGCGCCTCGATGGCGCCCGTGTCGATCGCGGTGATCTCGCCGACCCGCCCGATGTCGACCAGCTCGCCGTCGATCTCGGGCTGGTGCCTGGTGGCGGTGATGGTGTGCGCGTCCTCGCCGGTCAGGCCGACGGCGAGCGGGCCGTGCTGGTTGAGCAGACCGACCAGCTCCCGCTGCACCTGCCCCGCCAGCACCATCCGTACGACGTCCATGGCGTCCTCGGTGGTGACGCGCAGGCCCGCCTTGAACTCGCTGACGATGCCGTGCCGGTCGAGGGCGGCGCTGATCTGCGGGCCGCCGCCGTGCACGACGACCGGCTTGAGGCCGGCGTGGTGCAGGAACACGACGTCCTGGGCGAAGGCGGCCTTCAGCTCCTCGTCGATCATGGCGTTGCCGCCGAACTTGATGACGACGGTCTTGCCGTTGTGCTTGACCAGCCAGGGCAGCGCCTCGATGAGGATCTGGGCTTTCGGCAGGGCTGTGTGCTTGCGAGTGCTCATGATGAGTAGGCGCTGTTCTCGTGGACGTAGTCGGCGGTGAGATCGTTGGTCCAGATGGTCGCGGTCTCGGCGCCCGCGGCCAGGTCGGCGACGATGTGTACCTCGCGGTAGCGCATGTCGACCAGCTCGCGGTCCTCGCCGACGCTGCCGTTCTTGCACACCCACACGCCGTTGATGGCGACGTTGAGCTGATCCGGCTCGAAGGCGGCCTTCGTGGTGCCGATCGCGGAGAGCACGCGGCCCCAGTTGGGGTCCTCGCCGTGGATCGCGCACTTGAGGAGGTTGTTGCGGGCGATGGAGCGGCCCACCTCCACGGCGTCCGCCTCGCTCGCCGCGTTGATCACCTCGACCTTGATGTCCTTGCTGGCCCCCTCGGCGTCGCCGATCAGCTGCCGGCCCAGGTCGTCGCACACCTGCGTCACGGCCTCGGCGAACTCGGCGTACTCCGGGGTGATGCCGGAGGCGCCGGAGGCGAGCAGCAGCACGGTGTCGTTGGTGGACATGCAGCCGTCGGAGTCGACGCGGTCGAAGGTGACCCTGGTGGCGGCGCGCAGGGCCCGGTCCAGGGTCTCGCTGTCGAGGTCGGCGTCGGTGGTGAGGACGACCAGCATGGTGGCGAGGCCGGGGGCGAGCATGCCGGCGCCCTTGGCCATGCCGCCGACGGTCCAGCCGTCCTTGGTGACCACGGAGGTCTTGTGGACGGTGTCGGTGGTCTTGATGGCGATGGCGGCCTTCTCACCGCCGTGCGGGCTGAGCTGAGCGACCGCCTTGTCCACGCCGGGCAGCAGCTTGTCCATCGGCAGCAGCACGCCGATCAGGCCGGTGGAGCAGACGGCGACCTGGCCCGGGGCGTGGCCGCCGGTCCGGTCGTGGCCGGCGGTGTTGAGCGACTCGGCCACCTTCTCCGCGGTGGCGTGGGTGTCCTGGAAGCCCTTGGGACCCGTACAGGCGTTGGCGCCACCGGAGTTCAGGACGACGGCGGTCAGCTCACCGCCCTTGAGGACCTGCTCGGACCACAGCACCGGCGCGGCCTTCACACGGTTGGAGGTGAAGACGCCCGCGGCGGCACGGCGCGGCCCGTTGTTGACCACGAGGGCCAGGTCGGGGTTGCCGTTCTCCTTGATCCCGGCGGCGACGCCCGCCGCCGTGAATCCCTTGGCTGCCGTGACACTCACGGTGCGACTCCGATCGTGGAAAGACCCGTGGTCTCCGGGAGACCCAGGGCGATGTTCATGCTCTGGACGGCACCGCCCGCGGTGCCCTTGGTCAGGTTGTCGATGGCGCTGATCGCGATGATGCGGCCCACGGACTCGTCGTACGCGACCTGCACCTGAACGGCGTTGGAACCGTGGACGGACGCCGTCGCGGGCCACTGGCCCTCGGGCAGCAGATGGACGAAGGGCTCGTCGGCGTAGGCCTTCTCGTAGGCGGCCCGCACCGACTCGGCGGTGACGCCCGCCTTCGCGGACGCGCTGCACGTGGCGAGGATGCCGCGCGGCATCGGTGCGAGCGTCGGCGTGAAGGAGACCGAGACCCGTTCCCCGGCCGTCCCGCTGAGGTTCTGGATCATCTCGGGGGTGTGCCGGTGGCCGCCGCCGACTCCGTACGGCGACATGGAGCCCATGACCTCGCTGCCGAGCAGATGCGGCTTGGGTGCCTTGCCGGCGCCGGAGGTGCCGGACGCGGCGACGATCACCGCCTCCGGCTCGGCGATCTGGGCGGCGTAGGCCGGGAACAGCGCGAGGGTGACGGCGGTGGGGTAGCAACCGGGCACCGCGATGCGCTTGGACCCCTCCAGCGCGGCGCGGGCGCCCGGAAGTTCGGGGAGGCCGTAGGGCCAGGTGCCGGCGTGCGCGGAGCCGTAGAACTTCTCCCAGTCGGCCGGGTCCTTCAGCCGGAAGTCGGCGCCCATGTCGACCACGAGGGCATCGGGCCCGAGCTGCTCGGCGACGGCTGCGGACTGCCCGTGCGGCAGCGCGAGGAAGACCACGTCGTGCCCGGCGAGCGCCTCGGCCGTGGTCTCGGTGAGCACGCGGTCGGCCAGGGGCAGCAGATGCGGCTGCAGCGCGCCGAGCCGCTGGCCGGCGTTGGAGTTCCCGGTCAGGGCACCGATCTCGACCTCGGGGTGCGCGAGGAGCAGGCGCAGGACCTCACCGCCCGCGTATCCGCTCGCTCCGGCCACCGCCGCACGTACCGCCATGTCCATCCTCCTCGTGATGGCATGACTATACGTTTCGCCGCAGGTTTATGCAACGACTATGCAGGCGGCTGGGCGATCCGCTCGGGCAGCATCACCCAGCGGGACACCACGAAGGTCACCGGGATCGCCGCCGCCGAGGCGAGCAGCGGGGCGAAGTGGCTTCCGGCGTGCAGGACGTCGACGACGACGTAGACACCCAGCGTGGTGACCAGGAAATTGGTGGCATTCGTCAGGGGGAACAACAGGAATTTCCGCCAGGTGGGCCTTGTGCGGTAGGTGAAGCGCGCGTTCAGGAAAAAGGAGCCGACCATACTGATCACGAACGCGAGAACGTGCGCGAAGAGATAGGGCAGCCAGTTCAGGAACAGCAGGTAAAGACAGAAATAGGTGGCGGTATTGAGGACGCCGACCGCAGCGAAGGCGAGGATCGCAGAACGCCGTGCCGGCGACGGCCGCGGCGAGCAGGGCGGCGGCACGCCGCGGAGGGGATATCGGTGTCACACCCTGTTGCATTTTCCGGCGTTCCCCCACAAAGGTGTGCCCGTCCTTTTCGCCGGCTCAGACGGTCGGTGTTTCGGATTGGTTGTGCGCGTACCCAGAAGTGACGCGACATCCTCCGAATACGGGAAACGCCGTGTGAATTTGATGACCGACCGGAAAACCTGTGATTTCCAGTAGGTGTTTTTAAGGTGAACCGGCCTTGCGGGCGGCGTAGGCACGGGCGGCCCGGACCCGGTTGCCGCACTTGGTGGTGCACCAGCGACGGGCGCCGTGCGAGCGCAGGAACCAGCGGGCGCAGCCCTGGGCGGCGCACTCCGTGAGCTGGTCGGCGTCGGCGCCGGTGAGCAGGTCGGTGGCGTCCTCGGCGAGCAGGGAGAGCGCGGCGGCGGCCGGGTTTCCGGTGTCGGGGAGGTCGGCGCGGTGGGGGCCGTCGGCGGTCCAGGCGAGCCGCGGGGTGGCGGGCGCCGCGGCGAGCGCGGTGTTCAGGGTGCCGAGGGCGTCGGCAGGCGGGAGTGCCGCGGAGACGCGGGCCTCGAAGAGGGCGCGCAGCGCCTCGCGCAGGGTGCGCAGCCGGCCGGACTGCCTGCCGTTGATCACCACGCGGTCGGGCAGCAGCTCGTGCCGGACGAGCCAGAGATGTGCCGCCTCCGTGTCGTCGAGCAGGTCCACCTGGCCGTGACTGACGGTGAAGCGTGTGTTGACCAGCGCCAGCGAGACATACCGGTCCTCGCCCGGGACCGGGAGCTGGTGCAGGTAGACGGGGGACTCGTGATCCACGGCTCTCATGGTAATCCTTGCGATTCTGCGTGAGGAGGACTTAGCGTTACTCACGGAGAATCGCAATGAAAACCGTGAGAGGTGAGCCGCCGTGGCCTTCGACGTGGACGTGCTGCGCAAGGACTTCCCGATCCTGCAGCGGACCCTGGACGGCGGCGCCCCGCTCGTCTACCTGGACTCCGGCGCCACCACCCAGAAACCGCTCCAGGTCCTCGACGCCGAGCGGGACTTCTACCTGCACCGCAACGCGGCCGTGCACCGCGGCGCGCACCAGCTGGCGGGCGAGGCGACGGAGGCGTACGAGCAGGCTCGGCAGACCGTGGCCCGGTTCATCGGCGCCGCCACCGACGAGGTGGTCTTCACCCGCAACACCACCGAGGGCATCAACCTCGTCGCCTACGCGCTGGGCAACGCCGGCCGGCTCGGCCCGGGCGACCGGATCGTGGTGACGGAGATGGAGCACCACGCGAACCTGGTCCCCTGGCAGCAGCTCGCCGAGCGGACCGGGGCGAGCCTCGACTGGTTCGGGCTCACCGACGACGGCCGGCTCGATCTGTCCCGGGCCGAGGAGCTGCTGGACGAGCGCACCAATGTGCTCGCCCTCAGCCACCAGTCCAATGTGCTCGGCACGCTCAACCCGGTGCGCGAACTCGCCGACCGCGCCCATGCGTTCGGCACCCTGGTGGTCGTGGACGGCGCCCAGTCCGTGCCGCACCGCCCGGTCGACGTACGGGAACTGGGCGCGGACTTCCTCGCCTTCTCCGGGCACAAGATGCTCGGCCCGAACGGCGTCGGCGTGCTGTGGGGCCGCGCGGACCTGCTCGCCGGACTGCCGCCGTTCCTGACCGGCGGCTCGATGATCGAGATCGTGGAGATGGACCGCACCACCTTCCTGCCGCCGCCGCAGCGCTTCGAGGCGGGCGTGCCGATGACCTCGCAGGCGGTGGGGCTCGCGGCGGCCGTGGAGTATCTGGAGCGGCTCGGCATGGCGGAGGTGGCGGCGTACGAGGACACACTCACCGCCCGCGCCCTGGACCTGCTGACCGAGCTGCCCGGCGTCCGGATCATCGGCCCCACCGAGCTCACCGACCGGGGGTCGGCGGTCTCCTTCACGGTCGACGGCATCCACCCGCACGACGTGGGCCAGGTGCTGGACGAGCGGGGCGTGGCCGTGCGCGTCGGCCATCACTGCGCCCGGCCGATCGTCAAGCGGTACGGCATCCCGGCGACGACCCGGGCGAGCTTCTACGTCTACAACACACCGGCCGAGGTGGACGCGCTGGTGGAGGGCGTGCGGGCGGCTCAGCAGTACTTCGGGGTCTGACCGCGCTCGGCGGCTGCGCGCCCCGGCAAGCTGAACCTACCGGCGACCCCGGTGACGGTGGACGTCTGCGGTGCGACCGCTGTGGACGTCTCGCTGTTCACCGCGTCCGGTGCGGCGGCGAGCATGGTCATCTTCGCCGTGGAGGCGACCCTCGCACCCCCGAGGTCGATGGCCGTACGCGCTGCGGAGACCGGTGAAGAGGAGGGGTGTGAGCACGTCAATGGGCGGGCACGGTCGCCCGTAAGCTCGCCTCATGGATGTGCAGCCCCGGTACTGGCCGGTCCCCGATGTGCTGGCCCATCTGGCCGGCCGCTGGCGAGTCGAGCGCAGTGTGCGAGACCTGGCGAGCGGAGCCGAAGGGCACTTCTCAGGGACGACCGTCTTCACGGCGCTGCAGGCCGGAGGCCTGCTCCACGAGGAGTCCGGCACGTTCACCTGGCAGGGCGTGGCGCGCCCCGCCACCCGCACGCTGCGGTTTCTTCCGGGCCCCACGCCGGGCACGGCGGATGTGCGGTTCGCGGACGGGCGGCCCTTCCACGCGCTGGACCTGACCTCGGGGCGGTACGTCGCCGAGCACCCGTGCGCGGCCGACCTCTACCGGGGCGAGTTCACCGTCCACGATGCCGACCGCTGGCGCTCGGTGTGGCGGGTCGGCGGCCCGGCGAAGGATCTGGTGCTGACCACGGACTATGTGCGCGAGGGCTGAGCCGAGACGGCGTCCAGGCGCAGGTTCCAGCGGCCCGCGCGGCCGGTGACGGTGGACGTGGACAGTGGGCGCACGTCGATGTTCCAGTAACTCGACGGCGGTGCCTTCAGGGCGTAGACCAGGGCGGCGCGGATCACGGCGGGCTCGGCGACGGCGACGATCCGGCCGCCGTCCTCCGCCGGCCGGGTGTCCAGCCAGCCGCCGACCCGGGAGATGAAGCCCAGCAGGGACTCGCCGCCGTGCGGGGTGGCGCGCGGGTCGGCGAGCCAGGCGTCCACGGCGTCCGGCTCACGGGCCATCGCCTCGCCCAGGGTCAGTCCACGCCAGCGGCCCATGTCGCAGTCGCGCAGCGCCAGCTGGGCCAGCGGGGCGTACCCCAGCGCGTCGCCGGTGGCTCGGCTGCGCGGGGTCGGCGAGCAGTACCGCAGCTCGGCGGCCGCCAGCGGCAGCAGGTCCCCGGCGGCGCGCTGCACCTCGTCCCAGCCGGCCAGGTCCAGCGGCCGGTCGTCGTCGAAGCGCTCCGCGAGCAGCGGGGCGCTGCGCGCGGCGGCGACGAACGTCACCCTCAGTGGCATGCGGTGATGGTGATCCGCCGGTGAGTGCAGGTCAAGGGGTGCCGCCTGTGAGCTACGAAGGGTGTGCGGCCGGTCACTCGGACCCGGCCGCTCACCAGGACTCGAAGGGGTGGACCATCCACTGGTCGGGGCGGTCCAGCGAGCGGAAGCCCAGCTTCTCGTACACCCCGTGCGCGTCCTGTGTGGCCAGCAGGATGCGGCGCAGTCCGTACGGCTTCAGGTGGTCGCGGATGCGGCCGACGAAGGCCGTGCCTACGCCCTTGCCGCACACGGAGGGGTCCACGTACACATCGGCGAGCCAGGCGAACAGAGCCTGGTCGGTGACCACGCGGGCGTACGCCACCTGCTCGCCCGAGGCCCGCTCGTACACCCCGAAGTTCAGTGAGCTCGCCATCGCCCGCTCGTGCTTCTCGCGGGGCCGGCCCATCGCCCAGTAGGCGTCGGTCGACAGCCAGCCGTGGACCCGGTCGACATCGACGCGGGCGGGGTCGGCGGAGAACTCGTAGCCGTCGGGGAGCCGGGGCGTATCGCTCATGCCGCGATCATCCCAGAGGTGTCGGCGGCGCCCGGCATGATTTTCCCGCGGAGACGCGGGCGGCCGGCTTCGGCCTGGACGACGAGGACGAGGGCCCGGGTGTCCGCCGCCCCACCGAGGGCCCGGGTGTCCGCCGCCCCACCGAGGGCCGGGTGTCCGCCGGCCCAGCGAGGCCGCCTTCGCGCTCGCCCAGCCGGATCACCGGAAGTCCGGCTCACCCCGGGGCGGTTCGAGTCGCCGGGAGTTCGCCTGCGCGCCGGTGACGCTGACCGAGTACACCTAGAGCACCTCGTCGCAGGCCGTCCGCAGCCGCCGTACCCCCTCCGTGATCTCCCCGGTGCCGGCGACCGCCGCGAAGCTCAGGCGGAGGTGGGCGGCGGGAGGTTCGGCACTGAAGTAGGGGCGGCCGGGGGTGAGGGCGACGCCCGCGCGGAGGCCGGCCGCGGTGAGGGCGGACTCGTCGGTCCGGTCGGGCAGCCGGAGCCAGAGGTGGTAGCCGCCGGAGGGGACGTGCGGCAGGGCGAGTTCGGGCAGGTGCAGGGCGAGCGCGGCCGTCATGGCGTCGCGGCGGGCCTTCAACTCGGCCGACAGCGCCCGCAGATGACGGGGCCAGGCCGGGGAGCCGACCAGTTCCAGAGCGGCCTCCTGCAGCGGCCGGGGGACGAAGAAGCTGTCGACGACCTGGATGGCGCGCAGGCGTTCCAGCACCGGGCCGCGCGCGGCCAGGGCGCTCACCCGGAAGCTGGGCGAGGTCGCCTTGGTCAGCGAGCCGACGTGCACGACCACGCCGTCCGGGTCGGCGGCGGCCAGTGGGCGGGGCAGCGGGCCCGCGTCGGCGTGCACCAGGCGCCGTACGAAGTCGTCCTCCAGGACGAAGGCGCCGGCCTCGCGGGCGATGCGCAGCACCTCGGCGCGCCGATCGGCGGCCAGGACGGCGCCGGTGGGGTTCTGGAACAGGGGCTGGCAGACGAAGACCCGGGCGCCGCTGGCCCGGAAGGCGTCGGCGAGTAGTTCCGGACGCACCCCGTCGGGGTCGACGGGGACCGGGACCGGGCGGAGTCCGGCGGCGCGGGCGAGGGCCAGCATGCCGGGGTAGGTGGGCGACTCGACCAGGACGGGGGCGCCGGGCGGGGCGAGCGCGCGCAGGGCGGTGGCCAGCGCGGACTGGCCACCGGCCGCGATCAGCACCTCGGCCGCGGTGACGCCCCCGCCGATCCCCCGCGCGAACCACTCCCGCAGCTCCGGCAGCCCCTCCAACGGCGGCCTCCCCCAGGCGCCCGGCCGCCGCCCCGCCCGGGCGAGCGCCGCCGCCATGGCCCGCTCGGGCTGGAGGGAGGGATGGAGATAGCCGCCGTTGAACTCCAGCACGCCGGGCGGCGGCGCGGCCAGGGAGACCGTGACCCCGGAGGCGTCCACCGTGCGCGGTACGAGCTCGGCGGCGCCGTCGGCGCTCAGCGCGACCTCCTGCCAGGAGGTGTCCCCGGCCGGGGCCTCGGTCGCGCGCGGCCGGGCCCGGAAGGCGCCCGCCCCTGGCCGGGTGACCACCAGGCCCTCGGCGGCCAGCTGGGCGAGGGCACGCGAGACGGTCACCGGGCTCACGTGGAACCGTTCGACGAGCGCCCGGCTCGACGGGAGCTTTCCACCGGGAGAGTAGCGATCAAGTTCTCGCCTCAGCTGTTCTGCCAGATCGCTGACACTGCTACGCTGATGCATGAGAAACCAGAGTAGCGCTACTGCCGCGAGCCCGATAGCGGTCACCGCTCCCCGCGAGCGCCGCGGCCTCGGCACCGGCCTCGCCGCCCTCGGCGTCGCCTCCTTCTCCCTGACGTTTCCGGCGACCGCATGGGGTCTGCAGGGCTTCGGTCCCTGGTCGCTGGTGGCCGTGCGCAGTGTGCTCGCCGCGCTCGTCGCGGGCGGCTGCCTCCTCGCGCTGCGGGTACCGCTACCGGAGCGCCGGCATCTGCCGGGTCTCGCCGTCGTCGCCGCCGGCGTCGTGGTCGGCTTCCCGATGCTGACGACGCTCGCCCTGCAGACCTCCACCACCGCGCACGCCGCCGTCGTGGTGGGACTGCTGCCGCTGACCACGGCCGTGTTCTCCGCGCTGCGCACCGGCAGCCGCCCCTCGCGCCGGTTCTGGACGGCCGCGCTGGCGGGCGCCGCGGCCGTGGTCGCGTTCACCGTCGGGCAGAGCGGCGGCGCGCTCACGGCCGCCGACGGGTATCTGTTCGCGGCCCTGCTGGTGTGCGCGGCCGGCTACACCGAGGGCGGCCGGCTGGCCCGGATCATGCCGGGCTGGCAGGTGATCGGCTGGGCGCTCGTGCTGTGCCTGCCGCTGAGCGTGCCGGCCGCCGCGGTGGCGCTGACGTACGAGCCCGTCCGGCTCACCGGGCACGGCATCGCCGGCCTGCTGTGGGTGGCGCTGGGCTCGCAGTTCCTCGGTCTGGTCGTCTGGTACCGGGGCATGGCGGCCATCGGCATCCCCAGGGCCAGCCAGTTGCAGTTGGCTCAGCCGCTGCTCACACTGGTGTGGTCGGCGCTGCTGCTCGGCGAGCACTTCACGGCGGCCGCTCCGGTGACCGCCGTCACCGTGCTCGTGTGCATCGCCGTCACCCAGCGGTCGTGATCGTGAGGAGGGCCTGCGATATGCGCGCATCCAAGGGCGACCGGCTTGTCCAGCACGGCAGGGTGGTCGGTCAGCACGACCAGGTCTCGGAAGTCGTCGAAGTGCTGGGACAGGAAGGCAACCCGCCCTACCGCGTCCGGTTCCAGGACGGACACGAGGCCATCATGTCCCCCGGACCCGACTGCCAGGTCAAGCACCGGGACGAGAGGGATCAGCGGGGTGGCTTCGCCGACCGCCCGTAGTGGTCGGTGATCACGCGTGACATCGCCCCGATCGGATCGGCCGCCACGTCCGCGGCGGCGAAGAACACATGCCCGCGCACCTGCGGGTAACCGGCGGCGAGGGTGAGGTGCCGGGACAGCTCGACCGGGTCCTGCCAGGCCGGGGGCTGCCCGGCGGCCCCGGCCCGGTACAGGGCCTCGCCGATGTACAGGTGTGTCTTCGTGCCCCTCGCGACCGCCGCCCACCACTCGACCAGCTTCGCGTAGTCGGCGGCGGCGAAGCCGATGTGCCAGTACAGCTGCGGGACGATGTAGTCGATCCAGTGGCGGCGCACCCAGGTGCGGGTGTCCGCGTACAGGTCGTCGTACGTCTGCACGCCCGCCCGCGTGTCCGAGCCGCGCGGGTCGGTCGAGGCGTTGCGCCACACCCCGAAGGGGCTGATCCCGAACCGGGTGCCGGGCCGGACCCTCCTGATGCCGGCGGCCGTCTCCTTCACCAGCCTGTTGATGTTGTCCCGCCGCCAGGCGGCCCGGCTGGAGAAGTCGCCTCCGTATCGGTCATAGGCGTCATCGTCGTCGAAGGTCTGCCCCGCGACCGGATACGGATAGAAGTAGTCGTCCAAGTGGACGGCGTCGACCGGGTACCTGGCGACCGCGTCGAGCATCGCCCGCTGGACGAAGGCGCGGACCTCGGGCAGGCCGGGGTTGTAGTAGAGCTTCCCGCCGTAGGGCACCGCCCAGTCGGGGTGCCGGCGGGCCGGGTGCGAGGCGGCGAGCCGGCCGGGGTCGGTGTGGTTCGCGATCCGGTACGGGTTGAACCAGGCGTGCAGTTCCAGGCCCCGGGCGTGGGCCTCCCGCACCGCGGTGCCCAGCGGGTCCCAGCCGGGGCTCCGGCCCTGGGTCCCGGTCAGATACTCGGACCAGGGCTCGTACGGTGACGGCCACAGGGCGTCCGCGGTGGGCCGTACCTGGAAGATCACCGTGTTGAGCCGGTCCCGGGCCGCCCTGTCGAGATGGGCGATCAGCTCCCTGCGCTGCGCGTCGGCCGTGAGCCCGGGCCGGGACGGCCAGTCCCGGTTGGACACGGTCGCGAGCCACACGCCCCGCATCTCGGCGGCCGCACGGGGCCGCTGGCCTGCGGCCGCAGCGGCGCCCCGCACGGCGGTGGTCCGAGGCCGGCGATCCGCCGCCAACGCCGCGCCCGGAGCCGTGGCCAGCGTCGACAGCGCCGCCGTGGTGAAGGCCCGCCGAGAGAGCTGCCCCATCCGCACACCCCATACGCTCCGGATCCGCTCGGTCACGGATCGTTCCGCGCCCCAGGATGCCCCCACCCCGCCGATCGATCATCGATACTTGACGGTAACGTGCTCGATCGGAGCAGGCGCCGAAACCCGGATTCCTGCCAGCGAGCCGGAGAACCAGCGAAGGGGACGATGTGACGGGCATCCCAGCGGGAGACATTGCGCGCGTCGGAGTCGTGGGCTGCGGCCAGATGGGCGCCGGCATCGCCGAGGTGTGCGCCCGCGCAGGACTGGACGTGAAGGTCGCCGAGACCACCGGCGAGGCCCTGGAGATCGGCCGTACCCGGCTGTTCAGCTCCCTGGCCAAGGCCGCCGAGCGCGGCAAGATCACCGAGGAGGAGCGGGACGCCACGCAGGCGCGGCTCACCTTCACCACCGACCTCGGCGAGTTCGCGGACCGCGACCTGGTGATCGAGGCCGTCGTGGAGAGCGAGCCGGTGAAGACGGAGATCTTCCAGGTCCTCGACCAGGTGGTGACCCGCCCGGACGCGATCCTCGCCTCCAACACCTCCTCGATCCCGCTGGTGAAGCTGGCGGTGGCCACCTCCCGCCCGGACCACGTGGTCGGCATCCACTTCTTCAACCCGGCGCCGGTGCAGCAGCTGGTCGAGCTGATCCCGGCGCTCACCACCTCCGAGGGCACCCTCAGCCGCGCCCAGGTCTTCGCCGAGAAGGTGCTCGGCAAGCACGCCATTCGCGCCCAGGACCGCTCCGGCTTCGTGGTCAACGCGCTGCTCGTGCCCTATCTGCTCTCCGCGATCCGGATGTTCGAGTCGGGCATCGCGAGCCGCGAGGACATCGACAACGGCATGGAGATGGGCTGCGCCCACCCGATGGGCCCGCTGAAGCTGTCCGACCTGATCGGCCTGGACACCATCGTCTCCATCGCCAACAGCATGTACGCCGAGTACAAGGAGCCGCTGTACGCCGCTCCCCCGCTGCTGCAGCGCATGGTCGAGGCGGGCCGGCTGGGCCGGAAGACCGGGTCGGGCTTCTACACCTACGGCTGATCACGGACAACGGCGCTTCACACTCCGTGTGCGCGACGGGCACGCATATGCCCGTCGCACACGCTCCCCACGTGTCCGCCGGGCGAGTTGACTCCTCATGCCCATGCAAGGGATGCAACAACGTCCGACTACGGAAAGGAGTGGACACGTGACCGCCCATTCGGAGCATCCCGTGGTCCAGGGAGAACTCGCAGAGTTACGGCGCCGCCTCGACGTGGCCTGCGCGCACGTCGAGGGAGGGCTGGCGCTGCTGCGGCACCGGACCGACGAGACCGCCAAGGAACTGGACGAGCTGGACACCCGCCTGAACTCGCTGGAACACGCACGCTGGCCACTGCCCTCGCTCGCCGCGCTCACCTCCCTGGGCGCGCTCCTCGTGACCATCTGGCAGGCGCTGGCCCGCTAGGCCCTGCCGTCGAACTCCTGCCTGCCCCGCGACGCCATGCACGCTCCCCCAAAGGGGGCACCCCACTCGCCGCACCGGGCCCGGGCCCACGTACGTCCAGCACGAGGGCCAGAGCCCGGCACTCCCCCAGAGCACGCACCTGACGCCGCGAGGCCCGCCCTCCGGGCGGACGGCGGGAGTTTGACGACAAGATCTAGCCCTCGGCGAGCCTGAGGTGGTGCAGCAGGAGTAACGCGGCCGCCATGTTGGCGGCCGGGACCTCCCCACGGGCGATCAGGTCGGGGACGAGTTTGAGGGGGAGCCATTCCCGGCGGTCCGACTCGAAGTCGTCCACGGGATGCCCGATGTACTCGCCCCGGTCGGACCAGTAGATGTGGTGCCGGGCGTCGGTGAGGCCGTTGGACGGCTCCACGCTCATGAGGTGGTGCAGGGGCCCCGGCCGCCAGCCGGTCTCCTCCTCCAGTTCTCTGGCGGCTGCGCTCGCTATGTCCTCGCCGTCCTCGACGACGCCCGCGGCCAGTTCCCAGCCCCAGCTGTCGGTGATGAAGCGGTGCCGCCACAGCAGCAACACCTCGTTGGCCTCGTTGACCACGGTGGCCACGGCCACCGGCCGCAGCCGGATCAGGAAGTGGTCCAGGTGCCGGCCGTCCGGCAGCTCGACATCTGCGAGATTGACTCTGAACCAGCGGTTTGCATACACAGTTTGTTCGTTGTGTTTCGTCCACTGCACGGTTCTGCCACCTTCCGCCGAGTAAGTGGCAATATCGCAGCAGGGACTGTGCACCTACAGGGGGCCTACAGCGGTACGCGCAGTGCCCCGTCGATGAGTTCGGCGGCTTCGGCAGTGCCGGCCGAACCGCAGCGCACCAGGTGTTCGCGCACCGCGCGGAGTCTGTCGCGCAGTCGCTGGGACTCCATCCCGCGAGCCTGCTCGGCCATCTGCACAGCGGCGGCCACCGCCTTGTCGGCATTGCCCTGGCGCAGCTCGATGGTGCTGAGCATGGCGAGCCGGTGCACCCGCCCCCGGTCGTGGGCCGGGTTGTCCACGGCCGCCGCCGCGTGCTCCCGCGCGGCGGCCAGCTCGCCGAGGCTCAGCAGCGCCTCGGCCACCTGCACATTGACCAGGCCCGGCTGGACGTATCCGGTCTCGTCGGGCTCGTAGCCGCGCCGGATCCGCTCGGCCGCCGCCTCCGCGCGCCGGATGCAGGACAGGGCCCCCGCGGAGTCGCCGAGGTGGGCGTACGCCTTGGCCTGCATCGCGTACAGGTCGGAGGCGAGCGCCGGGGTGATGTGTTTGCCGGCGGCCCGCAGCGCGGCCTCGGCGAAGGCGACGGCCTGCCGGTGCTCCCGCATGAACAGTGACTGGTTGACCAGCAGAGCTATCACATAGGCGCCAAGTCCTCGGTCGCCGCTGGCCTTTGCCAGCCGCAGCGCCTGGTGGAAGTAGCGCTGGGCGAGACCGTGGGCGTCGGAGTCGTACGCGCAGATGCCCGCGATCGCCACCAGTCCACCGGTGGCGCGGTGCAGTTGGCGTCCGGTGGCGTCGGTGTAGCTGCCGCGCAGCAGCGGCGCCGCCTCGGCGTTGAGGAAGCCGACGATCCTGGTGCGGGTCGCGATGCCGCCGGCCTTGCGGTACATCTGCTCGTAGTGCGTCCGCGCGGCGCGCAGCATCTCGATGTCGGCCGGGGTGACAGGGTGCCGGCCGCCGCGGGAGACGTCGACGTCCTCGGGCGGGTTCTCCCACTCCCACACCGGCATCACGGCCGGGGTCCCGGTGACGGCGGGGGCGCCCAGCACATGCGGCCGCTGCTGTTCGTCGGAACGCCACAGGGCGGTCGCCCGCTCGACGAAGCCGTTCAGCGAGCCGGTGTGCGGGGTGCTGGGCTCGCCGGGCACGCCCAGGCCGATGTCGTCGAGGGTGACGGTACGGCGCAGGCGGGTGGCGAGTACCTCACAGATCAGGTCCGGGACCTGGCCGCGCGGCCGCTGGCCCTTCAACCAGCGTGCCACGGCGGTGTGTTCGTACCGGAGCACGAGGCCCCGTCTCCGGCCCGCCTGGTTGACGTGGGCGGCGAGACCGGCGTGCGAGATCCCCGCCTCGTCCAGGATCGCGTCGAGCAGAGTGTTGGGCTGCATGGGATGCCCCCCAAGTGGCCTGGTGCGGTTCAGCGTAGTGTGCTCGCGTTCACACGGGGTGTGAACGGAACACATGCATCCGTACTGTGCACGCGCTGTCGCTCAGCGTGCTGTCTCGATTGACTTAAGTGCCGGCCAAGCCGCCGGCTCCCCCTCGAAAAGCGGTGGCTTGGCCGGGCCGGCTACTGGAGTGCCGCGCCCCTGGGCAAGAAGGCTCGCCCCGCGTTCGATCGTTTCGTAGGACCAGTAGTGCCATGTCGTCCGTGGGTTTGCCGCTCGTGTGATGCAGGAGCGCCGTGAATACGGTGCGCAGGACCGTCTGGGGAGGGACGGGATGATCCCGTGCGACTTCGCTCAGCGTGCCCGGCAGCGAGAAGAACCGGCCCCGGCTGTCCCTCGCGTCCTCCACCCCGTCCGTGAAGAGAACCAGGGACTCACCTGGAACCAGATGACCGCAGGACTCGGCCTCCAGCTCGGCCGGAAGCGGGAACGGGCCCAGCGGCGGAAGCGGGTCGACGCGCGTCAACGGCTCGACTCTCGTGCCTCTGAGCAGATACGGCCACGGATGGCCGCAGTTGAGGGCGCGCAGCCGGCCGTCGCCGTCGATCTCCAGGAGCAGGACGGTGACGAACTCCTCGGCGACCGGGTGGTCGGGGTCCTGACCACCGTTCGCCGGGTGTTCGGCGCGGGCGCGTTCGCGCAGGTGCCGGGCGAGGGCCCGGTCCAGCCGGCTGAGGACGCCGCGGAGTTCGGGCTCGTCGTGGGCGGCCTCGCGGAAGCTTCCGAGGACGGCGGCGACCGTGCCGAGAGCGGCCAGCCCGTGCCCGCGTACGTCACCCATCACCACCCGCACCCCGTGCTCGGTGGCGACCGCCTCGTACAGGTCGCCACCGACGCTCGCGCCCCGTTCTGCGGACAGCTGGGCGGCGGCGACGTTCAGCCCGTCGAGACGCGGCGGCAGGGGCCGCAGTACGACGCTCTGCGCGGCCCGCGCCACCCGGCGGACCTGCCGCAGCTCCCGCAGCAGCGCGCGCCGGACATGGACGATCAGCCCTGTGCCGACGGCGAAGAAGACGGCGCCGGTGACCATGCGCGCGCCGAGCCCGTTCTGCTGGGCGAGCGGGCAGCCGAACTTGTAGGCGACCGCCACGGCCCCACAGACCGTGGGCAGTACCGCTCCCCGCGCGGTGGGCGCCCGTGCCTTGATGCGCATCATGCCTCTGGTCCCCCATGTGGGCCCTGAAAGAGCAGACGGACCGACCCCGAAAGGCCGGTCCGATTCTGTCGAGGGCATTGCCCGAGAAGGCCGGATCGTCGTCAGTTCCCACCCGAACGAGTGAGCCCGCGTCGGTCAACCCGCATTTATGCAGCTAGCCGAAGGGGTGAACCCCTCTCGCGGCCCTCAGCCGACGGCCTTCCGCACGAGCTCGCCGATCCTCGCCTCGTCGGCGGCGGACAGCTCCTTCAGGGCGTAGGAGGCCGGCCACATGGTGCCCTCGTCGAGGTTCGCCCGGTCGCTGAAGCCGAAGGTGGCATAGCGGGACCTGAACTTCTCGGCGCTCTGGAAGAAGCAGACGACCTTGCCGTCCAGGGCGTACGCGGGCATCCCGTACCAGAGCTTCGGGGCGAGCTCCGGCGCGGCGGCCCGGACGACGGCGTGGAGCCGTTCGGCCATGGCCCGGTCCAGGTCCTGCATCTCCGCGATCTTGGCGAGCACGGCGGCCTCGTCCTGCGCGGCCTTGGCGGCGCGCGATCCGCCGCGCGTGGCCGCCTTGACCTCCTTGGCCCGCTCCTTCATCGCCGCTCGCTCCTCGTCCGTGAATCCCTCGGACGTGGCGGCGGTGCTCCGGGCGGTCTTCTGCGTGGCGTTCACAGCGGGTCTCCTTCGGTGGCGGGGAGGGAGGGGGCGGGACGGTGGGACGGGGACGGGGGGTCAGCCCCACGCGCCGGCGATCTGGCGGGTGGTGGCGTTGAGCCGGTTGAACAGGTTGGTGACACCGATCATCAGGATGACCGCGGCCAGCTGCTTCTCGTCGTAGTAGGTGGCGGCCGTGTCCCAGACGTCGTCGCTCACCGCGTCGGGACGGTCGGCGAGGCGCGTCGCGGCCTCGGCCAGCGCGAGGGCCGCCCGCTCCTCGTCGGTGAAGTACGGGGCCTCCCGCCATGCGGCGACCGTGGCCAGGCGCTCGTCGCTCACTCCGGCCTTGCGGGCCGTCCTGGCGCCGGCGTCGACACAGGCGCTGCACCCGTTGATCTGGCTGACCCGCAGATGCACCAGCTTCAGCGTCTGCGCGTCCACTCCGCCGGAGTGCACGACCTTGAGGAGCTGCTGGACGGGCTGCATCGCGTCGGACAGGACGACGGCGGGGTTCTGCATACGGGACTGCATCTCGGTCCGCTCCTCTACTGGTTCTCTTCTGGTCGGTGCCCCCTGGCGCCGGGGCGTGACACCATCACAGCCGCAGCGGCCTGCCCGGGCCATGGCCATGGGACACCGTGGGACAGCCCAAACAGCCTTGACCTGCGGCGACTTGGCCATGAAGACTTCCGCCGGAACGGGACACGACAGCGGGGGGACCAGTGGACGCGCACGCACGGACGACGCAGACCGGCCCACAGGAGGAGCTGGCGGCCCGGCTGCGCCTGCTCCAGGACCTGTCCGGGCTCGGCGTACGGGCCCTCGCCCGGGACACCGGCCTGAGCTCCTCGTCGCTCTCGCGCTACCTCAACGGGCAGACAGTGCCGCCCTGGCCCGCGGTGGTGGCCCTCTGCCGGCTCGTCAAGCGCGACCCCCGCCCCTTGCGTCCGGTGTGGGAACGGGCCTCGAACCCCTTGCCCGCACCCCCGAAGAGCATCCGCCAGGGCCGCCCGCCGGCCCGCAACGACCTGCCGCGCGACGTGCCCGACTTCACCGGGCGAGAGGAGCAACTCGCCGCCGTGCTGGCCGCCGTCGCGAGCCATCGGGCGGTCTCCGTCGACGGCATGGCGGGCGTCGGCAAGACCTGTCTGGCGGTGCACGCCGCGCACCGGCTCGCCGCCGACTTCCCGGACGCACAGCTCTACGTGGACCTGCACGGGTTCACCGAGGGCCGGCCACCTCTCGACCCCGAGGCCGCGCTGCGGATGCTGCTCGGCGCCCTCGACGTCCCCTCGGAGAAGGTCCCGCAGGAGGGCCTTGAGCAACTGGCCGCCTGCTGGCGGTCGGAACTGGCCGGCCGACGGGTCGTCGTGGTCCTCGACAACGCCGCCGACGCCGAGCAGGTGCGCCCGCTGCTGCCCGGTGCCGGGCCCTCCGTCGCCCTGGTCACGAGCCGCAACCGGCTCCTCGGACTGGACGAGGTGCCCCCGGTCTCGCTCGACGTGCTGAGCCCCGAGGAGAGCGCTCGGCTGCTGGCCCGGGCCAGCGGCGACCCCGCCGGGCCCGACGGCAGACTGGCCCGCGATCCCGGCTCCGCGGCCGAGGTGCTGCGGCTGTGCGGCCATCTGCCGCTGGCGCTGCGCCTGGCCGGGGCGCGGCTGCGGCACCGGCCGGGCTGGACCGTGGGCGTCCTCGCCGAACGGATGGCGCAGGGCGCGGGCGAGTTCGACGCCGCGTTCAGCGCGGCGTTCGCGATGTCGGTACGCCAGCTGAACCGGTCCCAGGCCCGTCTCTTCCGGCTGCTGGGCGTGCTGCCCGGGGAGTCGTTCGACGAGTACGTGGTGGCGGCCCTCGCGGACGTGCCGCTGCACAGCGCCCGGGCGATGCTGGAGGACCTGCTCGACGCGCACCTGGTCCAGCAGCCGACGGTGGGCCGCTACCGGCTGCACGACCTGGTGCACCAGCACGCGCGGCGGGCCGCGGCGGAGCAGGACTCGGCGGCCGACCGGGAGCGGGCCGTGGCCCGGGTGCTGGACTACTACGTGCACGCGGCGGCCGCCGCCGACGCCGCGATGCCGTTCCTGTCACCCGGCCGGGCGCCCTCCGCCGGACACCGCCCGGCCGAGCTGCCGGAGTTCAGGGACAAGAACGCGGCCTTCGTCTGGTACGTCACGGAGTACGCGAACCTGATCGCGGCCTTCGAGACGGCGGCTGCCGTCGGGGCCGATGTGCACGTGTGCGAGCTGCCGCGCTTCCTGCGCGCCTACTTCGCGCGGCGCTGCGGCACGACCCATCTCAACGTTCTCTTCGAGCGGTCGCTGGCCGCCGCCGAGCGCCTCGACGATCCGGTGCAACTGGCCGAGGCACACAGCGATCTGGGCTACGCACGCTACAACGCGGGCCGCATGGCCGAGGCCGCCGCCGCGTACGAGGCGGCCGGACTCCGGCTGTCCCAGTCGGGCGACGCGCGGGCGGAGGCGGAACTGGCCGTCCGCCGCGGCTACTTGAGCTGGGACGCGGGGCGGGTCGAGGAGCCGCTGGAACTCTTCCGGCTGGCGCGGAAGCTGTACGAGCAGGGCGGCTGCCCGGCGGGAGCGGCCCACGCGGCCGCGGCGGAGGCCTGGACGATGCTCCAGCTGGGACATCGTACGGAGGCGGCCCAGCGGGCCCGGGAGCTGCTGAGTCTGCGGCCCACCGACCCCGCATGGCCGCCGGGCCTGACGGCCCGGATCACGCTCGGTCTGGCCATCGCCCAGGAGGACCCGGACGAGGCCGTGGAGCAACTGGGTCGGGCCCTGACACTGGCCCGCGAGGACGGACACCTGAACAACCAGGCATGGTGCCTCAACTGCATGGGCGTGGCGCTACGGCAGACGGGCCGGTACGAGGAGGCACTGGCCAGCCACCGGGAGGCGTTCGCCCTGCTGGACGAGTTGTTCGAGGACCACTGGAAGATCCATTTCCTCGACGGCTATGCCGAGACCTGCCGCCTGGCGGGCCTGCCGGAGGAGGCGCTACGACTGCACCGCGAGGCGCTCGAGCTGGCCCGGAGGCTCGGCAACCAGCACGCGGAGGCGCTGGCGCAGGAGGGCATACGGGCACTCACCACCGGGGCTCGCTGACAGCGCCCCCAAGGGGCGCGGGGAACGGCGCGGCCGGCCACGGAAGACCCGCAGCCGGCCGACAACAGCAATGCTCCCCGGCGACTAGCCCCTGAGGACGGCCCCCGTGCGCTCGCCCGCCAGGGCAACCGCCGCATCCCGAGCCGCCGACGCCTCGTCCACGGTCAGCGTCCGGTCACCGGCCCGGAACCGCAGCGCGTACGCCAGCGACTTCTTGCCCTCGCCCAGCTGCTCGGCGTTCTCGTACACGTCGAACAGCCGGATGGACTCGAGGAGTTCACCCGCACCCTCACGCAGCGCCGTCTCGACCTCCCTTGAGGGGATGGGCTTGTCGACCACGAGGGCGACATCCTGCGTGGCGACCGGGAACGTGGAGATGCTCGGCGCCTGCGGGGCGCCGTCGCCCACCGCCTCCAGGGCGTCCAGGTTCAGCTCCATCGCACAGGTGCGCTCGGGCAGCCCCAGGGCCTTCAGCACGCGCGGGTGCAGCTCGCCCGCGTGGCCGACGACCTGCTCCGCACCGTCGGCGACGACCGCCAGCTCGGCGCAGCGGCCGGGGTGCCAGGGGCCGTACTGGCCCTTGCGGACGATCAGCTCGGCGCCGGCTTCCCGCGCCACGGCGCGTCCGGCCTCCACCGCGTCCGCCCAGTCCGCCGGACGGCCCTTGCCCCACCAGCCGGCCTGCTCGCGGGCACCGCTCATCACCACGGCCACGTGCCGTGGCTGCTCGGGCAGCGCAGCGTTCAGCGCGGCGATCTCCTCGTCGGTGGGACGCCGGTCGACGGGCAGATGCGTGGCGACCCGCTGTTCCTCACGGGGGTGGAAGACCAGCCCGGTCTCGAACAGTGCCAGGTCGTGCGAGCCCCGGCCGTCGTTGCGCCGCAGGGCACCGAGCAGGCCCGGCAGCAGCGTCGTACGCAGCGCGGGCTCCTCGTCGCTGAGCGGGTTGACCAGCTTGACGACACGGCGGGCCGGGTCGTCGGCCGCCAGGCCGAGCTGGTCGAAGACCTGCTCGCCGACGAAGGGGTAGTTCGGCGCCTCGACGTAGCCCGCGCCGGCCAGCGCGCGGCCGACCCGGCGGTGCAGCCGCTGGCGGTGGGTCAGGCCACGGCCGGAGGGGAGCTTGGGCAGCGTGGAGGGCAGGTTCTCGTAGCCCTCCAGGCGGATGACCTCTTCGGCGAGGTCGTTCGGGTCGACCAGGTCGGGCCGCCAGGACGGGACGGTGACGGTCAGCTCGTCCTGCCCGTAGACGTCGCAGCCGACCTGCTGGAGACGGCGGACGACCGTCTCACGGCCGTAGACGACGCCCGCGACCTTGTCCGGGTGGTCGGCCGGGATGGTGATGGTGTGCGGCGCGGAGGGCGCGACGACCTCGGTGACGCCGGCCTCGGCCGTACCGCCCGCGAGCAGCACCAGCAGGTCCACGGTGCGCTGCGCGGCGGCCGCGGCGGCCTGCGGGTCGACCCCGCGCTCGAAGCGGCGGGAGGCCTCGGACAGCAGCTTCTGACGGCGGGACGTCCGGGCGATCGCGACGGCGTCGAAGTGGGCCGCCTCGATGACCACGTCGGTGGTGCCGTTCACCCCGTCTTCGGTGACCTCGTGGTCGGCGATCTCCGTGTTGGCGCCGCCCATGACGCCCGCGAGGCCGATGGGGCCGCGGTCGTCGGTGATGACCAGGTCCTCGGCGTGCAGCTTGCGCTCGACGCCGTCGAGGGTGACGAGCTTCTCGCCCTCCTCGGCGCGGCGCACGCCGATGGTGCCCTGGACCAGCTTGCGGTCGTAGGCGTGCAGCGGCTGGCCCAGTTCCATCATCACGTAGTTCGTGACGTCGACGGCGAGCGAGATCGGGCGCATGCCGACCTTCTGCAGCCGGCGCTGCAGCCAGATCGGGGAGCGGGCCTCGGGGCGCAGGCCGGTGACGGTGCGGGCGGTGAAGCGGTCGCAGCCGAAGGGGTCGGAGATCTGGACCGGGTAGCCGTAGGCGTTCGGGGCCGGTACGTCGATCAGGGCCGGGTCGCGCAGCGGCAGGCCGTAGGCGATGGCGGCCTCGCGGGCGACGCCGCGGATGGACAGGCAGTCGCCGCGGTTGGCGGTGACGGCGATGTCCAGGACCTCGTCGACCAGCTCCAGCAGCTCGACGGCGTCCTTGCCGACCTCGGTCTCCGGCGGCAGCACGATGATGCCGTGGGTGCCGTCGTCGCCCATGTTCAGCTCGTCGCTGGAGCAGATCATGCCGCGGGAGACCCGGCCGTAGGTCTTGCGCTCGGCGATCCGGAAGTCGCCGGGCAGCACGGCGCCGGGCAGGGCCACGACGACCTTGTCGCCGACCGCGAAGTTGCGGGCGCCGCAGATGATCTCCTGCGGTTCGCCGGTGCCGTTGGCCTGGGCGACGTCGACGGTGCAGAAGCGGATCGGCTTCTTGAACTCCGTCAGCTCCTCGATCGTCAGGACCTGGCCGACGACGAGCGGGCCGGTGAGGTCGGCGCCGAGCTGTTCGACGGTCTCGACCTCCAGGCCGGCCGAAATGAGCTTGGCCTGGACGTCACGGCCGGTCTCGGTGGCCGGCAGGTCGACGTACTCCCGCAGCCAAGAAAGCGGGACCCGCATCAGATCTCCATCCCGAACGGCCGGGTGAACCGGATGTCACCCTCGACCATGTCTCGCATGTCTTCGACGTTGTGGCGGAACATCAGCATCCGCTCGATGCCGAACCCGAAGGCGAAGCCGCTGTACTTCTCCGGGTCGACGCCGCAGGCGGTGAGCACCCGCGGGTTGACCATGCCGCAGCCGCCGAGCTCGATCCAGCCCTCGCTGGAGCAGGTGCGGCAGGGCCGGTCGGGGTTGCCGACGGACTCGCCCTTGCAGACGTAGCAGAGCATGTCCATCTCGGCGCTCGGCTCGGTGAAGGGGAAGAAGTTCGGCCGCAGCCGGGTCTTCATGCCCTCGCCGAACAGCGACTGGACCATGTGGTCCAGGGTGCCCTTGAGGTCGGCCATGGTCAGGCCCTCGTCGACGGCGAGCAGCTCGACCTGGCGGAAGACCGGGGTGTGGGTGGCGTCCAGCTCGTCGGTGCGGTAGACCACGCCGGGGCAGATCACGTACACCGGCAGCTCGCGGTCGAGCAGCGAGCGGATCTGCACGGGCGAGGTGTGGGTGCGCAGCACCACACCGGACTCGGTGCCGCCGTCCGGGCCCTGCACGAAGAAGGTGTCGGCCTCGCCGCGGGCCGGGTGGTCCGGGCCGATGTTCAGGGCGTCGAAGTTGAACCACTCCGCCTCGACCTGCGGGCCCTCGGCGACCTCGTAGCCCATGGCCACGAAGATGTCCTCGATGCGCTCGGAGAGCGTGGTGAGCGGGTGGCGGGCGCCGGCCGGGACGCGGTCGTACGGCAGCGTGACGTCGACGTCCTCCTCGACCAGCACGCGGGCGTCCCGCTCGGCCTCCAGCTCGGTCTGGCGGGCGGCGAGGGCCTTGTTCACGGCGCCGCGGGCCATGCCGACGCGCTTGCCGGCCTCGGCCTTGGCGTGCGGGGGCAGGGCGCCGATCTCGCGGTTGGCGAGGGCCAGCGGGGAGGCGGGGCCGGTGTGGGCGACCTTGGCCTCGTGGAGCGCGTCGAGGGAGTCCGCGGCGGCGAAGGCGGCGAGCGCCCCGTCCCGCATGCGCTCGATCTCTTCCGGTTTCAACGCCTCGACCTCTACAGGGTCGTACGACTTATTCGGTGCCGACATCTCTTCCCGTGCTTCCGATTGTCCCCCAGCTGACGCTGGGAGGTGCCCCCAGGCGGATGGTCCCCCGTCACCGACTCGTGAGGGCCGCGTGAAGGACACAAAGGTGCCAAAGGCCGAGTCTAACGGGGTGGAGGTAGGCGAATGCGCCCGCGGGCTGCTCCGGGTCTCGTCAGGCGAGATACGCCGGTGCCCCCACGGGCAACGTAAATCGGAACTCGGCGCCGCCGCCGGGGGCGCGGCCGACCGTGATGGTGCCGCCGTGGGCCTCGACGATGCCCTTGACGATGTACAGCCCGAGCCCGGTGCCGCCGCGCTTGCTGCCCCGCCAGAAGCGGGTGAAGACGCGGTTCATGGACTCCTCCGGGATGCCGGGACCCTCGTCGCTCACCGTGACCGACGTGCCGGTTTCCTCGCCCTCGCGCGGGGATGCGCAGGGCGTCACGTCCATGGTGACGGTTCCCTCGCCGTGTCGCACGGCATTTTCGATGAGGTTGCTGAGCACCTGGTCGATCTTGTCGGGGTCGGCCCACAGACCGGGCAGCGGCTGTTCGATGCGGAGCAGGAAGCGGTCGGCGGGCTGGCCGGCGGCGACGTAGGCCTGGATGTGCCGGGAGACGGCGGCCCCGATGTCGACGGGCTGCCGGCGCACCTCCAGCCGCCCGGAGTCGATCCGGGATATGTCGAGCAGCTCGGCGATGAGCCGGGTGACCCGGTCGGCGTCGGCATCGACGGTCTCCAGCATCAGCCGCTTCTGGTCGTCGGTGAAGCGTTCCCACTTGGCGAGGAGGGTCGCGGTGAAGCCCTTCACGGAGGTGAGGGGCGAGCGCAGTTCATGGGCGACCGTCGCTATCAGCTCGGCGTGGCTGCGCTCGGTACGGCGGCGCGCCTCGGTGTCCCGCAGGGAGACGACGACCCGCTGGACGGGCCCCAGGGGCCGCTCCCGCACATACCGGGCGGAGACCAGCACCTCCCGGCTGCCGGGCAGCAGCAGATTGCGCTCCGGCTGCCGCGCCCGGATCGCGAGCCCTCCGTAGGGATCGGTGAGCTGCCACCAGCGGCGGCCCTCCAGATCCTCAAGCGGCAGCGCCTTCTCCAGCGGCTGGCCGAGGGCCTCGGCGGCGCGTACGGCGGTGATCCGCGCGGCGGCGGCGTTGAAGCAGACGACCCGGCCGTGCTCGTCGGCGACGACGAGGCCGTCGGGCAGCTGGTCGGGGTCCAGGGCGAAGCCGTGGTCACCATGCCGGGGCACGGGTGTACGCCGCGCGTCCCGCCCCTCCGGCGCGGTGCTCGTGCCGGCCACACTCATCCCCGTACCCCACCTCTCAGACGGCGCAGGGCCCCGAGTTGGTCACCCTACTAGCTCTGGGTGACGGAGCGGCACCCTCCGGAGGCGCGCTGTGCACGGGCCGATGCGTAGAGACATACGGCGGCGGCCGTGGCGAGGTTCAGGCTCTCGGCCTTTCCGTGGATCGGCACGCGCACCACGGCGTTCGCGAGCGCGCGGGTCTCCTCCGGCAGCCCCCAGGCCTCGTTGCCGAACACCCAGGCGGTGGGCCCGCCCATGGTCCCCTTGTCCAGCTCCTCGTCGAGGTCACGGTCCCCGGCCCCGTCGGCGGCGAGAATGCGCACCCCGGCGTCCTTCAGCCCCGCGACCGCCCGCTCGACCGGCACCCCGACGGCGACCGGCAGATGGAAGTGCGACCCCACGGAGGCGCGTACGGCCTTGGGGTTGTACAGGTCGACGGAGGCGTCGGTGAGCACCACCGCCTCGGCGCCGGCCGCGTCGGCGCACCGCAGCACGGTCCCGGCGTTCCCGGGGTCCCGCACATGCGCGAGCACGGCGACCAGCTTCGGCCGGGCGGCGAGGATCTCCTCGAACGGCGTGTCCAGGAACCGGCACACGCCGACGAGCCCCTGCGGGGTCACGGTCGTGGAGATGTCGGCGATGACCTCTTCGGAGGCCAGGTGCACCCGGGCACCGACACTGCGTGCGGCCCCGATGATGTCGGCGTACCGCTCCGCGGCCTCGACGGTGGCGAACAGTTCGACGAGCGTGGGCGCACCGCCGACCCGATGCCCAGCCGCCTCCCTGACAGCCTGCGGCCCCTCCGCGAGAAACAGCCGGTCCTTACCCCGAAAGTTCCGCTTGGCCAGCCGCCGGGCAGCGGCGACACGAGCGGAGCGGGGGGAGATCAGCTCGGGGCTGACGGGGGGCATCCTCTTCTTCACCTTCAGGAGATTTCAACGTGCGGCGCTTTTTCAACTGCGGCGTTGCAGCCAACCCAGGGGCGCGGGGAACTGCGCGAGAAAGCCCCACCGGCCCGCAGTCAAAAGACCACCTGGGACCCCAAACAACAGGACCCGCAAGCCATAAAAGCCTGCGGGTCCAGTGAGCGTCGGCTCAAAGCCAGCGCAGCGTCACGCAGCCTTGGGCGCGTTGACGTCCGAAGGCAGCGCCTTCTGCGCGACCTCGACGAGCGCGGCGAACGCGTTCGCGTCGTTGACGGCCAGCTCGGCCAGGATCTTGCGGTCGACCTCGACGTTCGCGGCCTTCAGACCCTGGATGAAGCGGTTGTAGGTGATGCCGTTGGCGCGGGCAGCGGCGTTGATGCGCTGGATCCACAGCTGACGGAAGTCGCCCTTGCGCTTCTTGCGGTCGTTGTAGTTGTAGACCAGCGAGTGGGTGACCTGCTCCTTGGCCTTGCGGTACAGGCGCGAACGCTGACCGCGGTAGCCGGAGGCCTGCTCGAGGATCGCCCGGCGCTTCTTGTGGGCGTTGACTGCCCGCTTGACGCGTGCCACTTGTTAACTCCTTGTAGCGGGGTCGTGGTGGTCCTCACACGACCCGGAAACGATTCGGTCCCGGTCCAGACGCACGGCGCTCGGTCGGCGCCGCCGCGTCACTTGCCGAGAAGCTTCTTGATCTTCGCGGCGTCGCCCGGGGCCATCTCGGCGTTGCCGGTGAGGCGACGCGTGACGCGGGACGACTTGTGCTCGAGCAGGTGGCGCTTGCCGGCGCGCTCGCGGAGCACCTTGCCGGAGCCGGTGATCTTGAAGCGCTTGCTGGCACCGCTGTGCGACTTGTTCTTCGGCATAGCGCCGTTATCTCCTCGTCGGTGGCGCTCCGGTGCCCGGTCGCGAAACCGGGCACGGTGGAGCGTCGCTCTCTTCTGTCGGTTACATCCTCGGGGACCTTGAGTCCCCCGGGGATCACGCCTCGGCGGGCTCCTCGGCGGACGCCTCAGCCTCGGCAGGGTTCTGCGAACGACCGGGGTTGGCCTTCGCCTCCGCCTTGCGGGCTTCCTGCGCCTGTCGGGCCTCGGCCATGGCCTCGGTCTTCTTCTTGTGCGGACCGAGAACCATGATCATGTTTCGGCCGTCCTGCTTCGGGTTCGACTCGACGAAACCGAGGTCCTGGACGTCCTCCGCGAGGCGCTGCAGCAGTCGGTAGCCCAGCTCGGGACGGGACTGCTCGCGACCACGGAACATGATCGTGATCTTGACCTTGTCGCCCTGCTTGAGGAACCGTACGACGTGACCCTTCTTGGTGTCATAGTCGTGCGGGTCGATCTTCGGCCGGAGCTTCATCTCCTTGATGACCGTGTGCGCCTGGTTCTTGCGCGCCTCACGGGCCTTCATGGCCGACTCGTACTTGAACTTCCCGTAGTCCATGAGCTTGCACACGGGCGGACGGGCGTTCGCCGCGACCTCGACCAGGTCCAGGTCGTACTCCTGCGCAAGCTCCAGTGCCTTAGCGAGCGGGACAATGCCCACCTGCTCGCCACTGGGACCGACAAGTCGCACCTCGGGAACGCGAATCCGGTCGTTGATGCGGGGCTCGGCGCTGATGGATCCTCCTCGGTAGCACCACACGGCGGTCTGGCGGACGGCCGCGTATGTCTGTTCGTTAGACCTAACCGCGCCGAAGCACAAAAAATGCCCCGGACGATCACAGGCGGGGCTCCAATGACTACCGGAGCACCGCCGCGGTGACCGCGGGGCGCACTTTCGGGCGACTCCATCGTCCGTACGGAACGATGGTGGCCGCCTGACCGGGTGACCCGCCGTCCCGGGGGACGGTCAGGTGGGAGATCGGAGCCTCCACTTGTGGGCTGGGCATGCAGTGCTGTCCAGCCGGTCGTTACACAAGGTTAGCAGCACCGACGGGGAAGGGCTAATCGAAGCACACCCACGGGCTCTGCCAGGGCTCTCCCAGGGCTCTCCGGCGCACCGCTTATCGTGTGGGGCATGAGTGAGACCCCTCCTGAGAACCCCGACTTCGACGCGATGACCCGCGATATCGCCGAGGTCCCCGCCGTCGAGGTGATCGTGACGGTCGCCGTCAACCTGATGAGCGCCGCCGCCGTGAAGCTCGGGCTGAGCGAGGAGGGCGAGAAGCACAAGGACCTGGACGAGGCCCGCAAGCTGATCACCGCGCTCGCCGGCCTGCTGGACGCGAGCACGACCGAGATCAGCTCCTTCCACGCGGCGCCGCTGCGCGACGGTCTGAAGTCGCTGCAGCTGGCGTTCCGCGAGGCGTCGATCGTCCCGGACGAGCCGGGCCAGGGGCCGGGCGAGAAGTACACCGGCCCGGTCTACGGCTGACCCAGGGCGGTAAATTCCCTACCCGCGTACGTACAGGGGCTCGCCCGGAGGCGTGGTCCCGGCCGGCAGCAGTGCCAGGTCGAGGCCGCGCACCAGGCGGGCCCTCAGTGTTTCGTCGGCGGCGAGCCGCTCGGCGACCGCGCGGGCGGCCTCGGCGGGCTGGACGGCCGGGTCGAGGACCAGGGCGAGGGTGCCGTCGGCCCGTCCGGGCCCGAGGTGGGCGCGCAGCACGGCGGGCTCGGCCGCCACGGCCGTACGGACGGCCTCGACGACGGCCGGGTCGGCGAGCGGGTCGGTGCTGGTGCGGCCCTCGGCGAGGGCGAGCAGCGCCGGGCCGGTCAGCTCGAAGGGCACCGGTCCGGCGAGGTCCAGCACGACCGTGTCGGCCTTCTCGTGGGCGGCGGCCTGCAGCGCCTGGTGCAGGGGTACGGCGACCGGGCGGGCCGCGGGGTCCCAGCGGGCGAGGGAGTCGGTGGAGGTGAAGGCGGGCAGCGCGGTGCGGTCGCCGGCCTTCAGGGTGGGTACGGCCATGTCGCTGGTCTTCTCGCGGCGCAGCCCGTTCTCGTCCTCCTCGACCTCGCCGAGCACGGCGACGACCGGGACCAGCAGGCGGGCGCCCTTGAGCGCCTCCAGGACGGGCCCGAGGGCGCTGCGGTCCTCGGCCCACGCGGCGAGCGCGGCGCTCAGCCGGGGGTCGGCGGAGCCGTCGTCGTCGGAGAAGCCGGGGTCGGGAATGTTCTTGTTCGCCACGGTCACCGACCCTATAGGGGGGAAGCTGCAGCCCTTGTGCGGGGCCGGAAACAGTGCCGTCATCGCTTTCACAGGAATCTCAGCATTCGCTGACCCGGATCTCACATCCGCCTAACGGGGCGCACACTCCACGCCCCGAACATCGCGGCCATGGAGTCCTCCAGAGCCCGCCGTGGCCGTCGTGCGCGCCCGTCCCGGCGCCGTCCGCTGCTTTCCGTCGCGCTGGCCGTGGTCGCCGTGGGCGGCGTCACGGCCGGGGGCACCGTGTATGTGAAGGCGCGGGCGCACCCGGGGACGGCGGCCGTATCGTCGGCGGCGACGCCCTCGGCCTCCTCCTCGGCCGGGGCGGGCGAGGAGGCCTCGGTGGAGCCCGTGACGGAGCCGGCGGTGGACCGGAAAGCGCTGCTGGGCAAGGCGCTGACGGCGGTGAGCGTGCCGTCGGGCGCGCAGGTGTCGGCGGCGGTGCTGGCGGTGGACTCCGGGGAGAGCGCCGCGTACGGCGACGCGGCCTTCGACACGGCGAGCATCGTGAAGGTCGACATCCTGGCCACGCTGCTGCTCCAGGCGCAGGACGCGGGCCGACGGCTGACGGCGACCGAGCAGGCGTACGCCACGAAGATGATCGAGAACAGCGACAACGCCTCCGCCACGGCGCTGTGGCACACGATCGGGCGGGCGGACGGCCTGGACGCGGCGAACAGGCGCTTCGGACTGACCGCGACCTCCGGCGGCGAGGGTGAGCTGTGGGGGCTGACGCAGACCACGACGGCGGATCAACTCGTCCTGCTCCAGCAGGTGTTCGGCGAGGACTCCAGGCTGAGCGCGGCCTCCCGGACCTATCTGCAGGGGCTGATGAAGTCGGTCGAGGCGGACCAGCAGTGGGGGGTGTCGGCCGCCGCGGAGGGCAACTCCTGGGCGCTGAAGAACGGTTGGCTGGCGCGCAGCACGACGGGGCTGTGGGACGTGAACAGCATCGGACGGATCACGGTGGACGGCACCGACTATCTGGTGGCGGTGCTGTCGAAGGGCACGGAGACTCGGGCGAAGGGCATCGCGCTGGTGGAGGCGGCGGCGAAGGCGGCGGTGTCGGCGTTCGCCGGTGAGTGATCCGGCTCCCGGCGCCAGGTGATCCGGGGTGCGCCTCAGACCCGCTGCCTGCGGCCCCGCCACAGCACCACGCCCGACACCAGCAGGACCCCGCCGGTGCCGCCGGCCAGGGGGCCCGCCCAGTCGGCGGTCGAGGACGTGGCCCTGGGGGCGTCCGGGCCGGTGCCGAAGTACTTCTTCCCGTACGACGCCGCGCGCAGGCTCTGCGGCCTGAGCCGCTCGGCCGCCCGCAGTGCCGCCGCCGGGTCGATCATGCCGAAGCCCCGGGAGTCGTCCCGGCCGCCGACCGGCGCGTCCCGGGCGGTGTCCTCCAGGAGCTGCTTGATCTGGGCCGGGGTCAGTTCGGGGTGGGCGGCCTTGACCAGGGCCGCGGCGCCGGAGACGAAGGCGGAGGCGGCCGAGGTGCCCCAGCCCTCGTAGTACTTGTGGTCGGGGTCGGCGATGACCACGTCGACGCCGGGTGCGCTGACCGCCGCGTACCAGCGGCGGGTCGAGAAGGAGGCGCGGGTGCCGTAGCGGTCCACGGCGGTCGCGGCTATGACGCCGGGGTAGGCGGCCGGGTAGGAGACATGGTCGCCCTTGTCCCCGCCGTTGCCCGCGGAGGCGACGACCACCACGCCCTTCTTCAGGGCGTACTGCACGGCCTCGTCCTCGCTGGGCTCGGGGTGCGCGGAGTTCGAGTCGTCGCCGAGGGAGAGGTTGATGACGTCGGCGCCGTGGTCGGCGGCCCAGCGGATGCCGTCGGCGAGGGCGTTGCCGCGGCTGGTACGGGCCTTGGCCCGGGCGGGGTCGCCGTCCTCCAGTATCACCCGCACGGGCAGGATCTTCGCCTCCGGAGCGACGCCCATGACACCCGCGCTGCCGCCCGGGCCGTGGCCGTGCCCGGCGATGATGCCGGCCATGGCGGTGCCGTGCCGGGCCCAGTCGCGGTCGCCCTGCTCGGCGCCGAAGCCGATCATGTCCTTGGCGGGCAGGACGTTGCCGGCGAGGTCGGGGTGGTCGGCCTCGACGCCCGTGTCCAGGACGGCGACGGTGACGCCCCGGCCCTTGGTGGTCCGCCAGGCCTCGTCCAGGTGCAGCGCGGACAGGCCCCACTGCTGGGCGCGGATGCCGTCGGCGTGGGCGGTGGTGGCCGGCGTCAGGACGAGGGCACCGGCGAGCAGCAGGCTCAGCGCCGCGCCGGCGGGTTCCACGCGGTGACGGGCGCGTGCCGATTGCCTCGATCGCCTCATGAAGGTTTCTCCGTGGCCGTGCCGATGCTCTGGCGCAGGCGGCGTTCGATGCGGTCGGCCAGGCCCTGGGCCTCGTTGCCGAGTCCGGCCTGGGCCGGTGCGGTGGCGGCACCGGCGCTGACGGCGTCGGCGGCGGGCTGGGGCACGTCGACGCTGCGGCCGTCGGCCCAGCCGGAGACGGCGTAGGCGACGACGGGGGCGTCGGTGAGCACGGAGATCGTCCAGGAGGCCCGCTGCTTGTCGCCGAAGCCGGCCGCTGCGGTGCCCTTGGCGGCGTACGGCCGGGGCATCAGGTCGGCACGCCGGTCCAGGCGCTCGGCGCGGAACTGGTGGGCCAGCGCGGCCATGGCGGCCGGGTCGGCCTTGGTGAAGAGCAGGCCGACGGTGGTGACGTAGCTCTGGGTGGCGTCGGTGTAGGTGGCGCGCAGCAGCCGCTGGCAGCCGACGGGGGCGAGCACCTTCTGCAGCAGCGGGTCGAAGGCGTGCGCGCAGCCGGTGTCCGGGGCCACGGCGATCCTGGTCCAGGTGCGGTCGGCGCCGCCGGGTCCGGCGCCGGTGCCCTGCAGGGTGGGTGGGAACAGCTGGTCGACGGGCGTGTTGTGCCAGAGCGCCCCGGCGGTGGCGAAGTGGTCGCCGGAGGCGTCGTCCCCGCCGTCGTCGGTGAGCCAACTCCCGGTCACGGCACCGCCGATGAGACCGAGACCGAGCACGAGACAGGCGGCAGCGGCGGCGGTACGGGGGCCGATGCGGTGCCATGTCCGCGCACCGAACGACTCGGTGTCCCCGGCCGCCATGACGGGCCGCGCGGCCGGAGCGCTCCAGGACAGCGCCGGGTCCGGCACGAAGCCGCCCACGGCCGGCGGCGGACCGACGGGATGCGCGGGCGCCATGGGACTCCATGCGCCCGTCTCCGGGTGCCCGGCGGACGCCGAGGAGGCGGACGCGGCGGCGGTACGACGCTCTCCGCCCGACCCGCCGGAGGACCGGCCGGGCGCGGCAGCGGCGCGGGGGGCGTCGGTGACCGGGCGCAGCCGGGCCGTCGTCTCCGACGGGGTGACCGGTCGGGGCGGGGCCGTCGTCCCCGAGACGGTGACCGGGCGGAGCCGGGCCGTCGTCTCCGAGGGGGTCTCCACCGGGGCTCCCGGCCGCCGGGACTCAGGTACGGGGCGGTGCGCATCGCGCCCTGTGCTCGGCGGCGCGTCGGGGAACCGGGCGGAGGCCGGCGGCGGAGGCGGACTCACGGGTGCACCGACCTCGGGCACGACGGGGCGCGCCCCCACGGCCCGACGCCCTTGCCCGGCACGGGGACCAGAGCCCTCGCGGAACGGCCGGCCGTCCGGCGCCGCGACCTCACCGGACGACGAGCCGTCGACGCCGGACCGCGAGTCACTGGCAGCGGCCTGCCCGGCAGGCGCAGCACCGTTGCCCGCGGACGACCCGCCAAAGGAAGAGCCACCGCCGCCGGACCGCCCAACAGAACGCGAGTCACTGACGGCAGGCCCCCCGGCAACCGCAGCACCATTGCCCGCGGACGACCCGCCAAAGGAAAAGCCACCACCGCCGGACCGCCCGACAGAGGACGAACCATTGACACCGGACCGCCCAGCAGAACGCGAGTCACTCGCGGCAGGCCCCCCGGCAACCGCAGCACCATTGCCCGCGGGCGACCCGTCAAAGGAAAAGCCACCGCCGCCGGACCGCCCGGCAGAGGGCGAACCATTGACGCCGGACCGCCCAGCAGAACGCGAGTCACTGACGGCAGGCCCCCCGGCAGGCGCGGCGCCGTTGGCCGCGGACGGCCCGGCGGAGCGGGGGCCGCTCTCCGCAGAGCGCACGGCGGAAGGCGAGCCCTTGCCCGCAGTCCCTCCGGCCGACGCCGAGCCACCCGCGTCGCTGCCCATGAGCCCCGCGGCCGACGCCCGGGCGTCGCCTGCGGCGGGCCCCGCCGAAGACCGGCCATCGCCCATGAAGCCCCTGTCCGGAACCCGGCGTTCGCCTCCGGCTGACCCCACCGAAGACCGGCCCTCGGCCGGGGCGGCCCCCGAAGAGGCGCCCTCCGCGTCTGCCGCGCGCCCGGTGGCCGGGCGAGTGGCTCGCGGGGTGAAGACCGACGGCTCGTCGTCGGGGTCGTCGGGCGGGACCGAGGGGCGCGGCGGGATGGGAGCGTGGCGCGCTTCCGTGCTCATGCACCCCCCGTTTCCTCGTGCCCGGGCCGTCCTCACGTACGCGGGCCGCTGCGCTGCTCGGCCGCGCCCGACGCGGAAGCTCCGTCCCGGGCACGCATACCCGTACGTCCGGACCGGCATCCCGGTTCAGGTGAAGCGGCCGGGCGCGTTCCGCCGTACGTGCGCGTCACTCTACGGGTTGTCCGGGCCGGAATCAGAACCAGTCCGGGGCGCCGGGGCATCTGCCCGGAACGTCCCCCTACCCTGCGGTAATCCTGTCTGGCAGGCTTCCGTCATGACTGCGCGCGCCGCCGACCGGGCCCGTTACGACCGGGCCACCGCCCATCTCGACGCCCCCCTCGCGATCGTGGACCTGGACGCCTTCGACGCCAACGCGGCCGATCTCGTCCGCCGGGCCGCCGGCAAGCCGGTCCGGGTCGCCAGCAAGTCCGTGCGCTGCCGGGCCCTGCTGGAGCGCGTCCTGGCGATGGACGGCTTCCAGGGGATCATGTCGTTCACGCTGGCCGAGTCGCTGTGGCTCGCGCGCTCCGGTTTCGACGACGTGCTGCTGGCCTATCCGTCCGCCGACCGGAGCGGTTTCGCCGAGCTGGCCGCCGATCCCAAGCTCGCCGGCGCGGTCACCGTCATGGTGGACGATCCCGCGCATCTGGACCTCATCGACGCCGCCCGCGACGGCGGTCGCGAAGTGGTGCGTGTCTGCCTGGAGTTGGACACCTCGCTGAAGCTGCTCGGCGGCCGGGTCCGGGTCGGGGCGCGGCGTTCTCCGCTGCACTCCCCCGCCCAACTCGCCGATCTGGCTCGGTCGGTGGCCCGGCGTCCGGGCTTCCGGCTGGTCGGGATCATGGCGTACGAGGGGCACATCGCGGGGGTCGGGGACGCGGTGGCCGGGCGGCCGCTGAGGTCCCGGGCGATCCGGCTGATGCAGGCGGCGGCGCGCCGGGAGCTGGCCGAGCGGCGGGCCGCGGTCGTGCGCGCGGTACGGACCGTCGTGCCGGAGCTGGAGTTCGTCAACGGCGGCGGCACGGGCAGTGTGCAGCACACCGCCGCCGAGGACGCGGTGACCGAGATAGCGGCCGGTTCGGGCCTGTACGTGCCCCGGCTCTTCGACAACTACACGTCGTTCACCGCCCGTCCGGCGGCCCTGTTCGCCCAGCCCGTCGTACGGCGGCCGGGGGTCGGGGTCGTCACCGTGCTCGGCGGCGGCTACCCGGCCTCCGGCGCCGCCGGCCCGGACCGGCTGCCGGTGCCGTACCTGCCCGAGGGACTGAAGTACGACCCCCAGGAAGGCCCCGGCGAGGTGCAGACCCCGCTGCTCGGCTCGCCCGCCGACGATCTGCTCATCGGCGACAAGGTGTGGTTCCGGCACGCCAAGGCGGGCGAGCTGTGCGAGCGGTTCGAGGCGCTGCATCTGATCGAAGGGGACACGGTCTCCGCGACCGTGCCCACCTACCGGGGCGAGGGGCAGACCTTCCTCTGACCGGCCTGCCTACAGGGGCGTGACGTACGCGCCCGCGATTCCGCCGTCCACCAGGAAGTCGGTGGCGTTGACGAAGGAGGAGTCGTCGCTGGCCAGGAAGGCGACGGCGGCGGCGATCTCCTCGGCCTCGGCGAACCGGCCGACGGGGATGTGCACCAGGCGGCGCGCGGCCCGCTCGGGGTCCTTGGCGAACAGCTCCTGCAGGAGCGGGGTGTTGACCGGTCCCGGGCAGAGGGCGTTGACGCGGATGCCCTCCCGGGCGAACTGCACGCCCAGCTCCCGGGACATGGCCAGCACGCCGCCCTTGGAGGCGGTGTACGAGATCTGACTCGTCGCCGCGCCCATCCGCGCCACGAAGGACGCGGTGTTGATGATGGAACCCCTGCCCTGGCGCCGCATGTAGGGGATGGCGGCCTTGCAGCACAGGTACACGGAGGTGAGGTTGACCTCCTGGACGCGCTTCCAGGCCTCCAGGCCGGTCTCCAGGATGGAGTCGTCGTCGGGCGGGGAGATGCCGGCGTTGTTGAAGGCGACGTCGACGCTGCCGTAGGTGTCGTACGCCGTCCTGAACAGCGCCTCGACCTGCTCGGGGTCGGTGACGTCGGTCTTCACGAAGAGCCCGCCGACCTCGTCGGCGACGGCCTTGCCGCGGACCTCGTCCACGTCCGCGCAGACCACGTGGGCGCCCTCGGCGGCGAGCCGGCGGGCGGTGGCGAGGCCGATGCCGCTGCCGGCTCCGGTCACGACGGCGGTACGGCCGACCAGGCGGCGGCAAACACTGTTGTCGGTCACTGTGCGGGGCCCTCCGTGCTGATGAAGACGTTCTTGGTTTCGGTGAAGGCGGTCAGGGCGTCCGGGCCCAGCTCGCGGCCGAGGCCGGACTGCTTGAAGCCGCCGAACGGGGTCCAGTAACGGACGCTGGAGTGGGAGTTGACCGACAGGTTGCCCGCGCGGACGGCCTGGGAGACGCGCAGGGCGCGGCCGAGGTCCCGGGTCCACAGGGAGCCGGAGAGGCCGTAGGGGGTGTCGTTGGCGAGGCGGACGGCGTCCTCCTCGTCGGTGAAGGGGAGGAGGACGGCGACGGGGCCGAAGATCTCCTCGCGGGCCGCCTGGCCGTCCGGCCGCTCCCCCGTCAGGACCGTCGGCGGGAACCAGAAGCCGGGGCCGTCGGGGGCGCTGCCGCGCAGGGCGGGGGCGTCCTCGGGAACGTACGACCGTACGCGGTCGAGTTGCCGGCGGGAGATCAGCGGGCCCATCTGGGTCTTCTCGTCGGCGGGGTCGCCCACGACGACGGAGGCGAGGGCGTCGGCGAGGAACTCCCGGGCCTCGTCGAGGACCGTCTCCTGGACCAGGATGCGGGTGCGGGCGCAGCAGTCCTGGCCGGAGTTGTCCAGGAAGGAGAACGGGTCGAGGGCCGCGGTCAGGTCGGCGTCGGCGAAGACGATGTTGGGGCTCTTGCCGCCGAGTTCGAGGGTGACCGGCTTGACCAGCCTCGCGCAGCGCTCCATGACCTCGCGGCCGGTGCGGGTGGAGCCGGTGAACACGATCTTGGCGACGTCCGGGTGGTCGACCAGGGCGCGTCCGGCGGTGTGGCCGTAACCGGGCAGCACCTGGAACACGTGCTCGGGCAGGCCCGCCTCCAGGGCGAGTTCGGCGAGGCGGAGCGCGGTGAGCGGCGTGGTCTCGGCGGGCTTGAGGACGACGGCGTTGCCGGCCGCGAGCGCCGGGAAGGAGCCCCAGGCGGCGATCGGCATCGGGAAGTTCCAGGGGGCGATCACGCCCACCACACCCAGGGGTTCCTGGAAGGTGACGTTCCAGCCGCCGGGCACCGGGATCTGCTTGCCGAGGAGGCGTTCGGCGCCGCCGGCCGCGTACAGCAGCAGATCGCGGGCGTTGCCGGCCTCCCAGCGGGCGTTGCCGAGGGTGTGGCCGGCCTCGCGGACCTCCAGCCGGGCGAGTTCCTCGGTGTGGGCGTCGACCACGTCCGCGAAACGGCGCAGCAGCCGGGCCCGGTCGGCGGGGGCGAGGGCGGCCCATCCGGTCCGGGCGCGCGCCGCCCGTACGACGGCGGCGTCCACGTCCTCCTCGCTCGCGGCGGGGACGGTGGCGACGACCTCTTCCGTGGCGGGGTTGAGGACGACGAGCTGGTGCGGGTCAGTCACGGGATGACCTTTCACAGGCGTTCGAAGGAGCGGCGCAGCTCCCAGTCGGTGACGGCGGCGTCGAAGGCCTCCAGTTCGACGCGCGCCATGTTGCGGTAGTGCGCCACGACCTCGTCGCCGAAGGCGGCCTTCGCCACGGGGCTGTTCTCCCACAGCTCGGCGGCCTCGCGGAGAGTCGTCGGCACGTGCTCGAAGTCGGCGGTGTAGGCGTTGCCCGGGCACGGCGCGGGCAGTTCCAGCTTCTGCTCGATGCCGTACAGGCCGGCCGCGACGAGACCGGCGACGGCGAGGTACGGGTTCACGTCCCCGCCGGGGAGGCGGTTCTCGAAGCGCAGGGAGCGGCCGTGACCGACCACCCGGAGGGCGCAGGTGCGGTTGTCGTGGCCCCAGGCGACGGCGGTGGGGGCGAAGGAGCCGGGCTGGAACCGCTTGTAGGAGTTGATGTTCGGGGCGTACAGGAGCGAGAAGTCGCGCAGGGCGGCGAGCTGTCCGGCGAGGAAGTGCCGCATGACGTCGGACATTCCGTCGCCGTCGGCCATGGCGTTGGTGCCGTCGGCGTCGGCGAGCGAGAGGTGGATGTGGCAGGAGTTGCCCTCGCGCTCGTTGTACTTGGCCATGAAGGTGATCGAGACGCCCTCCTGGGCGGCGATCTCCTTGGCGCCGGTCTTGTACAGCGCGTGCTGGTCGCAGGTGACGAGGGCCTCGTCGTAGCGGAAGGCGATCTCGTGCTGGCCGGGGTTGCACTCGCCCTTGGCGGACTCGACGGTGAGACCGGCGCCGGCCATGTCGTTGCGCAGCCGGCGCAGCAGGGGCTCGATGCGGCCGGTGCCGAGGATGGAGTAGTCGATGTTGTACTGGTTGGCCGGGGTGAGGCCCCGGTAGCCCGCGTCCCAGGCCTGTTCGTAGGAGTCCTTGAAGACGATGAACTCCAGCTCGGTGCCGACCTGGGCGGTGTAGCCGAGCTCGGCGAGCCGCTCCAGCTGGCGGCGCAGGATCTGGCGGGGCGCGGCGACGACCGGGGAGCCGTCGTTCCAGGCGAGGTCGGCGACGAGCAGGGCGGTGCCGGGGTGCCAGGGGATGCGGCGCAGGGTGGCGAGGTCGGGGTGCATGGCGAAGTCGCCGTAGCCGCGGTCCCAGGAGGACATCGCGTAGCCGTCGACGGTGTTCATCTCGGTGTCGACGGCGAGGAGGTAGTTGCAGCCCTCGGTGCCGTGCCGCAGCACTTCGTCCAGGAAGAAGCGGGCTGCGAACCGCTTGCCCTGCAGCCGCCCTTGCATGTCGGGGAAGGCCAGGACGACAGTGTCGATCTCACCGCTCGCGACGAGGGCGTGCAGTTCCTCGACGCCGAGCGGGGGTGTGCGGTCTGCCATCGGGAGAGCCTCCTTCGGCGCCTTCGCGCTTTTTCGGCCGGGCCGGGAGCCATAAGGTATTGCTCAGAACCATTGCTTGGGAAGGGGGTACGGCGGATGTCGCAGGACATCGGTCCCTACGGGCCGGGTGACCGGCTCGCTCCGGTGCTGCGGCCGGTGCGGGCGGGCAACGGCTTCGAGGAGGCGCTGGAGCAGATCCTCCAGGTCGTGCGGCTCGGCCTGGTGCCGGGCGGGGAACGGCTGCCGGCCGAACGGGAGCTGGCGGAGCGGCTCGGGATCAGCCGGGTGACGCTGCGCGAGGTGCTGAAGGTGCTCCAGGACCAGGGGCTGGTGGAGGCGCGGCGCGGGCGCTATGGCGGAACGTTCGTCCTGCCGCGCACGGACGCCGGCGGTGAGGACGAGCTGCGGCGGCGGATCGCCGAGGTGGACATCGAGGACGTGCTGCGCTTCCGCGAGGTGCTGGAGGTGGGTGCGGCCGGGCTGTGCGCGGCGCACGGCCTGACGGAAGAGCAGGCGGACCGGCTGCGCGAGGCGCTGGCCCGCACGCACGACGCCCCGCTGGCGGACTACCGCCGCCTGGACACCCTGCTCCACCTGACCCTCGCCGAGCTGTGCGGATCCCCCTCCCTGACCGCGCAGTACGCGGCGGTCCGGGCCACGGTGAACGACCTGCTCGACTGCATCCCGCTGCTGGTGCGCAACCTGGAGCACTCGCAGCGCCAGCACACCGCGCTGGTCGAGGCGGTGCTGGACGGGGACGCGGACGGCGCGCGGGAGATGATGCGCGAGCACTGCGCGGGCACGGCGGCGCTGCTGCGGGGCTTCCTGGCCTGAGGCGGTTCTGGAAAGGTATGGATGTATACCTTTGACTTCCGGGAGGGCGGCATGACGGTACGACCGCTGATCGGCATCAGCACCTATCTGGAGTCCGGCGCGCGCTGGGGCGTGTGGGAGCTGGACGCTGCTCTGCTGCCGGCCGGCTATCCACGGCTGGTGCAGCGGGCCGGCGCTCTGGCCGCGATGCTGCCGCCGGACGCACCCGAGCGCGCGACGGAGGCGGTGGCCCGGCTGGACGCCCTGGTGATCGCGGGCGGCCCGGACGTGGACCCGGCCCGGTACGGCGCCGAGCGCGAACCCCGTACCGGCCCCCCCGCCCTGGCCCGCGACGCCTGGGAACTCGCCCTGATCGAGGCCGCGCTGGACGCCGGAAAGCCGGTGCTGGGCATCTGCCGGGGCATGCAGCTGCTGAACGTGGCGCTCGGCGGCACGCTGGTTCAGCATCTCGAGGGGCACGCGGAGGTGGTCGGCGTGTTCGGCGGCCATCCCGTGAAGCCGGTACCCGGGACCCTGTACGCCGGGATCGTGCCCGAGGAGACGATCGTGCCCACCTACCACCACCAGGCCGTGGACCGGCTCGGCGCGGGACTGGTGCCGTCGGCCTACGCCGCGGACGGCACGGTGGAGGCGGTCGAGCTGCCGGCGGACCGGGGCTGGGTCCTGGGCGTGCAGTGGCACCCCGAGATGGGCGAGGACCTGCGGGTGATGTCGGCGCTGGTGGCAGCCGCTTCCTGAGTCACTGTCCGGCGGTGCCGTGGTCGCTCAGGGCGAGCGGCCCCGGCTCCGGCCGAGCCGCGCCCCTCATCCCCGTGTCAGCGACAACAGCTCCCGTGCCGGGCCGGTGGGCCGGTGTCCCGTCGGCCAGACCGCTCGCAGCTCGCGGTGCAGGGACACGCCCTCCACCGGGATGCTGACCAGGCGGCGCATCGCCAGCTCCTCCCCCACGGCCAGCTCGCTGAGGACCGAGGGGCCCGCGCCGCTGACGGCCGATGCCTTGACCGCCGTGGTCGAGGACAGCTCGATCAGCGGGCGGGCGAGGCCGCCGAGCGCCTTGTCCAGGACCTGCCGGGTGCCGGAGCCGCGCTCGCGGAGGATCAGCGGGGTGCCCGCCAGCTCCTCCGCCGTCACCGGGCGCCGGCGGCGGGCCCAGGGATGGCCGGGCGCGGCGACGACGATCAGGCGGTCGCGGGCGATGACGGCGGAGTCCAGACCCGTGGGAACGGACAGGCCCTCCACGAAGCCGAGGTCCGCCTCCCCGGCCAGCAGGAGTTCCGCGACCTTCGCCGAGTTGCCCGCGAGCAGCGACACGGCCGTGTCGGGCCGCTCGGCGTGCAGCGCGAGAAGCCAGCCCGGCAGCAGGTACTCGGCGATGGTCATGCTCGCCGCCACCCTCAGGCGCGAGTCCCGCCGGTCCCGCAGCGCCCGCGCACCCGCGTCGAAGGCCGCCGCCGCCTCCACGACCCGGCGGGCCCAGTCCGTCACCAGGGCGCCCGCGTCCGTGAGCCGGGAGCCGCGGGGCGAACGGTCGACGAGGGCCACGCCCAGTTGCCGTTCCATGGAGCGGATCCGGCTGCTGGCGGCGGGCTGGGTGATGCCGACCTCGCGCGCCGCCGCACCGAGACTGCCCAGCCGCGCCACCGCCAGCAGCAGCTCCAGCGCGGCCAGGTCAGGCACCCGGTGTGCCAGTGATGCCGTGTGCTCCGGCCGCCCCTCCACGTCACTCATAAGACCAGCTTATGCCCTGATAGAGGGGAACTCCCTGGTCAGGCCCCGGCGGCAGCGGCACGGTGAAGCCATGGTCACCGCAGCCCAGCCCTTGTCCACCGCTTCCGTCCCACGCGCCGCCCGAGTCCGGCATCTGGGCCCCAACTGGTACGCCGCCGTCATGGGCACCGCCGTCCTCGGCTCGGCCGGAGTCGCGCTGCCCGCACACGCGGCAGGTCTGCGCGATGTCTTCGCCGGGGCCTGGGCGCTGTCCCTGATCATGCTGGTGGTCCTGCTCGCGGCCCGGGCCGTGCACTGGACCCGCCATCGCGACCAGGCCCGCGCCCATCTCCTGGACCCGGCCATGGCCCCCTTCTACGGCTGTCTGTCGATGGCTTTGCTGGCGGTCGGCGGCGGTGCCGTGACCGCGGGGCAGGAGCTGGTCGGCACCGGCACGGCCGTCGCCCTGGACGCCGTACTGTTCGGCGCGGGTACGGCCGTCGGGCTCGCGGCCGCCGTGGCCGTGCCCTACCTGATGGCCGTACGGCATCGCGTCGAGCCCGCGCAGGCCACCCCTGCCTGGCTGCTGCCGCTGGTCGCCCCCATGGTGTCGGCCGCGCTCGGCCCGCTGCTGGTGCCGCATCTGCCGGCGGGCCAGCCCCGGGAGACCCTGCTGCTGGCCTGCCTCGCCCTGTTCGGGCTGAGCCTGTTCGCGACGCTGCTGATGCTGTCGCTGGTCTTCGCCCGGCTGGTCTCGGGCCCGCTGCCGCTCGCGCTCACCCCGACCCTGTTCCTGGTCCTCGGCCCGCTCGGGCAGTCCACCACCGCGGTCGGCAAGATCGCGGACGCGGCGCCCGGGGTCGTACCGCCCCTGTACGACCGCGGCCTCGCCGTCTTCGCCGTCCTCTACGGGGTGCCGGTCATGGGGTTCGCGCTGCTGTGGCTGACGCTGGCGACCGCTCACGTGGTGCGGGCCCGCCGGCGGGGCATGCGGTTCGCGATGAGCTGGTGGGCGTTCACCTTCCCGGTGGGCACGTGTGTCACCGGTGCGACGGCGCTCGCCCGGCACACCGGTCTGGCGGCCTACGGCGCCCTGGCCGTCGCGCTGTACGCCCTGCTCGCCCTCGCCTGGCTGGCGGCCGCCGCCGGCACCGTACGCGGCCTGCTCAGCGGCGAGCTGCTCGCAGCGCCTCGGACAGCACCCGTGGCGCCTCAGCCAGAGACGGGCCGTACCAGGTCAGGTGCCGCCCGCTGACCAGCGCGCAGGGCAGGCCGGGGAAGGCCTCCGGGCCGTCCTCGGCGGTGAAGCGGTAGGGCTCGTCGGGCAGCACCACCAGCTCCGGGGCCGCAGCCCGCAGCCCGTCCAGTGGGACGCGGGGGTAACGGTCGGGGTGGCCGGCGTGCAGGTGGTCCACACCGAGCCGGGCCAGGACATCGCCGGCGAACGTGTCCCGGCCGAGGACCATCCAGGGCCGGCGCCAGATCGGTACGACGGCGGTCCTGCGCTCGACCGGCTCCGGCAACGCGTCCCAGGCCGCTGCCGCCCGCTCCAGCCAGCAGGGCCGCCCCGGGGCACCGCACGCGGTGAGCACCCGCTCCAGCTCGGCGAAGGCCTGGGGCACCCTCCGCACCTCGGTGACCAGCACGTGCAGCCCTGCGGCGCGCAGCGCGTCGAGGTCCGGGGCGCGGTTCTCCTCCTCGTTGGCGATCACGAGGTCGGGGGCGAGCGCGAGGATGCGGTCGAGCCTGGGGTTCTTGGTCCCGCCGATCCGGGTGACATCCAGGCCGGCCGGGTGGGTGCACCAGTCGGTGGCCCCGACCAGCACCCCGGGCAGCGTCACCGCCACCGCCTCGGTGAGGGACGGCACCAGGGAGACGACCCGCACTACCGGGACCGGTCCTGGACGGCCTCGATGTGCTCGGCGACCGCCACCACGATCACCCGGGTGTCCGGCACCGTCGCCCGCCAGCGATGCCGTACCCCACCGGTCAGATAGAGAGTGTCGCCTCGCCCGAGGCGATACGCGCGCCCCTCGGCCTCTATCTCCACCGCGCCGTCGGCGACGTACATCAGCTCGTCGTTGCGGTGCTGGAACTCGCGGCCGGCGTCGTGGTCGCCGGTGAACTCGGAGGCGTGCAGCTGATGGTGGCCGCGCACCAGGGAGCGGGTCCGGGGCTCGAAGCCGCCCTCGGCGACCGGGTCGGCGCGGACGACGTCCACGCTGGCGGCCGGGTCGGCGGCGGCGAGGAGTTCGACGGCCGTGGTGCGCAGGGCGTCGGCGAGCTTCTCCAGCGAGCTGCGGCTGGGGCGGGCCCGGTCGTTCTCGACCTGGCTGAGGAAGGGCACCGACAGACCGCTGCGCTCGGCCACGACGGCGAGGGTCAGTTCCAGGGCACGGCGGCGCCGCCGCACGGCCGCGCCCACCCGCACGGGCTGTTCTTTGTGGTCGCCCATCGCTCCGGCTCCCTCCCTCGCTCGTCGTGCCGCTGTCCGGGTGCCCGGGTCGGGACACACCTCTTCTGATGACTTCTCTGCACCCTACGCATGTTCGGCAAACCGTTTCACGCGGCTGTCACATACCCGACATGCTGCCAAGCCGCCACCCTCACGGTTCGCGCCAGCGTGACGGGGCCTCGGGCTGGTCCTGGACGGCGTCCGGCGCGGGGGCGAATACGCCCATCAGCAGGGCCGGGGGCCCGCGTCGGGGCCAAAGGTCGTCACGCAACGTGGTTGGCCGGATCCTTGCCGTACCCGGTGCAGCGCGCCTGAAGTACCGAAGATACCGCGAGGGGCCCTTCCGGAGAGTTCGCCGGCCGGGTGACTGTCGGTGCCGTACGGCATGATGCGAGCGTGACCGGACGACTCATGCTGCTCGACACCGCATCGCTTTATTTCCGCGCCTATTTCGGCGTCCCGGACTCCGTGAAGGCGCCGGACGGCACGCCCGTGAACGCCGTGCGCGGACTGCTGGACTTCATCGACCGGCTGGTCAGGGACCACCGGCCGCAGCATCTGGTGGCCTGTATGGACGCCGACTGGCGGCCGCAGTGGCGGGTGGACCTCATCCCCACCTACAAGGCGCACCGGGTCGCCGAGGAGCACGAGGACGCGCCGGACGTGGAGGAGGTGCCGGACACCCTCTCCCCGCAGGTGCCGGTCATCGAGGAGGTGCTGGACGCGCTCGGCATCGCCCGGGTCGGCGTCGCGGGGTACGAGGCGGACGACGTGATCGGCACGTTCACCGCGCATGCCGAGGGCCCGGTGGACATCGTCACCGGCGACCGTGATCTGTACCAGCTGGTGGACGACGCGCGCGGGATCCGGGTGCTGTATCCGCTGAAGGGCGTCGGCACCCTCCAGCTGACCGACGAGGCGGTGCTGCGTGAGAAGTATGGGGTCGACGGGCGCGGGTACGCGGATCTGGCGCTGCTGCGCGGCGACCCGAGCGACGGCCTGCCGGGCGTGGCCGGGATCGGCGAGAAGACGGCCGCCAAGCTGCTCGCCGCGTTCGGCGACCTGGCCGGGATCATGACGGCGGTCGACGACCCCGAGGCCAAGCTCACGCCGTCGCAGCGCAAACGGCTCACCGAGGCCGGCCCGTATCTCGCGGTCGCGCCGAAGGTGGTGCGGGTGGCGGACGACGTACCGCTGCCGGACGTCGACACGGCGCTGCCGCGGGCGCCGCGGGACCCGGCGGCCCTGGAGCAGCTGGCCGAGCGGTGGGGGCTCGGCGGCTCCCTGCAGCGGCTGCTGACCACACTCGCCGTGGGACCCGCGTGAGCGTCCGGAATATTCCGGCAAAGGGATCCCCGCGGGTGTCCGGGAAAGAGGTGTGACCGCAGGGCGAGATGCTAACTTAGGTAAACCTAACCATCTTGCAGGAGGTCTTGATGGCAGAGCGTCCGGCACGAAAGCCGCGCAAGCCCCGCACCGCCCACGTGGTCCGCACCGAGCGGCTGACCCCGCACATGCAGCGTGTGGTGCTCGGCGGCGACGGCCTTGCCGACTTCGAGGCGGACACCTGCACCGACCACTATGTGAAGCTGCTCTTCGGCCCCGAGGGCGTGAGCTACCCGGAACCCTTCGACCTGGAGCGGATCCGCGCGGAGTTCCCGCGGGAGCAGTGGCCGGTGACCCGGACCTACACGGTGCGCGCCTGGAATCCCGAACTCCGCGAGCTGACCCTGGACTTCGTCGTCCATGGCGACGAGGGCCTGGCCGGCCCCTGGGCATGCCGTGTGCGGCCGGGCGAGACCGTGCGCTTCATGGGCCCCGGCGGCGCCTACGCCCCCGACCCCGCGGCCGACTGGCATCTGCTCGCCGGCGATGAGAGCGCGCTGCCCGCGATCGCACGGTCCCTGGAGGCGCTGCCCGCCGACGCCCGCGCCCATGCCTTCGTGGAGGTGTCCGGCCCCGAGGAGGAGCAGAAGATCGACTCCGATGTGGAGGTCGTCTGGCTGCACCGCGGGGACCGGCCGGTCGGCGAGGCGCTGGTGGAGGCCGTACGCGCCCTTGAGTTCCCCGAAGGCCGGGTGCACGCGTTCGTGCACGGCGAGGCGGGCTTCGTGAAGGAGCTGCGCCGGCTGCTGCGGGTCGAGCTGAACATCCCGCGCGAGGACCTGTCGATCTCCGGCTACTGGCGCCTGGGCCACAACGAGGACGGCTGGCAGGCCTCCAAGCGGGAGTGGAACGCCCGTATCGAGGCCGAGCAGGAGAGCGGCGCGGCGGCGGCCTGAGACCGGCCCCCGCTCAGGTCTCGTTGATCCTGCCGAACGGGATGTGCACGCTCGGCGTGGTCCGGGACGTGCTCTCCAGGTGTGTCACCTGGTCGTCGAAGAAGATGTGCGGTCTGAGCACCGTCATGACCGCGCTCTTCTCGATGCCGCCGAGGAAGAAGGCGCCGTTGACCGTCACACCCCACTGCTTCAGGCTCCGCACGGCCCGCTCGTGCGCCGGTGCGGCGCGCGCGGTCACGATGGAGACGTGGACCCGGCTCGGGTAGTCCGGGTCGGCCCTGCGCCGTTCCTCCTCCCGGCGCTGTATCCGGTTCACACCGGCGAGGAAGTCCCGCAGCGGTCCCGGGTCGTGCGGGGTCGCCGCGTTGCGGGTCTCGTGCGCGCGGAACTCCTCCAGACCGCCGGACTGGTACACCTGCTCGGCGGCATCACTGGCGAGCACCCCGTCGAAGTCGAACGCGATCCGCAGTTCCGGGTCGGCCGGGTCGTCCGCGTACGCCGATCCGAGCACATGCCCGGCCGGCAGACCGGCCGCGACCGCCTCGCGTACGTCGTCGCCGTTCGCGGACAGGAACAGGGACATGTTGAGCGCGGTCATGAACGCGTACGGCGACCTCCCCTGCATGAACACGGCCCGGCTGACCGGCAGTTCATGGGCCTCGATCGAGCGCATGACCCTGAGGCCCGTGTCGGGGTCGTTGCGGGAGAGGATGATGACCTCGACGAGCGGGTCTCCCGGCTCGCCGAGGTCGTTCAGCGACAGCAGCCTGCGGATGAACGCGAACGCGACCCCGGGCCGGAGCGTGTTGTCGACGTTCTCCTCCTGGTGGGCCCGGTAGGCCTCCTCACCCTGCTCACGGAAGACGGCGTCCGACTCCCGCAGGTCGAACAGGGCGCTGGAGGCGACACCGACGACGAGCCGGTTCGCGAGGTCGTAGGGCGGCATGTCCTCCATCTTCACACCGAGCACGGCATACGCGTTCACACCGACCGCCGGTACGAGCGGAAGGTGCATCGACAGCCACACCGCCGCGACCGCCGGCGCGAGCAGCGCTCCGCCGCGATGGTCAACGCACATGATGTATCGCGTCTCACCGCTGATCGCGCGCCGGGCTCAGTCGCCCCGTACGCGCGCGTGCAGATGCATGTCGTGCCAGCCATCGGCATGGAGCAGGGCGCTGCGCCTGGTGCCCTCGGCGGCGAAACCGGCCTTCACGGCCACACGGCAGGAGGCCACGTTGGCGGTGGCGTGCGAGAGTTCGAGGCGGTGCAGACCGATCTCCTCGAACGCCCAGCGGGACAGCGTGCGGGTGGACCGGACCGCGACACCCCGGCCACGCGCGCGTGCCACCGTCCAGTACGCGATCTCGGTACAGCCATCGCCGAGCAGGATCTCGCGCAGCGCGACCCGGCCGAGCAGTTCGTCGGTGTCCGCGTCCACGACGGCCCACTGGGCCTGACGCTCGTCCTTCCAGCAGCTCTGCCACTGCGCGATCCAGCCGGCGACCTCCTCCTCGGAGTCGGCGGACCTGATGTGCCACTGGTGCATCAGCGGATCCTGGAAGGCGGCGTACACGGCGGGCGCGTCCTCCGCCCGCCAGGGGCGCAGCAGCAGCCCGTCGCCGCTGGGAAGGCTGGGCTGGGGGACTCGGGCGAGGGTGCCGGCCGGCACGACCGGGGTGTTGAGATACGGCATGATCCACATCCTGCCCCCGTACGGCCGCCGGCCCACCGGTTTCCGCCTCGTACCCTTGACTTCGATGAGACGCCGTACACCACCCCCGCCCGCCCCGCTCCCCCAGCGCGACGGGGTCGACCCCGTGCGGGTCCGGCTGCCGTACGGCGGGACGTGGGCCACCGTGCGGGAGCATCTGGTGGAACGGCTGACGGGGGCCGCGCCCGGGATGATCGAGTCGATGTTCGACTCCGGGCTGATCGTCGGCGCCGACGGGCGCGCGGTTGCGCCGGACGCGCCGTACGAGCCGGGGATGTTCGTGTGGTTCCACCGCGAACTGTCCGCCGAGGTGCCGGTGCCGTTCCCGGTGGAGGTCGTCTACCGCGACGCGCACATCGTCGTCGCCGACAAGCCGCACTTCCTCGCCACGACCCCGCGCGGCAGCCATGTGGCCGAGACCGCGCTGGCCCGGCTGCGGCGCGAGCTGGGCATCCCGACGCTGACCGCCGCGCACCGCCTGGACCGGCTGACGGCGGGGCTCGTGCTGTTCACCGTGCGGCCCGAGGAGCGCGGGGCGTATCAGACGCTGTTCCGGGACCGGCGGGTGCGCAAGGAGTACGAGGCGATCGCGCCGTACGACCCCTCGCTGGCCCTGCCCCGGACCGTGCGCAGCCGGATCGTGAAGGAGCGCGGGGTGCTGGCGGCCCGGGAGGTCGAGGGCGAACCGAACGCCGAGACCTATGTCGAGGCGGTCGGGCACCGCGGCGGGCTGGCCCGGTACCGGCTTGTTCCGGCGACCGGGCAGACCCATCAGCTGCGGGTCCATCTCGACGCGCTCGGTGTGCCCATCCTCGGCGACCCGCTCTATCCGGAAGTGACCGCCCCGGCGCCGGCCGGCGACTTCCGGCGCCCGCTGCAACTGCTCGCACGCAGGCTGGAGTTCACCGATCCGGTCACCGGCGCGGAGCACGCGTTCGTCAGTGGACGCGTGCTCCAGGCCTGGGCGTCGTACGACAGCTGAGCGCTCCGCCGGAAGAGCCGCGGGCGCGTTACTCGCCCCGCCACCAGCTCAGCAGCCGTCGCCACATGCCCCGCCGGCGCGCGACCGGTTCCGCAGCCGGAGCCGTGGGACGGGGCTCGGGCGCCACGGGACGCGGCAGGGCCGCGCGGGGCCCGGCGGCCGCCGGCTGCTCGGAGAGCTGGGTGCCGGATTGCCAGGTGCGCTGCGGCGGCAGGGGCACGGGTCTGGGCAGCGCGTTGACGTCCTGCTGCGGCTTCGGCTCGAAGCGCACGGGCAGGGACACCAGATGCCGCGAGGCGATGGACGAACGCCAGCTCAACTCCTCTTCGGCACAGTCGAGCTGGATGTCGGACAGGCGGATCAGCAGCGCGTCGACGCCGACGTCGGCGATGGCGCGGCCGATGTCCTGGCCGGGGCACTCGTGCGGGCCGCCGCCGAAGGCGAGATGGGAGCGGTTGCCCTGCATGCTCGCGGACAGGTCGGGGCGGATGCGCGGGTCGAGGTTGCCCGGCGCGGGTGCGAAGAGCAGGCCGTCCCCCTTGCGGATGCGCTGCCCGCCCAGCTCGGTGTCCTGCTTGGCGTAGTAGCCGAGGACGGTGCTGAACGGCGGCTCGTCCCACAGGGACTGCTCGATCGCCTCCGGCACGGTCATCTGGCCGCCGCTGAGCTGGGCGCGGAAACCCGGCTCGGTGAGGACCATGCGCAGCGCGTTGGCGAGAAGGTTCGCGGTGGCCTCGTAGGCCGCGAAGAGGACGAGCCGCAGATGTTCACGGACCTCGTCGTCGCTCAGTCCGGCCGGGTGGGTGACGAGGTGACTGGTGAAGTCCTCCTCGGGCCGGGCGCGGCGCCGGGTGGTGAGCCGGCTCAGCGCGTCCATGACGTAGGCATGGCTCTGGATGGCGGTCTCGGTGCCCTTCAGGGCGTCCCGGGCGGCCTGCACCATCCGGTCGTTGTACTCCTCGGGCATGCCGAGGATCTCGCACATCACGGCCATCGGCAGATGCTCGGCGAACTGGGAGACCAGGTCGGCCCGGCCGCGTTCGCAGAAGCTGTTGACCAGGCCCTGGGTGTGGCGGCCGATGTGGCGGCGCAGCGTGCGGTGGTCGATGGTCTCCATGGCCGCGGTGACCGCGGCGCGCAGCCGCTGGTGCTCGTCGCCCTCGGCGTGCGAGCAGATCGGCTGCCAGGCGATGTGCGGCATCAGCGGGTGGTCGGGCTTGACCATGCCCTCCGTCAGCGGGGCCCAGATCCGGCTGTCCCGGGTGTACACGGAGGGGCTGCGCACCAGCTGCTGGTTCTCCGCGTGCCCGAGGACCACCCACATCGGTACGTCGTCGTGCAGCAGCACGGGTGCCACGGGGCCGTGCTGTTCCCGCAGCTGCTCGTAGAGGTCGCCCAGGTCCTCCGCGTCGGGGCCGTAGAGCCGGCGCAGTCCGCCGGGGCCCAGGCCGTGCGCGGGGCAGCCCGGCGGCGGTCCGGGGGTGGGGTCTGTGTCGGTCAGGGACGGGTATTCAGACGTCACGGTGTCGCTCCGGAACGAAAGGGTGCGGGGATCGGTCGGCCGGGGGTCGGGTGAGGGCGCGGGACAGGGCGATCGAGTGCAGGAAGCGCATCAGGGTCATCAGCACGTCCTTGCTGGAGGCCCGCCGGCGTACGTCGCACTCCACGATCGGGATCTCCGGGGTCAGGTCGAGCGCGGTGCGCAGTTCCTCGACGGGGTAACGGGGCGCGTCCGGGAAGGAGTTGACGGCGACGACGAAGGGCACGCCGCACTCCTCCAGCCGGCCCATGACGTCGAAGCTGACCTCGAGACGCCGGGTGTCGACGAGCACGACCGCGCCGAGCGCGCCCTCGAACAGTCCGTTCCACAGGAACCAGAAGCGTTCCTGGCCGGGGGTGCCGAAGAGGTAGAGCACCAGCTTGTCGGTGATGCTGATGCGGCCGAAGTCCATGGCCACGGTGGTGGCCGTCTTGGACTCGGAACCGTAGTTGTCGTCCACGCCGATGCCGGCCTGGGTCATGGTCTCCTCGGTGGTCAGCGGTCTGATGTCGCTGACGGAACCGACCATGGTGGTCTTGCCGACACCGAAGCCGCCCACGATCACGATCTTCACCGCTGTCTCGGCCGTGTGCGGCAGATGGTCCTCGGTGCGTGGGCCGGGGATGGTGTCAGAGCCGTTGAAGTCCATGCATCACCGCTTCGAGGAGTGAACGGTTGGGGAGCGCCTGGCGGACGACAGGGGCGCGCACCTGCACCAGTTCGGCCGTGATCAGCTCGGTGAGCAGGACGGTCATCGCGCTGAACGGCAGATTCAGGTAGGCCGAGAGCTCGGCCACGGACAGGGGGTTGGCACAGAGCCGCAGGACGGCGGCCTGCTCCGGTGAGGCGGCCATGTGCGGCGCGTCACGCGCCACGATCAACGTCACGAGGTCGAGTTCGGCGCGTGCGCCGTCCTCGGATCCGGCGACGGTGTACAGCCGTTCGGGGTTCTTGGGCTCGGCCTCGCCGTCGGCCGGCTGGGGTGCCGGTGGCTGCGGCTGTGGAGGCGGCTGGGGCTTCGGCTCGCGCCGTTTGCGTCGTGGAGGAGTCATACGCTCTGCCCGTTCCGCCGGGGCGGGCTGGTGAGGTGGGCCCCGATCCGGACGACCAGGTCGCGCATCATGCCGCTCATCCGGCCCGGCTCGCAGGTCACGTCGGCGAGTACGGCGAGATAGGCGTTGTCGCCGGCGTTCATGAGGTAGAAGTAGCCGCCTTCGATCTCGAAGACGACGACCTGCATGTCGCCGGCGCCGGGAAGCTCCTTGATGATGGCGCCGGCCAGGCTCTGCACGCCCGCGCAGGCGGCGGCCACCCGGTCGGCGGCGTCGGGGTCACCGCCGTAGCGCGCGATGCGCAGTCCGTCCGCGGAGAGGACCACGATCATCTCGATGCCCGGCACGCCGTCGTTGAGCTGCTTGAGCATCCAGTCGATGTTGCCTCGCTGCTGGATCACTTGAGGTCCCCCTCGTCGTCGGCCTCGGTGGTGCCCTCGACGGGCTCGTCCGCATAGTCGTTGAGCAGGTGCACGTACTTTTCCGGGTGCCTCGTGAAGTCGGTCAGTTCGGGCCCGGTGGCGCCCTCGGGCATGCCCTTGCGCAGGCCGTTCCAGAAGTCCTCGATCCCCTGGCCGAGCGGCCGCTCCATGAGCTTCTTGCGCTCGGGGTCGATCTCGGGCTCCCGTTCGGGCTTGGGCTGCGACCAGATGGTGGGCCTGCCCTCGCGCTCGGCCTGCTCGATCTCGGCCTTCTCGGCGAAGCGCTGGCTGATCGGGGTCTTCATCCGGCTGCGACGCTGCGGCAGGCCGCCCGCCGTCCACTCGGTGACCACCGGGACGTCGTCCTCCATGGAGATCCCGGCCGGGATCTTGGGGCTGGTGGGGCGGCGCCGCTTCGGCGGGCGCTTGGGTCCCTCGACCGCGCCGAGCGCGGGAATGGGCGTACCGGTGGCACCGATGCCGTGGGCGGCACCGACACCCGGTTCGGTGGTGGTCATCACGCGCGGCACGACGAGGATCGCGCGGCAACCGCCGTAGGCGGAGGCCCGCAGCGAGACCTCCATGTCGAACATCTTGCACAGGCGGCCGACGACGGCGAGGCCGAGGCGCGGGTTCTCGCCGAGGTTGTGGGCGTCGTCGAGGTTCTTGGCGTCCTCGATCATCTTCTCGATGCGGGTGCGGGACTCCTCGGTGAGGCTGACCCCGGCGTCCTCGATCTCGATGGCGATGCCGGACTGCACCTCGGTGGCGGTGACGTGCACCTTCGCCGTGGGCGGCGAGTAGCGGGTGGCGTTGTCGAAGAGCTCGGCGGCGGCGTGGATGACCGGCTCGACGGAGGTGCCCTTGATGTTGATGTTGACGATGGAGTTCAGCTGGATGCGGCGGTACTCCAGGATGCGCGACATGGCACCGCGCAGCGTGCTGTAGAGGGAGACCGGCAGCGGCCACTGGCGGCCGGGGCGGCCGCCGCCGAGGACGGAGATGGTGTCGGCGAGCCGGCCGATCAGCGAGGTGCCGTGGTCGATGCGCAGCAGGTCGTCGAAGACCTCAGGGTTGCGGCCGTGGTCCTCCTCCATCTCCCGCAGTTCGTTGGACTGCTGGTGGACGATCGCCTGGACGCGGCGGGCGACGCTCACGAACGACTGCTCGGTGGCGTCGCGCATGATGATCTCGCGCTCGGCTCCGCGCATGGCGGCGCGGAACATCTCCCGGTAGGAGTCGGGCAGGCTGCGCAGTTCGGGGTCGACGTCGTAGCCGTTGACCATCACGTCCCGCAGCGGTTCTCCGGCCCGCAGCCGCAGATGGCCGTGGGGGATGATGTCGCTCGCGAAGCGCCCGATCAGATCGTCGTGGGCGGCGAGCCGGTGCTCCAGATACGCGGTGTGACGGGCGTGCTCGGCCTGTTCCTCGCGGAGCCTGCGGCCGCGGCGGGCGGCCTCCGCGCCGGTGACGAGGATCAGCAGCAGGGCCACGGCCCCGACCACGCCGACGGCGATCCGGGCCGACGCCGGCCCCAGGGCGATGGCCGCACCGGTCGCGGCGGCCATCACTATGGCCGGCGGCAACAGCACGCGAGCGTAAGGCCGTTCACGGCCACCGGGAGGCTTCTGAACACTCACCATGGATGCCTTCTGGGATGAATCGGCTGGGTGTCGGGGGGGCTTTCGTGGGGAAGGTTCATGGAACTGTCGGGATCTATCGCATGATTGGGAACAGGCGCACGAATTCACCTCAACTCGGTGCGCCGCGGGCGAGCTTAGTCCGACCGGATCATCGCCGTGTCATATTCGGCAAGCACCTGAAATCGCCTGTGCGACAGGAGTACGCTCAGCCCATTTACACGCTCGGCGCCTATTCGAACACGTTCGGTCACGGTGTACGGGTGTGCGAAAGTGACTCACCGTGATAGGCGAATGGGGGCCCCGAAGGGCCCCCACCACAGTCATCCGCTCCGGCGAACCGGAGATCACCCGACCGACGAGTAGGCGACAACTCCCCGCAGCAGCTGGTCCACGGCCTTGCGCGCGGCCTTCGCCACGGTCGAGCCCTCGGCGGGCGCCGCCGCGGAGATCTGGCCCAGCACGTCGATGACCTGCTTGCACCACCGCACGAAGTCCCCCGCGGGCATGTCCGCCTCGCGCAGCACCTCGTCGAGCCCCTTGCCCGAGGCCCACATGTACGCCGCCCAGGCGAAGCCGAGGTCCGGCTCACGCTGCCCGACGCCCTCGGTCTGGTTGATCCGGAACTCCTCCTCCAGAGAGTCCAGCCGGCCCCAGATCCGGACCATCTCACCGAGCGCGGCCTTCGCCCCGCCCGAGGGCAGCTTGGGCGCCATCGCGTCGTCGCCGACCCGTGCCTCGTACACCAACGCCGAGACGCAGGCGGCGAGTTCGGCGGGGCTGAGCCCCTCCCAGACCCGCTCGCGCAGGCATTCGCTGGCCAGCAGGTCCAGTTCGCCGTACAGCCGGGCCAGGCGCTTGCCGTGCTCGGTGACCTCGTCGGCGCGCAGATAGTCCAGCTCGGTCAGCAGGGCCACGATCCGGTCGAAGGTCCGCGCGATGGTGTTGGTACGGCCCTCGATGCGGCGCTCCAGCTGCGAGGTGTCGCGCAGCAGCCGGTGGTAGCGCTCGGCCCAACGGGCGTGGTCCTCACGGTCGTTGCAGCCATGGCAGGGATGCGCGCGGATCGCGGTCCGCAGCCGGGCGATCTCTCGGTCGTCGGCGGCCTGGGAGCGCTTCTTGCGGGCCCGCTCCGGCGGGATGTGCCCGGCCTTGGTGCGCAGCGCGGAGGCGAGGTCCCTGCGGGACTGCGGCGAGCGCGGGTTGAAGGACTTCGGGATCCGCATCCGGTCCAGCGGCTCGACCGGGACGGGGAAGTCCATCGACGCCAGCCGCTTGACCTGCCGTTCGGCGGTCAGCACCAGCGGTCGCGGACCGTCGAGGTGGTCGAGGCCGCGATGGCCGTTGGACCGGCCGGCGGGCAGACCGGGGTCCAGCACCAGGGCCAGACCGGCGTACTTGCCCGTGGGTACGTGGATGACGTCGCCCGGCCTGAGCCGCTCCAGGGCGCTGGCGGCCTCGGCGCGCCGCTGGTTGGCGCCCTGCCGGGCCAGCTCGGTCTCCCGGTCCTTCAGCTCGCGGCGCAGGCGCGCGTACTCCTCGAAGTCGCCGAGGTGGCAGGTCATGGAGGCCTTGTAGCCGGCCAGGCCCTCCTCGTTGCGCTGCACCTGGCGGGAGATCCCGACGACCGACTTGTCGGCCTGGAACTGCGCGAAGGAGGTCTCCAGCAGCTCGCGCGAGCGGTGCCGGCCGAACTGCTCGACCAGGTTGACCGCCATGTTGTACGACGGCTTGAAGCTGGAGCGCAGCGGGTACGTGCGCGTGCCCGCGAGACCGGCGAGGTGCTCGGGACTCATGCCGCGCTGCCACAGCACGACCGCGTGACCCTCGATGTCGATGCCACGGCGGCCGGCGCGGCCGGTCAGCTGGGTGTACTCACCCGGTGTGATGTCGGCGTGCTGCTCGCCGTTCCACTTGACGAGCTTCTCCAGCACCACCGAGCGGGCGGGCATGTTGATGCCGAGCGCGAGGGTCTCGGTCGCGAACACCGCCTTGACCAGACCGCGGACGAACAGCTCCTCGACGACCTCCTTGAAGGTCGGCAGCATGCCCGCATGGTGGGCGGCGATACCGCGCTCCAGGCCCTCCAGCCACTCGTAGTACCCGAGGACGTGCAGATCCTCCGGCGCGATGTGGGCGGTGCGCTCCTCGACCAGGGCGCGGACCCGCTCCCGCGCCTCCTCGTCGTTCAGCCTCAGGCCGGCGTACAGGCACTGCTGGACGGCGGCCTCGCAGGCGGCGCGGCTGAAGATGAACGTGATGGCCGGCAGGAGGCCCTCGGAGTCCAGGCGCTCGATGACCTCGGGCCGGCCCGGTGTCCACACCCGCGAGCGCTGTCTGCGCTCCCGCTCCCGGTCGGCCTCGCGCATCGCGCGGCCGCGTCTGCGGTCCTGGTACGACGGCCGGGTCGCCTCCATGCGGGCGAGGCGGACCAGGTCGGGGTTGACGGCCTTCTTGTGGCCCTCGCCCTCCTCGAACAGGTCGTACATCCGCCGCCCGGCGAGGACGTGCTGGAACAGCGGCACGGGCCGGTGCTCGGAGACGATCACCTCGGTGTCGCCACGGACGGTGTCCAGCCAGTCGCCGAACTCCTCGGCGTTGGAGACGGTCGCCGACAGTGACACCAGGGTCACCGACTCGGGCAGGTGGATGATCACCTCTTCCCAGACGGCGCCGCGGAAGCGGTCGGAGAGGTAGTGCACCTCGTCCATGACCACGTAGCCGAGGCCGAGGAGGGTCTGGGAGCCGGCGTAGAGCATGTTGCGCAGGACCTCGGTGGTCATCACGACCACCGGAGCCTCGGAGTTCACGCTGTTGTCGCCGGTGAGCAGGCCGACCTTGCCGGTGCCATAGCGACGGCACAGGTCGGCGTACTTCTGGTTCGACAGTGCCTTGATGGGTGTCGTGTAGAAGCACTTCCTGCCCTGCTGCAGGGCGAGGTGGACGGCGAACTCGCCCACGATCGTCTTGCCCGAGCCGGTGGGGGCGGCCACCAGTACGCCCTTCCCCGCCTCGAGTGCCTGGCAGGCCTCGATCTGGAAGGGGTCGAGGCCGAAGTCGTACATCTCGCGGAAGGTCGCGAGCGCGGTGGCCTGCTCGGCTGCCCGCCTGCGGGCTGCCGCGTACCGCTCGGCCGGAGAGAGGTCCTCTGTCATCGTGCTTTCGAGCGTACCGGGCCCCACTGACAACAGGACGATCATTATCCGGAACGTGGGCTGATCGACAACGCCGGATGCCCCCGACCCTGAGGGCGGGGGCATCCGGCGCGGTTGTGGCGCGGCGGCTCAGGTCACGTCGTCGTAGCCGTTGACCCGGTCCGTGCCCGTCTGCTCGGGCAGCGCCCGGCTGGCCGCCACGGGCTCGATCTCGCCGATGTCCTCGGGAGTGAGGTCCAGCTCGGAGGCCTCGTCGTCGGCGGGGCCCTCCGCCTCGCGTCGGGCCCGGCGGCGGTCGTTGAGCAGCGAGAAGCCCACAGCGATGAAGAACAGTCCCCAGATCGGTGCCGCCAGCGCCAGCATCGTGCCCGGGTCGGGGCTGGGCGTGGCCACGGCCGCGAAGGCGGCGATGCCGACGATCATGCCGCGCCACCAGCCGAGCATCCGCCGGCCGGACAGGATGCCGGTGAGGTTGAGCATCACCAGCAGCAACGGCATCTCGAAGGCGAGGCCGAACACGACCACCATGCGCGTGACCAGGTCGAGGAGCTCGTCCAGCGGGAGCAGGTTCTCCGTACCACTCGGCGTGAGGTCGACCAGGAACTTCGCCGTCACGGGCAGCACGTGGTAGGCGAGGTAGCCGCCGACCAGGAAGAGCGGGAAACCGAGACCGACGAACGCGTAGGCGTACTTCTTCTCGTGCCGGTGCAGGCCCGGCGCGACGAACGCCCACAGCTGGTAGAGCCAGACCGGCGCCGCCAGCACGACGCCGGCCGTCAGCGCGGTCTTCAGGGCCAGAGTGAACGGCCCCAGCAGACCGCTGACCGTGATGTGCGCGCAGTGGGCGTTCTTGGTCTTGACCAGCTGCCCGAAGGTCTGCCCGCAACCGACCGAGTCGAGCACCGGCCGGGTGATGAAGTTGATGATGTCCTTGTAGAAGAAGGCCGAGATCACCGCGACAACGACGATCGCCAGGACGCCCTTCGCGAGCCGGTTGCGCAGCTCACGCAAGTGATCCGCGAGCGGCATCCGCCCCTCGGGATCCTTCTCCTTGTTGCGGGCAGACTTGGGCAACCCACATCCTCATCTCGTGCAGCGGACCGGATGACCCGGTCCTCGCGTCAGCGCTGGGTCGTGTCCGTCGGCTCGTTGACCGGCCGTGAGCTGGTCACGTCGCCGGGTGCCGCCTGGATCGTGCGCTGAGCCGGGTTCTGCTCCTCGGCGGGCTGGGCGGGGGTGGAAGACTGCTTGCCTTCGTCCTTCATCGCCTTGGCCTCGCTCTTGAGGATGCGCGCGGACTTGCCGAGCGAGCGCGCCATGTCCGGAAGCTTCTTGGAGCCGAACACGAGAACGATCACCAGAACCAGGAGCACCAGGTGCCACGGCTCAAGTGCGTTGCGGAACATAGTCTTCACCTTCTCACTGAGGCGGGGCGGCGGGCTGTGTCCGGCCGGTCGGACATGTGTCCGAGCATCGTGCTGGCAGCGATCGTAACGCCCGGGGGTGAACGTAGGACAATCCCCGTGCGTACTACCGCTCCCTTTGCGGACCGCGCCTTGTCATCCGGGCCGCGATCACCAGCGTACCCGGACGGGCCGGTCGGCTGACAGGGCGAAGTGACCCAAAGCGCACGCTCTCAAGGCCATCAGAGCGCATCCACGGCAGAGGCCGCGCTGACCGCAGCCCGCTCCAGATCCTCGGCCGCCCTGTTGATCCGGCGCGCGGAGTCCGCGACCTGCTGCCCGAGACGCCGTGCCTCCAGGAAGACCCGGACAGCGAGCACCCCCAGCACCGCGAGACCCAGAAAACCCAGCGCTACCGTGAACATCGGCCAGAACATGACGTCGAGACTAGACGGTGGTGTGCAGCCGCAGCGTGCGGACCCCGCCACCGGTGAGCAGCTCGACGATGCGCTCCCCGGCGGGCTTGCGGACGACGGCCCCGCAGTCGGGGCAGGTGAACGAGTAGAACGTCGTCCGGCTGGTGGCGCCGATGGCCAGGCGCAGCGCGCTCGCGGCGAGCTCGAAGCGGCCCCGGCAGTCGGGGCAGCCCGCCTTGAACACCACGGGGACGGCTCTCCTCATCCCGGCGAAGGCGGCCGCCACCGTCATCTCACCCGCACGCTCGCTCACAGCCCTCGCTCCTTCTTCTGGTCGTCCAGCGATCGCCGGCCTCGCCCGCGACGCCGTCGTGGCTGCGCCCACGCGGCGGAGCCGCATGTCCGACACAGCTCCGCGCCCCTTCGGGGCGCTGCCTCACTGCGACGCCGTGTCGTACGCCGCCAGTGCCTCCGCCGCCGCTCTGCGGGCGCTGTCGGCCAGCTCCGGTGGGGACACGATCCGGCCGTCGCGGCCGAGGCGCAGTGCCAGGCGGCGCAGGGAGGCCGGATCAGGGGTGCGCAGAGTGATACGCAGCCCGCCGTCGGGAAGCTCATCGGCGCTGTCGTGCGGGTAGTACTCGGCCACCCAGCGGCCGCCCGGGCCGACCTCGACCACGACCTCCGGGTCCTCGGCGGCCGGCTGCACCAGGGCCTCGGAGAGGTCACGCAGCTCCACCTCGGGCGGCGCGGACGGCTCGTCCAGGATCCTGATCTCCGCGACCCGGTCGAGCCGGAAGGTGCGCCGGGCCTCTGAACGGCGACACCAGGCCTCCACATAGGTGTGGCCGACACTGACCAGGCGGATCGGGTCGATCTCGCGCTCGGTGACCTCGTCGCGGGCCGGGGAGTAGTAGCGGATCCACAGCCGGCGGCGCTCGGAGATCGCCCGGTCGACGTCGGCGAAGACCCCGCCCTCGGACTCGAAGGTCACCGACAGCCGGGCGCTGGCGCCGGCCGCCTCACCGGCGGCGGCCTCCACCTTGGCGGTGGCCCGCAGCAGCGCCTGACGGTCGCCCTCACGCAGGCCCGGCAGGGTCGACACCGCGCGGGCGGCCACCAGCAGCGCGGTGGCCTCGTCGGCGGCCAGCCTGAGCGGCTCGGCCGCCTCCTCCCCGAGCGCCGCCGGGTTGTGCCACCAGATGCGCTCGCCGTCGGTGTCGATGTCCAGCAGATCGCCGCCGCGGAAACTGGTGCCGCACATGGGCAGCAGATCGAGGTCGGCGACCAGCTCGTCCTCGGTGATGCCGAAGGCACGCGCGACGTCCGCGATCCGGGCGCCGGGGCGCTCCCGCAGATAGGTCACCAGGGAGAGCATCCGCCGGGTCTGGTCGATGGCGTTCACGGGCCTGACCGGTTTGCCTGCCACAGTCCTGCTCCCCCTCAGCCCTTGGCCACGGCACGCAGCCGGTCCACCACGTCCGCGCGCAGCTCGGCCGGCTCCAGGACCACCACGTCCGGCCCGAACTCCACCAGCCAGGCGTCCAGGCCGTGCCCGTACGGAATCTCCAACTCGTCCCAGCCGTCGCCGAGTTCCCGCACCTTGCCGGCCTTCGCCCGAAGGGGGTAACCGGCCCCGGAACGCAGCCGGATCAGCGCCGTACCGTCGGCGATCTCGCCCGCCCAGCTCGCCACGGTCTCGCGCACGGTGACGACATCGGGCACGGGCGCGGTGAAGCCCGTACCACGCGAGCGGACCCGGCCGGTGATCCGGGAGAGCCGGAAGACGCGCTCCGCACCCCGGTCCCGGTCGAAACCGGCCAGGTACCAGTGCCCGCGCCAGCACTCCAGCGCCCACGGCTCCACATGGCGGGGCTCGGGGCGGGCCGCGGAGGCCTTGCGGTAGTCGAAGACGACCGGGCGGCGGTCCCGGCAGGCCAGCATCAGCGGCTCGAAGGCGGCCTCGTGCACCGGGATGCGCGGCTCCAGGGCGCCGTGCGCCTCGTACGGATCGACGTCCTCGGGCAGCCCCGCGGCGCGCAGCTTCTGCAGGGCACCGCTGGCCGCACCGGCGAGACGGGCCTGCTGCCACACCTTGGCGGCGAGACCGAGCGCCGCGGCCTCCTCCGCGTCCAGGGTGATGGGCGGCAGCCGATTGCTGTCACGGCGGGCGAGATAGCCGACCTCGCCGTCGATGTTCTCCACGGTCGCGATGACCAGGCCCAGCTCGCGCAGATCGTCCTTGTCCCGCTCGAACATCCGGTTGAAGGAGTCGTCGGAGCCCGCCTCCAGGTAGGCCTCGATGGACTCCCGCAGCTCGCGCTTGCTGAGAGGCCGCCGTGTGCCGAGCAGACACAGCGCGAGGTTCATCAGCCGCTCGGCCTTGGCAATGGCCATCGACGCCCTTCGCCTTTCCTATGGTGCTTCCGACCGATGACCGTACCGCTCCCGGGTGCGGTGACAAAAGCCGAGGGCCCATGCCCGAGCAGGCATGGGCCCCAGGTGATCGGAACCGGTCGGATACGGCCGGTCGATCCCATACGGCTCCCGTGCGATCGGAAGGGGATCCCGCGGCGATCAGACGCCCAGCAGGTCCACCACGAAGATCAGCGTCTCGCCCGGCTTGATCGCCGGGGTCGGGCTCTGATTGCCGTAGGCGAGGTGGGCGGGGATGGTCAGCTGGCGACGGCCGCCGACCTTCATGCCCTGCACACCCCGGTCCCAGCCCGCAATGACCCGGCCCGCACCCAGCGGGAAGCGGAACGGAGTGCCGCGGTTCCAGCTGGCGTCGAACTCCTCGCCGGTGCTGAAGGCGACACCCACGTAGTGCACGGTGACGTTCTGGCCCGCCTGCGCGACCGGACCGTCACCCTCCCAGATGTCCTTGATCTCAAGGTCCGCCGGGGGCGCGCCCTCGGGGAAGTCGATCTCGGGCTTGTCGATGTTCACGTCAAAAGCTCCTGCTTGTGTACGACACGAAAACGCGGACAGTCTTTCATCTCCGCAGGCCCGCCGCCCGCCATGGACACCGCCGGCTACATCGCCGCGAGGATGTCCACCGTGTAGACGAGCGTGGAGTCCTTCTTGATGGGTCCGCCGGCCTGGGGGTTGGTGTAGCCCAGTTCCGGCGGTACGACGACCAGCACGCGGCTGCCCACCTTCTTGCCGGTCAGGCCCTGCGCGAGACCCTTGACCACCTGCTGGATCTGCGTCAGCGAGAACTGGCTGAGCCGCCCCGAGCCGTACGTCCGCTGGAAGGTCTTGCCGCTCTCCCAGACCAGACCCTGGAACTGGCACAGGACCGCCTGGTCCGCCTTGAGCTCGGGCCCGTCGCCCTCCAGGACGTACGTCGACACGAGCTTCTTCGGTGGGTCGGTCTTGGGAACAGTGACCTTGGGGACGGTGCCGTCGGTGTTCGTGGCCACCTTCGGCAGCGCCGCGTCGGCCTGCGGGACCGGCTTGCCGTGGGACGAGCTCTTGGAGTCGAAGACGTCGATCAGGTCGATGACGAAGACCATCGTGTCGGTGCCCTTGATACCCGCCTGCGGCTGGCCCGACTTGCCATAGCCCCAGGCGGGCGGCACGGCGATCTCGACACGGCTGCCGGCCCTCTTGCCCGTGAGCCCATACCGCCAGCCGTCGATGATGCTGCCCTGGGCCAACTGCATCACCAGCGGACTCTTGCGGTCGTAGGAGTTGTCGAAGACCTTGCCCGTGTCCCAGATCTGACCCAGGTAGTTCGCCTTGACGAAGTCGTTCTCCGCGACCGTACGACCACTGCCCGCGATCACCGTCTTCACCGCGAGGTTCTTCGACGGCTCACCCGGCCCCTTCGCCACGGTCGGCTTCTCACCGAACTTCGTGCCCGCCGTGATCGCCGGCAACGGCCCCTCCACGATCTTCGGCGGAGGCACCGTGGACACCGACGGCGACGGCGAGACACCGGCCTTGCTGGAGCCGGACTTGCCGCCACCGCATCCGGCGAGCGTGACCAGTCCTGCGGGTACGGCGGCGAGGAGAAGTGAACGTCGGCGCACGGAAGAGCCTCGTAATCGGTCGATCTTGCGGTTGGCGTGCGCGCAACTCTACGGCGTGAGAAGGGCGCCGTACGGGAAACGTACGACGCCCGTGTGGCGTTCCGGCATTTCACGCCCGAAACGCTTGACTCACCCGCTTTTCCGCTACATCCCGGCGATCAGCTTCTCCACCCGGTCGTCCACCGAACGGAACGGGTCCTTGCACAACACCGTGCGCTGCGCCTGGTCGTTGAGCTTCAGGTGCACCCAGTCGACCGTGAAGTCCCTGCGCTGTTCCTGTGCCCGCCTGATGAAGTCACCGCGCAGCCGCGCCCGAGTGGTCTGCGGCGGAACCGACTTGCCCTCGAAGATCTTCAAGTCGTTGCAGACCCGGGCCGCCTGACCCTTCTTCTCCAGCAGGTAGTACAGGCCACGACGACGATGGATGTCGTGGTAGGCGAGGTCTATCTGCGCGACCCGCGGATGCGACATCGTCATGTTGTTCTTGGCCCGGTAGCGCTCGATGAGCTTGTACTTCATCACCCAGTCGATCTCGGTGGCGATCCGGTCGAGTTCCTCGGTCTCGATCGCGTCCAGGGTGCGGCCCCACAGCTCCAGGACCTGCGCGACCGTACCGGTACGGATCCCCCGGCGGTCACAGAAGTCCACGGCCTTGTCGAAGTACTCCCGCTGCACCTCCAACGCGGAGGCCTCCCGACCGCTGGCCAGACGCACCTTGCGCCGGCCCGTGATGTCATGGCTGACCTCACGGATCGCCCGGATCGGGTTCTCCAGCGTGAGGTCGCGCATCACGGTGCCCGCCTCGATCATGCGCAGCACCAGGTCCGTGGCGCCGACCTTCAGCAGCATCGTCGTCTCGGACATGTTCGAGTCACCGACGATGACATGCAGCCGACGGTAACGCTCGGCATCCGCGTGCGGCTCGTCACGGGTGTTGATGATGGGCCTCGAACGGGTCGTCGCCGAGGACACCCCCTCCCAGATGTGCTCCGCGCGCTGACTCACGCAGTACACGGCACCGCGCGGCGTCTGCAGCACCTTGCCCGCACCGCACAGCAGCTGCCGGGTCACCAGGAACGGGATGAGGATGTCCGCGAGCCGCGAGAACTCCCCGTGCCGGGCCACCAGATAGTTCTCGTGGCAGCCGTAGGAGTTGCCCGCCGAGTCGGTGTTGTTCTTGAACAGGTAGACGTCGCCCGCGATTCCCTCCTCGTGCAGGCGTCGTTCCGCGTCCACCAGGAGTCCTTCGAGAATGCGCTCGCCGGCCTTGTCGTGGGTGACCAGTTCGATCACGTTGTCACATTCGGGGGTCGCGTATTCCGGATGTGAGCCCACGTCGAGATAGAGCCGGGCGCCGTTTCGCAGAAAGACATTGCTGCTGCGGCCCCATGACACGACACGGCGGAAGAGGTACCGCGCCACCTCGTCAGGAGACAGGCGCCGCTGTCCCCTGAACGTGCACGTGACGCCGTACTCGTTCTCCAGCCCGAAAATGCGGCGGTCCATGAGTGAACATTACGCCCGATCCCCTGAGCTGAAACGGGGTTCGACAGCACGATTTGGATCATTTTCCGGTGAAGACGCAACGACCCCGCCCCGCGCGGGAGCTGCGAGGACCCGCCCCGTGGCGAGCAACACCAGCAACGACACGGCCCCCGCCGCCCCCGGAACCGCGAACCCCCACACCGTGCCACCGGCCTGGACCACAGGCCCCGCCACGCCCGTGCCCACCGAGGCACCCACGGTGAACGTCGTCACAAGCCAGGAGAACGCCTCGGTGACCGTCCCGCTCGGCGCATGCCGGTCCACGATGACGAACGCACAGGCGATACACGGCGCGAGAAACACCCCCGAGAGCACCGTGAGCAGCACCATCGCCGGCGCACCCGGCGTCAGCATCAAAGGCAGATAACACACCGCCAGAAGTGCCACAAGCACGCTCAGTCGCCGCTCGGGAGAACCGCCCAACCGACGGGCCCCGTACACCGTGCCGCCGGCCAGCGCCCCCAGGCCCAGCCCCGCCATCATCCAGCCGTACACCGCGTCACCGCCATGGCCGTCGGCGTACGACACCGACGCGACCGTGATCGAGCCCAGCGCGATCCCCACGAACAGGAAGGAACCCAGCAGGGCCAGCAGACCCGGCGAACGCAGCGCGCCCAGCCAGTGCGCCTCACGCGGCGCCGACCGCCACGCGCGCGAGGGCGGCGACACGACCACGGAGAGGGCACCCAGCACCCCCAGCAGGTTCAGCACGAGCAGAGCGGCACGCTCGTCCCACAGCGACACGCACAGCGTCACCAGCAGCGGCCCCACCGTGAACATGATCTCCTGCGCGATCGCGTCCATGGCGTACGCCGTGTGCACCTGCTCCTCCCGGCGCAGCACCGACGGCCACAGCGCACGCAGGCCCCCCTCCAGCGGCGGCGTGAACAGACCGGCCGCCGCCACGGCCACATACGCCGGCGGCAGCGGATCCGTGCCGGAGAACGCGAAGACCGCCATGGACAGGGCCGCGAGGACCGCCGCAGGCAGCTGGACCCGCGGCTGGCCGTGCAGATCCACGAGCCGCCCCAGCACCGGCTGGCCCACGGCATTGGCGAGGCCGTAGACGGCGGCGAGGGCACCGGCGAGGCTGTAGGTGCCGCCCTCGGCACGGACGAACAGCACCAGGGCGATCGCGGCGGTCGCGTTGGGCAGCCGGCCCACCAGGGTGCCGGTGAGCAGCCGCAGCGCATGCCGCGCCCGGAGTATCTCCAGATAACCCGCGGCCATCCGCCGCCTCCAGCCTCAAGTTTTACGTATAACGTCCCTCCTCATACGTACCATGTGCGCTGTTCGGACGTCCAGACGAAGGGCAGGCCCACGGTGGCACGCAGCAGCACGCGCCCGACCAGCCGGGACGTCGCCCAGGCAGCCGGAGTCTCCCAGGCCGCCGTCTCCCTCGTACTGGGCGACAAATGGCGCGGCCGAGTCTCCGAAACCACCGCCGAACGCGTCCGCGACGCCGCCCGCGAACTCGGCTACCGCCCCAACCTCGCCGCCCGCAACCTCCGCCTCGGCCACACCCGCACCGTCCTGCTCGTGGTACCGGCCCTCACGACAGAGTTCTTCGCCGGCGTCTACACCGGCGCCGCGCGCGTGGCCGCCGAAAACGGCTTCGGAGTCGTCCTCTACCCCTCCCCCGAAGGAATCGGCCCGGCCCGCGACCCCTTCGCCTCCGCACAAGCCGCCCTCGACGGCGTCATCGCCTCCTCCATGGCCGCCGACGCCCTCACCGCCATCCGCGGAGACCAACTGCCCCTGGTGATGCTCGACAGCGACCCCGAAGGCAGCCTCGGCGCAGCCACCGTCAACCTGGACATCACCGACGGCATCCGCCAGGTCACCGACCACCTGCTCACCCTCGGCCACCGCCGCATCCTCCACCTCGCCGCCGACGTGCCCTCCTGGACCTTCGAAGTACGCGCGCGTGAACTCGCGGCACGCATCGCGGCGGTACCGGGGACGGAAGTACGCACAGCCCGGGCACCCATCTCCATCGAAGGAGCCCTGGCCGCCACCGAGACCGCACTCACCGCACCCGGCCCCCGGCCCACCGCCGTCGTCTGCGACGACGACAAACTCGCCGCCGGCGCCTACAAGGCCCTGCGCCGCCTCGGCCTGCGCATCCCCGACGACGTCTCCGTCACCGGCGTCGACGACCTCGGCCTCGCCACCGCCATCGACCCCGAACTGACCACCGTACGACTCGACGCCGAACTCTTCGGCGAACGCGGCATGCAGGCCCTGCTCGCCGTCCTGGAGGGCCGCCAGCCCGAGAGCGGGGACATCCCGGTCCACCTCGTCGTACGCGGCTCCACGGCCCCGCCACGCGCCGCCCAGGCGCCCCGCTGACGTACCGAAACGCCGTGTGCCCCGGCCAGGACAACGGCCGGGGCACACAGGAGCAGGCAATCAGGGCGGCAGGTCACTCCTCCTCGGAGCCGTCCTCCTCCTCCGAGCTCTCCGCCTCGGTGGCCGCACCGTCCCCCGCCAGCAGACGGGACAGCTGACGGCGGACGATGCGCTTGAACTTGCGCTTCTGCGGACGCGTACGGTCCAGCACCGCCACCTCAAGACGCTCCGCGGGGATCTCCCGCTCGCTGCCATTGGTGTCACGGGACAGCGCCTGCACCGCCAGCTTCAGGGCCTCCGCCAGCGACATGCCGTCACGGTGACGCTGCTCCAGGAAACTGCTGATCTGCTCGGCATTGCCACCCACCGCGACCGAGCCGTGCTCGTCCACGATCGACCCGTCATGCGGCAGCCGATAGATCTGGTCACCCTCCGGGGTCTCCCCCACCTCCGCGACGACCAACTCCACCTCGTAGGGCTTCTCGGCGGCGGAGGAGAAGATCGTGCCGAGGGTCTGGGCGTACACATTGGCGAGACCACGGGCGGTCACGTCATCACGGTCATAGGTGTAACCACGCAGGTCGGCGTAACGGACACCACCGATGCGCAGGTTCTCGTACTCGTTGTACTTACCGGCGGCCGCAAAACCGATCCGGTCATAGATCTCGCTGAACTTGTGCAGCGCACGGGACGGGTTCTCGCCGACGAACACAATGCCGTCGGCATACTGCAGCACGACCAGGCTACGGCCACGGGCGATGCCCTTCCGGGCATACTCCGCCCGGTCGGCCATGGCCTGCTGAGGTGAGACATAGAACGGCGTCGACACCGGTTATCCGTCCCTTTCTGTCATGGTCACTGGATCACCTTGATAAGAAACCGGGGCCCGCACTCAGAGCAGGGCGGCCTTCGGGCCGTCGGGCTCCTCCAGGCGCTTCTGCAGCACCGCACGAGCGATCTCGGAGGCCTCGTCCTCCGTCAGCCGGCGGAAACCGTCCTCGGTGATCACGGTGATGATCGGGTAGATCCGGCGGGCGACATCGGGACCACCGGTCGCCGAGTCGTCGTCAGCCGCGTCATAGAGAGCCTGCACCACCAACGTGGTCGCCTGCTCCTCGGTCAGATCGTCACGGAACAACTTCTTCATCGCACCACGAGCGAAGATCGAGCCGGAACCCGTCGCCGCGAAGTTGTGCTCCTCACTACGACCGCCCGTGACGTCGTAGGAGAAGATCCGCCCCTTCTCCCGGTCCAGGTCATACCCCGCGAACAACGGCACGACCGCCAGACCCTGCATCGCCATGCCCAGGTTCGACCGGATCATCGTCGACAGCCGGTTCGCCTTGCCCTCCAGCGACAGCTGAGCACCCTCGACCTTCTCGAAGTGCTCCAGCTCCAGCTGGAAGAGCTTGACCATCTCCACGGCGAGACCGGCGGTACCGGCGATACCCACCGCCGAGTACTCGTCCGCCGGGAACACCTTCTCGATGTCCCGCTGAGCGATGATGTTGCCCATGGTGGCCCGACGGTCACCGGCCAGCACCACGCCCCCCGGGAACGTCACGGCGACGATGGTGGTGCCGTGGGGCGCCTCGATCACGCCCTGCATGGGCGGCAGCTGCCGGTTGCCGGGCAACAGCTCGGGCTGGTGCTCGGACAAGAAGTCCATGAAGGAGGAGGACCCTGGCGTCAGGAAGGCAGCTGGTAGACGCCCGGTGCCACGAGAGTTGGCTTCCACAAGTTTCCTTCCAGATAGGCGGCGGCTCGGCGTACGACTTCGGGGTCGTCCCTCAACAGGCCGAGACCGGAATTGCAGTTGAAGCACAGTACGCCACGGACCCTACCCGTGTTGTGGCAGTGATCCACATGCACAGCAGGGGCAGCCAGGCATATCGCGCACAGTCCTCGCTGGGAGGCGATCATCGCGTCACGCTCGGCTTCGGTGAGGCTGTACTGGCGTCTCAGGTGTTGCCTGCGGTCGTCAGCGGCACGGCATGCCTTGCACCGCGAGGCTTTCCCCCGATGCCAGGCAGAGCGCGGCCTGACCTCTCCACAGCCCTGACAGTGCTTGTGACCGTCTGGGACAGCTCCGCGCGGTGGAACGGTCCTGCCCATGGCCTGCTGGCGCTTCCGGTCGGCCTCAGCCGCACACTCGCGGCAACGGTGCTGCAAGCCGTCAAGATTGCTTCGCTTGGCCGCGAAGGCTGCGCGCGGCTTGACCTCTCCGCACCGCGCGCAGCGCTTCACTTCCGGCTCCCCCAACACTTCCGATCTCCGTTCGCCTTCGATTCGAAGGGAAAAGGGCCCTACTGCCCACCCTTCTGAACGAAGGAGCGCACGAAGTCCTCGGCATTCTCCTCGAGCACATCATCGATTTCATCGAGGACAGAGTCCACGTCATCGCTCAGCTTCTCGTGCCGCTCCTTGAGGTCCTCCGAGGCCTGCGCGTCCTGCGCCTGCTCCTCGACCTCTTCGGTCGCTCGCGTGGCCTTCTGCTGGCCGCCGCCGGTGTCCTTGGTTGCCATAACCCTCACCCCGCTCAGTTCGCCTGCCGATCGGTGATGATCAGACCCTACAAGCCGGGTCCGACATCGGCCCCGCAGTTTCTCCAACGTACGGGGGCCACCTCGATGATTCCCGGGCGGTCGGGGTTTCCACCCTGCCCGCCCGGGCCGCACCGAGTACCCCCTGGCCCGCTCAGCCGCCTGACAGGACCCTGACCAGGTCTTCTGCGGTGCGGCAGCGGTCCAGCAGTTCCTTGACGTGATTTCGCGTTCCGCGTAGCGGTTCCAGGGTTGGAACGCGCTGGAGGGAGTCGCGGCCGGGGAGGTCGAAGATGACCGAGTCCCAGCTCGCCGCGGCGACGTCGTCGGCGTACTGCTCCAGGCAGCGGCCGCGGAAGTAGGCGCGGGTGTCCTCCGGCGGCTTCCTCATGGCCTGCTCGACGTCCGTCTCGTCCAGGAGGCGCTTGATGCGGCCGCGGGCCACGAGACGGTTGTAGAGGCCTTTCTCGGCGCGTACGTCGGCGTACTGGAGGTCGACGAGGTGGAGGCGTGCGGCGTCCCAGTCGAGGTTGTCGCGGCGGCGGTAGCCTTCCATCAGTTCCCGCTTGGCGACCCAGTCCAGCTCGCCGGCGAGGCTCATCGGGTCGTTCTCGAGCCGGGTGAGGGTGTCCTCCCAGCGGGTGAGGATGTCCTTGGTCTGGTCGTCGGCGTCCGCGCCGTAGCGCTCCTCGACGTACTTGCGTGACAGCTCGTAGTACTCCATCTGGAGCTGGACGGCGGTCAGGGTGCGGCCACTACGCAGTGTGATCAGGCGTTTCAGGGACGGGTCGTGGGAGACCTGGTGCAGGGTTCGTACCGGCTGGTCGACCGCGAGGTCCACCGCGATGAAGCCGTCCTCGATCATGGACAGGACCAGGGAGGTCGTGCCCAGTTTGAGGTAGGTGGAGATCTCGGAGAGGTTGGCGTCGCCGATGATCACGTGGAGGCGGCGGTATTTCTCCGCGTCGGCGTGGGGTTCGTCGCGCGTGTTGATGATGGGCCGCTTCAGGGTGGTCTCCAGGCCGACCTCGACTTCGAAGTAGTCGGCGCGCTGGCTGAGCTGGAAGCCGTGTTCGTGGCCGTCCTGGCCGATGCCGACGCGGCCGGCGCCGGCGAAGACCTGGCGGGAGACGAAGAAGGGGGTCAGGTGGCGCACGATGTCGGAGAAGGGGGTTTCCCGCTTCATCAGGTAGTTCTCGTGCGTGCCGTAGCTGGCGCCCTTGTTGTCGGTGTTGTTCTTGTAGAGGTGGATGGGCTGGGCGCCGGGGAGCTGGGCGGCTCGTTCGGCGGCCTCGGCCATGATGCGTTCGCCGGCCTTGTCCCAGAGGACGGCGTCGCGGGGGTTGGTGACCTCGGGGGCGCTGTATTCGGGGTGGGCGTGGTCGACGTAGAGTCGCGCGCCGTTGGTGAGGATGACGTTGGCGAGGCCGATGTCCTCGTCGGTGAGCTGGCTGGCGTCGGCGGCCTCGCGGGCGAGGTCGAAGCCTCGCGCGTCCCGTAGCGGGTTTTCTTCCTCGAAGTCCCAGCGGGCCCGGCGGGCCCGGTGCATCGCCGCCGCGTAGGCGTTGACGATCTGGGACGAGGTGAGCATGGCATTGGCGTTCGGGTGGCCGGGGACGGAGATTCCGTACTCCGTCTCGATGCCCATTACTCGCCGTACGGTCATGCGGCCCTCCTTGCCCGGCGGCACCCTCGGTCGGGGGCGCCGCTCACGTACCGCTGGAGCTCCGGTGCGTGTGCGGTGCCCGTCCCCGCACTGCGCGACTCGGCGGTAGGAACGAGCCTAGAACGCCTTTGCACTGGTGGGGAGATCATTTGCGTCATTGGCTGCTCCGGTCGTGGCCTGAAAAAGCGAGGGCTGCGGGTACCCGGTGAGGGCACCCGCAGCCGCCCTGCTGTTACAGGTACTGACCGGTGTTCGCCACCGTGTCGATGGAGCGTCCGGTGTCTGCGCCCTGCTTTCCGGTGATGAGGGTACGGATGTAGACGATCCGTTCGCCCTTCTTTCCGGAGATGCGGGCCCAGTCGTCGGGGTTGGTGGTGTTGGGGAGGTCTTCGTTCTCCTTGAACTCGTCCACGCAGGCCTGGAGGAGGTGGGAGACGCGGAGGCCCTTCTGGTTCTTTTCGAGGAAGTCCTTGATCGCCATCTTCTTGGCGCGGCCCACGATGTTTTCGATCATGGCTCCGGAGTTGAAGTCCTTGAAGTAGAGGACTTCCTTGTCGCCGTTGGCGTAGGTGACTTCCAGGAAGCGGTTCTCCTCGGATTCGGCGTACATCTGCTCGACCGCCGTCTGGATCATGCTCTGGACGGTGGTGGCCTTGTCGCCGCCGTGTTCGCCGAGGTCGTCGGCGTGCAGCGGGAGGCGTTCGGTGAGGTACTTGCCGAAGATGTCCTTGGCGGCCTCGGCGTCGGGACGCTCGATCTTGATCTTCACGTCGAGGCGGCCGGGGCGGAGGATGGCGGGGTCGATCATGTCCTCGCGGTTGGAGGCGCCGATGACGACCACGTTCTCCAGGCCTTCCACGCCGTCGATCTCGGCGAGGAGCTGGGGGACGATGGTGTTCTCCACGTCGGAGCTGACGCCGGAGCCTCGGGTACGGAAGAGGGACTCCATCTCGTCGAAGAAGACGATGACGGGGGTGCCCTCGCTGGCCTTCTCCCGGGCGCGCTGGAAGACGAGGCGGATCTGCCGCTCGGTCTCGCCGACGTACTTGTTGAGCAGCTCGGGGCCCTTGATGTTGAGGAAGAAGCTCTTGCCGGCGGCCTGGCCGGTGACCTCGGCGACCTTCTTGGCGAGCGAGTTCGCGACGGCCTTGGCGATGAGTGTCTTGCCGCAGCCGGGGGGGCCGTAGAGCAGGACGCCCTTGGGCGGGCGCAGCTCGTGCTCCTTGAACAGGTCCGGGTAGAGGTACGGCAGCTCGACCGCGTCGCGGATGGCCTCGATCTGGTTGCCGAGTCCGCCGATGGCTTCGTAGCCGATGTCGGGGACCTCTTCGAGGACGAGTTCTTCGACCTCGCTCTTGGGGACGACCTCGTAGACGTAGCCGGAGCGGGGTTCGAGCAGGAGGGCGTCGCCGGCGCGGATGGTGACGTCCAGCAGCGGCTCGGCGAGCCGTACCACCCGTTCCTCGTCGGTGTGCCCCAGCACGAGGGCGCGCTCGCCGTCCTCGAGGATCTCCTTGAGGGTGACGATGTCGCCGACGCGCTCGAACTCCATGGCTTCGACCACGTTGAGCGCTTCGTTGAGCATGACCTCCTGGCCGCGCCGCAGGTCGTCGAGGTCGACGCTTGGGCTGACGTTCACCCGCAGTTTGCGGCCGCCGGTGAAGATGTCGGCGGTGCCGTCCTCGTTGGCCTGCAGGAAGACGCCGAAGCCGGCGGGCGGCTGGGCGAGCCTGTCGACCTCTTCCTTGAGGGCCACGATCTGGTCGCGGGCCTCGCGGAGGGTGTTGGCCAGCCGTTCGTTCTGGGCGGACACGCCGGCCAGGTTGGTCTGCAGCTCGACGATCCGCTCTTCGAGAATCCTCGTGTGTCGCGGAGAGTCGGCGAGCTTGCGTCGCAGGACGGCGATCTCCTGCTCAAGGTAGGCGATCTGCCCGGCCGGGTCGTCGGACCCTCGTCCCGGGCGGATGCCGCGGTTCATGTCGTCGTCGTGGGCTGCCACGGTCCTCACCTCCTCCAAGGGGAGCTGGACGCTTCCAGACCCTACCTGGGTGGGTGTCGATTGAAACCCCTAGATCACAGAGACTGTCAAGGTGTGTCGTCGGTCACCCGTTGCGCTCTCCCTCGCACGGAGGGGATACCCACTCAACGTGATACGGAAGCAGCTTGTTCCAGGCATCGCGTGGTCGAAACCCTTCAGGAGTGGCCGGAGTTGTCCGATCCGGGCGGGTGGGCCCGGAGGTGGGCAGCCGGGAGCGCGCTTGCGTGTTTCATCACGCAGAGCGACGGTTCGGGCGGGGGGTGTCACGGTCGGCCTGGCCTGAAGTGGTGGGTGACGAAGGTGGGGGTGTGCTGTCCTGATCGGGCGCTGGTACCCGAGGGGGCGGGGGTGGAAACCCGGTGCCGGTGGAGCGTGGCCGGATTGCGGGCGGAGGTAGGGTCGGGGTGTTCAACAGCCGCTGGTGCGGACCCGGCTGGCCCTGGAGGTGCCGGTTCCGCCCGGCATACGGACGGCAGGAGAGGTGACCGTGCAGCAGGAGGCCCCGGGCGGGGAGGCGCTGGAGGTCTGGATCGACCAGGATCTGTGTACCGGTGACGGGATCTGCGCCCAGTACGCCCCTGAGGTGTTCGAGCTGGACATCGACGGGCTGGCCTATGTGAAGGGCGCGGACGAGGAGCTGTTGCAGGCGGTGGGTGCGGCGGCGCCGGTGCCGTTGCCGCTGCTGGCGGATGTGGTGGATTCGGCACGGGAGTGTCCCGGCGAGTGCATTCATGTGCGCCGGGTTTCGGACAGGGTCGAGGTGTACGGGCCCGACGCGGAGTGAGTCCGGGCCGGGCCGTGTGTCGGACGACGTGTGTCAGACGCTGTGGGCGTCGGCGGGGGTGGAGCGGATGAACGCGTTGCCGTTCCAGTGCCACTTGGTCGGGGTTTTCAGGTCGGGGCAGCAGTTGGGGACGGCGTCGGAGGAGTAGCCGAGCAGGGTGGCGGCGACGGTGCCCGCGCGTATCGAGAAGTCGGTGACGGTGAGCCGGTTCTTGGGGTCGACGAGGGTGGCGACCACGCGTGGTTGGTCGCTGTCGGTGGAGCGGGTGAGGACGTAGACGCCGTCGGGTGGTGTGCCCATGGCGGAGTCGCAGTGCACTACTGCGACGGTTTCCGGTCTGCCGTCGCCGTCCAGGTCTCCGGTGGCTTTCTTGGCGACCACGGCTTTCACGGGTCCGCACTGCAGGGGGAAGTCCACGCCGGTGGTGCTGGGTGGTGCGAGGGCGGCGGGGGCGGACTTGGTGTGTGTGCCGGTGGCGGACTGGGCGGCCGTGGCCGATCCGGGCTGTACGAACGAGGAGAGGGCCACGACGCCGGCGACGGCCGTGGCGGTGGCGACCCAGTGGATGGGTCGGGTCTGGGTGTGAGCGAGCTCCGGAACGGCGGATTGCTGCACTAGGAGTGTCTCCTGTGAGGGCTGTGCCGGTGGGGGTGGCCAGCATGGTGCCACACGTCACAGTGCGGGGGAACGGCGGGGTCGGGGATTCCCGCGGGGCCCGTGCAAGTGGCGGGCGTACGAGCCGTGGGGGCTCGGGAATCTCCTGGTGCCCTGTCAACGAAGGGGCGCCGTGCCGGAGTTCCCGTCGGTCTGTGGGAACTCCGGCACGGCGCCTTTGGGTTGTGCTGTGTGCGGGTGGGTCAGCGGCCGGCGCCGCCGTCGGGGTTGGGTCCGGCGTAGTCCTCGCCGTATGCGCCCTTGGCGGGGCGGCGGCGGCGCATGGGCGGCTCGACGCCGTCGGCGAGGCGGCGGGCGGTGAGCAGGAAGCCGGTGTGGCCGATCATGCGGTGGTCGGGGCGGACGGCCAGGCCCTCGATGTGCCAGTTGCGGATCATGGTCTCCCAGGCGGTCGGCTCGTTGAAGCAGCCGATCTCCCGGATGGACTCCACGGTCCGGGCGAGCTGGGTGGTGGTGGCCACGTAGCAGCAGAGGATGCCGCCGGGGACGAGTGCCTTGGAGACGGCCTCGAGGCATTCCCAGGGGGCGAGCATGTCGAGGATGACGCGGTCGACGTCGGTGTCGGACAGGTTGTCCTGGAGGTCGCCGACGGTGAGCTGCCAGGCGGGGTGGGGGCCGCCGAAGTAGCGCTCGACGTTCTGCTTGGCGATCTCGGCGAAGTCCTCGCGGCGCTCGTAGGAGTGCAGCATGCCCTGGTCGCCGATGGCGCGCAGCAGGAAGCTGCTGAGCGAGCCGGAGCCGACGCCGGCCTCGACGACGCGTGCGCCGGGGAAGATGTCGGCGAAGGCGAGGATCTGTCCCGCGTCCTTGGGGTAGACGACGGCCGCCCCGCGGGGCATGGACAGGACGTAGTCGGGGAGCAGGGGGCGCAGCGCGAGGTAGGCGACGTTGCCGGTGGTGCGGACAACGCTGCCCTCGGGAGCGCCGATCAGTTCGTCGTGCGGGAAGGAGCCCTTGTGGGTGTGGAAGTTCTTCCCGGCTTCGAGCGTGAACGTGTAGTGGCGGCCCTTGGGGTCGGTCAGCTGTACCTGGTCCCCGACCTTGAAGGGCCCGCGCCTGCGGGCGGCACCGGTCGGTTCGGACATGTGACCAGCGTACCGGCAGCCGAGGGAGCCGCCGACCACTAGGCCGAGGGGCGGGCCATCGCCTTGACGAAGGCCCGCTCCACGTCTGCCGCTGACAGGACGCCGTAGATCTCGCCGGTCTCCTCGACGACGAGGTATTCGGTGGCGGGGGTGGCGCGCAGGACGTCCAGGAGTTCTTCTCCGGCGAGCTCGGCGGAGACGCGCATGCCGTCGGTGAGGTCCTGGGCGAGGCCGCTGACGGCGACCCAGGGGCGGCGGTGTTCGGGTACGCCGACGATGGCGGACTCGCGGACCAGGGAAAGGGGGTTGCCGTGGGCGTCGACGACGACCAGGGCGCGGGCGCCGGCGGCGTTGGCGCGGCGCAGGGCCTCCGAGAGGGGGGTGTCGGTCTCGACGGGCACGGCCCGCCGGGTGAGGGTGCGGGCGCGCAGTTCGGGGAGGTGTTCGCGCAGGCGGGCCATGCGCAGGCTGTTGCCGGCGCCGGTCCAGATGATCGCGGCGAGGATGGCGGCGAGCAGGGCGTCGGTGACGGTGTCCATGCCGCCCGTGTTCTCGCTGTTGCCGCCGAGGGCGCCGGACTGGTTGAGCAGCGGCAGGCCGATCAGGACGGCGACGGCGAGGGCGCGGCCGACCCAGGCGGCGGCGACGGTGCCGCTCATGGGTTTGCCGGTGATGGCCCAGACGACGGCGCGGAGCATGCGGCCGCCGTCGAGGGGCAGGCCGGGGAGGAGGTTGAAGATCGCCACGATGAGGTTGGAGATCATCAGGCCGGCCAGCAGGACGCCGGGTACGGTGCCGGGCTGGACGGGTTTCATGGCGAGGTAGAACAGTGCGGCGAGGACGAGGGAGAGCAGCGGGCCGACGAAGGCCAGGATGAATTCCCGGCCCGGGGTCTCGGCCTCCTTCTCGATCTCGGAGACGCCGCCGAAGAACTGCAGCTGGATGCGGCGGACCGGGAGCTTGAAGCGGATCGCGGCGACCGTGTGGGCCAGCTCGTGGACCAGCACGGAGGCGTAGAAGGCGACGGCGAAGAACAGGGAGACCAGGTAGCGCAGGGCGCCCAGCTCGGGCAGCACGCGGTCGAGCTGGCCGCCGAAGACCCAGGTGATGAGCGCGGCGACGAGGAACCAGCTCGGCGCGACGTACACCGGTACGCCGAAGGGGCGGCCCATGAGGATGCCGCCACCGGGCTCTTTGGGCCGTGGCTGGGGCGGTTCGCCCTTGGCGATTCCGGATTGAGCGAGGGTGCGGTGCTGCTCGGGGCTCGTCTCGCGCCGGGTGCCGGTGCCGGGGGCGTTTTCGGGTCCGGCGGAGCTGTCGGGGCTGTGGGGCGGGAGGGTCGTTTCGCGGGACGGGGTCTGCGCGCCGCCGGTGTCGCCGGTCGTGGCGCCGGCGCCGGTGCCGCCGGTGTGCCGCTCGTCGCCCATATCACTGGCGGCGGTGGCATCGCGGCGGCCCTCTGCGCCGGTCGCGTCCGAACCGCTGGCGTCGCTCCCGCCGGTGTCGGCCGAGCCGCCGGAGGCCCCTTCGGCGTCCCGGTCGTCGCCGGCACCGGCTGTATCCCCCGAAAGCACAGTGGCCCCCGAGCCGGCACCCCTGCTGTCCGTGCCCTCCGCAGGAACCGCGGCGTGCGAGCCACCGGCGGCGCCGCTGTTGTCCGTGCCCTCCGGGTTCGCGGTGGTGGCCGCGTCGGGCTGGGCGGGGCGTGGGGCGGCCGGGTGGTCGGGCGCGTCCCCCTTGTTGTCGGCTTCGGCCCGGCGGTGGTCCGCGGTGGGCGTCGCGGGCTGAGGCTCGGGGCCCGCATGGTCGGTGCGGTCGGTCGTCGGGGCCGTTGGACCTGCGGGGTGCTCGGCCGGCTTGTCGTTGCCGGACCGCGGCTGCCCGCTCCCGCCGCTCACGTCCACGGTGTCCCCTCGTTCGAAGCGTCTCCCGTACCTGCCGGACGGAAGGGTCTCTGGTCGATGGTATGCGGCCTTGGTGACGCGTTTCGCCCCGGCACCCCTTGTGTTTGCCCCGCGGACGCGGGCCGGACTCGGGCGGCGGCTGGGTCACTGTCAGTGGTGGGCCGTAAGGTCTGTGGACATGGACAGCAGCATCGAGGACGCGGGAGCCCTGTCGGGCAGCGCCGAGCAGACGGATCCGGCCGAGGCGCCGCAACCGACGCCTGTGGCGGCTTCGGTGCCGGGGCCCTCGGCAGCTGCGGAGGCCTCCGAGCCGGACCCGGTCATGCCGGCTCCGCCGGAGGCCGGTGCCGAGCGCGTCGCCATTGCGCCCACCTCCCTGTCCCCGTCCCGGGCCAGTGATTTCATGCAGTGCCCGTTGCTGTACCGGTTCCGGGTGATCGACCGGCTGCCGGAGAAGCCGAGCGCGGCGGCGACCCGGGGCACGCTGGTGCACGCGGTGCTGGAGCGGCTGTTCGACGCGCCGGCGGCGGAGCGGACCGCGCCGCGGGCGAAGTCGCTGATCCCGGGGCAGTGGGACCGGCTGCGGGAGAACAGGCCGGAGCTCATGGAGCTGTTCGCGGACGATCCGGACGGGGAGCGGCTGGGGGGCTGGCTCACCGAGGCCGAGCGGCTGGTCGAGCGCTGGTTCACGCTGGAGGATCCGACGCGGTTGGAGCCGGCCGAGCGGGAGCTGTTCGTGGAGGCCGAGCTGGAGTCGGGGCTGCGGCTGCGCGGGATCATCGACCGGGTGGATGTGGCGCCGACCGGTGAGGTGCGGATCGTCGACTACAAGACGGGGAAGGCGCCGCGGCCGGAGTACTCCGAGGGCGCGTTGTTCCAGATGAAGTTCTACGCCCTGGTGGTGTGGCGGTTGAAGGGGGTCGTGCCGCGGCGGCTCCAGCTGGTCTATCTCGGCAGCGGGGATGTGCTGACGTACGACCCGGTCCTCGCCGATCTGGAGCGGGTGGAGCGCAAGCTGCACGCGCTGTGGGAGGCCATCAGTCAGGCCACGGAGACCGGGGAGTGGCGGCCGCGGCCGACGAAGCTGTGCGGTTGGTGCGACCACCAGGCGCACTGCCCGGAGTTCGGCGGCACTCCCCCGCCGTATCCGTTGCCGGTGAGGGCGCGCGAGTCCGGGGGCGTGTCGCAGGGCAGAATGGGCCCGGACTAGCGAAGGAGTGTCAGGTGGCCATCCGTGTCCTACTGGTCGACGACCAGCCCCTGCTGCGTACGGGTTTCCGGATGATCCTGGAGGCCGAGCAGGACATCGCGGTCGTGGGCGAGGCCGGTGACGGCCTGCAGGCCCTCGATCAGGTGCGTGCCCTGCAGCCGGATGTGGTCCTGATGGACATCCGTATGCCGCGGATGGACGGGGTGGAGGCGACCCGGCAGATCACCGGTCCGGGGCGGGACGGTCCGGCGAAGGTGCTCGTGCTGACCACTTTCGACTTGGACGAGTATGTCGTCGAGGCGCTGCGCGCCGGGGCGAGCGGCTTTCTGCTGAAGGACGCGCCGGCCAATGAACTGGTGCAGGCGATCCGGGTGGTGGCGGCGGGTGAGGCGATGCTGGCGCCGAGCATCACGCGTCGGCTGCTGGACAAGTACGCCACGCATCTGCCGTCCGGCGAGGAGCCGGTGCCGGACACGCTGAACACCCTCACCGACCGTGAGGTGGAGGTGCTGAAGCTGGTGGCGCGGGGTCTGTCCAATGCGGAGATCGCCGCTGACCTGTTCGTCAGTGAGACCACGGTGAAGACGCACGTGGGGCATGTGCTGACCAAGCTGGGGCTCAGGGACCGGGTGCAGGCGGCGGTGTACGCGTACGAGAGCGGTCTGGTGCGTCCCGGCGCGCAGTGAGGCGCGGACGCGTTCGGTACGACGGCGAAGGGCGCCCCTCCCGCGCGGAGACGGGCGCCCTCGGTGTCAACGGGCGTCAGCTCTTGCTGAGTTCCCAGAACCGGAACACCGTGGAGGCGTCCAGGCAGTACTCCAGGCCGTAGACGCCGTCGCGGACGACCGCGTACTGCTTGGCCTGCCAGACGGGCAGGACGGGCAGTTCGGTGGCGACGATGTTCTGCAGCTGTCCGAAGTCCTTGTCGGTGGCTGCCCGGTCGCTCTGTGCGGCGGTGTCGGGGATGAGGGTGCCGGTGATGGTGCGGTTGCTGTAGTTGTTGTCCAACACGTTGCCCTTGCCGAAGAAGGGTGCGGTGAAGTTGTCGGCGTCCGGGTAGTCCGGCACCCAGCCCTTGACGTACACGCCGTACTTGCCGGCCGCGATGTCCTTCTCGTACTGGCCGAAGGCGACGGACTTGACGTCGGCGTCGAACAGGCCGCTGGCGTTGAGCTGTCCGGCGATGGCCTTGAGCTCCTCGTCGGTGGCGGGGCCGTAGCGCGACGGCGTGGACCAGAGGGTGAGCCTGACCTTGCCGGTGATGCCGGCGGCGCGCAGTGCGGCGGCGGCCTTGGCCTGGGAGGGGCGGGCGCCGTAGGTGTCGAAGAAGGCCGTGTTGTGGCCGACGATGCCCGCCGGGATGATCGAGTACAGCGGGGTGGCGGTGCCCTGGTAGACGTTCTTGATCAGGGCGTCGCGGTCGATGAGGTAGGCCATGGCCTTGCGGACGCCGAGTTTTCCGGCGACCGGGTCGTTCATGTTGAAGACCAGGTGCTGGACTTCGGCGCTGCTGCCCTCGATGACGTCGACGCCCTTGCCTTGCTGCTGGTCGAGGCCGGCGACGTCGGAGGCGGACAGGCCTCGGTAGGCGATGTCGACCTTGCCGTCCAGGAGGGCCTTCTTCAGGGCGGCGCGGTCGCCGTGGAAGAACTTCAGGGTGACGCCGGAGTTCTTGATCTCGGCGGTGCCCTTGTAGTTGCCGTTGACGGAGAAGACGGCCTGGTCCTTGTCGAAGGAGTCCAGCTTGTAGGGGCCGGAGCCGATGGCCTTGTTGTCGGCGCGCAGGTGGCCGGCGTCGTACTGGCGGTGGTCGACGATGGAGCCGGCGCCGGAGGCGAGCTTGCTGGGGAAGGTGGCGTCGGAGGACTTCAGGTGGAAGACGACCGTCTTCGTGTCCGGGGTGTCGACGCTGCCCAGCATCGGGAACATGATCGCGGGCCCCGCGGGGTCGTTGATCTTCAGCATGCGGTCGAAGGAGAACTTCACGTCCTTCGAGGTGAGCGGGTCACCGTTGCTGAACTTCAGGCCGTCCTTGAGCGTGCACTGGTAGACGGTGGCCCGGGAGTCGGTGAAGGTGCATTCCTTGGCCAGTTCCGGCTGGGGTTCGGTCCCGCCCTTGGGGAAGCTGAGCAGCGACTGGAAGACGTTGTCGAACAACAGCCAGGAGCCGGGATCGTAGCCGGAGGCCGGGTCCGTGGCGAGGACGTCGTCGGACATCCCCATCACCACGGCGGAGCCGGTACCCCCGGAGTCACCGGATCCCGAGCCGCAGCCGGTCAACAGGCCGGAGGCCAGCCCCGCCACGATGGGCAGGACTGGCCACTGGTTGCGCATGTTCACTTGAAATGTGCCTTGTCGTCGGTTCGTCACCCCGGGGCCGCGGTCCTGGCCCCGGGCAGTCCGGGGCAGCCGTCCCTGGCCCCCGGACGAGAGAGCCGTCAGCCGCTCACACCGCGGCCGAGCTCCCACAGCTGAAGCGTCGAGGAGGAGTTGAGGGCGTAGGCGACGCCCGTGATGTCGTCCCGTGCGGCGACGTACTGCTTGCCCTGCCACAGCGGCAGGACCGGGACGTCCTCGGCGACGATGTCCTGGATCTCCGTCAGGCTCTTGGCGGCGTTGAGCCGGTCGGCCTCGCGGCGGGACTCCGGGATCAGGGTGCGCTGGATGGTGCTGTTGGAGTACGGCGATCCGAGGAAGTTGTCCTTGTCGAGGAAGGGCGCGAGGAAGTTGTCGGCGTCCGGGAAGTCGGGGAACCAGCCCATGCCGTAGACGTCGTACTGGCCCTTCTGCTCGGAGGGGCGGAAGGTCTCCCAGGGGTGGCCCTGGATGGACGCGTCGAACAGGCCGCTGTCGTTGAGCTGCTTCTGCAGGACCTCGAACTCCTTCTTCGTGGCGGAGCCGTAGTGGTCGGTGGTGTAGTGCAGGGTCAGCTTGACCGGCGTGGTGATGCCGGCCCTGGCCAGCAGGGCCTTGGCCTTGGCGAGGCTGGGGTTGCCGTACTTGTTGAAGAACGAGTTGGAGTGGCCGGTGACGGTGGCCGGGACGAGAGAGTACAGCGGCTCGGCCTGGGTGCCGTAGACCTTGGAGAGGATTTCCGCGCGGTCGATGAGCTGGGCCATCGCCTGGCGTACGGCCTTGGACTTCACGCTGGGGGCGTTCGTGTTGAAGGCGAGGTAGCGGATTTCCAGGCCCGGCATGTCGACGAGGTCGACCTTGTCGTCGCTGCCGGCGTCCAGCTTCTGGATCTGGGCGGGCGACATGGTGCGGGTCATGACGTCGATGTCACCCTTGTCGATGGCGGCGCCCATGGCGTCGGCGTCGGTGAAGGAGCGCAGTTCGACCTTGTCGTTGTTCACCTTCACGGCCCCCTTGTAGTTGGGGTTCTTGGTGAAGGTCATGGCGGTCATCGCGTTGCCGCTGACGTCGCCCTGGAAGGTGTAGGGGCCCGACCCGTCGACCTCGAAGCCGTCGCGCAGCTTGTCCTTCTGGTAGTCCTTCGGGTTGATGATGCCCGCGACCGGGGTGGACAGCTTGTACGGGAAGGTGGCGTCGGCGGTCTTGAGGTGGAAGATGACCTCGCGGTCGCCCTGCGTCTCGATGGTGTCGATGGTGTTCAGCAGGGAGGACACGCCGCTGCTGGACTTGATGCGCAGGGCGCGCTCGATGGAGTACTTGACGTCCTGGGCGGTCACCGGGTCACCGCTCGAGAACTTCAGGCCGTCGCGGAGCTTGCACGCGTAGCGCTCGCTGCCGCTGTCGGTGAAGGAGCAGTTCTCGGCGGCGTCCGGGATGGGGTCACCCTCGCCCTTGGGCTGGGCCATCAGGGTCTGCACGGTCTGGCGCAGGATGTTCCAGGTGCCGACGTCGTAGGCGTAGGCGGGGTCGAGGGGCGCCGGGGCGTCGCTGGTGGTCGTGAACCGGTCCGTGGTACCGACGACGATGGCGTCACCGCTCTTGCTCCCGCTGCCGGATCCGCCACATGCGGCGAGAACCGGGGTGAGCAGGCCGGCCACCGCCGGCAGCACCAAAGTCTTGCGGTTCATGCGGGAGTTTCTCCAGAGCTGTTCGGGTCCGTGTATCCGGCATGCATGGGTGGTGCGGCGGATCACGGGGGGTTGCGGCGATGTTCTCGCGATGAGATTAGTCCGCGCCCGCAGGAGGGTTCACGGCCCCGTGAGTTGACCCCCCATCACGCAGTGGAACCGGGTGCGGACACACCGAAAACCCGACAGCGGCAGGATTAGTGCAGCATCCCATCAATCGGGACACAAAGACCCGTCGTTCCGGGCCGAACAGGGCCGTTCAGCACACTTGACCCGGGTTGTCGAGGGCCGCCGGGGTGGGGAACGTCACACTTCCAACTGTGCCGCGAGTCAGTGGAATTCGGCCGGGCGACCGGCCGTGAATTCCACTCGGGTGTACTTCCCCGGAAATTTGTCCAACCGGGCCAATGGACTTTTCACGCTGGGTGAACGGCTAGGGCATTTCCGTCATCAGGCCGCGCAGAAATGCCAGGTCGACCTCTTCCAGGGAGGTCACCACGGTGCGTCCGGCGGCCGGGCTGATGGGGGCGATGGAGGGTACGGCGACGACGCGGCAGCCCGCTGCCTCGGCGGCGGCGACACCGGTGGCGGTGTCCTCGACCACCGCGCATCTGTCCGGCCGGGCGTCCAGCCCCGCTGCGGCGAGCAGGTAGGGGTCGGGGAAGGGCTTGGTGCGCGAGACCTCGTCGCCGGCGATGGACAGGGCGAAGTGGTGGGCGCCGAGGACGCTCAGCACGCGGTCGATGATGCGCCGGTGGGACGCGGAGACCAGGGCGGTGGGGATGCCGTGCTCGTGGAGTTCGGTGAGCAGGCGGGCGGCGCCCGGCATCAGCGGCAGAGTCCGGTCGATGCGGTCCTCGAAGCCCTCGTTGAGCAGCACGGTGAGTTCGGCGAGGGTGATGTCGGCGCCGGTGGCCTCGATGAGGAAGCCGGCGCTGCGGGTCATGGGTCCGCCGACCACGACGTGGCGCCAGGACTGGTCCAGGGTGTGGCCGAGGGCGGCGAAGACCTCGACCTCGACGTCCCACCAGAAACCCTCGGTGTCCACCAGGGTGCCATCCATGTCGAGGAGCACCGCCTGCAGGGCGGAGCCTTCGGCCGTGACGGTTCCGAGCGCGGGGACCGTGCTGGTCATCCGGGCGCACCTCCTTGAGGGACGATCAGGCCGGTTCCCGGACAGGGAACCGGCCTGGTGGACCGACCAGTGTACGTCTCCGATGCGCAAAACGCCTCGTTTATCACTCGCGCCGGGGGTATGCCGAAAATCACCCTCGCCGCAGGCCAGAGGGCCATTGGTGTGTGTGCCATGAAGCCGACGGCAGTGCGGCTTCGGCCGAACCCCCGGAGGGCTCACCGGGCGTTGAAGTACTTCGCCTCCGGATGATGGATCACGATGGCGTCCGTGGACTGCTCGGGGTGCAGCTGGAACTCCTCGGACAGGTGGACGCCGATCCGCTCCGGCCGGAGCAGGTCCGCGATCTTGGCGCGGTCCTCCAGGTCGGGACAGGCGCCGTAGCCGAGGGAGAAGCGGGCGCCCCGGTACTTGAGGGCGAACATGTCCTCCATGTCGGCCGGATCCTCGCCGCCGAAGCCGAGTTCGGCGCGGACGCGTGCGTGCCAGTACTCGGCGAGCGCCTCCGCCAACTGGACGGACAGGCCGTGCAGTTCGAGGTAGTCGCGGTAGGAGTTGGCCGCGAAGAGCTTCGCGGTCTCCTCGCCGATGCGCGAGCCGACGGTGACGACCTGGAGGCCGACGACGTCGGTCTCGCCGGACTCCTCCGGGCGGAAGAAGTCGGCGAGGCACAGGCGGCGGCCGCGGCGCTGGCGCGGGAAGGTGAACCGGGTGCGTTCGTTGCCCTGCTCGTCCAGGATGATCAGGTCGTCGTCCTTGGACACGCAGGGGAAGTAGCCGTAGACGACGGCCGCTTCCAGCAGGTTCTCCGTCTGGAGCCGGTCCAGCAGGCCGCGCAGCCGGGGGCGGCCCTCGCTCTCGACCAGTTCCTCGTACGACGGTCCCTCGCCGGTGCGGGCCTGCTTCAGGCCCCACTGGCCCTTGAACAGGGCGCCCTCGTCGAGCCAGCTCGCGTACTCCTTGAGCTGGATGCCCTTGACGATGCGGGTGTCCCAGAACGGCGGGGTCGGCACGGGGTTGTCGGTGGCGACGTCGGAGCGGACGTGCCCCTCCTCGGGGTGTTCCTCGACCTCGACGGCGGTGGCCCGGACCCGGCGCTGGCGCAGCTCGGGCAGCTTGGCGCCCGGCACGCCGCGCTTGACGCCGATGAGGGCGTCCATCAGGCGCAGGCCCTCGAAGGCGTCGCGGGCGTAGCGGACCTCGCCCTCGTAGATCTCGTGCAGGTCCTGTTCGACATAGGCGCGGGTGAGGGCGGCACCGCCGAGGATGACCGGGAACCGGGCGGCCAGGCCGCGCTGGTTGAGCTCCTCCAGGTTCTCCTTCATGATCACCGTGGACTTCACCAGCAGCCCGGACATGCCGATGACGTCGGCCCGGTGCTCCTCGGCGGCCTCCAGGATCGCGGAGACCGGCTGCTTGATGCCGAGGTTGACGACGTTGTAGCCGTTGTTGGACAGGATGATGTCGACCAGGTTCTTGCCGATGTCGTGGACGTCGCCGCGCACGGTGGCCAGCACGATGGTGCCCTTGCCCTCGGCGTCGGACTTCTCCATGTGCGGTTCGAGGTAGGCGACGGCGGCCTTCATGACCTCGGCGGACTGCAGGACGAACGGCAGCTGCATCTGGCCGGAGCCGAACAGGTCGCCGACGACCTTCATGCCGTCCAGCAGGGTCTCGTTGACGATGTCGAGCGCCGGGCGGTCCTGCAGGGCCTCGTCCAGGTCGGCTTCCAGGCCGTTGCGCTCGCCGTCGATGATGCGCCGCTTGAGGCGCTCCTCCAGCGGCAGCGCGGCCAGTTCCTCGGCCTTGCCCGCCTTCAGGGACTTGGCGGTGGCGCCCTCGAAGAGCTGCATGAGCTTCTGCAGGGGGTCGTAGCCCTCGCTGCGGCGGTCGTAGATCAGGTCCAGGGCCGTGGTGACCTGTTCCTCGTCGAAGCGGGCGATCGGCAGGATCTTGGACGCGTGCACGATCGCCGAGTCCAGGCCCGCCTTCACGCACTCGTCCAGGAAGACGGAGTTCAGCAGGATGCGGGCGGCCGGGTTCAGGCCGAAGGAGATGTTCGACAGGCCGAGCGTGGTCTGGACGGCCGGGTGGCGCTTCTTCAGCTCGCGGATCGCCTCGATGGTGGCGAGGCCGTCCTTGCGGGACTCCTCCTGACCGGTGCAGATGGTGAAGGTCAGGGTGTCGATGAGGATGTCCTCCTCACGGATGCCCCAGTTCCCGGTCAGGTCGTCGATGAGCCGTTCGGCGATCTCGACCTTCTTCTCGGGGGTGCGGGCCTGGCCCTCCTCGTCGATGGTGAGCGCGATCAGCGCGGCGCCGTGCTCCTGGGCGAGCTGGGTGACCTTGGCGAAGCGGGAGTCGGGGCCGTCGCCGTCCTCGTAGTTCACGGAGTTGATCACGGCGCGGCCGCCGAGCTTCTCCAGGCCCGCCCGGATGACGTCGACCTCGGTGGAGTCCAGCACGATCGGCAGGGTGGAGGCGGTGGCGAAGCGACCGGCGAGTTCCTCCATGTCGGCGACGCCGTCGCGGCCGACGTAGTCCACGCACAGGTCGAGCAGGTGCGCGCCCTCGCGGATCTGCTCCCGGGCCATCTCGACGCAGTCGTCCCAGCGGCCCTGGAGCATGGCCTCGCGGAACTTCTTGGAGCCGTTGGCGTTGGTGCGCTCGCCGATGGCCAGGTAGGAGGTGTCCTGGCGGAAGGGGACCGTCTGGTAGAGGGAGGCGGCGCCGGGCTCGGGGCGCGGGTCGCGGGCGGGCGGGGTGAGGCCCTGGACGCGTTCGACGACCTGGCGCAGGTGCTCGGGGGTCGTACCGCAGCAGCCGCCGACGAGGGAGAGGCCGTACTCGCGGACGAAGGTCTCCTGGGCGTCGGCCAGCTCGGGCGCGGTCAGCGGGTAGTGGGCGCCGTCCTTGCCGAGGACGGGCAGGCCCGCGTTGGGCATGCAGGACAGCGGGATGCGGGCGTTGCGGGCGAGGTAGCGCAGGTGCTCGCTCATCTCGGCCGGGCCGGTGGCGCAGTTCAGGCCGATCATGTCGATGCCGAGCGGCTCCAGCGCGGTGAGCGCGGCGCCGATCTCGGAGCCGAGGAGCATGGTGCCGGTGGTCTCGACGGTCACGGAGACGATCACCGGCAGGTCCAGGCCGAGGGCTTCCAGGCCGCGCCGGGCGCCCAGGACGGCGGCCTTGGTCTGCAGCAGGTCCTGGGTGGTCTCCACGAGCAGCGCGTCGGCGCCGCCGGTGACCAGGCCCTCGGCGTTGCGCTGGTAGGCGTCGCGCAGGGTGGTGTACGGGGCGTGGCCGAGGGTGGGCAGCTTGGTGCCGGGGCCCATGGACCCGAGGACCCAGCGGGGACGGCCGTCCTTGGCGGTGAACTCGTCGGCGACCTCGCGGGCCACGCGGGCGCCGGCCTCGGACAGCTCGTGGACGCGCTCGGAGATGTCGTACTCGCCGAGGGCGGAGTGGTTGGCCCCGAAGGTGTTGGTCTCGACGCAGTCGACGCCCACGGCGAAGTACGCCTCGTGGACGGAGCGGACGATGTCGGGGCGGGTGAGGTTGAGGATCTCGTTGCAGCCCTCGAGCTGCTGGAAGTCGTCGAGCGTGGGGTCCTGGGCCTGGAGCATGGTGCCCATGGCTCCGTCGGCGACCACCACACGGGTGGCGAGCGCTTCTCGGAGCGCGGACGCACGGGTCCGGCTGTCGGCGGAAGGGGACGGTGGCAACGAGGCCATGAAGGGGCTCCCTAGGTGCGACGGCTGTCGGCTTTGCGGTGTCCCGGACGGGCGGGGAGGCCGCACGGCGCCAGAGTAACCGGGAGTCGGCTTGGATGGGCACCGGCGTCCACGAGGCGGACGCCGGTGGCGGGTGCGCCACACCCAGGTCACGTGTGATGTAACAAGTGCCGACCGACCGTTAGCGGGAGGTCGGCATGGACCGGTAGTGTTCGACATTGCCGAACGGTGTTGAATACCGTTCGGCAGTCGAAGGAGACGGAGGCAGGACGGCGATGGCACGGAACATCCAGTCGCTCGAACGGGCGGCCGCGATGCTGCGCTTGCTCGCGGGCGGCGAGCGGCGGCTCGGTCTGTCGGACATCGCCTCGTCACTGGGCCTCGCCAAGGGCACCGCCCACGGCATTCTGCGCACCCTCCAGCAGGAGGGCTTCGTGGAGCAGGACGACGCCTCCGGGCGCTACCAGCTGGGCGCGGAGCTGCTGCGCCTGGGCACGACCTATCTGGATGTGCACGAGCTGCGGGCCAGGGCCCTGGTGTGGACCGACGACCTGGCCCGTTCCAGCGGGGAGAGCGTGTATCTGGGCGTGCTGCACCAGCAGGGCGTGCTGATCGTGCACCACGTGTTCCGGCCGGACGACAGCCGGCAGGTGCTGGAGATCGGCGCCATGCAGCCGCTGCACTCCACCGCGCTGGGCAAGGTGCTGTCGGCCTACGACCCGGTGGCGCACAGCGAGGCGCTGGAGGCCGACCGCAAGCCGTTCACGGACCGCACGGTGTACGAGGCCGACGACTTCGAGAACCTTCTCGACGTCACGCGCGCGCGTGGCTACGCGGCCGACGTCGAGGAGACCTGGGAGGGCGTGGCGTCGATCGCCGCGCCCATCCACGACCGGCGCCGTATGCCCGTGGGCGCGGTCGGCATCACCGGGGCCGTGGAACGGCTGCGCCGGGACGGGGAGCTGCGTCCCGAGCTGATCGCGGCGGTGCGCGACTGCGCCCGCGCGGTGTCGAGGGACCTGGGCGCGGGACGGTTCTGACCGCTCGACGCCCCCCGAGGGCATGCCTGGGGTCTCCCAGGGAGGACCGGAACGCCGGGCGGCGTTCCGGTCCTCGCCATACCCTGAAACCGGCATATCAGGCTAATGCCCACGTCAGCGAGCGAAGAGTGATATCCCGCAGCGATCAATAACGATCCTGTTTTCGATAACAGAACCCTTGACGCATGCGTAACGCCGAAGCAAGACTCCCGTCCATCGGTCGGCATTGTCGAACACCTACCGGCAATACGCGCTAGAGTGTGACAACGCCAAGGGCCGACATCGCTCTCACCCCCGAGGGCGCTCGAACCCCGGCGGGACCCGGGGTTCGGCCCCTGGACGAAGGACAAAGGAGTCGCGGGTGTCCAGCTCCGACATCTTCATCGGCGAGACCATCGGTACCGCCATACTCATCCTGCTCGGCGGCGGCGTCTGCGCGGCCGTCACGCTGAAGGCCTCCAAGGCCCGTAACGCCGGTTGGCTCGCCATCACCTTCGGGTGGGGCTTCGCCGTCCTTACGGCTGTGTACATCTCCGGACCGCTCTCCGGTGCCCACCTCAACCCGGCCGTCACCGTCGCCCTTGCCATCAAGAACAGCGACTGGAGCAACGTTCCGGTCTACTTCGCCGGCCAGCTCCTCGGCGCGATGATCGGCGCGACCCTGGTGTGGATCGCCTACTACGGCCAGTTCCACGCCCACCTGACCGACAAGGAGATCGTCGGCGGTCCGGGCGCGCAGGCCACCGCGGCCAAGGCGGTCGAGGCCCAGGAGAAGGGCGCCGGCCCGGTCCTCGGCATCTTCTCCACCGGACCCGAGATCCGGAACGCGGCGCAGAACCTCGCCACGGAGATCATCGGCACGGTCGTGCTGATCCTCGCGGTCCTCACCCAGGGCCTGAACGACAAGGGCAACGGCCTCGGCGTCCTCGGCGGTCTGATCACCGCGTTCGTGGTGGTGTCGATCGGTCTCTCGCTCGGCGGGCCGACGGGCTACGCGATCAACCCGGCCCGTGACCTGGGTCCGCGCATCGTGCACGCCCTGCTGCCGCTGCCCAACAAGGGCGGTTCCGACTGGGCGTACGCCTGGATCCCCGTGGTCGGTCCGCTGATCGGCGGCGCGATCGCCGCAGGCATATACAACGTCGCCTTCGCCTAGAAATCACTTCGAAGCACGCGCCGTACGCACCGCCCTATCACCACGGATCTTTTGGAGCACACAGTGACCGACGCCCACACCGCAGGCCCGTTCATCGCCGCGATCGACCAGGGCACCACCTCCAGCCGCTGCATCGTCTTCGACCGGGACGGCCGGATCGTCTCCGTCGACCAGAAGGAGCACGAGCAGATCTTCCCCAAGCCGGGCTGGGTCGAGCACAACGCCAACGAGATCTGGACCAACGTCCAGGAAGTCGTCGCCGGGGCCATCGCCAAGGCGGGCATCACCCGTGACGACATCAAGGCCATCGGCATCACCAACCAGCGCGAGACCACCGTGCTGTGGGACAAGAACACCGGTGAGCCCGTCCACAACGCCCTCGTCTGGCAGGACACCCGCACCGACGCCCTGTGCAAGGAGCTGGGCCGCAACGTCGGCCAGGACCGTTTCCGCCGCGAGACCGGCCTGCCGCTGGCCTCGTACTTCTCCGGGCCCAAGGCCCGCTGGCTGCTCGACAACGTCGACGGTCTGAAGGAGCGCGCCGAGGCGGGCGACATCCTCTTCGGCACCATGGACACCTGGGTCATCTGGAACCTGACCGGTGGTGTCAACGGCGGCAAGCACGTCACCGACGTCACCAACGCCTCCCGCACCATGCTGATGAACCTGCACACCATGCAGTGGGACGAGAAGATCGCCGAGTCCATCGGCGTGCCGCTGCAGATCCTGCCGGAGATCCGCTCCTCCGCCGAGGTCTACGGCGAGGTCACCGGCGGCAAGCTGGGCGAGCTGCTCGGCGGCATCCCGGTGGCCTCCGCGCTCGGCGACCAGCAGGCGGCCCTGTTCGGCCAGACCTGCTTCTCCGAGGGCGAGACCAAGTCGACCTACGGCACCGGCACCTTCATGGTGATGAACACCGGTGACAAGATCATCAACTCCTACGCCGGTCTGCTGACCACGGTCGGTTACAAGATCGGCGACCAGCCGACGGTCTACGCCCTCGAGGGCTCCATCGCTGTCACCGGCTCGCTGGTGCAGTGGATGCGCGACCAGATGGGCCTGATCTCCACCGCCGCCGAGATCGAGACGCTCGCGCTCTCGGTCGAGGACAACGGCGGCGCCTACTTCGTGCCGGCCTTCTCCGGTCTGTTCGCCCCGCACTGGCGCTCCGACGCCCGCGGTGTGATCGCCGGCCTGACCCGGTACGTCACCAAGGCGCACCTCGCGCGCGCCGTCCTGGAGGCCACCGCCTGGCAGACCCGGGAGATCGCCGACGCCATGGTCAAGGACTCCGGCGACGAGCTGGTGGCCCTGAAGGTCGATGGCGGCATGACCTCCAACAACCTGCTGATGCAGACCCTCGCCGACGTTCTGGACGCACCGGTGGTGCGCCCGATGGTCGCCGAGACCACCTGCCTCGGCGCCGCCTACGCCGCCGGCCTGGCCGTCGGCTTCTGGTCCAGCACGGACGAACTGCGCGCCAACTGGCGCCGGGCCGCCGAGTGGACCCCCCAGATGGACGCGGAGACCCGCGACCGTGAGTACAAGAACTGGCTCAAGGCCGTCGACCGGACCATGGGCTGGATCGAGGACGAGAACTGAGCGGCCCGACACAGCTCAGACATCTCTGACGAGGAGTAAGTACCCGACATGACCAGTCAGTCCACCCTGAGTTCCGTGCCTGCCCTGGGGACGCACCCGGCCTCCGGCTCCAACCCGAGCCGGGCCGAGACCAGGGAGCAGCTCTCCAAGGCGTCGTACGACCTTCTGGTGATCGGCGGCGGCATCCTGGGCATCTCCACCGCCTGGCACGCCGCGCAGTCCGGCCTGAGGGTGGCTCTGGTCGACGCCGGCGACTTCGCCGGTGCCACCTCCTCCGCCTCCTCCAAGCTGCTCCACGGCGGTCTGCGCTACCTGCAGACCGGCGCGGTGAAGCTGGTGGCGGAGAACCACTTCGAGCGCCGTGCGGTCTCCCGCCAGGTGGCCCCCCACCTGGCGAACCCGCTCACCTTCTACCTCCCCGTGTACAAGGGCGGGCCGCACGGCGCGGCGAAGCTCGGCGCGGGCGTCTTCGCCTACTCCGCGCTCTCCGCGTTCGGTGACGGCGTGGGCCATCTGCTCTCCCCCGCCAAGGCGGCGCAGGACGTGCCCGAGCTGCGCACCGAGAACCTCAAGGCCGTGGCCGTGTACGGCGACGACCAGATGAACGACGCGCGCATGGCGCTGATGACGGTCCGCGCGGCCGTCGAGTCGGGCGCCGTCGTCCTCAACCACGCCGAGGTCGCCGGCCTGCGCTTCACCAACGGCCGGGTCACCGGCGCGGACCTCAAGGACCGCCTGTCCGGCGAGGAGTTCGGCGTCAACGCCCGCCTGGTGCTGAACGCGACCGGCCCCTGGGTCGACCACCTGCGCCGGATGGAGGACCCCAACGCGGCGCCGTCCATCCGCCTGTCCAAGGGCGCGCACCTGGTCCTCAAGCGCACCTCCCCCTGGAAGGCCGCGCTGGCGACCCCCATCGACAAGTACCGCATCACCTTCGCCCTCCCCTGGGAGGACATGCTGCTGCTCGGCACCACCGACGAGGAGTACGAGGGCGACCCGGCGGACGTGTCCGTCAACGACAAGGACATAGCCCAGATCCTGGACGAGGCCGCGTTCTCCGTGCGCGACCAGCAGTTGCAGCGCGACCTGATCACCTACGCCTTCGCCGGTCTGCGGGTGCTGCCGGGCGGCCCCGGCGACACCGCCAAGGCCAAGCGCGAGACCGTGGTGACCGAGGGCAAGGGCGGCATGCTGTCCGTCGCGGGCGGCAAGTGGACCACCTTCCGGCACATCGGCCGTACGGTCATGCAGAAGCTGGAGGCGCTGCCGGGCCACCCGCTCGGCGACGACTTCGAGCCCGTCTCCTCGCTGCCGAAGAAGCTGCCGTTGCCCGGTGTCGCCAACCCGCGCGCCGTCGCCCACCGGCTGCTGGTGGACCGCCCGGCTCCGGGTCCGCGGATGGCCGCCGACACCGCCAGGCACCTGGCCACCCACTACGGCTCGCTGGCCTTCGACATCGCCCGGCTGGCGAACGAGAGCCCGGAGCTGGCCGAGCGGGTCCACCCCGACGCGCCGGAGATCTGGGCGCAGGTCGTCTGGGCCCGTGACCACGAGTGGGCCGAGACGCCGGACGACGTGCTGCGCCGCCGCACCACGCTGACCATCCGGGGCCTGGCCACGGACGAGGTCCGCGCGAAGGTGCAGGACCTGCTCGACAAGAAGTAGGCCTCGGTGGCGGCCGGTCCGTTTCCCTGACCGGGACCGGCCGCCACCGCAGCGCCGGACCGCCGCACCGGGTCCGGACGACCGAGAGGGGCGACCCCACGCCGATGGGGCCGCCCCTTTCGCCTGCCCGGGGCCGTTGTCAGTGCCGGCTGGTATCTCTGGGGACATGAACAACGATCTTGCAGAGCCGGGGGGCGCCGCCCTGCGGGGGGCCTTCGGCGTCGACGACGGCGGCGAGTCGGCGCCGGTCTGGGAGGCGGTTGCCGCCTTCGAGGCGGAGCCGCCGGACTTCGGGATGACCGGGCTGCGCGGGGGCGCCGAGAACCGGCGGCTCGCCTGCGGCACGGACTGGCACCTGATCGTCACCGGCCCGCAGCGGGGTGGGCGGACGGCAGGGGGTGGTTCGACGCCCCGCCCGCATAATGGCCGCTGAGACATCCGATGTCTGGGCGACCAGGGAGGCCGGTCATGGCAGTCACCGATGAGGCGATCGAGAAGATCAAGGGCATGATCGTCTCCGGTGCGCTGCGGCCCGGGGACCGGTTGCCCAAGGAGAGCGAGCTGGCCGCCGAGTTGGGGCTGTCGCGGAACTCGCTGCGGGAGGCCGTACGGGCGCTGTCGCTGATCCGGATCCTGGATGTGCGCCAGGGCGACGGCACGTACGTCACCAGCCTCGATCCGCAACTGCTGCTGGAGGCACTGAGCTTCGTCGTGGACTTCCACCGCGACGACACCGTCCTGGAGTTCCTCGCGGTGCGCCGGATCCTGGAGCCGGCCGCGACCGCGATGGCGGCCTTCCGGATCGGCGAGCAGCAACTGGACGCGCTGTCCACCCAGTTGGACGCCCTGGGTGACGAACCCTCGGTGGAGGAGCTGGTGGCCGCCGACCTGGAGTTCCATCGCGGCATCGTGCGCGGCGCCGGCAACTCGGTGCTGTGCTCACTGCTGGACGGCCTGTCGGGGCCGACCACACGGGCCCGGATCTGGCGGGGCCTCACCCAGGAGGACGCGGTCGGCCGCACTCTGCGCGAGCACCGGGCGATCCTGGCCGCGCTGCGCGACCGGGACGCGGAGGCGGCCCGCTCCTGGGCGACCGTGCACATCGCGAGCGTGGAGCAGTGGCTGCGCAGCACCCTGTGAGAGGGGGCAAACGCCTGTGCGGGTCCGTCCGCGCTCCTGGTTGACGCGGGGTGTTCGACGGTGGCGAACGGGGCAGTGATCCGGTCACTGGCCCACGCAAGGGGGCTGCGGGCGCCCCCGCCGGACGCCGTAAGGTTGGTGAGTCAAGCGAGGGCACGTCGGAAGGAGGCACTGGGTGATCGAGCTGGAGGGGGTTCCCGAGCTGATCGACCCAGTCATGGTGGCCGCGTTCGAGGGCTGGAACGATGCCGGCGACGCCGCCTCCACGGCGGTCGCGCATCTGGAACGCGAGTGGAAGGGCGAGGTGTTCGCGGCGCTGGACGCCGAGGACTACTACGACTTCCAGGTGAACCGGCCCACGGTGTTCATGGACGCCGGTGTGCGCAAGATCACCTGGCCGACGACACGGTTGTCGGTGGTGCGGGTCGGCGGCGAGAAGCCGCGCGACCTGGTGCTGGTCCGCGGCATCGAACCGTCCATGCGCTGGCGCTCGTTCTGCAACGAGCTGCTCGGCTTCGCGCACGAGCTGGGCGTGGAGCTGGTGGTCATCCTGGGCGCCCTGCTCGGTGACACCCCGCACACGCGTCCCGTGCCGGTCAGCGGGGTGACGTCCGACCCGGACCTGGCCCAGCGGATGGACCTGGAGGAGACCAAGTACGAGGGCCCGACGGGCATCGTCGGCGTCCTGCAGGAGGCCTGCGCACACGCCGGTGTTCCGGCCGTGTCGCTGTGGGCGGCCGTACCGCACTACGTCTCCCAGCCACCCAACCCGAAGGCCACGCTGGCGCTGCTCAACCGGCTGGAGGACCTGCTGGACCTGCGCATCCCGCAGGGCGAACTGCCGGAGGACGCGCGTGCCTGGCAGGTCGGCGTGGACCAGCTGGCCGCCGAGGACAGCGAGGTCGCCGAGTACGTCCAGACGCTGGAGGAGGCCCGGGACACCGCGGAGCTGCCGGAGGCCTCGGGTGAGGCGATCGCCCGCGAGTTCGAGCGGTATCTGCGGCGCCGGGACGTGGGCCCTCCGGGCGGAAAGCAGAGGCCTCCGGCGGCCGGCGGCGGGGGCAAGGAAGACGACGAGGACGGCTCGGACGACTGAGGTACGGCGAAGGGGCGGTTCCCGTGATGGGAAGCGCCCCTTCTTTTTGCTGCCGACGCGCTATGGGGTGCCACTACAGGCTGTCGGGCGTCTGACAGTCCGCAGTGGCTTGTCGCGCAGTTCCCCGCGCCCCTTACGGGGCGCTCCCGCTCGCGGTGCTCAGAGAGCCACCCCCAGCAGCGCGTCCACCGCGCGCGTGACGACGCCCGGGGCGCCCGTGTCCGTGCCGCCCTGCTCCTGCTGCTGAGCCGCCCAGCGGTCCACCGCCGCCAGGGCGGCGGGGGCGTCGAGGTCGTTGGACAGGGCCTCGCGGATCTCCTCGACCAGGGTGTCGGCGGGCGGGCCGTCGGGGCGGGAGACGGCCGCGCGCCAACGGGCGAGGCGAGCGACGGCGTCCTGGAGGACCTGGTCGGTCCACTCCCAGTCGGCGCGGTAGTGGTGGGAGAGGAGGGCCAGGCGGATGGCGGCGGGGTCGACGCCGTCCCGGCGGAGCTGGGAGACGAAGACGAGGTTGCCCTTGGACTTGGACATCTTCTCGCCGTGCAGGGCGACCATGCCGGCGTGGACGTAGGCCTTGGCCATGGGGAACTCGCCGGTGAGCACCTGGGCGTGCGAGGCGCCCATCTCGTGGTGCGGGAAGGCGAGGTCGGAGCCGCCGCCCTGGACGTCGAAGCCCATACCGAGGTGGTCGAGGGCGATCGCGACGCACTCGATGTGCCAGCCGGGCCGGCCCCGGCCGAGGGAGCGGCCGTCCCAGCTGGGCTCGCCCTCCCGGGCCGCCATCCACAGCATCGGGTCCAGCGGGTTCTTCTTGCCCGGGCGGTCCGGGTCGCCGCCGCGCTCGGCGGACAGCAGCCGCATGGCGGCCGCGTCGAGGTTCGAGACCTTGCCGAAGTCCGGGTCGGACTCGACGGAGAAGTAGATGTCGCCCTCCAGCTCGTAGGCCGCGCCGAGTTCACGCAGCCGCTCCACGAGCGGGACGATGCCGGGTATCGCCTCCACGGCACCTATGTAGTGCTGGGGCGGGAGCATCCGCAGGGCGGTCATGTCCTCGCGGAAGAGGGCGGTCTCCTTCTCGGCGAGGGCGACCCAGTCGACGCCGTCCCGCTCCGCGCGCTCCAGCAGCGGATCGTCGACGTCGGTGACGTTCTGGACGTAGTGGACCTGCCGCTTGGTGTCGAGCCACACGCGCTGCACGAGGTCGAACGCGTTGTAGGTCGCCGCGTGACCCAGGTGGGTCGCGTCGTACGGAGTGATGCCGCAGACGTAGATACGGGCGACGGGACCGGGGACGAGGGTGACGAGGCCGCCGGTCGCGGTGTCGTGGATCCTCAGGTCGCGGCCCTGACCAGGCAGGGCGGGGACCTCGGAAGCGGGCCAGGCATGCATGTACATGAGCCTAACCGGCTGCCCGCCGCGTATACGAACGGGATCGCGCTCGATGGCCGGATACGCGGTCTTGTACATCGGCGCCCGATGTGCTGATCGTGCTCACACCGGCGGCCAGGGGATGGCGGGCCAGTCCCCGTTCGGCTCCGGGTGCACTCCCGTGGTGAGCAGCGCCTCGACACGCGCGCGCGTGGCGTCGATCTCGGCCGGGGTGATCAGTGCGGTCAGCCGGTCGCCGAGCGGCCCGTCCAGATCCCCTCGCAGTCCCTGGAGTGCCTCGAGGGCCTCGGCGGTCAGCGGCTCCCCGGCCCAGCCCCACAGCAGCGTGCGCAGCTTGTTCGCGACGTTGAAGGTGACGCCGTGGTCGATGCCGTAGAGCCGGCCGTCGGTGGTGGGCAGCAGATGGCCGCCCTTGCGGTCGGCGTTGTTGATCACCGCGTCGAGGACGGCGAGCCGGCGCAGCCGCTCGTCGTCGGCGTGCACGAGGAGCGCGGTGCGGCCCTCGCCGACCTCGGCCAGGCCGATCGCCTTCCAGCCCGGCTCCGGTTCCTCGGCGTCGACCAGGGCGAGCAGCTCCGCCTCGGCCTGGACGTCGATCCACAGCTGGCACATGCCCTCGCCGTACGGCCCGTCGCGCAGCACGGTCGGCGGGACGAGCCCCCAGCCGGTGGCCTCGGAGACCTCGTAGGCGGCCACCTCGCGGCCGGCCAGGGTGCCGTCGGGGAAGTCCCACAGCGGGCGCTCCCCGGCCACCGGCTTGTAGATGCAGGAGGCTTCCCGGCCGTCCAGGGCGATGGTGCAGAACAGTGCGGCGTTGGACGCCTCGCGGATCCGGCCGCGGACGGTCAGCTCACCCCGCGCGAGCAGCTCGGCGGCGGCCGAGTCGGCTGCGGCGTCGACGGGCGTCACGCTCCGCGGCGGTATCCGTTCTGGCGCGGACATACGTGTCCTTCCGGATCGAGCGGGAGGCTGCACAGCGGACACGGCGGCCGCCCGGCGTTGACGACGTCGAGGGCGCGCTTGGCGAAGGCCCGGGCCTGCGCGCCGGTCAGCCGGACCCGCAGCATCGGGGGCCCGTTCTCCTCGTCCTGGAGCAGCCGCTCCTCGGCCTCGGCGAGGTCCTCCTCGGTGTCGGCCTCGAGCTCCACCAGGGCCTGCGCCTCGACGATCATGCGCTGTTCCTCGCCGTCCCAGGCCAGTGCCATGGTGCCGACGCGGAACTCCTCCTCGATGGGGGTCTCCAGCGGGGCGGTGTCGGCGATCTCGGTGGGCGCCATGGCGGGGACGGCGGCGCTGCCGCCACTGCGCCGTACGACCTCGTCGAGCAGTTCGTCCATGCGCTCGGCGAGGGCGGCCACCTGGGTCTTCTCCAGAGCCACGCTGGTCACCCGGGAGCCTGCGGTGGCCTGGAGGAAGAACGTACGGCGTCCGGGCAGTCCGACCGTGCCGGCCACGAAGCGGTCCGGCGGGTCGTAGAGGAACACCTGACGGGACACGTCCTGTCTCCATTGAGAGTGAGTTCGAGAGTTTCAGCGGTGCGGGCCGCCCACGGATACGCGACTGTGTGGATCGCTTCACCCTACTGCGGCCGACGATCACGGTGCGCCCGCACCACCTCCGACCGGTGCGTCGCCCTCACCAGGTTCCTCTCGCGGGACGAGCGAAGCGAAATCCCCGGTGTCGCCGAGGCGAACGAGAAACGGCCGCAGCCGGGTGTAGCGGATCGCGGTGACGGAACACGGTTCCACGGAGATCCGCTGGAACAGGTCGAGGTGGAGTCCGAGGGCGTCGGCGACCAGGGATTTGATGATGTCACCGTGGGAGCACATGAGGTAGACGGCGTCGGCGCCGTGCTCGCGCTCCACGCGCGCGTTCCACTCGCGCACGGCCTCGGCGGCGCGGGTCTGCATGGCGCGCATGGACTCGCCGCCGGGGAAGGCGGCGGCCGACGGGTGGGCCTGGACGACCTCCATCAGCGGCTCGTCCTTGAGCTCGGCGAGCTTGCGGCCGGACCAGTCGCCGTAGTCGCACTCCCCGATCCGCTCGTCGGTGTGGGCGCGCAGGCCGGGGCGGGCCTGCAGCAGCGGCCGTACGGTCTCCCGGCAGCGCTGCAGGGGGCTGGTGACGACCTCGGAGATCGGCAGTGCTGCGAGCCTTCCGGGCAGCGCGGCGGCCTGGGCGGCGCCGCGCTCGTCCAGGGCGACGCCCGGCGTCCACCCGGCGAGCACACCGGAGGTGTTGGCGGTGGAGCGTCCGTGCCTGACGAGGATCAGCGTGGGCATGCGGCCCAGGGTAGGCGTATCAGCACATGCACCGGTGACCGGACGAAGGGAGAATGCGCTCCGTGATCGTCGACTGCGCCATCTACCGGCACGGGCACCGCACGGAGGGCCCGGAGGACCTGTCCGACGCGCTCTCCGAGGCGCGGGCCGAGGGCGGGTTCGTGTGGATCGGCCTGTACGAGCCGTCCGAGCGGGAGTTCGACCTGGTCACCCAGGAGTTCGGGCTGCATCCGCTGGCGGTGGAGGACGCGCTCAACGCGCATCAGCGGCCCAAGCTGGAGGTGTACGACGACTCGCTGTTCATGGTGCTGAAACCGGTCGTGTACGAGACGGAGAGCGACACCGTCTCGGCGGGCGAGATCATGGTCTTCGTCGGCGACTGTTTCGTGGTCACCGTCCGTCATGGCGAGGGCTCGCCGCTGGGCGCCGTACGGCGCCGGCTGGAGGAGGAGCCGGAGATGCTCGACAAGGGCCCGACCGCCGTGCTGTACGCGATCTCCGACGCCGTCGTCGACCACTATCTGGAGGTGGCGACGGAGCTGGGGACCGATCTGGAGGAGCTGGAGGCGGAGGTGTTCCTGCCGGGGGGCGGCGGCTCGCGGGGCACCGCGTCCCGGATCTACGGCTTCAAACGGCAGATCCTGGAGTTCCGCCGGGCCACCGGCCCGCTGGCGCTCCCGCTGACCCGGCTGGCCGGCACCGGCCCGATGGGCGCCTCGGTGCCGTTCGTGCACGACAAGGCGCGCCCGTTCTTCCGGGACGTGGGCGACCACCTGACGCGCGTGAACGAGTCCGTGGAGGCCCTGGACCGGCTGGTGTCGGACGTCCTGTCGGCGCATCTGGCGCAGATGAGCGTGCGGCAGAACGACGACATGCGGAAGATCTCCGCGTGGGCGGCGATGGCCGCGGTCCCCACGATGATCGCGGGGATCTACGGCATGAACTTCGACCACATGCCGGAGCTGCACTGGTTGTGGTCGTATCCGGCGGTGATCCTGGTGATGGCGGCTCTGGAGGTGCTGCTGTACCGCTTGTTCAAGCATCGCGGCTGGCTGTAGGGCCGGTGCGGCTCAGGCGAACTCGGGGGCGGGGGTGGCGGGGTCGCCGAGGGGGTCGCGGCGCTCGGGCATGCGGAGGGTGACCATGCGGTGCCAGCCGGCGAGGCGCTCGTAGGCGTACACCGCGTGGATGCCGGCCGCGAGGAGGGCGTGCCTGGCCCTGGACCAGCCCAGGATGCGGCCCATGCGGGCCATCACGGCGAGGCTGACGTCCCGGTGGACGCGGATCTCGGCGAGGGCGCACTCGCGCAGGGTGCGCTGGATCAGTCGGCCGTGCCCGGCGGCGGCGAGCCGCAGCAGTTCCGCATGGGTGTAGGCGAGGTGGTTGTCCTCGTCGTCGGAGATCATGCGGACGGCCCTGCCGATCTCGGGATGGTCGGCGAAGTGTCCGAGCAGCAGCGCCATCTGCTCGGCGGCGCGCTGTTCGGTGACGCGGCTGTGGGAGAGGTAGACGACGATGTCCCGCTCGGTGAGCGGCTCGTCCCGCCTGAGTCTGTCGTGGGCGAGGCCGATGCCGCGCCGCTCCAGCAGCATCGTGTAGTCGGTCTCGGGCGGTACGGCGACGGGGGTGAGGCCGCGCTTCTTCATCAGGGCGGTGAAGATGCGTCCGTGCTTGTCCTCGTCGGCGCCGTGCCGGGCGATCTTCGGGGCGAGGGCGCGTTCGCTGTGCGGCACCAGCGCGGCGATGCGCCGGTTCTCCCAGCCGCCCTGGGACTCTCCGCCGGCGGCGATGGAGCAGAAGAGCCGGAACGACTCGTCGTTGTCGAGGATCTCCTGGAACAGACTCCTGGCCGACAGCATGGGCGCCACCTCTCCGCAAGATTCCGCGGCACTTCACGGGCAATTCCGCAGGTTTCCGCAAAGAACGAGTCAAATGCGGGCAGAGGGGAGTCGCAACACGGGTGTTCGGTGACTGCGCCAAAAGAAGTAACGCCGGGGTCGTAACCGCGCGGCGCCTGGCGCGTTGTTCCCGGTGACGGCCGTGGCGGGGAAGACCCCCGAGCCCCCACCACGGCCGCTGAAGCTTCTAGGCCAGCCCGGCGCGCTCCAGGGCCTCACTGCCGGCCCGCAGGGAGGCGAGCCGCTCCTCCAGGGTGAATCCGGCCGGCGACAGGCTGAGCGTGGTGACGCCGGCGGCGGCGTAGGCCTTCATCCGGTCGGCGATGCGGTCGACGGAACCCAGCAGAGTCGTCTTGTCGATGAGGTCCTGCGGGACGGCGGCGGCGGCCCCCTGCTTGTCCCCCGCCAGGTACTTCTGCTGGATCTCGGCGGCTTCCTTGGCGTATCCCATGCGCTGGGCGAGCTGGTTGTAGAAGTTCTGCTTGGCGCTGCCCATGCCACCGACGTACAGCGCGGTGTACGGCCGGAAGGTGTCGGCGAGCCGGGCCACGTCCTTGTCGTCGCCGACGGCGATCGGCAGGGTCGGGCAGACGTCGAACCCGTCGAGGGTCCGGCCGGCCTTCGCACGCCCCGCGCGCAGGTACTTCAGGGTGGTGTCCTCCAGGTGTTCGGCGGCGGGGAAGATCAGCAGCGCGCCGTCGGCGATCTCGCCGGTCTGCTCCAGGTTCTTCGGGCCGATCGCGGCGATGTACAGCGGGATGTGCTCGCGCTGCGGGTGCACGGTCAGCTTGATCGGCTTGCCCGGGCCGCCGGGCAGCGGCAGCGTCCAGTGCTCGCCCTCGTACGTCAGCCGCTCCCGGGTCATGGCCTTGCGCACGATCTCCACGTACTCGCGGGTGCGGGCGAGCGGCTTGTCGAACTTGACGCCGTACCAGCCCTCGGAGACCTGCGGGCCGGACACGCCGAGGCCGAGCCGGAAGCGGCCGCCGGACAGCGAGTCGAGCGTCGCGGCCGTCATCGCGGTCATCGCGGGCTGGCGGGCCGGGATCTGGAAGATGGCCGAGCCGACGTCGATGCGCTCGGTCTGCGCCGCGACCCAGCTGAGCACCGTGGCCGCGTCGGAGCCGTAGGCCTCGGCGGCCCAGCACACGGAGAAGCCCAGCCGGTCGGCCTCCTGGGCCACGGCCAGATTGTCCCCGTCCATTCCGGCACCCCAGTAGCCGAGGTTGATCCCGAGCTGCATGGCCGATTCCCCTTACCCATGAGTAACGTCCTTGTTGAGGCGACCCTAGCGCGGGGACGGACGCCGGGGGCAGGCGCAGGGCACCTGAAAACCCCATACCGCGGCCCGACCCGGTTATCCACAGGCAACCCACCGCACCGGTTCTGGCCAGTAATCTCGCCCGCATGGAGCAGAGGCATCTCGGCCGTACCGGCCTGCGCGTGTCCCGGATCGGGCTCGGCACCCTCACCTGGGGCCGGGACACGGACGAGCACGACTCCGCGGACATGCTGAAGGCGTTCTGGGAGGCCGGCGGAACCCTCGTCGACACCGCGGACGTGTACGGCAACGGCGAGGCGGAGTATCTGCTCGGGCGGCTGATGGACGGCCTGGTGCCGCGCCGCGACCTGGTGATCTCCACCAAGGCGGGCAGCGTCCCCGACCCCGACCGCCGCTTCGACGGCTCCCGCGGCCATCTGCTCGCCGCCCTCGACGCCTCCCTGGCCCGCCTGGGCACGGACTACGTCGACGTGTGGCACATCCACGCCTTCGACCCCGGGACCCCTTTGGAGGAGACCCTCCAGGCCCTGGACATGGCAGTGAGCAGCGGCCGCGCCCGGTATGCGGGCGTCTCCAACTTCTCGGGCTGGCAGCTCGCCAAGGCCGCCACCTGGCAGCTCGCGGCGCCGGGCATCCGCACGCGACTGGCCAGCACGCAGATGGAGTACTCGCTGCTGCAGCGGGGCGTGGAGCGGGAAGTGCTGCCCGCCGCGCTGGACCTCGGCGTCGGCCTGCTGCCCTCCTCCCCGCTCGGCCGGGGCGTGCTGACCGGCAAGTACCGGCACACCACCCCGCCGGACTCGCGCGGCGCCTCCGAGCATCTGGCGCCGTTCGTCGAGCCGTACCTGGACGACACGGCGACCCGCATCGTGGACGCGGTGACGACGGCCGCCGACGGGCTCGCCGTCACCCCGCTCCAGGTGGCCCTCGCCTGGGTCAGGGACCGGCCCGGCGTGGCCGCGCCGATCGTCGGTGCGCGCAACGCGCAGCAGCTCACGGCGGCATTGTCAGTGGAGGCCCTTAGTCTTCCTGACGAGATCTGCCGGGCGCTGGACGATGTGTCGGCGCCCGTGCACCGCTATCCCGATCACGACTGGAGCACGCTGTGAGCACGGAGCCGGAGACCACGGAGGAAGCCGGGCCGGGGACGCCGGACACGCCCGAGGACCCGGGCAGCCAGACCGCGCCCGGGCAGAGCAGCGCGGGGGCGAGCGCGGGCGAGGCGGGGAGCAGCGCGGGCGCGAGCGGCGCCGAGGGCGACGGCGCGGGCGGTGACACGGGAGCCGAAGGGGCCGACACCGACCGGGCCGACGGTGATGACGGCGCGAGCCGACCGACCGGTGCCGGGGGCGACGGCGCCGAAGCAGCGGCGGGCTTGGGCGGCACCGAGGGCGAAGGCGCCGCCTCCCCCCAGCCGACCGGGCCCGGAAGTGAAGGTGCCGACTCCTCCCAGCCGTCCGGGCCCGGAGGTGAAGGTGCCGACTCCTCCCAGCCGTCCGAGGCCGAGGGCGAAGGCACAGGTTCCGCTCAGTTGTCCGAGGCCGAGGCCGAGTTGGCTGCGCAGCGGATCGAGCGGGAGCGGATCGAGCGGCGCAAGGCCGAGAGGAAGGGCCCGATCGAGAGCGGCACCAAGCTCAGCGGCAAGGCGGCCGACCTGCTCGCGGCGGTGCGGGCGGTGGAGAGCGGCGAGAAGCCGGTGGACACGGTGTTCGCCGAGCCCGCGCCGGCGCCGCGCCGCCCGGCCCCGGAGCCCGTACGCCGGCCGCAGCCCGCACCCGCACCGGCCGCCGTCACGCCCGGTGCCCCGGCGCCGGAGACGGTGGAGGGCGCGCGCCGGGTGCTGGCCGAGGGCGGCGCGCCCGAGGCCCTGGCTCCCCAGGTGGCCGCGGCACTCGGCGAGGGCGCCGACGCGGCGCTGCGCGAGGACCCCTGGCGGCTGCTGCGGATCAGCGGCGTGCGGCCCGACCAGGCCGACGGCTTCGCGCGGGCCCTGCTCGGCGCCGCCTGCGGCCCGGGCGACGAGCGGCGGGCTCGCGCGATCACCGTCTGGCTGCTGGAGCAGGCGGCCCTGGCCGGGCACACCGCGCTGGAACTGCCCACGCTCACCGCGGCGCTGGGCAAGCAGGGCGTCCCGGACCCGGACGCGGCGGTGCAGAGCACGCTCGCGGAGGGCGAGGCGCTGGCGTTCCAGGACGCCCTGGAGGAACCGGGAGCCGTCACGCCTCAGGCGCCGGAGGAGGGCGAGGACGAGGAGGAGCGGCCGGTCCGAGTCCTCGTCGGCCTGGAGCGGTACGCACTGGCCGAGGAGAGCCTCGCCGACGGCCTGGCCCGGCTGGTCAACTCGCTGTCCAAGGAGACCGAAGAGGCCTGGCAGGCGGCGGTCGGCGCCGTCTCCGGCGGTGCGGCCGAGCTGGTCCGCGCGGTCGCCGGGCACGGCCTGGTGCTGCACACCGGTGGGGAGGCGGCCCGGGCCGAACCGGCCGCGCTGCTCGGTGCCGCCCGGACCGCGGGTCTGCGGGCCTTCGCCGTCTGCCACACGCCCGACGGACGCCATCGCCTCGCCGCCCTGCTGGGTGCGGACCCGGCGGAGCACGGCGTGGGCACGGTCGCCGGTCTGCTGTCCGGCGCCGAGGGACCGGGCCGGGACGCGGACGGCGCGCTGGAACTCGATCTGCTGATCGTGCTGGACGCGCCGCAGCTCGACGTGGAGAGCGCCGCGATGCTGGTGGAGTCGCTGCCCGACGGGGCCCGGCTGGTACTCAGCGGCGACCCGGCGGTGCTGTGGTCGGCCGGACCGGGGCGGGTCTTCGCCGACCTGCTCGCCGCCCGCGTCTGCCCGCAGCTCGCCTCCCGCATCCCCGACCAGGGCCCGATCGGCGAGCTGGTCTCCGGCATCGGCATCGGCGAGCTGAACCAGGTCGCCGCTCCGGGCAAGGAGATCGTCATCGTCCCGGTGCGGGACGCGGGCGAGGCCGTGCACCGGACCGTCCAGCTGGTCGCCGACTCGGTGCCGCGGGCGATCGGTGTCCCGGCCGACCAGACCGTGGTGATCACCCCCGGGCACGGCGGGGCCGCGGGCACCCGCGCCCTCAACTCGGCGCTGAAGGAGCGCCTCAATCCCGGCCCGGGCCGCTTCGGCGGCTTCGACCCCGGCGACCGGATCGCCTACTCCCCCGCCCCGGGCCGTACGGTGCCGGGCGTGGTGGTGAAGGCCGATGCGGACGGGCTGCACCTGTCGTGCGCGGGCGCCCCGGTGGTCGTACCGCGCGAGCGGGTGGAGGGCGCCCTACGGCACGGCTGGGCGCTGACCGCGCACCAGGCGGCGGGCGCACGCTGGCCGGCGGCGGTCGTCGTGCTGCCCGGCGACGCCGCGCAGGCGCTCAGCAGACCCTGGGTGTACACGGCCTTCGGCCGGGCCGAGCGGCATCTGTCCGTGGTCCACGGCGTGGAACAGGCCCTGCCGAAGGCGGTGGCGGAGACACCGGCCAAGCCCCGCACGACCCGCTTGCAGTCGCTGCTGCGCACCCAGGTACCCGCATAGATCTTCTGGATCTGTTTCCGCCCTGACGGCGCTCGGCCACAGCGGCGGAATCCGGCGGTGCCGTACCGGCCTCAGGCCCACGGCACCGCCGGCCACCCTCATCTCTCGGCGCCCTGGACCTGGACCTCGTCCCCGTCCTCTTCCTCGACGAATTCGAGATCTTCGTCCTCGTCCGCTTCCTCGTCGTCCTCGTCGTCGAACACCGCGCTCACATCGAACCGGCACACCACCCCCTGCGGATCGACGTGCTCGAACGGCGCCTCCAGCCACTCCCCCGCCTCGGGGGCCTCGTCCGCCGCGGTGACCCAGAGCGTGGAGTCGCCCTCCTCAAGGCCGAACTCCTTGTGCCGGGAGGCGATCTCGTCCGGTTCGAACTCGCCGAAGAGGATGCCCAGCGCGCCCGGAACCGTACCGGCGGCGTCCTCGGCCAGGCCGCCCGCGGCCTCGTACTCCGCCGCCTCGACCCGCTGGGCCTGCGCCAGCAGCCGCTGGGGTTCCGCCACGGCGTAGTCGCGGCGGATCAGCACGCTGATCGCGTTCGGTTCCTCGGGGCCCGCGTACGGCGGCAGCTCCTCCGCACCGGGGATCTCGAAGGGCGTGACCTCGTCGTAGCGGTCGTAGAGCAGCTCGTCGTACGCCTCGGCGGCCGCGGCCAGCTGGTTGAACGCCTCCAGGACGGCCGGGTCGTCCTCACCCGACCTGCGTTCGACCGCGGCCAGGTGACGGTCGAGCGCGGTCTTGATCGCCTCGGCGGCGGCGCGTACGTCGGCAGCGGTGGGCTGCGCAGCATCAGACATAGTGCAGACGCTATCCGTACCGGGCCCCAGCCCGCACAATAGATGCGATGCCGGAATACGAATTTGTCGACGTGTACGTGCCTCGCGGGGTGTCCCGCAAGGAGGCCACTCGTCTGCTGACGGACCATGCCGAGTACGGACACTGGGAGTTGGACCGACTGAGCCTGCTGCGCGACGGCAGCCGCAGGGTGCGGTTGCGCCGGCGGATCATCCGCCAGGTGCGTGCCACGTGGTGAGACCGGTCACCTGACGGAGCGGGCCCCGCCGGTATGGCAGGGCCCGCTCGGTTGCCGACGCCGCACGGTCGCCTCCGTGCCCGGCGTACTCGGTGCTGCCTGCTACACGCCGGCCCGCGCCTTGCGGTAGAGCACCGCGCCGGCCAGCAGCGCGCCCGCGCCGACCGGCAGCGCGAGGCCCAGCGGCAGATCGCTGCCCGTGTGCGCGAGCTGGGCGTTGCTCAGGGGCTGGGACGAGCGGCCGCCCGTCTGCTTGACCTGGCTTGACCCGTGGGGCCCCTGGGGCGTGTGACCGCCCTGGCCGGGCGGGGTCGTCGGATTCCCCGGGTGGCTCGGCTTACCGGGATGACCTGGGTGGCCAGGGTGTCCTGGGTGACCAGGGTGTCCCGGGTGACCAGGGTGTCCCGGCTGACCAGGGTGTCCCGGCTGACCTGGCTGCCCCGGCTGACCCGGCGGGTTGCCGTGGCCGCCCCGCGGCGGCTGGCCGTGGTGATCACCGCCTCCGTTGGCGCAGTCGTTGCCCGTGGTGGCGTTGCCGGCCCCGATGACGTTCACGCTGTTGCCGCAGACGTTCACCGGGGCGTCGATCGGCGCCTGCACCGTGTTGCCGGAGCCGACGCCGGGCGAGCCGCCGGTGTGGCCGCCCGCGTGCGAGCCGCCGGAGCCGCCGTTGCCCGCCGACGTGCCACCGTGGTTGGCGCATGAATTGCCCACGGACGGGTTGAGCAGCCCGACGACGTTCACGCTGTTGCCGCAGACGTTCACCGGGGCGTCGATCGGCGCCTGCACCGTGTTGCCGGAGCCGACGCCGGGCGAGCCGTCGGTGCGGCCGCCCGCGTGCGAGCCGCCGTTGCCCGCCGACGTGCCGCCGTGGTTGGCGCATGAATTGCCCGCGGACGGGTTGAGCAGCCCGACGACGTTCACGGTGTTGCCGCACACGTTCACGGGCGCGTGCACCGGTGCCTGCACGGTGTTGCCGGACAGTACGCCGGGTGAGCCGCTGGCGACGCCGGACGCGCCCGCGTCGGCGTGGGCGTAGCCGCTCGCGGCGGCGATCACACCGGTCGCGGCGGCCATGGTCATCAGGCCCTTGCGGGTGCTCTGTCGCATGGTGGGTTCCCCCCTGCCTTCGTTTCGGTTCTTCGAATCCCCGAGACCGGGTCCGAATGCGTGTGAAAAGACCGGTCGGCCTCGGAGCGCATGGCGCGCGCTCCGAGGCCGACGGCTCGTAGAAGACGCCCCCTCGGGACCGACGCCCCCTCAGGGAGCCGACGTCAGTGGTTGACGCAGGTGTTGCCGAAGGCGGGGTTCAGGAGCCCGATCACGTTGACCGTGTTGCCGCAGACGTTCACCGGCACGTGCACGGGCACCTGGATGACGTTGCCGGAGACGACACCCGGGGACTGCACGGCGGCACCCTGGGCACCCGAGTCGGCGACGGCGAGGCCCGCACCCGCGAGAACCAGCCCACCGGTGGCAGCCGCAGCAGCGACGACCTTCTTGATCATTCTTCCTCCTTGTTGGCAATGCGACCCCAAGGTGCGGGATCGCATCACCTGTAACGAGGAGGGAGTAATGGAGCTACGAGCTTATGGTCGCATTCACCCTTCTCAGTCGATTTCGTACGGCTGCCCGAATACCCGGGGCCACGGCCTCACCACGCCCTGCCTTGGCCCAGGGACTCACGACCCGTCGATGAACCGGTCGAGCACCCGCACGCCGAACTGCAGCCCGTCCACCGGCACCCGCTCGTCCACGCCGTGGAACATGCCGGCGAAGTCCAGCTCCGGCGGCAGCTTCAGCGGGGCGAAGCCGAAGCCGCGGATGCCGAGGTCGTCGAAGGACTTGGCGTCGGTGCCGCCGGAGAGCATGTAGGGGATCGCCTTGGCGGTGGGGTCCTCGGCGACGAGTGCGGACTGCATGGCCTCCACCAGCGCCCCGTCGAAGCCGGTCTCGACCGCCTTGTCGGTGTGCACGTCCTCGCGCCGGACGTGCGGCCCGAGCAGCCGGTCGAGGTCGCTGAGGAACTCGTCCTCGTAGCCCGGCAGGAAGCGCCCGTCGATGTGCGCGGTGGCCTCGCCCGGGATGACGTTGACCTTGTAGCCGGCGTCGAGCTGAGTGGGGTTGGCGGTGTTGCTGAGGGTCGCCCCGATGAACTTGGCGATGCCGCCGAGCCGGAGGAGGGTGGACTCCATGTCATCGGGGTCCAGCTCGGTGCCGAGCGCGTCGCCGAGTTCGTCGAGGAACGCCCGGGTGGTCTTGGTGACCCGCACCGGGAACTTGTGCCGGCCGACCCGGGCCACGGCCTCGGACAGCTCGGTGATGGCGTTGTCGCGGTGGATCATCGAGCCGTGTCCGGCGGTGCCGGCCACGGTCAGCTTCATCCAGTGCATGCCCTTCTCGGCCGTCTGGATCAGGTAGAGCCGGCGCTGCTCGTTCACGGTGAACGAGAAGCCGCCGACCTCGCTGATCGCCTCGGTGACGCCCTCGAACAGCTCGGGGTGGTGGTCGACGAGGTAGCGGGCGCCGTACTTGCCGCCCGCCTCCTCGTCGGCGAGGAAGGCGAGCACGATGTCCCGCGGGGGCCGCCGCCCGCTGCGGAGCCGGTCGCGCACGACCGCGAGGGTCATGGCGTCCATGTCCTTCATGTCGACGGCCCCGCGCCCCCACACGCACCCGTCGGCGACCTCGCCGGAGAAGGGGTGGTGGGTCCAGTCGGTGGCGTTGGCCGGTACGACGTCCAGGTGGCCGTGGATCAGCAGCGCGGGCCGGGACGGGTCCTCCCCCTCGATGCGGGCCACCGTCGAGGCGCGGCCCGGGTGCGACTCGAAGATCTTCGGTTCGAGACCCACCTCGGCGAGCTTCTCGGCGACCCACTCGGCGGCCTGCCGCTCGCCAGGGCCGGAGTGGTCGCCGTAGTTGCTGGTGTCGAATCGGATCAGCTCGCGGCAGAGGTCCACGACCTCGTCCTCGCCGGTGACGCTCCTGGCCGTGTCCGTCTCGCTCACGTGCTTCCTCCCGCGCTGTCGCTGCTGGTGGTCCTCCTCATCCTCCCTCTCCCCCGCCCGCGGCCCAAGACCGGTCCCGGCCCGTCACACACCGTTCACGGGCGACCGGCGCTGCAGTCGGGGGGTGATCAGCCACCCCCGAAAGCCTGGTAATGTTTCCTTCGTCGCCGCGAGGGAAACCCCGCCGAAAGGGTTCCCCGAGCACGACAGACACCTTGTCCGGGTGGCGGAATGGCAGACGCGCTAGCTTGAGGTGCTAGTGCCCTTTATCGGGCGTGGGGGTTCAAGTCCCCCCTCGGACACCAGTGAGGGCCCCTGCTCAGCAGGGGCCCTTCGCTTTGCCCGTGAACCAACGGAAACCCCAACCGCCCCGGAACATCCCCTCCTTGACGGTGTGTGAGGCATGTCTCGTCCGGTGTGGAGGTCGGCAGGTCAGGACCCCGAAGCCGCGGTACGGCAGTCACCCGAACGGCCCTGTCGGGCGGCCGGACGAAGGGGATGGACCCTAACGTCGTACTAATATTTCCGGCTTGTCACTCAGCCGGACCCGACGTGAGGACCCGATGGCAGCCATAGACGAGAGCAGCGCTCTCGGCGTGCTCGACGAAGAGATCCGCACGCAGTTCGGCGACCGGGCGCGCTTCTCCGCCGGGCCCGCCGCCTCGCCGCGCACGCTGGTCGACGTCTTCGACGCGACCGTGCGGTCCCGTCCGGACGAGCCGGCGCTGGACGACGGTACGACGTGCCTCACCTACCGTGCGCTGGCCGGCGAGGTGGAGCGGCTGCGGCGGCGGCTCGCCGGTGCGGGGATCGGGCTCGGGGACCGGGTCGGGGTGCGGGTGCCCTCGGGGACCAACGAGCTGTACGTCGCCATCCTCGCCGTACTCGCCGTCGGTGCCGCCTATGTCCCCGTCGACGCCGAGGACCCGGACGAGCGGGCCGAGTTGGTGTTCGGGGAGGCGGAGGTGCGGGCCGTCATCGGGGCCGGGCACACCATCACCGTCCAGGGCACCTCCGGCACCGTCCAGGGCACCTCCGGCATCGTCCAGGGCACCTCCGGCTCCCCCGCCGCGCGGCCCGGCATCGAGCACGACGCCTGGATCATCTTCACCTCGGGGTCCACCGGGAAGCCCAAGGGCGTCGCCGTCACGCATCGCAGCGCCGCCGCGTTCGTGGACGCCGAGGCGGCCCTGTTCCTCACGGAGGAGCCGATCGGGCCCGGCGACCGGGTCATGGCCGGACTCTCCGTCGCCTTCGACGCCTCCTGCGAGGAGATGTGGCTGGCCTGGCGGTACGGCGCCTGTCTGGTGCCCGTGCCCCGGTCGCAGGTCAGGAGCGGTGCCGATCTCGGGCCCTGGCTGGTCGAGCAGGAGATCACCGTCGTCTCGACCGTGCCCACGCTGGCCGCGCTGTGGGAGCCGGAGACCCTCAACGACGTACGGCTGCTGATCTTCGGCGGCGAGGCCTGCCCGCCCGAGCTGGCGCAGCGCCTGGCCATCGAGGGGCGCGAGGTGTGGAACACCTACGGGCCGACCGAGGCGACCGTCGTGGCCTGTGCGGCACTCCTCACGGGTGAGGAGCCGGTGCGGATCGGGCTGCCGCTCGACGGCTGGGAGCTGGCCGTCGTCGACGAGGCCGGTGAGCCCGTGCCCATGGGCGGCAGCGGGCAGCTCGTGATCGGCGGGGTCGGACTGGCGCGGTATCTCGATCCCGAGAAGGACGCCGAGAAGTACGCGCCGCTGCACTCGCTGGGCTGGGAGCGGGCCTATCGCAGTGGTGACCTGGTCAGGGCGGAGCCCGAGGGGCTGCTCTTCCTGGGCCGGGCCGACGAGCAGATCAAGCTGGGCGGACGGCGGATCGAGCTCGGTGAGGTGGATGCCGCGCTGCAGGCCCTGCCCGGGGTCGCCGGAGCCGCGGCCGCCGTGCGCACCGCCCGCGGCGGCAATCAGCTTCTGGTCGGTTACGTGGTCACCCAGGACGGCTGGGACCATGCGGCCGCCGTGGAGAAGCTGCGCGCCGAGCTGCCCGCCGCGCTGGTGCCGTTGCTCGCGCCCGTCGCCGAGCTGCCGACCCGGACGTCCGGGAAGGTGGACCGAAGCGCCCTGCCGTGGCCCCTGGAGGGCCTCCAGGCACCGGCGAAGGAGCAGCTCTACGGCACCGAGGCCTGGCTCGCCGAGCAGTGGGCGGAGGTGCTGGGCATCCCGGTGACCAGCGCGTCCGACGACTTCTTCGCGATCGGCGGCGGCTCGCTGGCCGCCGCCCGGCTCACCACCCGGCTGCGCACCCGCTACCCGGGCGCCGCCGTCCTCGACATCTACCAGCAGCCGACCCTGCGCAAGCTGGCCCGGCGGCTGGAGGCCTCGGCGCAGGACGACGGCGGGGCCCGCACGATCGCGCCGGTTCCGGTCCGCGCCCAGGCCGTCCAGCTTCTGCTGCTGCTTCCGCTGGTCACCCTGCTCGGGCTGCGCTGGACGGCGGTCCTGGCCGCCGTCGGGAACCTGCTGCCCGGCTACTCCTGGCTGCCGACCGCCCCTTGGTGGCTGCTCGCGGCCGCCGCGCTGCTGTTCTTCACCCCGCCCGGCCGGATCGCGCTCGCGGCGGGCGGGGCGCGGCTGCTGCTGCGGGGGGTGGAGCCCGGCCGGTATCCGCGCGGCGGCGGCGTGCATCTGCGGCTGTGGACGGCCGAGCGGCTGGCCGAGTTCAGCGGAGCCACCTCACTGACCGGATCCTGGCTGGAGCGGTACGCCCGCGCGCTGGGCGCGAAGGTCGGGCCCGAGGTGGACCTGCACTCGCTGCCGCCGGTCACCGGCATGCTCAAGCTGGGCCGGGGCGCGGCCGTCGAGTCCGAGGTCGATCTGTCCGGGCACTGGCTGGACGGCGACCGGCTGGAGATCGGCCCGGTCAAGGTCGGCGCCCACGCCACCGTCGGCACCCGCAGCATGCTCTTCCCGGGCGCCCGCGTCGGCAAGCGGGCCGAGGTGGCTCCCGGCTCGGCGGTCGGCGGGCAGGTCCCGACCGGCCAGCGCTGGGCGGGCGCGCCCGCGGTCAAGCTCGGCAAGGCCAAGCGCAACTGGCCCAGGGAGCGGCCGCAGCGGGGCACGTACTGGCGGGTGATGTACGGCATCACCGGACTCGCGCTGAGCGCCCTGCCGCTGCTCGCGGGTGTGGTCGCGCTGCTGGTCGCCCGGGTCTTCGTGGCGCCCGGAGGCTCGCTCGCCCGGGCGCTGCGCGGGGCCGCGCTCGGGCTGGTGCCGGCCACGCTGGCCTACGGGCTGGCGTACGCGCTGCTGATCCTGGTCGCCGTACGGCTGCTCGGGCTGGGGCTGCGCGAGGGCACGTATCCGACACACAGCCGGGTCGGCTGGCAGGCGTGGACCGTGACGCAGCTGATGGACCGGTCCCGCGAGACGCTGTTCCCGCTGTACGCGGGGCTGGTCACGCCGGTGTGGCTGCGGCTGCTGGGGATGCGGATCGGGCGCCGCGCCGAGGTGTCGACGGTGCTCGCGCTGCCGGGCCTGACCACGGTCGGCGACGGGGCGTTCCTCGCGGACGACACGCTGACGGCGCCGTACGAGCTGGGCGGCGGCTGGGTGCGGATCGGGCGTGCGGAGATCGGGCGGCGGGCCTTCCTCGGGAACTCCGGGATGACCGGGCCGGGCCGGAGCGTGCCGGACGGCGGTCTGGTCGGCGTGCTGTCGGCGACGCCGAAGAAGGCGAAGAAGGGCACCTCGTATCTGGGGCTGCCGCCGGTGAAGCTGCCGCGCAGTGCGGCCGGCGGGGATCAGAGCCGTACCTTCGAGCCGCCGGCCCGGCTGCTGTGGGCGCGCGGTCTGGTGGAGCTGTGCCGGATCGTGCCGGTGCTGTGTTCGGCGGCGCTGGCCGCGGCGACGGTGGCGGCGCTGTGTGCGCTGGGGCGGTGGGCCTGGGCCCTGTCGGGTGCGGTGCTGCTGGGGGCGGGTGTGGTCGCGGCGGTCGTCTCGGTCCTGGCGAAGTGGCTGCTCGTGGGGCGGCACCGGGCCGGGGAGCATCCGCTGTGGAGTTCCTTCGTGTGGCGCAATGAGCTGGCGGACACGTTCGTCGAGGTGCTGGCGGTGCCGTGGCTGGCCGGGGCCGTGCCGGGGACGCCGGTGCTGACGGTGTGGCTGCGCGGGCTGGGCGCGCGCATCGGCAGGGGCGTGTGGGTGGAGAGCTACTGGCTGCCGGAGACGGACCTGGTGACCCTGGAGGACGCGGCGACCGTCAATCGTGGCTGTGTGCTGCAGACACACCTCTTCCACGACCGGATCTTGCGGACGGATACTGTGGTCCTCCGTGAGGGCGCCACGCTGGGCCCTGGCGGGATCGTGCTGCCCGGCAGCACGGTCGGGGCCCGTACGACCCTGGGGCCCGCGTCGCTCGTCATGGCCGCGGAGTCCGTCCCGGACGACACCCGCTGGCTCGGCAACCCGATCGAGGCATGGCGTCCCTGAGCGCGGGCCATCCGGATCCGGCCCCGGCACCCAGTGGTGGCACAGCGCAGGGAGCGGACACAGCAGTGGCAGTTCAGCAGTCGGTCGGCCGGGACCCGTACTTCCCGGACAACGGTGACTCCCGGTACCGGGTGCACCGCTACGAACTCGCGCTGGACTACCGCCCCGGCCCGAACCGGCTGTCCGGCACCGCCCGGATCAACGCCATAGCCGGACCGGCGCCGCTCACGGAATTCCAGCTCAACCTGGCCGGCTTCAGGATCGGCCGGGTCCGGGTGGACGGCCGGCAGCCGCACTTCACGCACCGCGGCGGACGGCTGCGGATCCGCCTGGCCAAGCCCGTCCGGGCCGGTGCCGCGTTCACGGTGGAGGTCCACTGGTCCGGGAACCCCAAGCCGGTGGCCAGCCCGTGGGGCGGGCTCGGCTGGGAGGAGCTGGCCGACGGTGCGCTCGTGGCGAGCCAGCCGGTCGGGGCGCCGTCCTGGTACCCGTGCAACGACCGGCCCGCCGACAAGGCGTCCTATCTGATCTCGGTCACCGTCCCGTCCGCGTACGCGGTGGTCACGGGCGGGCGCCTGCTGACCCGTACGACGAAGGCCTCCACGACGACCTGGGTCTACGAGCAGTCCGCGCCGACGTCCAGCTATCTCGTCGGCCTGGCGATCGGCAGGTTCCAGACGGTGCTGCTGGGCGACCCGGGTCCGGGGGGCGTGCCGCAGCACGGGCACATCCCGGCGCGGCTGCTGCCGGAGTTCTCCCGGGACTTCGCGCGGCAGCCGGCGATGATGGAGCTGTTCCAGGAGTTGTTCGGGCCGTACCCGTTCGACGGTTACGCGGTCGCGGTGACCGAGGAGGAGCTCGATGTGCCGGTCGAGGCACAGGGGTTGTCGCTGTTCGGCGCCAACCATGTGGACGGCGCCCGGGGTTCGGAGCGGCTGGTGGCGCACGAGCTGGCGCACCAGTGGTTCGGCAACTGTGTGACCATCGCCGACTGGCGGCACATCTGGCTGAACGAGGGCTTCGCCAAGTACGCGGAATGGCTGTGGTCCGAGCGCTCGGGCGGCCGCGGCGCCCAGCAACTGGCCGCGGCGGCACACCGGTTGCTGGCCACGCTGCCGCAGGACCTCAGGCTGGCCGATCCGGGCCGCAAGGCGATGTTCGACGACCGGCTCTACGAGCGGGGCGGCCTGGCCCTGCACGCGGTGCGCTGCGCGCTGGGCGACGACGCGTTCTTCCGTATGCTGCGCGGCTGGGTGCGGCTGCACCGGAACGGGTCGGTGACGACGGAGGCGTTCACCGGGCACGTGGCCCGGTTCGCTCAGGAGCCGCTCGACGGACTGTTCCAGGAGTGGGTGTACGGGGCGAAGCTGCCGCCGCTGCCGGTGCTCGGGGGAGTTTCCTAGACTTGAAGGGTGGCCCGGCCCAATGACGAGGTCGAGGCGCTCCTGCGGGAGTACGCGGACCTCATCGCGATCACGGGAGGCGACGCCTTCAAGGCGCGCGCCTACGAGAAGGCGGCGCGTGCCATCGGCGGGTATCCGGCCGACATCTCCAAGCTGGACGAGGGCGGTCTGAAGGAGATCCCGAACGTGGGGAAGTCGATCGCCGACAAGGTGGTCGAGTACCTGCGCACCGGGAAGATGGCGGTCGTCGAGGAGCGCCGGGCGAAGATCCCGGCCGGGGTCCGGGAGCTGATCACGATCCCCACGCTGGGCCCGAAGAAGGCGCTGCGGCTGTACGAGGACCTGCACATCTCGTCGGTGAACGAGCTGGCCGCGGCGATCGAGGCGGACGCGCTGGCCGATCTGAAGGGCTTCGGCGAGAAGACCCAGGAGAACATCCGGCACGGCATCGAGCTGCTCCAGCGGGCGGGCGCCCGGGTGCCGCTGTCGCTGGCCCTGGACACCGCCGAGGAGATCGTCGCGGAGCTGTCCGCGGTGACCGGGTGCAAGCGCTGCGCGTACGCCGGGTCGCTGCGCCGGATGCGGGAGACCGTCGGGGATCTGGACCTGCTGGTCGCGGCGAGGAAGTCGGAGCCGTTCATGGCGGCGCTGTGCGAGCTGCCGGCCACCGCGGAGGTCATCGCCCGGGGCTCGAAGAAGACGTCGATCCGCACGGGCAAGGGGCTCCAGGTGGATCTGCGGGTGGTGCCGCCGGAGTCGTGGGGTGCCGCGATGCAGTACTTCACCGGCTCGAAGGCGCACAACATCCGCACCCGCACCATCGCCGTGCACCAGGGGCTGAAGCTGTCCGAGTACGGCCTGTTCGACGCCGAGAGCGGGGACTCGCTGGCCTCCCGCACCGAGGAGGAGGTGTACGCGCGGCTCGGGCTGCCGTGGATAGAGCCGACGCTGCGGGAGGACCGCGGGGAGATCGAGGCGGCCCTGCACGGCGAGCTGCCCGAGGTGGTGACCGAGCAGGACATCCGTGGTGACCTGCACACCCACACCGACCTCACCGACGGTCTTGCCCCGCTGGAGGAGATGGTGGCGGCGGCCGCCGAGCGCGGTCACAAGTACTACGCGGTCACCGACCACGCGCCCAACCTGTACATGCAGCGCATGACCGACGAGAAGATCCTCGCCCAGCGGGAGAGGGTGCGGGAGCTGGACGGCACCCGTCACAGGATGCGGCTGCTGCACGGCACGGAGCTCAACATCGGCCCGGACGGCTCGGTGGACTGGCCCGAGGAGTTCCTGGCCGGCTTCGACCTGTGCGTGGCCTCGCTGCACTCGCACTTCGACCTGGACCGGAAGGCCATGACCCGGCGGCTGGTGCGGGCCTGCGAGAACCCGTACGTCAACATCATCGGGCATCCGACGACCCGGCTGATCGGCAAGCGGCCGGGTGTCGACGCCGACTGGGACGAGGTGTTCGCCGCATGCGCGCGCACCGGCACCGCGCTGGAGGTCAACGCCCAGCCGGACCGTCTCGACCTGTGCGACGAGGACATCCTGCGCGCCAGGGAGCAGGGCGTGAAGTTCGCCGTGAACACCGACGCGCACTCCGTCCCGCACCTCGCGCAGCTGCGCTACGGCGTCGGCACCGCGCAGCGCGGCTGGCTCACCGGTGAGGACGTGATCAACACCTGGTCGCTGACCCGGCTGCGCCGCTTCCTGCGGAAGGGGAGGTGAGGGGCGTCATTCCCGGTCGAGCCAGAGGGGTGACATGTCCTCCTCCGTGTCGGCCGCTCCCACCGCCTTGATGTCCCCGTCCGCGGCGCGCAGCAGCCTGCGGCCCATGGCGATCAGGGCCCGTCCGGCGGCGAGTTCGTCGCCTATCTCCGGTACATCGGGGTCGTACGGGTTGCGGCGGGCCTCCGCGTGGCTCTCCAGGACGTTGTCGCCGGTGTCCAGGACGATCCGGGCGGTGGTGTCCGGGTCGTGCTCGGAGAGGTACAGGTTCAGTCGCCACTCCTTGACGGCCGGAGGACGGCTGGTCACGGGTCGGGTCATGGTCCGCCTCCCTGGGCTGCACTGCCCTTCCACTGTGCACCCCGCCCGAGACGAACGCCTCCCCTGGCCCGGGCACAATGTGGGGCATGACCTCGCGCACCTGCCCCTGCGGACTCTCCCAGCCCTACGACGCCTGCTGTGGCCGTTTCCACGCGGGGGCCGCGAGCGCGCCGACCGCTGAACTGCTCATGCGCTCGCGGTACAGCGCGTTCGTGAAGGGGGACGCGGGGTATCTACTGCGCACCTGGCATCCGCGGACCCGGCCCGAGCGGCTGGACCTCGACCCGGGGATGAAGTGGACGGGGCTGGAGGTCCTCGGCACCGCCGACGGGTCCGCCTTCCACAGCACGGGCACGGTGACCTTCCGCGCCTCCTACCGGGGAGGCTCGCTGCACGAGCGGAGCCGGTTCGAGCGGGTCGACGGGGCGTGGGTGTACGTGGACGGGGACTTCCTGGAATAGCGCCGGCTAGGGCGCCAGGATGTCCAGTTCCTGCAGGGCGCCCACGGTGATCTCCCTGGTCAGCTGTTCGGCGCGGGTCGCGTCGCCCGCGCGGACCGCCTCCGCGACCTGCACGTGCAGGGTGACCGCCGCCGGGTCGGGGTCCTCGAACATGACCTCGTGATGGGTGCGGCCGGCCAGTACCTCCGCGACGACGTCGCCGAGCCGGGCGAACATCTCGTTGCCCGAGGCGTTCAGGATGACCCGGTGGAAGGCGATGTCGTGGACCAGGTACTCCTCCAGCTTGTGGCCGCGTGAGTTGGCCACCATGCCGAGCGCGCACTCGGTGAGTGCGGCGCACTGCTCCGCCGTGGCGTGCTTGGCGGCGAGGCCGGCCGCGACCGGTTCGATCGCGGAGCGCAGCACGGTCAGCGAGCGCAGCTGGTGCGGTCGGTCGGCGCCGGCCAGGCGCCAGCGGATGACCTGCGGGTCGTAGACGTTCCACTCGGACTTGGGGCGGACCGTCACGCCCACTCTGCGGCGGGACTCGACCAGGTGCATGGATTCGAGCACCCGGACCGCTTCCCGCATCACGGAGCGTGACACCTCGAAGTGCTGTGCCAGCTCGTCGGTGCGCAGCACGCTGCCCGGCGGGTACTCGCCCGCGGTGATCGCGGGGCCGAGGGTGTCAAGTACATGGCCGTGCAGCCCCCGGCCCGGTGTGGTCATGCACTCAGCGTACGGCGTGGATCACCGACGGAAAAAGTCAGACTTATATGTCACAGACTCTTGAATTCGTCGTACCTAATGGGTTTCAGTGTGGCGACGCCGCTGCGGCGTCGGATGTCGAGGAAGACAGCGAGGCAGTAATGCGAACCCCCCAGGTCGTCGTCGTGATGGGCGTCGCGGGGACGGGCAAGACCACGATCGGTCCCTTGCTCGCCGCGCGACTGGGCGTCCCGTACGCCGAGGGCGACGACTTCCACCCGCAGGCCAACATCGACAAGATGTCGGCCGGCATCCCGCTCGACGACACCGACCGGTGGCCCTGGCTGGACGCCATCGGTCACTGGGCGCACGGGCGGGCCGGACTGGGCGGGGTGGTCAGCAGCTCGGCGCTGAAGCGGGCGTACCGCGACCGGCTTCGGGCCGTCGCTCCCGGTGTGGTGTTCGTGCACCTCACCGGCGACCGGAAGCTGATCGAGGAGCGGATGACGCAGCGGCAGGGGCACTTCATGCCGACCGCGCTGCTGGACTCCCAGTTCGCCACGCTGCAGCCCCTGGAGCCGGACGAGGCGGGAGTCGCCGTGGACGTCAGCGGCAGCCCCCAGGAGATCACCGAGCGTGCCGTGAAGGCACTCGAAGCGCTTCCCGACACCACCGCGTAGCACTCACCCCCGTCCCCCCGTAACGCAAGGGAACCCCCGTGACCAGACTCAGCGTCGAGATGCTGGCAGCGGACACACCTCCGCCGATCACCTCCGCCGGACACGCCCAGCTGGGCATCGCGGTGCTGGTGGGCATCGCCGTGATCGTCCTGCTCATCACCAAGTTCAAGCTCCATGCCTTCCTGGCGCTGACCATCGGGTCACTGGCGCTCGGGGCGGTCGCCGGAGCGCCGCTCGACAAGGCCATCACCAGCTTCACCACCGGGCTCGGCACCACCGTGGCCGGCGTGGGCGTCCTGATCGCGCTCGGGGCGATCCTGGGCAAGCTCCTCGCCGACTCAGGTGGCGCCGACCAGATCGTCGACACGATCCTCGCCAAGGCCGGTGGGCGCGCCATGCCCTGGGCGATGGTGCTCATCGCCTCCGTGATCGGCCTGCCGCTGTTCTTCGAGGTCGGCATCGTGCTGCTGATCCCGGTCGTGCTCATGGTCGCCAAGCGCGGCAACTACTCCCTGATGCGCATCGGCATCCCGGCGCTCGCCGGTCTGTCCGTGATGCACGGCCTGATCCCGCCGCACCCCGGCCCGCTGGTCGCGATCGACGCGGTCAAGGCCAACCTGGGCGTGACCCTGGCGCTGGGCATCCTGGTCGCCGTCCCGACGGTGATCATCGCCGGTCCGCTGTTCTCCAAGGTCGCCGCCCGCTGGGTGGACGTCCAGGCACCCGACCGGATGCTGCCGCAGCGCGCCTCCGACGAGCTGGAGCGCCGTCCCGGCTTCGGCGCGACGCTCGCCACCGTGCTGCTGCCGGTGGTGCTGATGCTGGCCAAGGCGCTGGTGGACATCGTCGTCGACGACCCCACGAACATGAACCAGCGGGTCTTCGACATCATCGGCTCCCCGCTGATCGCGCTGCTCGCCGCCGTGATCGTCGGCTTCTTCACGCTGGGCCGGCCCGCCGGGTTCAGCAAGGAGCGGCTGCAGCAGACCGTCGACAAGGGCCTGATGCCCATCGCCGGCATCCTGCTGATCGTGGGCGCGGGCGGCGGCTTCAAGCAGACGCTGATCGACTCCGGTGTGGGCCAGATGATCCTGGACATATCCAAGAGCTGGTCGATCCCGGCACTGCTGCTGGCCTGGCTGATCGCGGTCGCGATCCGGCTGGCCACGGGTTCGGCGACGGTGGCGACGGTCTCGGCGGCGGGCCTGGTGGCTCCCCTCGCGGCCGGCATGTCGACCACCCACACCGCCCTCCTGGTCCTCGCCATCGGCGCCGGCTCGCTCTTCTTCAGCCATGTCAACGACGCCGGCTTCTGGCTGGTGAAGGAGTACTTCGGGCTGAGCGTCGGGCAGACCGTCAAGACCTGGTCGGTGATGGAGACGATCATCTCGGTGGTCGCCGGCGGGCTGGTCCTGCTGCTGTCGCTGGTCATATAGGAGCGGTACGACGATGACGGCTCACCCTCTCTTCGACATCAGCGGCCGCACCGCCCTGGTCACGGGCTCCAGCCGGGGCATAGGCCTCGCGCTGGCCCGGGGCCTGGCCGAGGCCGGCTGCACGGTGGTCCTCAACGGGCGCGATCCGGACCGGCTGGCAAAGGCCGCGTCCGAACTGCCCGGCGACCGGGTCCGCACGGCGGTGTTCGACGTGACCGACGGTCCGGCCGTGGCCGCCGGCATCGCGGAGGTCGAGGAGCGGGTGGGCCCGCTCGACATCCTCGTCAACAACGCGGGCATGCAACTGCGTGCCCCGCTGCTGGAGTTCACCGACGCCGACTGGCACCGGATCCTGGACACCAACCTCACCAGCGCGTTCCTCGTCGGCCGCGAGGCCGCCCGGCGGATGACGGAGCGCGGCCACGGCAAGATCGTCAACATCTGCTCGCTGCAGAGCGAGGTGGTCCGGCCCGGCATCGCGCCGTACGCCGCCACCAAGGGCGCGCTGAAGATGCTCACCAAGGGCATGTGCGCGGACTGGGGGCCGTACGGCGTCCAGGTCAACGGCCTCGGCCCCGGCTACATCGAGACCGAGCTGACCCGGCCGCTGGTGGCGGACGAGGAGTTCAGCGCCTGGGTCCGCCGACGCACCCCGGCGGGCCGCTGGGGCCGTACCGAGGACCTGGTGGGCGCCCTGCTCTTCCTCGCCTCACCGGCCTCCGACTTCATGGGCGGCCAGATCCTGTACGTCGACGGCGGCATGACGAGCGTCCTCTGAAAGGGGCTGCGGCGATGCTGGGTTGTGTGATCCACGGCGCGGGCGAGCTGCGGGTGGAGGAACTGCCGGTGCCCGAACCGGGACCCGGCGAGGCCCTGGTGGCCGTCCGCTACGGCGGGGTGTGCGGCTCCGATCTGCACTACTGGCGGCACGGCGGGGTCGGGGACTTCCGGCTCCGGGAGCCGATGGTGCTCGGGCACGAGGTGGTGGGCACGGTGATGTCCTACGGCGCCGGGGCCGGCGGTCCTGAGCCGGGTACGGCCGTCGCCGTGCACCCCGCCACCCCGTGCGGGCGCTGCCCGGAGTGCGCCGACGGGCGGGCGAACGTGTGCCGGGACACCCGGTATCTGGGCAGCGCGGCCCGCTTTCCGCATGTCCAGGGCGGCTTCGCCGAGCGGATCGCCGTACCGGCCGGTCGGCTGCGGGCGCTGCCGGACGGGCTCGGGCTGCGGCGGGCCGCGCTCACCGAGCCGCTGTCGGTGGCGCTGCACGCGGTACGGCGGGCCGGGGACCTGTCCGGTCGGCAGGTACTGGTGACCGGGGCGGGGCCGATCGGGTGCCTGGTGGTCGCGGCCGCGAAGGCGGCGGGCGCGGCACGGGTGACCGTGACGGATCTGGTGCCGGAGGCGCTGGGTTACGCCGCCGTGGCCGGCGCCGGCACGCTCGTACGGGCCGACGATCCGGATGACGCCGGATGGCCGGACGAGGTGGACGTGGCCGTCGAGGCGTCGGGGGTCGCGGCCGGGCTCGACACCTGCCTGCGGCGCGTACGGCGCGGTGGTGTGGTCGTACAGCTCGGGATGCTGCCGCCGGGACAATCGCCGTTCGCCGGAAACCTGCTGGTGAGCCGGGAGATCGAGCTGCGGGGGGCGTTCCGTTTCGACGCCGAGTTCGATGACGCGCTGGAACTGCTGGCCACGCGAAGCGAGTTGGACGGACTGGTCAGCGCGGTGGTTCCGGCGCGGGACGCCGCCGCCGGGTTTGAGCTGGCTGCTGACAGGAGCCGGTCTTGCAAGGTGCTGCTGGAGTTCGGGAACTAGGGTCGCCACAACGGGTGTTCCCGCTTCGCCCACTCCCTGCTCACCGTCCCCGTGCGCAGGCCCCGTCTCGCCTCCGGGTCGCCCAGGGCCATGCCGATGTGGCCGGCCAGGACCACGCCGATGGTCAGGGCGAGCCAGTCGTGGACGAAGGTCGCCGAGGTGCGCCACACCAGCGGGGCGAGGTGGGTGAACCACATCAGCAGGCCCGTGCCGAGCATGACCAGGGTGGCGCCGGCGATCCAGGCGGCGTAGACCTTCTGGCCGGCGTTGAACTTGCCCGCCGGGCGGGAGGAGCGGCGTTTGTCGCGGACCAGCGCAGCGCGCAGCCAGACCTTGTCGTGCGGGCCGAAGCGGTTGAGGAAGCGCAGGTCGGTGCGGAAGGCGCGGGAGGCGAGGCCCAGCAGGACCGGGACGGGGAGGACGAGCCCGGCGCACTCGTGGACGCGGACGACCAGTTCCCGGCGGCCGACCAGCACCGCCAGCTGGGGGATGTAGAGCACGGCCGCCGTGACCACGCAGATCCCCATCAGCGCGGCCGTCGTGCGGTGCACCCAGCGTTGGACCGGGCCGAAGCGGCGGACACGGGAACTCGGCGGGGCCGGGGTGTCAGCTCGTAGGCTCATCGGTCCGTCCGTTCGACCGGCCGACCCAGGCGTCGACGTCGTAGCCGAGGCGCTCCCAGTAGCCGGGCTCGACGCTGTCGGTGACCGTGATGCCGGAGAGCCATTTGGCCGACTTGTAGAAGTACATGGGGGCGACATAGAGGCGGACCGGGCCGCCGTGGTCGTGGGAGATGTCCTTGTCCTGCATGCGCAGGGCCACCAGGACGTCCGGGCGGCGGGCCTGGTCGAGGGTGAGGCTCTCGGTGTAGGTGCCGTCGAAGCAGGTGAAGTGGATCGCCTTCGCACCCGCACGGACCCCGGCCGCGTCCAGCAGGTCGGAGAGGCGCACGCCCTCGAAGGGGGTGCCGGGGACCCGCCAGCCGGTCACGCACTGGACGTCCTTGACCAGCCGGGTCTGCGGCAGGGCGCGCAGATCGGCCAGGGTGTAGGTGTGCGGGCGGTCGACCAGTCCGCCGATCTTCAGGTGGTAGTCGGTGGCGTTCAGATGCGGCACCGACGCGGCGACGGAGTAGTAACGGAATCCGCCGCCGTTGGGGAGCAGGCCGGTCAGGCCCGTGGGGTCCTTGCCGGCCACCGAGCCGAGGAAGCCCTCCAGGCCGCGTTGCAGCGTGGGCGCGGCGACCACGCCGAGCGCGCCCAGGCCGAGGGTGCCGAGGAAGACCCGACGGCCGATGGGCGTGCCGTCCCGCTCCTCGGATTGTTCAGAGTTCACGCATTCATTCGAGCACTCGGGGCCCGAGGGGGCCAGGGGATCCGGTCAGTGGTCAGGGTTCTGTAATCACTTCTTACGTACGTCTCGCGGAGGCGTGCCGTTCAGTGCCTGAGTGCGCGGGTCAGTGCCCGAGTGCGCGGGCGCGGGCCGTCCGGAAGGCTGTGCGGGGGTCGCGGCGGGCGTAGGACCAGGGTGCCGGTGTGGCGTGCCGGCCGATACGCCGGAACAGGGCCGCCGCCTCGGCCGGGCGGCCGGCGCAGGACAGGGCGAAGGCGAGGTGGTTGAGGTCGATGTGGCGCCGGGGGTGTTCGTCGTGCTCCCACTCCAGCCACCAGTCGAAGCAGGCGCGCAGGATGCGGCGGGCCCGGGGGCCGGACCAGTGCCCGGAGGCGGCTGGGTCGGCCGGGGCGAGACCGGTGGCGGCCAGGACCCGGTAGCGCTCGGCGTAGGCGACGACCGGCAGGACGGCGAGCGGGGAGTCGGCGGGCGCCTCGGCGGCGGCCAGCTCGGCGAGGTCGTACACCTCGTGGTCCTCGGCGGCGCGGCCACCGGAGGGCCGTTCGGCGAGGCGGGCGAGGAGCAGGTGGTGGGCGTGGTGGTGCTCGGGGTGGCGGCGGCGCAGCTCGGCGAAGGTGCCGAGCACCTCGCGCTCCGGGCCGAGGGTGCGGGCCAGCAGGAGTGAGCCGAGCCAGGGGGTGGGGTCGTCGGGGGCGTGCGCGGCGGCGGTGGCGCAAGCCTCGCGGGCCCGGTCGGGGTCCGCCTTGCCGCGCAGGGCGCGCTGGACCAGTGCGAGGGCGTACAGTGCGGCGGCGTCGGCGGAGCCGGGTTCGGCGTGCAGCCAGTCGCGGGCCCAGGCCACGGCGTACGGCTCCCGGGCGAGCACGGTGAGGCGGTGGCCGCGGCGGTCCCAGTCGTCGCCGGTGTGCCGGAGCAGGGATCGGGCGGCCTGCCGCCGGCCCTGGGTGAACGCGGCGCGGGCGGTTTGCAGTTCGGCATCGTCGAAGGTGTCGTCGAAGCCGCCGTCGAAGGCGCCGGAGTCGTCCGGGGCGGTGTCGCCGGACTGGTCCGTGGGGGCCCGGCGGGCGCCGAGCAGGGGTGGGAGAGGGGGCACCGCGGGACTTCCTGTTTCTCGGGCTGCCATCGGCCGATCACTCACAGCAAACCCTCAGCCAAGGATTGCGTCAAGCGGAACGAGGCTGTTACTGGGTTCAACTACGATGACTCACAGGGAAGTTGAGGAAGTCCGCACAGGTGGGCCGGGGCCCGGGCGGGGGTACCCGACGGCCCGCTGTGGCGTACGCCATGGCGCGGGGCCGGCCGACCCCGGAACATGGCGAGCCAACTGCCCTGTTCCGCGCACTTACGGGTCAATGCCGTCCCGGGGGCGCTACAGTCGGCCACTACGCACCCGTGGTCCGGCCGGATGATCGAGGTACGCAGCGTGTCCGTTCTGGTTCTCCTGCTCGCCGTGAGTGCTGCCTGCTGCCTGGGCTTCGGGTTCGTGCTCCAGCAGAACGCGGCGCAGAAGGCACCACTGAGCGACTTCCTGTCCTTCCGGCTGCTGCTCGACCTGATGCGGGTGCCGCGCTGGCTGGGCGGCCTGGGGCTGATGGTGGCCGGCATGGTGCTCGGCGCGATCGCCCTCGGCAGGGGCGAGATCTCCCTGGTCGAGCCGCTGCTCGCGACCAATCTGCTGTTCGCGCTCGCCCTCTCCCGGCACCAGACCAAGCAGCCCCTGGGCCGCCAGGGCTGGGCGGGACTGCTGCTGCTCGCGGGCGGGGTGAGCGCGTTCATCCTGGCGGGCGAGCCGCGGGCCGGCAGCGCCATCTCCGATCCGCTGCGGCACTGGCTGATCATCGGCGCGATGGTCGGCGCGGCCCTGGTGCTCACGACGTACGGCAAGCGCTCCCGGCTGAGCTGGGGCCCGGTGCTGCTGGCCACCGCCGCCGGGCTGCTGTACGGCGTGCAGGACGCGCTGACCCGGGTGAGCGGCACCCGCTTCTCCGAGGGCGGCTTCACCGAGCTGTTCACCGGCTGGCAGCCGTACGGAGTGCTGGTGTGCGGCGTCACCGGTCTGGTCCTGGTGCAGAGCGCCTTCGAGACGGCCCCGCTGCGCATGTCGCTGCCGGCGCTCACCGCGGCCGAGCCGCTCGCCGGGATCCTGTGCGGCGTCGGCTTCCTCGGTGACCGGCTGCGCACCGACACCGGGGCGCTGGCCTGGGAGGCGGCCGGGCTCGCGGCGGTGGTCACGGGCATCGTGCTGCTCGGGCTGCACCCGGCGATGCCGTGCGGTGCGGCGGAGACGGAACCGTCGGCCCGGGACCTCCAGCGGCGCTGAGCGGGCGCCTGCTTGGATGAGGGGCATGAACCCTGCTGACGAGATCCTCGACATCGTCGACGAGAACGACCAGGTGATCGGCCAGTCCCCGCGCGGCGAGGCGTACGCCCGCGGACTGCGCCACCGGTGCGTGTTCATCCAGGCCCGGGACGCGGCCGGCCGGCTCTTCGTGCACCGGCGCACGGCCACCAAGCTGGTCTTCCCGGCGCTGTACGACATGTTCGTCGGCGGCGTCGTCGGAGCGGGCGAGTCCTACGACGAGGCCGCGCTGCGGGAGGCCGAGGAGGAGCTGGGAGTGACGGGCCTGCCCCGGCCGACGTATCTCTTCAAGTTCCTGTACGACGACGGGGCGGGGAACAGCTGGTGGTCGGCGGTGTACGAGGTGCGCTGCGAACTGCCCGTGCGGCCGCAGGCGGAGGAGGTCCAGTGGCACGACTTCCTGCCCGAGGAGGAGGTCGGTCGGCGGCTCGCCGAGTGGGAGTGGGTGCCGGACGGGCTGGCGGCGTACGAGAGGCTGAGGGCGTTCCGGGCGGGCCGATGACCGCCGGGTAGGGTCGGCCGCGTGAGCGAATTCGTACGGAACATCCGGCTGTGGTTCGCGCCGGAGCAGGTGCGGGACGAAGGCGGCACGCCCGACTACCGGTTCTCGCTGGCCAACGAGCGCACCTTTCTCGCCTGGCTGCGCACGGCGCTCGCACTGATCGGCGGCGGATTCGCGGTGGACCAGTTCCTGCCGGACCTGCGCTGGGCCTGGCGGGTCGGGCTGGCGCTCGCCCTGCTCGGCGCCGGGGTGCTGTGCTCCCTGCGCGCGGTGAACCACTGGGTGCGCTGTGAGCGGGCGATCCGGCGCGGTGAGGACCTGCCCGCGTCCCGGTTCCCGGCGCTGCTGAGCCTGGTCGTCGCGGTGGTGGCCGTGGCGATGGTCATCGTGGTGCTGGCCGGATGGGCGGGGTGAGCGCGGCCGGGCGGGACCCCGGGCTGCAACCGGAGCGCACCCGGCTGGCCTGGCGTCGTACGACCCTCTCGGCCGCCGTGGCCGCCGTACTCGCCGTCAAGACCGCCCTGCACGGGGGCGCCTCGGTCACCGGAGTGACCGTGTGCGCGCTGTGCTGCGTGCTCTTCCTGGGCTTTCTGGCGGTGGCCCATCGCCGGATCCGGGCCCTTGCGACCGGTCCCCGCCCACGGGCGCTCGCTCCCCGGCACGCGACGACGGCGGCGCTGTGCGCGGTGGCACTGGCCTTGTGCGCGGCGGTGCTCGTGGTCTAGAGGGTGCTGTGGTCCAGAAAGTGCTCGTGGTCTAGAAGGTGCCCTCCTGACTCCCGCTGTAGAGGGTGCTCTCCTCTCCCCTGGCCCAGACGGCGCCGCCCTCCTCTTCCTCCCGGTTCATCGTGACCACGATCTTGCCGCGGGTGCGGCCCGCCTGGTTCATCCGGTGCGCGTCCGCCGTCCGCTCCAGTGGGAAGGTCTCCTGGACGTGCACCGAGATCACGCCCCGCTCGGCCAGGTCGGAGAGCCTGCCCAGGTCCTGGGCGTCCGGGCGGACGAACCAGTAGCGGCCGCCGAGGCTCACCACCTCCGGGTCGGCGATCGACGCCAGCCGGCCCTCCGGGGTGAGCAGGTTGGCCGAGGTCCTCAGGGTGTCCCCGCCGACGGTGTCGAAGACCGCCTCCACGCCGTGCGGGGCGAGCGCGCGCACCCGTTCAGCCAGGCCCTCGCCGTAGGTCACCGGCTCGCCGCCGAGGCCCCGCACAAAGTCGTGGTTGCGCTCGCTCGCCGTACCGATGACCCGGGCGCCGAGGTGGGCGGCGATCTGGACGGCGAGGGAGCCGACCCCGCCGGCCGCCGCGTGCACCAGCACGGTCTCGCCGCGCGCCACCTCCAGCGACCTCACGAGCACCTGATGGGCGGTGAGCCCGGCGAGCGGAAGGCCGGCGGCCTCCTCGAAGGACAGGTTGCGCGGCTTGCGGGCCAGGGTGCGCACGGGCGCGGCGACGTACTCGGCGAAGGTGCCGCGGCAGAGGAAGTCCTCGCGGCAGTAGCCGATGACCTCGTCGCCGACGGCGAACTCCGTGACCGCGGCGCCGGGCTGGACGACCACACCGCTCACGTCCCAGCCGGGGATCACCGGGAAGACGGCGTCGAGGACCGCGTCGAGATAGCCCTCGCGGCACTTCCAGTCGACCGGATTGACGGCCGCGGCACGGACCTTGACGAGCACCTGGTCGGGGCCGACCTTCGGGTCGCGCACCTCGCCGTACTCCAGCACCTCGGGTCCGCCGTAGTGGCGGTAGCTGATGGCCTTCATGCCCTCGACCCTCCGGGGTACTCGGACGCCACGCAAGCCGTATGCACCGATATACAGCGCTTCGCCCCATAGCCTGTCCGTCGCCGACACCCCGTACCTCCGAAGGTGAGCACCATGACCACCCTTCACCAGGAACACACCGAACACGGCACGCACTGCCACGGTCCGGACTGCGGGCACAACGCCGTGCCGCACGGCGACCACCTGGACTACGTGCACGACGGGCATCTGCACCGCGAGCACGAGGGTCACTGGGACGAGTGCGAGCCGGCCGGGCACACCGTTCACGAGGGCCATGAGCACGTGCACTACGACGAGTGCGGGCACGCCCAGGTGCCGCACGGCGATCACATCGACTATCTGCACGGCGGCCACCGGCACGCCGAGCACGACGGACACTGGGACGACCACTGAACGCGGACCGCGACAGGGCCGACGGCTCCCCGGGCAGCGCGCCGGGGGGCCGTCGGCCTATCGTGGCTCCGGTCACGTTTGGCCGCGTGATCGCTCCGCGCACTGGACTACATACCGACCGGTCGGCATCATGAGTCGGGTCCCGTTCACCCGTTCATAGGAGTGATGTATGAGCGCCGACCACCCGCCCGGACTCGACCTGGACCGGCTGCGCGCCCACCTCGACCGCGAGCGCCCCGGACTGGTGACCGGCCCCCTCACCGGCCGGCTGATCGAAGGCGGACGGTCGAACCTCACCTACACGCTCTCCGACGGCACCGCCAAGTGGGTGGTACGCCGGCCCCCGCTCGGTCATGTCCTGGCCACCGCGCACGACATGAAGCGTGAGCACCGCGTGATCAGCGCCCTGCACCCGACGAAGGTTCCGGTCCCGCGCCCGGTGCTGCTGTGCGAGGACGAGGAGGTGCTCGGGGCGCCCTTCTACGTCATGGAGTTCGTCGAGGGCACCCCTTACCGCACGGCCCAGCAGCTGGCCCCACTGGGCCCCGAGCGCACCCGGAACGCGGTGCTGTCCCTGGTGGACACGCTCGTCGAACTGCACGCGGTCGACCCCGCCGAGGTGGGCCTTCAGGACTTCGGCCGCCCCGAGGGCTTCCTGGACCGGCAGCTGCGCCGCTGGGGCAAGCAGCTGGACGCCTCCCGCAACCGCGAACTGGCCGGCATCGACGAACTGCACGCCGCCCTCGGCCGCTCCCTGCCCGCCTCCCCCGCCCCGGCCGTCGTCCACGGTGACTACCGGCTGGACAACGTCCTGATCGGCGGCGACGACAGGATCAAGGCGATCCTCGACTGGGAGATGTCGACCCTCGGCGACCCGCTCACCGACCTGGGCCTGCTGGTGATGTACAGCCAGCCGCTGGGCATGGCGGAGTCCCCGGTCTCCACCACCGCCGAGGCCCCGGGGCACCCGTCCCCGGGAGAGCTGATCGAGCGGTACGCCGAGCGCTCGGGACGCGACGTCTCCGGTGTCTCCTGGTACACGGCGTTCGCCTGGTTCAAGCTCGCCGTGATCCTGGAGGGCATCCACTACCGGTACACGCTGGGCCAGACGGTCGGGCGCGGCTTCGACCGGATCGGCGACCTCGTGCCCGTCTTCATCGACCACGGACTGACCGTTCTTCAGGAAGGCTGATCCAGAAATGGACTTCGCGTTCGACGCACGCACCGAGGAGCTGCGCGCCAAGCTGCTCGCCTTCATGGACGAGTACGTCTACCCGGCCGAGGCGGTCGCCGAGGAGCAGCGGGCCGCGCTCGCCTCCCCGTGGGACACCCCGGCCGTGGTCGAGGAGCTGAAGGCCGAGGCCCGCAGGCAGGGCCTGTGGAACCTCTTCCTGCCCGACGCCGAGTACGGCGCCGGACTCACCAACCTCCAGTACGCTCCGCTCGCCGAGATCACCGGCCGCTCCCCGCATCTGGCGCCCACGGCGACCAACTGCGCCGCGCCCGACACCGGGAACATGGAGGTGCTGGCGCAGTTCGGCAACGAGCAGCAGAAGAAGCAGTGGCTGGAGCCGCTGCTGGCCGGTGAGATCCGCTCGGCGTTCGCGATGACCGAGCCGGAGGTGGCCTCCTCGGACGCCACCAACATCACCACGCACATCGAGCGGGACGGCGACGAGTACGTCATCACCGGCCGCAAGTGGTACATCTCCGGCGCGATGAATCCGGACTGCAAGATCTTCATCGTGATGGGCAAGACGGACCCGGACGGCGCCGACATCCGCCGCCAGCAGTCGATGGTCCTGGTCCCGCGCGACACCCCGGGCGTGACCGTCAAGCGCGCCATGCAGGTCTTCGGCTACGAGGACCACTCGCACGGCGGCCACGCCGAGGTGGTCTTCGACCACGCGCGCGTGCCGGTCACCAACCTCATCGGCGAGGAGGGCGGCGGCTTCGCCATCGCCCAGGCCCGGCTCGGCCCCGGCCGGATCCACCACTGCATGCGGCTGATCGGCATGGCCGAGCGGGCCATCGAGCTGATGTGCCGGCGGGCCGTGTCCCGTACGGCGTTCGGCAAGGCGCTGGCCCAGCAGGGAGTGGTCCAGAACTGGATCGCCGACGCCCGGGTCACCGTCGAGCAGCTGCGGCTGCTGGTACTGAAGACGGCCTGGCTGATGGACACCGTCGGCAACAGGGGCGCCCACACCGAGATCCAGGCCATCAAGATCGCCACTCCGCGCGCGGTGGTCGGCATCCTGGACCGCGCGATCCAGCTGCACGGCGCGGGCGGGGTGAGCCAGGACTTCCCGCTGGCCGAGCTGTACGCGAGCGCCCGCACCCTGATGCTGGCCGACGGCCCGGACGAGGTGCACCAGCGGTCGCTGGCGCGGCGGGAGTTGAAGAAGTACGTCTGAGCTGCGCTGCTCGACAAGGGGCCAGGACAACCTGTGGATGTGGAGCGTGCCGATTGCGGCGCGCTCCACGTCCGCAAGGCCCTCCGTGGGGTACCCGCCGGGGGCGGGAGTCGTCCCCCGGGCAGACACAGCCGGCCGGGCCCTGGTCCCCCAGGCGCGTGCGCTGCTCGCCGGCGCCGAGGCGGCCCGGGAGGCGGTCGCGGCCGTGGCGGGTCTGGCCGCAGGCCGGGTGTCCGTGGGCACGATCCAGACGCTGACCTGCGTCGACCTGCCCGCCGAACTGGCCGCCTTCCACCGGGAGTTTCCCGGCTTCCAGGTCTCCGTGCGGGACGCGACCGTCGCCGAGCTGACCGAGGCACTGCGAGCCGGCGAGCTGGACCTGGCGTTCGTCGCCCCGGAGACGCGGGACCTGCCCGAGGGCCTGTACGCGTACGCCCGCTGGCACGAGGAACTGGTGCTGATCACCGCGCCGGGGCATCCGCTGGCCGAGGCGGGCCGCACGCTCATCAAGGACCTCGCCGAGGAGCCCTTCGTCGACTTCCGCGCGGGCACCGGACTGGAGACGGCCGTACGGCGGCTGGCCGCACACTGCGGCCTCGACCGCCGTATCACCTGTGACGTCACGCAGATCGGGCTGCTGGTGGACCTCGTCCGGGCCGGGATCGGGGTGGCGTTCGTGCCCCGGGCCATCGGCGAGCGGGCCGGCCTGCCGTGCGTGCGGATACGGCAGCCGGAGCCCGGCCGTACGGTCGTCCTGGCCGGACGCGGCGAGCGGCCCCGGAACCGGCGGCCGCCGCCCTCGTCCGTCACCTCACGGACGGTCGCCTCACGGACGCAGCGCCCGCAGCAGCAGGTCGGCGAGGTGGTCGGCGACCTGCTGCGGGGTGAGGGGGCCGTCCGGGCGGTACCAGGTGGACAGGTGGTGGACGGAGCCGAAGTGGTAGTCCACGACCAGGTCGGCCGGGGTCGCCGTGGAGAAGACGCCCGCCTTCTGGCCCTCCTCGATCAGCGCGCGGAACCGTTCGTGGTAGAGCCTGCGCTCGGCGCGCACCTGCTTGTTCTTCTCCGGGCTCAGGTGGTGCATGGACCGGAAGAAGATCATCGCGTCGTCGAGGTTGTCGATCGTGGTGACGACCACATCCGCCGCCGCGGCTCTGAGCCGCTCCTCCACCGGCGCGTCCATGCCGGCGAAGTGGTCGAGCCGCTCCTGCTGGATGCGCAGCACGCGCGCGTACACCTCGTGCAGGAGGTCGTCCTTGGAACCGAAGTAGTGGTACAACGCTCCCTTGGTGACGCCGGCCGCCTCCACGATCTCCTGCACGGAGGTGCGGTCGTAACCCTGCTCCGCGAAGAGCCGGGTGGCGGCGGCCAGCAGCCGCTGCGGAACGGGCGTCCCGTCTCCGTCCGTCGTCCTGGGCACTGCCGCCACCTGCCTTTCCTCGTCGCCTACTGACCGGCGTTGCTGTTGTCGTGCGCGCGGGAACGCAGTTCCCGACGGAGGATCTTCCCACTCGCCGTCTTGGGCAGGTCGGGCAGGATCTCCACCCGACGCGGGTATTTGTAGGCGGCCAGTCTCTCCTTGCAGTACACCGCGAGTTCATCCGGGTCCGCCTCCGCACCGGGACGCAGGCTGATGTACGCCTTCACGGTCTCGCCACGGTAGCCGTCGGGGACGCCGACGACGGCCGCCTCGCGCACCGCCGGGTGGGTGTACAGCACGTCCTCGACCTCACGGGGCCACACCTTGAAGCCGGACGCGTTGATCATGTCCTTCTTGCGGTCGACGACGTAGAGCCAGCCCTGGGCGTCCATGAAGCCGATGTCGCCGGTGCGCAGCTCGCCGTCCGGGAAGGACTCGGCGGTGGCGTCGGGGCGCCGCCAGTAGCCGGGGACCACCTGGGGCCCTCGTACGACGATCTCGCCCTGCTCCCCGAAGGGCACCTCCTCGCCCTGCTCGTCCACGATCCTGACGACCGTGTCGGCGCCGGGCAGGCCCACCGACAGCGTCCCGGAGACGGGGTCCACGGGTGCCTCCAGGCCGGGCGGGACCGAGGCGCAGGGGGCGGTGCACTCGGTGAGTCCGTAGCCGACGCGTATGTACGGCCCGAAGCGCTCGCGGAACTTCTCCACCAGGGCCGGGGGCACGGGCGCACCGCCGGAGGACATGTTCACGAAGGAGGCGAAGTGCTCGCGGGTGACGTCCGGGTGGGCGGCAAGGGCCATGTAGGCGGTGGACGGGCCGACCGTGTAGTGCGGGTGGTGCTCGGCGAAGGCCTCCAGGACGAGTCCGGGCTCGAAGCGGTAGGTGAGCACCAGGGTGCCGGCGCTGTTCAGGCAGGCGCCGAACTGGCAGACCATGCCGGTGATGTGGAACAGCGGCGCGAGCGCGTAGTAGACGGGCGCCTCGGGCAGCGCGAGCCCGGTCCGCTGCCGCTCGGCGTTGTGCATGATGTTGCCGTGCGTGTTGGTGGCGCCCTTGGGGGTGCCGCTGGTGCCGGAGGTGTAGCTGATCAGCGCGATGTCGTCCGGGCCCGGCTCGCGGCCCTCGGGTGCCTTGCCGCCCTGCCGGGCGACGGCCACGAGGTCGTCGGCGTCCGGTGCCTGGGGCAGCCGCTCGAAGCCGAGCACGCGCGCGTCGTTGCGGGTTTGGAAGTCCAACTCGCTTGCGGTGAGCACGACCCGCACCGGCGACCCGGCCGCCGTCTCCCTGAGGTACGACTCCCAGGCCCGGTCGGAGCAGATCAGCGCGGCAACGTCTCCGTCCCGCAGGATGTGCCCCATTTCGGCCGACTTGTACATCGGGTTGACCGGGACGACGGTCGCGCCGGCCTTCCAGGCACCGAGGACGGCGAGCACGAAGTGCGGGGAGTTCTGCAGCAGCACCGCCACCCGGTCACCGCGCTCCAGCCCCTGCGCGGCGAGGTGGGCGGCGACGGAGTCGCTCAGCTCGTCCACCTCGCGGTAGCTCAGCCGGGCGTCGAAGTAGGCGAGGAAGGTGCGCTCGGGCGCCTCGGCCACGGCCGGCCGCAGGGCGTGCACCAGCGAGTCGGCGGGGTCGATCGGAGCGCGCTGGGCTTCGTCGAGCAGGTCCAGCCAGGGCCGTGCGGCGTACGGGGAGGTGCTCACCGTGCCTCCTCCCACTTGCGCTGGATGTGGTTCATGCCACTCAGCCAGCGGTCCGGATCGGCGGCTCGCGCCTGGTAGTACTCGGCCACCTCGGGGTGCGGCAGGATCAGGAAGCGGTCCTCGGCGATGCCCCGGAACAGGGCATCGGCGACGGCCTCCGGTTCGATGGCGGTCGGCTGCAGCACCAGGTCCCCGGCGCTGCCGGTGCCGGCCAGCATGTCCGTGCGTACGCCCTGGGGACAGATCGCGTGCACCTTCAGGCCCCGGTGGCGGTACGTCAGGGACAGCCACTCGGCGAAGGCGTAGGCACCGTGCTTGGTGACGCTGTAGGAGGGCGCGCCGATCATGGTGAGCAGCCCGGCGGCCGACACGGTGGACACGAACCGCCCGGCGCCCCGCTCCAGCCAGGACGGCAGCAGCTCGTGGGCGGCGCGGACGTGCGCCATCACGTTGACGTCCCAGGCGACCGCCCAGGACCGTTCGTCGAGCGGCCCGCCCGCGTCGCCGTCCTCGAAGGCGACACCGGCGTTCGCGCAGTAGACGTCGATGGTGCCGCCCAGCGCGTCACGGGCGTCGCCGACGATCGCGGAGGCGTCGCCCGGCACGGCGATCCCGCCGATCTCCCCGGCCACCGCCTTGGCCTTCTCGCCGTCCAGGTCGTTCACCACGACCCGGGCCCCCTCTGCGGCGAACCGCCGGGCCAACGCGGCCCCGATCCCCCCGCCGGCCCCGGTGACGACCACTCCCGCATCCTGCACGACTTCCACCATCGGTCTCCTTCGACGCGACTCAGCGCGGCGCGCATCGGCTCTGGCCGGGCCAGACTAACCGGTCGGTATGTGTGAAGGAAGGGCCACCGCACCAACCTCTAGCCATGCATCTGTCTCGACGGAACTTGCTCGCATCGGCCTCGTTGGCGGCCCTGCCGGCCGTCCCCGAACACCGCGAAGAACTGCGCACCGGCTTCGAGAGACTCGTAGCCGACGGCTACTCCCTGCTGAAGGGCCGGCGCGTCGGCGTCGTCACCAACCCCACCGGCGTCACCCGTGACGTCCGGCACATCGTCGACGTCATGCACGCCGACCCCCGGGTGAACCTGACGGCCGTCTTCGGCCCGGAGCACGGCTTCCGGGGCACCGCACAGGCCGGCGGCTCCGAGGGCCGCTACGACGACCCGGCGACCGGACTGCCCGTCTACGACACGTACCTGAAGAGCGGACAGCAGCTCGCCGACATCTTCACCGCCTCCGGCGTCGACACGGTCGTCTTCGACATCCAGGACGTCGGCGCGCGTTTCTACACGTACATCTGGACGCTCTACGACTGCATGGAGGCCGCGCAGCTCGCCGGCAAGCGGTTCGTCGTCCTTGACCGGCCCAATCCGGTGACCGGCCGTGAGGCCCAAGGCCCGGTCCTGCACAAGGAGTTCGCCACCTTCATCGGTCGGCAGCCGATCGCGCAGGCCCACGGGATGACCGTCGCGGAGCTGGCGCGGCTGTTCAACGGGGAGTTCCTGAGCAAGCCCGTACCGCTGGACACCGTGCTGATGACGGGCTGGAAGCGCACGCGGTTCTACGACGTCTCGGGGCTGCCGTGGGTACCGCCGAGCCCCAACATGCCGACCCCGGACACCGCTCTCGTCTACTCCGGCACCTGCATGTTCGAGGGCACCAACGTCTCGGAGGGCCGCGGCACGACCAGGCCGTTCGAGCTGCTCGGCGCCGAGGGGATCGACGGCCGCTGGGCCGCCGCCGCGAACGAACTGGCGCTGCCCGGTGTCCGGTTCAGGGAGGCGTACTTCACGCCCACCTTCTCCAAGTTCCAGGGCAGGACGGTCGGCGGGGTGCAGATCCATGTGTACGACCGGGCCGCCTACGACCCGGTCCGCACCGGGATCGCGCTGCTGGTGACCGTCCGGAAGGTCTGGGACGGCTTCGCGTGGCGGTCGGACAACTGGATCGACAAGCTCACCGGCTCGGCCCGGGTGCGCACGATGATCGACGCGGGGGCGAGCACCGACGAGGTGACCGGCGCCTGGCAGGAGGAGCTGGCCGCGTTCCGGCGGGTTCGAAAGGAATATCTCCTCTACGGGTGAGGCGCGGTGTATGGCCAACCTTGCCCCGGAGCAGGACGATGCGTCCGCAGCACAGCGTTACGCATCGTTTCCGGCGGGACGAGGGAGCCTGGCATGGCGGATCCCGGGATGAGCGTGACTCCCTACTGGGAGCTGACCTTCGACGCGGACGGGGACGTGGACGGTCCCGAACGCGACCATCTGATGGCGCAGGTCACGGAGCACGGCGTCCGTGACCTGCTCGTCTTCGCGCACGGCTGGAACAACGACCGCTCGGGCGCGACCGCCCTGTACCGGAGCTTCTACGCACCGGTCCCGGCGCTCGCGCCACGGGCCCGGCTCGGGTACGTCGGCGTCATCTGGCCGTCGATGCGGTTCAGCGACGAACCGATCCCGGACTTCCCGAAGCCGGTGGCGGCCGTGGCGGCGGAACCGGCACCGGGTCCGGCGCTCGACAAGGGCACCCGGCGCGCCCTGCTGGAGACCTTCCCGGGGCGAGCCCCGGTGATCGACCAGCTGGCCCGGATGCTGGACGAACGGCCGGGCGGCGCCGGTCATCTGGCCGAGTTCGGGCGGCTGGTGCGGCTGCTGGTGGACGACGGGCGGCGGCTGGGCGTGGCCGACACCGACGAGGAGGGCGAGCCGACGGTGTTCACCGAGGACCCGGCGACCGCGTGCGACGAGTTCGCCGAGGCACTGACCGCCGTCCGGTCGGCCGGCGCACCGGCCGGGTTCAGCATCCCGAACCCCTGGGAGGGCGCCAAGGAGCTGCTGCGGCAGGCGACGTACTACACGATGAAGCGGCGGGCCGGGACGGTCGGCGAGCACGGGCTCGGGCCGGTGATCGGGCAGTTGGCGCGGGCGGCGACCGGGGTGCGGGTGCATCTGGTCGGGCACAGCTTCGGCGGGCGGCTGGTGTCGTTCGCGCTGCGCGGGCTGCCGGACGGGGTGGGCACGGTGAAGTCCGTGACCCTCCTCCAGGGGGCCTTCTCGCACTATGCGTTCGCGGACCGGCTGCCGCAGGACCCGGCCAAGGCGGGGGCGCTCAAGGACCGGCAGCGGCGGATCGACGGCCCGCTGGTGTGCTGCTACTCGCACTTCGACTCGGCGCTCGGCACGTTCTATCCGCTGGCCTCCCGGCTGTCCGGGGACGACCGCTCGTGTGCGGGCAGCGAGATCGCGGCCGTGCTGGGGCCGGAGTGGGGCGCCATGGGGCACGACGGGGTGCAGGCGGTGCCGGGCACCGCCCGGCTGGACCTCGCGACGGCCCTCGCCGGACCGCTGCCCGCGTCGGGGTGCGTGAACGTGGACGCGGCCGCGGTCGTCTGCCACGGCGGCCCGCCGTCCGGGGCGCACAGCGACATCGTGCATCCGGAACTGGCCCGGCTGGTGCTGGCGGCGGGCCGCATCACGTGACCTGCCGCCAACGGCCGTTGGCCCGCTGATGTCGGCCAACGGCCGTTGGCCGACGAACGTTGACCTGATGGGTGGCGGCCCACCGGCGTTGACCAACAGCCGTTTGCCAACGGCCGTGTGCCAACAGCCGTTCGCCAACGCCGGTTTGCCGCCACTTGGTCACCGGTGCGACGTGTACTCCACCACCTGCTGGAACGTCGGCCGGTTCTGCCAGCTGATCTTGCCGTGTTTGATGCCGCCCAGGGTGCGCTGGACGATCGAGTCGGCGCACCACTGGTCGCCGGCCGAGCACTGGTCGTCGCCCGGGTAGACCTGGGCGGCGGTCTTCCCGGCCGCCTGGTCGAGGGTGCTGATCAGGGCGTCCCGGCAGGCGCTGAGGCTGCCACCGCCGCAGTACTTCTCGGCGAGCCCGCCCTGCACGTTCTCCCCCAGCACCGCCCGGATGTCCTTGTCGACATAGCTCCACCAGCCGTACTGGAAGGAGCTTCCGGCGTGCGAACCGGTCGGGCCGTGGCCGGCGGACGGGACCTCGTCGATCGGCAGGTCGTTGCTGAAGGCCGTGTACAGGTCACTGCCGAGGCCCGGTTCGAACTCCGCCTTCACCAGCAGCGGCCACCAGGCGTCCAGGATGCGGATCGCGTCGGCGTCGGCGTAGGCCTTCGAACCGGCGGACGTCTCCGTGCGCCTGGCACCCGCGTCCACCCATGCCTGCAGCTTGCTCACCGCCGCGGCGGCCGTGGAGTCGGTCACCGTCGAGGAGTTGATCACCTTGAGCAGCTTCGGCAGCACGTCCTCGGCCCGCAGGTCGGCGAGGGCCGCGTCCGCCATGGCCTGCACCAGCTTGGTACGGGTCACCCCGCCGGCCGCGACCAGCTTCTTCACCCGGTCCTGGAGCAGGTTGCCGCGGTGCACGGAGCCGTCACCCCAGGACGCGGTCGTGTAGTCCTTGGCCTGCTTGTTGTTCCAGGAGATGTAGTAGTCCTGGTCGATGGAGTTGGGGTGGGCGGAGGCCGGGGTGTAGTCGGCGGTGTTGGTGGCCGGGTCCCACTTCTGCCACTCGTACGCCGGCTGCGCCCAGACCGGGAACTCGGCGTCGACGCCGGCCGCCCGGACCGGGTTGTCGCCGCTGTTGTAGTACGCGGTGTGCCGGGAGTCGGCGTAGAACCAGTTGAAGGTGTAGTTGATGTGCTGGGCCGCGCTCTGGAAGTCCTGCGGGCTCTTGACGTAATCGGGGTCGTTCAGCATCTGGAAGCCGATGATCGAGTCGGCCTCGTGCAGATACGAGGAGCGCAGCGTGGTGTAGGCGACCTTCTTGCCGCCGACCGTCGCGCGGTACTCCACCGGGCCGTACTTCGTCCGCCACACCCGCATGGTGTACGACCCCGCCGGCGTGCTGTCGGCCATGGTCGGCGACCAGGAGTTCTTCTGCTCGACCTCGTCCATGGCCGTACAGGTGCCGTGGTACAGGTAGTGGTAGTCGTCCTGGCACAGTTCGACGGCGTAGGTGTCGATGATGTCCTGGCCGGAGGTGGTCGCGCTCCAGGAGTAGTCCTGGCCGCGGCCGAGTTCGACGTACATGCTCAGGCCCGCGAAGGAGGCGCCGCGGGCGCTGATGCCCGGGCCCTGGATCTCCTGGAGCATGAGCAGCTGCGGGGCGAAGTAGCCGGTCTGCGGTCCGAAGACGGCGATCGGATGGCCACTGGCGGTGTACTTGCCGCTGACCACGAGCGCGTTGGACATCCCGCGCCTGGCGGAACCGAGCGTGGTCCTGGCGGCGGTGGCCGAGGTGCTCTTGGCGGCCGAGGTGGCCGCGCTGCCCGTACGGTCGTAGACCAGCGGTTCCTGGGTGACCGAGCCGGCCTCGGGGAGGGCCTCGCCCTTGGCGTCGGCGGGCTTGCCGCCGTACGGGAAGCTCGTGCCGTCATGAACGGTCAGGGCGGCTTCGGGGTCGTTGCGCTCGCGGAAGGACTCCCAGACCTTGGTGCCCTCCTCCACGCCGTACTTCTGCTGGGCGGCGAGCAGCGAGAGGGCGTTGTCGACCTCGCCACCGCCACCGGCGCCGAACAGCGAGCCGATCACGGAGGCCAGTGCCACGAGGTCGGTGACCTTGAAGTGCTCGATGGTGCCGGCGTTGGTGATCGGGTCCTTGTGGCCGGTCAGGTCGTACTCACCGGGGAAGTAGCGCCCGCTGTCGGAGGCGTCGATGTAGGCGTTGACGCCGTCGAGATAGGCCTTGACGTCGGCGAGGGCCTGCTGACCACGGGCGCCGTTCTTCGCGACGGCGTTGTCGATCTGCGCCTGGAGATCGGCCTCGGTGTAGGGCGCGTTGCGGTAGAACTCCTGCTCCAGACCCTGGTTGGCGGCCGCCCCGCCGGCGAAGGAGGTCAGCCGGCCGCGGCCGACGTGCCGGAAGACGTCCATCAGCCACAGCCGGTCCTCGGCCGCCGCATAGCCGGCGCCGTACTCGGTGCCGTACCGGGTGGTGCCGGTGATGTGGGGCACACCGGTCTTCTTGTCCCGGACGATCGTCACGTCGCCGCGTCCGCTCGGCTTCTCGGTGGAGGCGACCTGGTCGGACGGGACGCCGAAGGAGGCGTCGTTGAAGAAGTTGTTGATCGTGGTGTCGGTCAGTCCCGAGTGGCCGGTCGCCAGGTTCGCGTACGGGCCGAGCTGGTCCTCGGCGTGCGAGGGCTGGGTGCCGAAGGCCTGGTTGAGCAGGATCTGGGCGAGCGTGGCGTTGCCGTTCTCGCCGGGCGGCAGGATGTCCGAGCACTGGCCGCCGCAGTAGTCGTTCGAGGCGGTGGCGGTCGCGGCGGCCGCGCTCTGGGTGAGGGGGGAGAGAAGTCCGGCGACGAGAACGCATATCGACGCCGTCTTCAGGAACCCGGAGAAGCGGCGGGACGTTCTCAGTCTGTCAAGGGTGGTACGTGGGGTTCGCCGTGGCATGGCAGCTCCTAGCGACAGGGGTGGCCGAAGGTTACCGCCGGTATCCCCAGCTTTAAAGATGAACATGCGTCAGTTTCCGGAGTACGCAAGCAGAACGCATGAGAAGACCACGAGAAGAGATGGAGCCGAATCGCCTGTCGATACGTCTATTCGGCGACGTCCGTGCGACGACGCCGAAGTGACCGAAGTACAGGTGCAGGTGTGACGGAGGTGCAGGGCGATGGCCGGTTTCCGGAGTCTGGCGAGACAGGTACGCGATCCGGGCTGCGATCTGGCACTGCGGCGCTACTCACTGCGCAAGTGCCTTGAGAAATTCGCCCCTTACGGGCATCGGGCGACCTGGGACCATCTGTGTTCCCGGGCGGGCTTCGGCCCCGAGGACCGCTCCCCCGACCCGGCGCGGCTCGTGGCCGCACTGGAGGAGCTGGAGGAGGCGCGGTCCGTCTGGCTCGCCTATGAGACCGACTTCACCGAGCGGCGCAGGAAGGAGAAGCACGACGGGCTGCGCCGGCCGGGCAGCGTGGACGACTGGCACCGGCTGACCTGGGGAGGGTTCGGGGTCGCCTGGTGCGACGACCCGCGGATCCACCCCGACGAGCCGCTGGCCGAGGTGCTGCGCCGGCTGATCGCCGCCCTGGAGCGGGAACCGGGCTCGGGGTGCCCGGTGTGCGGCGGGCACCGCCTGGTCTGGCGCTACGGCCTGGACCACGAGCCGTCGTCCGGCCCGGTCTGCACGGACTGCGGCATCCTGGTGCCGCGTCCGGTACTGACGCCGCAGGCGCTGGAGTTCGCGAGGCGGGGACACCTGCTGATGTCGGCCTGAGCAGTGCTGTACCAACGGGGGGCATGTCCGGGGGGTGCGTTGGGGGATGCCGCGCCCCCTGCTGTGCGGTGACCGGGGGGGCGTTGTCGGTGGTGACTGGCACCATCAACAGCATGGTGCAGGTGTGTCTCAATGGCAGCCGTTCGGCCGCCGACGGCGCGGGATTGCCGATGTCGCCCGAGGACATGGCCCGTTCCGCGGCACAGGCCGTGGCGGTCGGGGCCACCTCGGTCCATGTTCACCCGAAGACGCCGTGCGGACACGACAGCCTCTCGCCGCGCGTCATCGCTCCGGCCCTGGAGGCGATACGGGCGCGGGTGTCGGTGCCGGTCGGGGTGACGACCGGTGCCTGGGCCGAGCCCGACCCGGCAGCGAGGCTCGCCCGGGTGCGCAGCTGGTCGGTGCTGCCCGACTTCGCCTCGGTCAACTGGCATGAGCCGGGCGCCGAAGCGGTCGCCGAAGAGCTGCTGGCCATGGGTGTGGGCGTAGAGGCGGGCATCTGGTCCGGCACCGACGGCGCGGCCCGGTTCGCGGCCTCGCCCCTCGGCCCCCGGGTGCTGCGCGTGCTCGCGGAGGTGACCGATCCGGACCCCGCGACCGCGGAGGCCTCGGCGCGGGCCCTGCTGACCGAGCTGGGCATCGCCCACGACCGGCCGGTGCTTCTGCACGGCGAGGAGGGCGGCACCTGGCCGGTGCTGCGGCTGGCCGGACGCCTGGGCCTGGCCACCCGGATCGGTCTTGAGGACACGCTGTTCCTGCCGGACGGCGTACGGGCGACAGGGAACGCTCAACTGGTCGCGGAGGGACTGGTCCAGTACGGATCGTTCCAGCGCTCGTCGTAGGGCAGGCCGACGAGCGCGGCGGCGAGGCCGGCCGAAGGGGCCGACGCTATCAGCCGTAAATCGGCTCGCTCCACCCGATTCCCGTCCGGACAGTGGAGCCGATGAAACCGAACCGATGAACACGGGGAGTCCCATGTCCACGCTGCGGGTCACCGCCGAAGTGCTGACCGTCCACGAGCATCCGAACGCCGACGCGCTGGAGCTGGCCCAGGTGGGTCTGTACCGGGCCGTCGTCGCCAAGGGCGCGTACCGCACCGGTGAGGCCGCCGTCTACATTCCCGAGCAGTCCGTGCTCCCGCCCGGGCTGATCGAGGAGCTGGGGCTGACCGGACGGCTGGCGGGCGGCGAGGCCAACCGGGTCAAGGCTGTGCGGCTGCGCGGCGAGCTGTCGCAGGGCATCGTGTGCCGGCCCAAGGCGCTGGGGGACGTCGACCTGGCGCGGGCGGCGGCCGAGGGCACGGACTTCGCGGAGCGGCTGGGCATCACCAAGTGGGTGCCGGCGATCCCGCCGACCATGAGCGGCGAGGTGGAGTCCGCTCCCGACCTGCTGCCGTGGGTCGACATCGAGAACATCCAGCGTTACCCGGACATCTTCCCCCCGGGCGAGCCGGTCGTCCTGACGGAGAAGCTGCACGGCTCGGCCTGTCTGCTGACGTACGTCGCCGACGAGGGCCGGGTGTTCGTGTCCTCCAAGGGCTTCGGCGCCAAGTCGCTGGCCCTCAAGGAGGATCCGCGGAACCTGTACTGGCGGGCGATCCGGGGTCACGGCGTCGCCGAGGCGGCGGCCCGGCTGGCCGAGCGGCTCGGGGCGCGCCGGGTCGGCATCTTCGGGGAGGTGTACGGCGCGGGGGTGCAGGACCTGTCGTACGGCGCGGACGGACGCCGGGACACGCTGGGGTACGCGGCGTTCGACGTCTCGGCGGACGTGGACGGCACCGTGCGCTGGCTGGACGCGGCGGAGTCGCTGGAGGGGGAACTGCCGGTGGTGCCCCGGCTGTACGCGGGGCCGTACGACATCGAGCGGGTGCTGGAGTTCGCGAGCGGACGGGAGACGGTGTCCGGGCGGGGGCTGCATCTGCGGGAGGGCGTGGTGATACGGCCCGCCGTGGAGCGGTACAGCGCGGTGACCGGGGGTCGGGCGATCGCGAAGGCGGTGAGCCCGGCGTATCTGACGCGTAAGGGCGGCACCGAGTACGAGTGAGGTGACGGCGCTGCAGTTCCCCGGCAGCCGGGGCGCTCAGCGCCCCTCCGCCAACAGCCGCGACCCCGTCAGCCGCTCGCCGAACACGTCGTCCGGGTTGGACAGGACGCAGTTCTCCAGGGACAGGCAACCGCAGCCGATGCAGTCCGTCAGGTGATCGCGCAAACGGTTCAGCTGCTTGATGCGTTCGTCGAGCTCCGACCGCCACTTCTCCGACAGCCGCGCCCAGTCCTCCCGGGTCGGGGTCCGCTCCTCGGGGAGCTCGGCCAGGGCGTCCCGGATCGTGGACAGCGGGATGCCGACCCGCTGCGCGGCCCGTACGAAGGCGACCCGGCGCAGGGTGTCGCGGCTGTACCGGCGCTGGTTGCCGGGCGTGCGGCGGCTGCTGATCAGGCCCTTGGACTCGTAGAAGTGCAGCGCGGAGACGGCGGCGCCGCTGCGCGCGGACAACTGGCCGACGGTCAGCTCGTGGATCTTCTCGGGGATCTGGGGCACCCCTCAGAGCCTAGTCGCCCGACGCCGGTCGCGATCCGTTGACAGGCGCCCCTCACCCGACCAAACTAAGCAGTTGCTTAGAGGCGAGCGCGAGACAGACGCGATCGAGACGCGAGCGAGAGGCCGGGAACATGGCAGAACCGAGGACCTTCACCTCCCCCGACGAGCTGAAGGCGGCCGTGGGCGAGCAGCTGGGGTACACCGACTGGCTGGAGGTCGACCAGAAGCGCATCGACCTGTTCGCCGAGGCCACCGGCGACCACCAGTGGATCCATGTGGACCCGGAGAAGGCCGCCGCGGGCCCCTTCGGGACGACCATCGCCCACGGCTATCTCACGCTCTCCCTGCTCCCCCTCTTCGGCCCGCAGCTGATCCGGGTCGAGGGCGTGAAGATGGGCGTGAACTACGGCACGAACAAGGTCCGCTTCCCCTCCCCCGTCCCCGTCGGCTCCCGGCTGCGCGCCACCGCGACGATCACCGGCGTCGAGGACGTCACCGGCGGCGTCCAGGTGACGGTCGCCTTCACCGTGGAGCGCGAGGGCGGCGACAAGCCGGTGTGCGTCGCGGAGTCGGTGTCCCGGTACTACCTGTGACCCGGCGGGCGCCCTACTTGGCGCCCACCATCCGGAGCACGAGGTCGGCGTAGAGCGCGCCGACCTCGTCGGGGGTGAACGGGCCGTCCACGTTGAACCAGCGGGCCACGTCGATGCACAGCGACAGCACGGCGAGCGTGGTCCCCTTGACGTCGAGCACGTCGAACTCGCCCGAGGTCACGCCGTCCTCGATGATCCCGCGCACCTCGGCGTCGACCTGGTGGCGCAGCGCGACGATCTCGGCGCGGGCCTCGGGGCCCAGGGCATCGAGTTCGTACTGCACGACCCGGGCGGTGGTGCGCCGCCCCGCGTGCCAGCGGACGAAGGAGCCGACCGCGTCGGCCAGCCGCTCGGTCGCGGTGCCCTCCCGCCGCGCGGCCGTGCGCAGGATGTCGAGGGCCTTGTCGTGACCGATGCGGCTGATCCGGTGGAGCAGCTCTTCCTTGGTCTTGTAGTGGATGTAGAGCGCGGCCGGGCTCATGCCGGCGCGACCCGCGATGTCCCGGGTGGTCGTCGCGTGGTACCCGCGCTCCGCGAAGGCCTCCACGGCAGCGACGAGCAGCCGTCGGGCCGCGTCCGGGGTGACCTCTTCCCACGGCTCCACTTCGCCGCCGGTCGTCTCCTCCGCCGTACTCATCGCTCGCTCGCCCCTCTCGGTGACAGGAGCACCACCATACCGCCGACGGTGAGCGAGCGCTTAGCGCGCCTGCTCAGATCTTCTCGAAGGGGTCGTGCTCGGCGAGGAGTTTCTCCAGGCGCGCCTGGTCGACCCGGCTGACGATCTGCCCGGCCTCCTGGCGGTCCCGGATCACCTTGGCGAGGGTGAAGGCGGAGGTGACGAGGTAGAGGACAGCGATGGCGAGGAAGGCCCGGACCCAGGCGCTGGTGTCCAGCTGGTAGATGCCGACGGCCGTGGCCGCCATGGCGATGGAGAAGGAGGCGACGGCCTGACCGTAGAAGGCGGCCGTGCTCTGCTGCTTGACCGGTGTGTCACTCATGGGAGAAGCATCGGCGGACGTGGCCCGCGCCACATCCGCAGAAGTACTCAGACGCGTACTCAGAGCGCGCATCCTGGACGTGCTCAGAACGCCGAAACCCCCGTCACGGAACGGCCGATGAGCAGCTTCTGGATCTGGCTGGTGCCCTCGTAGAGGGTCATCACGCGGGCGTCGCGCAGGAGTTTGCCGGCCGGGTACTCGTCGATGTAGCCGTAACCGCCGAAGACCTGCAGGGCGTTGTTGGCGGCGCGGACGGCGGCCTCGGAGGCGAACAGCTTGGCCTTGGAGGACTCGACGGCGAACGGCTGCCCGCGGTCGATCAGATCGGCGACCCGCCAGGTGAGCAGCCGGGCGGCGTCCACGTCGACGGCGATGTCGCTGATCAGTTCCTGCACCAGCTGGTGGTGGGCGATCGGCCTGCCGAACTGCTCGCGCTCACCGGCGTACCGCACGGCCGCGTCCAGTGCGGCCTGGGCGATGCCGACGCAGCCCGCGGCGACCGACATCCGCCCCTTGGCGAGCGCCGACATGGCGACGGAGAAGCCCTTGCCCTCCTCCCCGAGCATCGCCGACGCGGGCACCCGCACATCCTGAAGGACCAGCTCGGCGGTGGCCTGCCCGCGCAGGCCGAGCTTGCCGTGGATGGTGCGACGGGTGAGGCCCGGGGTGTCGGTGGGCACCAGGAAGGCGGAGACGCCCTTGTGGCCGGGGGCGTCGGTGGAGCGGGCGAAGAGCAGGACCACATCGGCCCAGGTGCCGTTGGTGATGAACATCTTCGTGCCGTTGATGACGTAGTCGTCGCCGTCGCGTACGGCGCGGGTGGTGAGGTTGCCCGCGTCGGAGCCGGTGCCGGGCTCGGTGAGGCCGAAGCAGGCGACGTACTCGCCCGCGGTCAGCCCCGGCAGCCAGCGCCGCTTCTGCTCCTCGTCGCCCCAGGCGGCGATCGTCTTGGCGACGAGCCCGAGGGACACGGACACGATCCCGCGCACGGAGGAGTCGCCGCGCCCCAGCTCCTCCGTGACCAGGCAGTATGCGAGGTGGTCGCCGCCGGAGCCACCGTACTGCTCGTCGATGGTCAGCCCCAGGAAGCCGACCTCGCCGAGCTTCTTCACCATCCCCCGGTCGACCTCCTCGGCCCGGTCCCAGGCGACGACGTGCGGGGCGATCTCGCGCTCCACGAAGTCCCGGGCGAGCTGCCGTACGGCGGCCTGCTCCTCGCTCAACTCCAGGTTCACCACGTGATCACCCCAGACAGAAAGGATCCATCGACGGATCTTGAAAGCCGTACATTTAAATTAGCACTGCTAGTTTCCGGTCGCAGCCCTACTATGTGCGCCATGGCCCGACCGCGCAAGCCCCTCCTCAGCACCGACCGGATCGTCGAGACGGCCCGGGAACTCGTGGACCGGGAGGGCCTGGCGGCCGTCTCCACCCGCCGGCTCGCCGCTGAGCTGGGGGTGAGCGGGCCCTCGCTCTACAACCACTTCCGCACCAAGGACGAGATCCTGGAGGCGGTCGCCGACTCGGTGAGCGGTCTGGTGGACCTGTCGATGTTCGAGGGCGGCCGGGACTGGCGCACCGCGCTGCACGACTGGGCCGTCTCCTACCGGGCCGCCCTGCGCGAGCACCCGAACATCGTCCCGGTGCTGGCCAGGGGTCCGGGGCGCCGTCCGGCCGCACTGCGACTGGCCGACGCCGTGTACGGCGCCATGGTCGACGCGGGCTGGCCGCCGGCCCAGGCGACCTCCATCGGCGCGCTGATGCGGTACTTCATCATGGGCTCCGCGCTCGGTTCGTTCGCCGGGGGCTTCGTGGACGACGCGAGCGCGTACGACCCCGCCGACTATCCCCACCTCGGCCAGGCCCATCTGCTCGCCGAGCAGCAGGAGAAGATCGACGAGCGGGCCTTCGAGACCGGCCTGACGGCACTGCTGGACGGGCTGGCGCAGCAGTACGAGCAGGTACGGCAGGGGGCGCAGCAGGGGGTGCAGCGATAATTCGGTGAGCGCCGAAGTGTCCGTGCCCCATGCTGGGCGGTATGACCGCCAAGGATCCGCAGGCCGCCGGCCTGGCCGCGCTCGCCTCTCTGATCGCCGACGAGACCCGGGCCGCATGTCTGCTGGCGCTGCTCGACGGGCGGGCCTGGACGGCCGGTGAGCTGGCCCGGCGCGCGGGGGTCGCCGCGTCGACGCTCAGCGAGCACCTGGGCAAGCTCGTGGCCGGGGGCCTGCTCGCGGAGGAACGGCAGGGGCGCCACCGGTATGTGCGACTGGCCGACGCGCGGGCGGCGGCGCTCGTCGAGGATCTCGCCGCGCACGTGCCTCCGGCGGCTGTACGACGGTCTCCGCGCACCCTGCGCGAGTCCAGTGCCGGTTCGGCCATGGCCCGGGGGCGTACCTGTTACGACCATCTCGCGGGGCGGCTCGGGATCGCGGTCACGGATGCGCTGACCCTACGGGGGTTGCTGCGGCAGGACACCGGGTTCGCGCTCACGGACGCGGGCGTGGAGTGGTTCCGTGCGGCGGGGATCACTCTGGAGGTCTCGGGTCGGCGTCCGCTGGCCCGTGCGTGCCTGGACTGGACCGAGCGGCGGCCTCATCTCGCGGGGGCGGCGGGGGCCGCGCTGTGCCGGCATGCGCTGGATGCGGGGTGGTGTGTGCGGATCGGGTCGGAGCGGGCGGTGAAGGTGACTCCGTCGGGGGAGCGGGAGTTGGCGTCCTTGCTGGGTATCTCACGGGAAGAGCTGTGCTGAGTGCGGCTACCGGGGTGGGGAGTTCGGTCATCTGCCGGGTGCGGGTCTGTAGTGGTTGCTCGCGCCCACGCGGCGGTAGCCGCCTATCACATACAGCCTCGCGCCCCTTACGGGGCACCGCGGGCGCCCTGTCCGATATCCGCCAGCCACGACACAGTCGCCCACCTGACCTCGGGAGCATGATGAACGCCGTCCCACGCCACCGCCTGCTGCCCGCCGGCGCAGCCGTCGTCACCGTCGTGCTCTGGACGTCGGCCTTCGTGGCGATCCGGAGTGCGGGGCAGGAGTACTCCCCCGGCGCGCTGGCCCTGGGGCGGCTGGCGTCGGGGGCCGTGGCTCGGGGAAGGCGACATCGCGGACTCCCCCAAGGGTGTCATCGGAAGGCGCATTGAGCGGGTCTCGGACCCGCTTCGTCCACATGGTCGTCCTGAACTGGCGAGGTCCGCGTGGCCCGGTCCCGAGCACATCTCGGGACCGCCGCCGTGGCGTACGCCTCCGGTGTCGTCGCGCAGAAGCCGGCCCTGGGGCACGCGAGCGCCCTGCAGGTTACGACGTTCGGGTGTCTGGTCGGGGCGGTGGCGTGTCTGCCGTTCGCCGGGCAGTTGGTGCACGAGGTGGCCCACGCGCCCGCGTCGGCGACCCTGAACATGGTCTACCTGGGCGTCTTCCCGACCGCCCTCGCCTTCACCACCTGGGCCTACGCCCTGGCCCGCACGACCGCCAGCCGGATGGGCGTGACGACGTACGCCGTGCCCGCGCTGGTGGTGCTGATGTCGTGGCTGGTGCTCGGCGAGGTCCCGGGCCTGCTCACGCTGGGCGGCGGTGTGCTGTGTCTCGCGGGCGTGGCGGTGTCGCGGTCCCGGGCCCGTGGTGGCCGGACCGTCCGGGTCGCGGCCGGTGAGGAGCCGCGACCCGAGAAGGTCACCTGACCCTCAGAACACGACCAGCGCGCGGCCGCCCTTGCCCGCGAGCATGTTCTCGAAGGCGGCCGGGATGCCTTCGAGGGCGATCCGTTCCGTGACGAGTGCGGAGAGGTCCAGGCGGCCTTCCCGTACGTGCTCGGCGAGCACCGGCACATCGCGGGCGGGGTCGGTGTTGCCGTAGACGCAGCCGGACAGGGTGCGGCCCCAGTGGAAGAGCTCCAGGGCGTTGAAGGTGACCTCCTGGTCCTTGCCGCCGATGCCGACGACCGTCGTACGGCCGCCCCGGCGGGTGGAGTCCCAGGCAGCGCGGATCGACACCGCGCGGCCCACGCACTCCACCGAGACGTCCACGCCCTGTTTGCCGGTGAGGGCGCGGATCTCCCGGGGAGTGTTCTCGGAGGCGAGGACGTAGTCGGTGGCACCGGCCGCGCGGGCCAGTTCCTCCTTCTGCGGGGAGACGTCGACGGCGATGATCCGGGACGCGCCCGCGATGCGGGCCGACTGGAGGGTGGCGAGGCCGACTCCGCCCGCGCCGAACACGGCGACCGTCTCGCCCGGCCGGACCTTCGCCGAGTGGTGGACGGCGCCGTAGCCGGTGAGGACGGCGCAGCCGAGGAGGGCGGCGTCCACCAGCGGCACGCCCGCCGGGAGGGGCAGTACGCAGGACGCGGAGACGACGGTCTCCTCGGCGAACGCGGCCACGTTGAGGCCGGGGTGGAGGTCGGTGCCGTCGGTGGTGCGGGCGTAGACGTCGGCGGCGCCGTTCAGGGCGTTGGCGCACAGCCAGACCTCGCCGAGCGTGCAGGCGTGGCAACTTCCGCAGGCCGGCGCCCAGTTGAGGACGACGGGGTCGCCCGCGGCGACATGGGTGACACCCTCACCCACGGCCACGACCGTGCCCGCGCCCTCGTGGCCGAGGACGGCCGGGACCGGGACGCGCATGGTGCCGTTGGACAGGGACAGGTCGGAGTGGCAGACGCCGGCGGCGGCGAGGCGGACCCTGACCTGTCCGGGGCCCGGGTCGGGCAGGTCGATGCCGGTGATCTCCAGGGGTGCGCCGACAGCGGGCAGGACGGCGGCTCGTACGGCCATGGCTCGCGTACTTCCTTAGAACTGGAGGGACTTGGTCTGGAGGTACTCGGTGAGTCCGTGCGCGCCGAGTTCGCGGCCGACTCCGGACTGCTTGTAGCCGCCGAACGGGGCCAGGGGGTTGAACCGGCCGCCGTTGATGTCCACCTGGCCGGTGTCCATGCGCCGGGCGAAGGCCACCGCCTCGGCCTCGTCGCCGGCCCAGACAGCGCCGGCGAGGCCGTAGACCGTGCCGTTGGCGATGCGCAGGGCGTCCTCCTCGTCGTCGTACTTCAGAATCGACAGGACCGGGCCGAAGATCTCCTCCTGGGCGATGGTCATCTCCGGGGTCACGTCCGCGAAGACCGTGGGGCTGATGAAGTAGCCCTTCTCCTGCGGGGATTCGGGGCCGCCCGCGACCAGGCGGGCGCCCTCGGCGATGCCCTTCTCGATGTAGCCGCGCACCCTCGCCTGCTGCTTGGCGTTGACGACCGGGCCGATGCGCTCGCCGTACTTGGCGGCGGCCGCGGCGGCCAGCCCGACCGCCTCCTCGTACCGGTCGCGGTGGACCAGCATGCGAGTCCAGGCACTGCACGTCTGGCCGGAGTTGGACATCACGTTGGCGACGCCGACGTTCACCGCCTTGGCGAGGTCGGCGCTCGGCAGGATGACGTTGGCGGACTTGCCGCCGAGTTCCAGGGCCACCTTCTTGACGGCCGCGCCCGCCACCGCGCCGATCCGCCTGCCGACCGCCGTGGAGCCCGTGAAGGAGACGAGGTCCACGTCCGGGTGCTCGGCCAGGGCCTGCCCGGCGACCGGGCCCAGGCCGGTGACCAGGTTGAACACACCGGCCGGCACGCCCGCCTCGTGGACGGCCTCGGCGAACAGCTGGGCGGTGAGCGGGGAATCCTCGGCGGGCTTGAGAACCACCGTGCAGCCCGCGGCGAGCGCCGGGGCGACCTTGGCGACGATCTGGTGCAGGGGGTAGTTCCAGGGGGTGATCGCGGCGACCACGCCGATCGGCTCGTGCAGGACCGTGGAGTTGCCGACCTTCTCCTCGAAGGGGTGGGTGGCGGCCAGCTCGGCGTAGGAGCCGGCGACCGCGATCGGCACGGCCGCGTGCACGGCCTGGGAGAACTGCAGCGGGGCGCCCAGTTCGGCGGTGACCGTCTCGGCGATCTCGTCCTTCCGGGCCACGAGGACGTCACGGAGGGCGGTGAGGCGCGCGGCGCGCTCGGCCGGGGGCGTGGCGGCCCAGGCGGGCAGGGCGGCGCGGGCCGCGCGTACGGCGGTGTCGACGTCCAGGGCGCCGCCCGCCGGGACCCTGGCGATGACCTCCTCGTCGGCCGGGTTCACGACCTCGATGACATCCGTGCTCTCGGCGGGGCGCCAGGCGCCGTCGATGTACAGGCCGTCGTGTGCCTTCATGCTGCTTCCTCCCGGCGGGTCTGCGTCGTCCGGCACACAAACTAGCGACGTTAGTTTTTTGGCGCCAGCCGTACCCGGACATCATCGCCGGGCCGGGCGGTACGCACTCGTCCGGGTGCCGGTGCTCACTCGTCCAGGTCGGGCAGCCGGTCGGGGGACGGGCAGATGCGGTCGCCCTGCTGGTCGAAGACGAAGAGATGGGCGAGGTCGACGAGGAGCGGGACCTGCATGCCGTGCTGCAGCCGGAGGTCCGGGGTGGTGCGCACCACCAGGTCGCCGGGGAGCCGGCCCTCCGGGGGCGCGGGCTCGGGCCCGCCCTCTCCCCCGTGTTCGAGCACGACCACCGGCCCGGCGCGCCGCGCACCGGCCCGTTCCCGCAGCCGGTCCAGCGCGGAGGGGCCTTCCCTGCGCCGCCGTCGCGTCGGCCGGGCGGCGGGGCGGGGGGCCTCCAGTTCGGGTACGACGGCCGGCCGGGAGCCGGTGTCGAAGTGGACGAGGATCTCGTGCCCCTGGAACTCCACGTGCTCCACCAGCCCGGTGATCGCCACCTCCCCCGGCCGGGCGGAACTGTGCTTGGCGATGCGCACCGCCTCCGACCGCAGTCCCACGATCACCTCCCGGCCCTGCTGCACGCGCAGCAACTGGTGGTCCAGGGAGAGCGGTTCGGGCAGCCGCAGGGCCTGCTTGCCCAGGCTGATGGTCATGGCGCCGTCCAGCGGGGCGCGGACCAGGCCGCGCAGCAGGTTGATGCGCGGGGTGCCGATGAAGGCGGCGGTGAAGACGTTGCGGGGCAGGGCGTAGACCTGGCGCGGGGTGCCGACCTGCTGCAGCACGCCTCCGCGCAGCACGGCGACCCGGTCGCCGAGGGACATCGCCTCGGCCTGGTCATGGGTGACGTACACCGTGGTGACGCCCAACTCGCGGGTGAGCTGGGATATCTCGGCGCGCAGATGGTTGCGCAGCTTGGCGTCGAGGTTGGACAGCGGCTCGTCCATCAGGAAGGCGGAGGGGTGGCGGGCGATCGCCCGGCCCATGGCCACGCGCTGCCGTTCCCCGCCGGAGAGCTGGCTCGGGAAGCGGTCGAGCAGGTCGTCGATGCCCAGCATGCGGGCGGTCGCGGAGACGCGCGGGGTCGGGTCGGCGCCGGGGTCCTCGATGCGCAGCGGGAAGCCGATGTTGTCGCGGCTGGTCATGTTCGGGTAGAGGGCGAAGTTCTGGAAGACCATGGCCATGCCCCGCTCGGAGGGCTGCCACTGGTTGGCGTACTCCCCGTCGAGGAGCAGCTCGCCCTCGTCGATGTCCTCCAGTCCGGCGATCATCCGCAGCACGGTGGACTTGCCGCAGCCGGACGGGCCGAGCAGGACCAGGAACTCGCCGGGCGCGATGTCCAGCGAGAGCCCGTCGACCACGCGCGGGCCGCGTGTGTAGGACTTGCTCACGTCGTGCAGTTCGATGGCGCGTGTCATGCCTGCCGCCCCCGGGAGCTGTCCGGAGCGCCGCTGCTCCGTGGTCCGAAGACCCCGCGCGGGTCGAACGGGGCCTGTGGGTCACGGAAGTTAACGGAATGTGCCCGGCCGGGGGAAGACATCGGGCGGCCCGGCGCGTCACTTGGTCGCGGTCAGGTGGGCGAACACCACCACGTTGCTGGTGTAGCCCGTCCGCCGGGTGTAGAAGCCGCCGCAGGTGAGCACGCGGAGTTCGGGGCGCCGGGTCCGGCCGTAGACCTCCTGGTCCGGAAACCCCGACTTGTCGAAGACCTTCACCCGGTCCACGCTGTAGACGGCGGTACGGCCGTCGGCGCGCCTGACCTCGATGGGTTTGCCGGGTTTGACAAGGGCGAGCGCGGCGAAGACCGCGGGGCCGGTCCTGGTGTCGCGGTGGCCGACGGCGATCGCGGTGCCGGACTCGCCCGGTGTGGGGCCGCCCTCGTACCATCCGACCAGCTTGGGCTTGTCGAGCGGCGGCGTCTCCAACTGCCGTTTCCCGTTCAGCCGGACGGCCGCGACCGGGGCGTCGATGCCCAGCGAGGTGATGCGGAAGGACGTCGGCCGGGACCGGGGCAGCGGACGGGGCGGGGGCGTGGGGCGCCCGTCGGCGCTGGAGGAGCCCGGTCCGGCGGCCGCCACCCCGTCCGGGCCGCCGGCCTGGTCGGCCCCGCCGTGTCCCCCGCACCGGCTCCCGGCCGTCACCAGGACGGTCACCAGCAGGGCCGTCCTGGTGAGGCGGTAGGCGCGGGTCCGGTACCAGGGCCTGCGTCTGCGCCTACGCGGCGCCATGGGGCCGCCGGCGGTTCCGCCGGAAGTACACGGCGCCACCGACCGCGGTCAGGCCCACGACGCCCGCGGCGGCCACCGGTGAGTACGCCGCGGCCGTGTCGATCAGGCCGCCGCCGCCCGCGTGCACGCCGCCCCTCGGGTCGTCGTGGTCGCCGCCCCGGCCCCATGCGCCGTCGTCCCGGTGGTCGTCCGAGATCTGACCACCTGGTTCGTGTCTCTCCTCGTGTCTCCTGCCGCGGCAGTTGACGCGGAAGATCTTCTCCTTGGTGGCGCCGGACACGATCCAGGTGAGCGTGTACTGCCCGTCGGCCAGCCCGATCGTCTCCGTGTGACCGGCTCCCCCGCCGAGTTGGATGGTGCCGGTGGTCGTGGCCGCGGTGGGCAACGGGGGCTTCGGCGTGATGGTGTAGGCGATGGTGGGCAGAGCGTCGAAGTTGATGGCGTCCAGATAGAACTTGCACACCACCGGGGCGTCCGTCGCGCTGTCGGCGTTCGTCGGGCCCGCGGGATGGATCCTGATGTCGCCGTTCTCGCCGCCCTGGGCCGCCGCAGTCGGTGCCGCCACCCACGACACAACCGCCGCGGCGAGGGCGGTGAGGACAACAGTGGCGCCCGCACGGGAGCCGAAGGCACGTGGTGAGGTCAGGGTGGGCATGCACATTCCTCCACTGTCAGACGATTTTCATACAAATCGATCTTTCGTCTGGACTGTGCTTGATGTGCAGCGAGTCTGACGAACCGACACCCGGCGCGTCGTCAGAGATCGCTCGTGCGGCGCAATGTCGAGCGCGAAGGCCCCTGACGCGCGGTCCGGCCCAGGCCCTCCGGCTTCTCCGGTGACCGCAACGCCACCCCGGAGGACAGCAACAGCAACGCCCCCAGCATGACGAACGGCGCCGCGACCCCCGCCAGGCCCGCGACCAGGCCCGCTGCGGCCGGCGCGGCCACCTGGCCGAGCCGGTTGCCGGTCAGGCGCAGCGCCAGCGCCGTGGAGCGGGCCTCCCCCGGGGCCGCCTGCACCACCGTCGTCATCGACAGCGGCTGGCCCACTCCCAGGCAGAAGCCCAGGAGCGTGAGCATCAGCCCGAGCACCCACACCGGCACCGGCACCGCGACTCCCGCGCAGAGCACCGCCGCCAGGAAGCAGGTCAGTGTGAGCAGCGCGGGGCGGCCGAGCAGCCGGAGCAGCGGGGTGAGGGCCAGGCGGCAGGCGATCGTGGCGCCCGCGCGCAGGCTGAGCAGGACGCCGATCACCGAGGGGGCGATGGCCCGGTGTTCGCCGACCACCGGGAGATACGCGGTGAGGATGTCCGTCGCGGACAGGACGGAGAGGCTGATCAGCATGCCCGCGGGCACACCCCGGGCGCGCAGGATGCGGCCCACCGGTACGCGGTCGCCTTGCCGCGCACCGGACTTGGCGGCCGTACGGTCCTCGATGCGCCACAGCGAGGTGAAGGCGACCGCCGCGCCCGCGCCCGCCACGACCAGGGCGAGCGCGCTGCTGTGCGCCATGTCGGGGCCGCCGATCAGGGCGCCTGCGGCGATGGGGCCGATGAGCTGGCCGAGGGAGGCGCCGATGGTGAAGTGCCCGAAGTTGCGGTCCTGTTCGTGCGGCGCGGACTGGCGGGCGACGAGCGACTGGGCGCCGATGACGAAGCAGAGGTGGCCGAGGCCCATCACCCCGCTCCACAGGGCCATCGCCCAGAGGTACCCGGCCAGTCCGCTCAGCACGCAGCCGCCCGAGATCAGGACCACGCCCACCGGCAGCAGAGGTGCGCAGCGGCCGTGGTCGGTGCGCCGGCCGAGCGGTACGGCGGCGAAGAGCGGCAACAGGGCGTAGACGCCCGCGATGACACCGACCGCCCGCTCGTCGGCGCCGAGCGCGAGAGCCCGGTAGGAGACGGCGGGCCGGGCCATCGACACCGCCCCCTGCGCGAAGCCGAAGGCGAGGACGAGGCGGAGCAGCCAGCCGCGGCTCCCACCGGGCGCCATGGAAAGTCCCTCCCTGGAGAGTCAGATGATGCCGAAGAGGATTCCTGCCCCGAGCACCACCAGGGATGTCAGGGCGGCCCACTTGACCACGAACCGGGTGTGGTCGCCGAACTCCACCTTGGCCATGCCGACCAGGACGTAGACGGCGGGGACGAGCGGACTGGACATGTGCAGGGGCTGGCCGATGATCGAGGCACGGGCGATCTCCAGGGAGGAGACGCCGTGCGCGTGGCCCGCCTCGGCGAGCACCGGCAGGATGCCGAAGTAGAAGCCGTCGTTGGACATGAAGTACGTCAGCGGGATGCTCAGCACACCGGTGACGAGGGCCATGTGCGGGCCCATGCCGGCGGGGATGTTGCCGACCAGCCACTTGGCCATGTGGTCGACCATGCCGGTGCCCTGGAGGACGCCGGTGAAGACGGCGGCGGCGAAGACCATGCCGGAGACGTTCAGGACGTTCTCGGCGTGGGCGGCGATCCGGGCCTTCTGTTCGGGCATGTGCGGGAAGTTGACGGTCAGGGCGAGCGCCGCGCCGAGCAGGAACAGCACCGGGATCGGCAGCCACTCCATGATCACGGCGGTGAGCAGGGCGACCGTGAGCAGCGCGTTGAACCAGTACAGCTTGGGACGCAGGGTGGGACGGTGCGGGTCGAGGCCCTGGAAGCCCTCGTCGCCGTCCGGCCCCTCGGGGAGACCGCGGCCCGGACCGCCTGTGCCCGTTGTGGACCGGCCGACGGATCCGGCGCCCACGAGCACGGTCTCCTTCGCCGTGGCGGGCTCCTCCACCAGCACCTCGTCCAGCGTGAGCACGCCGAGCCGCCTGCGCTCGCGGCGGCCGAGGACGTAGGCGAGGGAGAACACGAACAGCAGGCCGACGCCCAGCGCCGGGATCATCGGCACGAAGATGTCGCTCGCGTCGACCTTCAGCGCGGTCGCGGCACGGGCGGTCGGGCCGCCCCACGGCAGCGTGTTCATCACGCCGTTGGCCATGGCGGCCACGCCGGTCATCACGACCAGGGACATCTTCAGGCGCTTGTACAGCGGGTACATCGCCGAGACGGTGATCATGAAGGTGGTGGAGCCGTCGCCGTCCAGGGAGACGATCGCGGCGAGGACGGCCGTACCGACGACGATGCGCAGCGGGTCGGCCCTGCAGAACCTGAGGATGCCCCGCACGACCGGGTCGAAGAGGCCGACGTCGATCATCACACCGAAGTAGACGATCGCGAACATGAGCATCGCCGCGGTGGGGGCGAGGCCGGTGACGCCGTCGATGACGTAGTCGCCGAGCTCGGCGCCCTTGCCGACGGCCACACAGAAGAGCGCGGGAATCAGCACGAGCGCCGCGATCGGCGACATCTTCTTCAGCATGATCAGGACCAGGAAGGTCGCGATCATGGCGAAGCCGAGAATGGTCAGCATATGAGTGGATACCTAACGTTCGCCCTTGAACATCCCACCTGGGGGTCGGCGGTGCGATGACGTCAGGTCCCGTCGGCTGCCGTCAACAAGATGTCGACGTGTGAGCAATAAGCGCGAAAGTCCAGGTCACAGGCTTGCGGCGAGCTGGACGGGGACGCCGTTGAGGACCGCGTTGCCGGAGAGCGGGTCGAGCAGGCTGCCGTCGAGGAGCTGGTTGACGTTGACTCCGGGCGCGGTGGCGGCGTGGCCGAGGCGGGTGCCGGGGCGGTTGTGGCCCCAGCCGTGCGGCAGGCTCACCACCCCGGGCCGTACCGCGTCGGTGACCTCGGCCGGGGCCACCACCTCTCCCCCGGCGCCCTTCACGCGTACGTCCGCCCCGTCCCGGACGCCGAGGCGGGCCGCGTCCTCGGGGTGGATGTGCAGGGTGCAGCGGTTGGAGCCGCCGGTGAGGGCGGGCACGTTGTGCATCCAGCTGTTGTTGGAGCGGAGGTGGCGGCGGCCGACGAGCACGAGGCCTTCGGGGCGCTCGCGCAGGGCCTGGTGAAGCCGCGGCAGGTCGGCGGCGATCGGCTCGGGCAGCAGCTCCACCTTGCCGCTGCGGGTCTTCAGCGGCTGCGGCAGGCGCGGGCGCAGCGGGCCGAGGTCGATGCCGTGCGGGTGGGCGAGCAGCCTGTCCAGGGTCAGCCCGTCGGGCCGTGCGCCGAAGCCGTCGCCGTACGGGCCGAGGCGCAGCATCAGGTCGAGCCGCCGCTCGGGGCCGGTCTCGCCGGTGAGTTCGGCGGCGAGTTCCTCGGGGTCGCGGCCGTACACCGGCGAGTGCTTCTCCTGTACGGCCTTGCCGAGGGTCTGGTCGATGACCAGGGCGTCGACGGCGGCCGGGTCGGCGCCGTGCATGCCGGTGGCCGCGAGGATCAGCCGGGCGAGGATCTCGCTCTCGGCCATGCGGCCGGGCTCCAGCGGGACGGCCGGGCGGGAGTAGCGGACCTGGTTGCGCACGGCGAGGGTGTTGAAGGCGAAGTCGTGGTGCGGGCTCTGCGAGGGCGGCGGCGGGGGCAGCACGACGTCGGCGTGACGCGAGGTCTCGTTCAGGTACGGGTCGACGCTGACCATGAAGTCCAGCGAGTCCAGGGCCTTGTCGAGGCGGTCGCCGTCGGGCGCGGACAGCACCGGGTTGGCGGCCACGACGATCAGGGCTCGGATCGGTTCGCCTTGGTCGGTGGCGGTGTCGATCTCCTCGGCGAGCGCGGACAGCGGCAACTCGCCCTTGGCCTCGGGGAGTTGCCGTACCCGGGAGTGCCAGCGGCCGAGCGTGAAGCCGCGGCCCGGGCCGGCCGGGCGGGGCGTCCGGTCCGTGGCGGCCTGCGGGAAGAGGGCGCCGCCGGGCCGGTCCAGGTTGCCGGTGAGGATGTTGAGGACGTCCACCAGCCAGCTGGCCAGGGTGCCGTGCGGGACGGTGCAGCTGCCGATGCGGGCGTAGACGGCGGCGGTGGGGGCGGCGGCGAGTTCGCGGGCGAGGGTGCGGATGGTCGGGGCGTCGATGTCACAGGCCTCGGCCACGGCTTCCGGGGTGAAGTCGCCCACGGCTTCCCGGAGTTCGTCGAAACCCTGGACGTGCGGGGCGAGGTGGGCGAGGTCGGCCAGGTCCTCCGCGAAGAGGGTGTACGCCATCGCCGCGAGCAGCAGGGCGTCGGTGCCGGGGCGGATCGCCAGGTGCCGGTCGGCGAGCTTCGCGGTGCGGGTGCGGCGCGGGTCCACCACGGTGAGGTGTCCGCCGCGGGCCTTGAGCGCCTTGAGCTTGCCGGGGAAGTCGGGGGCGGTGCACAGACTGCCGTTGGACTCCAGCGGGTTGGCGCCGATGAGCAGCAGATGGTCGGTGCGGTCAAGATCCGGGACGGGGATGGCGTTCGCGTCGCCGAAGAGCAGCCCGCTGGAGACGTGCTTGGGCATCTGGTCGACCGTGGAGGCGGTGAACAGGCTGCGGGTGCGCAGGCCGGCGAGGAGGACCTGCGGGTACAGGGCGCCGGCCACGGTGTGCACGTTGGGGTTGCCGAGGACCACGCCGACGGAGTCCGGGCCGTGACCCTCCACGACGGGGCGGAGCCCTGCGGCGACCGCGTCGAAGGCCTCCTCCCAGGTGGCCTCGCGCAGTTCGCCGTCCCTGCGGACCAGCGGGGTGCGCAGCCGGTCGGGGTCGGAGTCGACGGCCCCGAAGGAGGCGCCCTTGGGGCAGATGAACCCCTTGCTGAAGACGTCCTCGCGGTCACCGCGGGCGCTGGTGACACGGGTGCCCTCGATGGTGAGGGTCAGCCCGCAGGTGGCCTCGCACAGGGGGCATATTCGCAGGGCGGTGCGGGGCACGGGTCCTCCCGGGGGTCGGCGGCGGTGCCGGGTGAGCGCGGCACGACTCGGGGCGAGCATACCGACCGGTATGCACGTTGGGGAGGTCTCTTCACGTGAACGATGGCCGGGGAATGTCAGTCGAGCACACGCGCCAGATAGGCCCGCAGCAGCTCCCGGGTCTCGTTGATGATGGCCTCGTCGCCGTCCGGGTCGGTCCGGAAGGCCAGCTGGACGAGGGTGTCCGCGCTCTCCACGGCGACCAGGAAGACCCGGCGCAGGTCGTCGTCGGGGGTGCGGCCGAGGTAGCCGGAGAGCAGGTCGGTGAGGCGGTCGGCGACGCGGGTGTTGGGCCCGGCGTGGCGGGCGCCGACCGGTATCTGGTTGCCGAAGTCGACCAGGGAGAAGCCGGGCGCGGTGCGCTTCATGGTCAGGTACTCGTCCAGGACCGCGTCCATCGCGGCCCGCCAGTCTCCCCGACGCTCGGCTGCGCTCGCGCGGGAGGCACCCCCGCCGCCCGCCTCCCTCAGCCGCTCGGTGACCCGCTCGGTGTACCGCTCCAGGTTGCGCTGGGCGAGGGCGTCGGCCATCTGCCGCTTGTTGCCGAAGAAGCGGTAGACGGAGCCGATGGGCACACCGGCGCGCAGGGCGACCGCGCGGGTGCTCAGGGCGTCGTAGCCGACCTCGTCGAGGAGTTCGGCGCAGGCGTCGAGGATCCTGGTCAGCCGTTCGGCACTGCGCCGCTGGACGGGCGCGCGGCGGAGCGTTGTCGCGTGGGGCACGGACTTCATGATGCCTCTCCGCCGGGGCCGGGTGAACCTCGCCTTCCAGTACGGAGAAGAGTGGCCGGTGCACTCATTGCCCGGCGACCGGGGTCGCCGTGCCGGTCGAGGGCCGGGCCGGCGCCGTCTCCGCGTCCGACACCGTTATGTCGGCGGTGCTCTGCACCGGCTTGCCGTGCACGGCCCACACGGTGCCGTCGTCGGCGTACAGGCGGGCGGTGACGTGGTGCGTGCCGTGCGGGACGAGACCGTCGGGCAGGTGGTACGCGCGGGAGCGCAGCCGGGCGATCCGGTGGCTGTCCACGAAGAGGTACACGAGCCCGCGCCCGGGAACCGCCCTGGACCCGGCGCCGGGTGCGGAACAGCGGAAGTGGTGGAACGTCAGCCCGACGTCCCAGCCCCCGCCGGAGTCCGGGGTCACCTCGACACCGACCTCCGGCGCGTTCTTCTTGTCGACCTCGCGCAGATGCCGGCCGGTCTCGTCGGTGTCGTCCAGGACCTTGCCGACCGGCGAGGTCGAGACCGTGCCGCCGTGGGTGTGCCCGGTCGTGCAGGCCGCCGTGCCGAGCGGCAGCAGGACGGCCGCCGCGAGCGCGGCGAGCGTCCTGCGGGTCCACGACGTCCTCGGCATGCCCCGGAGAGTAGAACAACCCTCCGGTCCCCCGAATCCGCCTCAAGTCTGGTTCTGTCCGCTCCGCGAGGTCCCCCTGAGGGAGTACACGCGGCCGGGTCCGAACGCACTCACGACCAGCGTCGAGGCGGAGTCACTGCGGGTGCCATGCGAAGAGCAGGATGCTCGCGTCGTCCCGCAGTTGGTTGCGCTGGTGGTCGAGGAGGGCGTGGATGAGCAACCGCAGCACCTCCGCCGGGCGTTGCCCGGCGGCGGAGGAGCGGATGATGAAGTCGGTGAACCGGTCGAGGCCGAACTCCACCCCGTTCGCGTCGCGTGCCTCCACGACCCCGTCGGTGTAGAGCAGGACGTGGTCGCCCGGTTCCAGTGTCGTCTCGTGGACCTTCCGGGCTGCCGGAGCGAGTTCGCCGGCCAGGCCGAGCGGGGGCTGCGGGGGGCTGTCCAGCGCGCCGTGGACCACCCGCTCGGAACGGATCAGCAGTGGCGGAGGGTGACCGCAGTTGACCCAGCGCAGCACCCCGGTGACGGCATCGAGCCGGCACAGCACCCCGGTGCAGAAGTGGTCGGGCAGCCACCGGGCGAGCGCCTGGTCGACGGAACCGACGACGTCGGACAGGTCGCCACCACCACGGCGGGTGTTCCGCGCCGCCGCCATGGCGACCGACGTGGTCAGGCCGGAGGCCAGATCGTGGCCCATCGAATCGAGGATCATGGTGTGCAGCACGTTCTTGACCACCGAGTGGTCGAAGGCGTCGCCGGCGATGTCGTAGGCCGGTTCCAGGACCGCCGTCGAGACACACCTCCTGCTGCCGATGGTGCGGGGTGGCAGGAAAGCCCGCACCATCTCGGCGGGCAATCCCATGGTCGCGGTGCGGATGCGGGCGGCGAGCCAGTCGCTGTAGGCACGCTTGGAGGTGACCAGCATGGCGAACAGATGGGCGAGCATCCTGCCGCGGCGCATGGGCACCTCGTCGGGCGAGGCGGTCCGCACCGCCAGCACGCCCAGCCGCTCCGCGCCGTCGACCAGGGGAATCCAGATGATCACGCCGTCGTCGGTGTCGGCCACCCGCGGGGAGATGGTGCGGTACGCCCAGCCGGCCGACGAGTCGGCCACCGACAATGGCTCCAGGGCCTCGTCCAGCGGGATGAGCAGCCGTTGTTGCAGGTCGACGAGGTAGATCAGCGCGCTGTCCAGGCCGAGAGCCGAAGCACACCGGTGCGCCAGGGCGGTCAGTTCGACCGGCAGGGACGTCTGCGCCTCGACGATCAGCTCTTCCAGCCGGCCCTCGTCGACGGCGGCGGCGTCGGAGCCGGCGGACGCGTGCGGTGGGTCCGACACGGAATCACCCCTTCCGCGCCCAGTCTCACACCGATCCCGACCCCTCTCACGTCCGGCGGAGTTACGGCGTCCCTCTTGCGGCCACCCCCCACCTATTCCTACGGTGATACATAGGAATAAGAAGTGCGATCAGGAGCGCAAGGGAGCGATCATGAGCGATGGGGGTACCTCCCGCGCGAGCGTGTTCGAGCGTGGGGGAGCACGGAAGGCCGCCGCGGAACTGTCGTATCTGACCGGATTCGGCAACGAACACGCCTCGGAGGCCGTACCGGGCGCACTGCCCGAGGGCCGGAACTCACCGCAGCGGGCCCCGCTCGGGTTGTACGCGGAGCAGCTGAGCGGCACGGCGTTCACCGAGCCGCGGGCGCACAACCGCCGCTCCTGGCTCTACCGCATCCGCCCCTCGGCCGCGCACCCGGCGTTCACCCGCACCGACAACGGCGCGATCCGCACGGCCCCCTTCACCGAGACCGTGCCCGACCCCAACCGGCTGCGCTGGAACCCGCTGCCCGAGCCGCCGGTCGGCACCGACTTCCTCGCCGGCCTGTGGACGCTCGGCGGCAACGGCGACGCCACCCAGCGCACCGGCATGGCCGTGCACCTGTACCACGCCAACACCTCGATGGAGCGCGTCTTCTCCGACGCCGACGGCGAGCTGCTGATCGTGCCGGAGCACGGCGGACTGCTCCTGCACACCGAGTTCGGCCGGCTCGCTGTGGAACCGGCACATGTGGCGCTGATTCCCCGTGGGGTGCGCTTCCGTGTGGAGCTGATGGACGAGTCGGCCCGCGGTTATGTGTGCGAGAACTACGGCGCGCCGTTCCAGCTGCCCGACCTCGGCCCGATCGGCGCCAACGGCCTCGCCCACGCCCGGGACTTCCGGGCACCGGTGGCGGCGTACGAGGACGTGGCCGGCCCGGTGGAGGTGGTGAACAAGTTCTGCGGCAACCTGTGGACGGCCACCTACGACCACTCCCCGCTCGATGTGGTCGCCTGGCACGGCAACCATGTGCCGTACGTCTATGACCTGCGCCGTTTCAATGTGATCGGTACCATCTCCTACGACCACCCGGACCCTTCCATCTTCACGGTCCTGACGTCCCCGTCGGACACCCCGGGCCTGGCTGGCGTCGACTTCGTGGTGTTCGCCCCGCGCTGGCTGGTGGGCGAGGACACCTTCCGGCCGCCGTATTTCCACCGGAACGTGATGAGCGAGTACATGGGCCTGATCGAGGGCGCCTACGACGCCAAGGCGGAGGGCTTCGTGCCCGGCGGCGGCTCGCTGCACAACATGATGTCGGCGCACGGTCCGGACCGGGAGACCTTCGACAAGGCCAGCGCCGCCGAGCTGAAGCCGCAGAAGATCGACGACGGACTGGCGTTCATGTTCGAGACGCGCTGGCCGGTGACCCTCACCCCGCACGCGGCCGGCGCGGACCACCTCCAGCAGCGCTACGACGACGTGTGGCAGGGGCTCCAGCGCCATTTCCGCGCATGACGCCTCTGTTGCGCCTGACGTTCACCGACAGGTACGGATAGCCGCGTGACCTCCTTCGCCCCGGATTCGATCGTCCTGAACCGCAAGCTGCCGCTGTGGTACCAGGTGTCGCAGTCGCTGCGCGCCTCGATACTCGGCCGCTCCCCCGAGGACCCGCTGCGGCTGCCCACGGAGGAGCAGCTGGCGGAGCACTACGGCGTGAGCGTGCTGACCATGCGGCAGGCGCTGAAGGAACTGGAGGACGAGGGGCTGATCAGCCGCCATCGGCGGCGCGGCACGTTCATCGAGCCCGACGTCCGGCGGGGCGCGCCCGTCCGGCTGCTGGGCTCGGTGGACGCGATCGTGGCCCAGCAGTCCGGGATGACGACGGAACTGCTGGACCACGGCATGACACCCGTGCCGGCCGGTGTCACCGAGTACTTCCCGGGCCTCGCGGAGGTGATGACGTACCACCGCCTGCGCAGCGACGAGAAGACCGGCGAGCCCACCAACCACGCCGTCAACCACGTCCGCCCCGAACTCGCCGCGCGCATCGACCTGGAGGACCTGGTCCGCTGGCCGATGACGAAGGTGCTGCGGGACGTGGTCGGGGCGGACATCAGCCGCATCACGGACACCGTCGAGGCACGGCTCGCGGACCCGGAGACGGCGCGGTTGCTGCAGGTGCCGCTGCTCAGTCCGATCCTGCACTACACGGGGGTGACGTATGACAGCGGTGGGCGGGTGCTGGATGTGGCGGTGATTCAGTATCGGGGGGACCGGTTCTCGTTCACGGTCACCTTGGATGCGTAGACGCTCCGCTGGGCTTGGCCGCGAGAGGGGTGCCGCTCTGTGTCGTCGGGCGTCCACCGGTTCATCGTGGCTGGTCGCGCCCACGCGGCGGAGCTGCATGTCAAACACAGTCCCGCGCCCCTTCGGGGCCCTGTCGTACCATGCCGTGCGTGACGTTCGACGACGCTCCGCTGCTGGCGGACCTCATGCCGTGGTCCGTCGCACCGCTGCGGCAAGGCCGCGGCTGGCCGGCGGCGCCCGATCCCGGCTCCCTGAGGGCCCGCTGGGAGGCCCTGCTGAAGGCCGAGGGACCGGACCGTGAGGCCCTCTTCGAGCCGACCCGGGTCCGGACGCCGAACTCCGCGGTGGGCCAACTCCCCGGCCAGTCCACCGGTACCGAGCGGCTGGCCCGTGCCGAGGGGCCCTGCGCCGAGCCGGTCCGCGTCCTGGCGGCGCCCTTCGACGAGCAGTGGCTGATCCCGGACCACCGGCTGATCGACGCCGCGCGCCCGGAGTTGTGGCGGGTGGCGGACGCGCACCAGGTCTTCACGGTGGAGACCGGAGACGAGGACGACCCGCTCCTGGTGACCTCCCTGCTGCCGACCCTCCGCACGGGCCGCGTCCGCCCGCTGTACCGCCGCCCCGGCGGCACGGAGCCGAACCTCGCGTCAGGGCTCACGGCCCACCTCGCCGACCGTCTGGGCGAGGTCCCCACCCCGGTCGATGTCCTCTCCTGGATCCTGGCGGCCACCACGTCCGACCTGACCGTCCCGCTCACGGAAGACCCGGACCTCTGGTCGGCCGGCGTCGAACTGGGCCGTCGCATGCTGTGGCTGATGCGCCGCGACGGCGAACGCCCCAAACTGCCGGGCGGCCGCCGCCCCTATGTCCGCGCGCCCCTGCCGGCCCGGCCCCTCACCCTGCACTACGACCGGGACGAGGAGACCCTCCACGTCGACGAGGGCCGCATCTCCCCCGTTCCACCGGAGGCCTGGGACTACGAGGTGGCCGGGGCCCGGGTCCTGGAGTCCTGGTTCACCACCCGCACGACACCGGCCGAACCCGGCACCCTGGCCGCGATCCGCCCGGCCGGCTGGCCGCAGACCTGGACGTCGGAACTGCTGGAACTGATCACGGTCCTGGCCCTGCTGGCGGAACTGCGGCCGCAACGGGCCGAGTTGAAGGTGACGAGCTCGATCACGTCGACCGACCTCCGGGCCGCCGGGGTCCTTCCGGTACCGGAGGCATCCCGTCGGCCCGCCTCGGTCCTGGACCATCACGAGGAGGGCCCGGAGGGCCAGTTCGCCCTGATCTAGCGGCGCTTCGGGGCGGCTTCCAGACGGGCATCATGCGCCTGGTCTCGATCTGGGCGAGAGACTGACGATCGGCGCCTCGACGGCACCAGGGTGACGGACCAGGCGAACCGGTCGAGTGCGGGGCTACTGACAAACCCGCCGGTCACGGGCCATGATCCGGTCATGGAACAGCCCACGGATCAGCAGCCCCTGCCCCTGGCGGGCATCACCGTCGTCGCCGTCGAACAAGCCGTGTCCGCGCCCTTCGCGACCCGGCAGCTCGCCGACCTGGGGGCCCGGGTCATCAAGGTGGAGCGGGTCGACGGCGGCGACTTCGCGCGCGGGTACGACACCGCGGCACGTGGTCTCGCCTCGCACTTCGTGTGGTGCAACCGCGGCAAGGAGTCCCTCGCGCTGGACCTGAAGGACCCGCGCGGCCTGGAGGCCGTACGGCGGCTGATCGCGGACGCGGACGTGTTCGTGCAGAACCTCGCCCACGGGGCGGCGGCCCGGCTCGGCCTCGACGCGGCCACCCTGTGTGCGGCGCATCCGCGGCTGATCGCCGTGGACATCTCCGGGTACGGCTCCTTCGGCCCGTACGCGGACAAGCGGGCGTACGACATGCTCGTGCAGTGCGAGGCGGGGCTCGTGTCGGTGACCGGGACGCCGGAGCAGCCGGTGAAGGCGGGCGTCCCGGCGGCGGACATCGCGGCGGCGATGTACGCGTTCTCCGGCGTCCTGGCGGCTCTCGTCCGGCGCGGGACGACCGGGCGGGGCGGGCCGGTGGAGGTGTCGATGCTGGAGGCGCTCGCCGAGTGGCTGGGGCATCCGCTGCACCATGCGATGCACGGGGGTGAGCCCCCGGCGCGCACCGGCCTGGCGCACGCCGTCATCGCGCCGTACGACGCCTATTCGACGGCGGACGGCCGGCGCGTGCTGTTGTCGGTGCAGAACGACCGGGAGTGGCGGCGACTGGCCGAACGGGTCATAGGGCGCCCGGAATTGGGGACGGATCCGGCATACGCGACGAACGCATCACGGGTCGCGAACCGTGAGAAGACGGACGAGCTGGTGGCGCGGGCCCTCGGCGTGCTGGACGCCGAGGAGGCGCTGGCCCGGCTGGAGAAGGCCGGCATCGCCTGTGCCCGGCTGCGTGATCTGCACGAACTGGCCGCGCATCCGCAACTGGCGGCCCGGGAGCGGTGGCGTGAGGTGGGGTCGCCGGTCGGGCCGCTGAAGGCGCTGTTGCCTCCCATCACACTGCCGGGCGGGGACGAGGCGCGGATGGGTGATGTGCCCGCGCTGGGTCAGCACACCGGGGCGCTGCTGCGTGCCGTGGGGATGACGGACGACGAGATCGCAGCGATGCGCCGGGACGGTGTGGCGGCCTGAGCGCGCGGCGCGCTCAGTGCCGGTGGCCGCCGAACAGCGAACGGCGCAGTCGACGCAGCGGGGCGAAGAGCGAGACCCGGCTCACCCGGGCACCCCGGCCCGTACGCTCGTGCGTGGTGTCACGCGCCGTCAGCTCACGCATCAGCGAGGTCGCCTCGACCGTCTCCCGCTGCGGTATGGCGGGACCCGCCAGCACCGACAGATGGCGGTCGAGGCGCGAACTGGTCGCGCTACTGCCGCAGGTGATCGCAGGGACCCTGGCCCTGCTGCGCACTGTTATCTGCTCCATGTCACTCCCCACCCGTACGAGTCCACCCGGCCCGGGCAGAGTAACCCTATCGCCCCAGGGGGGCACGCGTGTATCGCGTCCCCAGGATTCACCTTCCCTGCAAGGGTGTTGACCATGCTTCTTTGACTACTCTCCGAATCCGACCGGTTTCAGGGTGAGTTGGACAATGGGCTGGCCAGTCGGCTGCGCGGAGCCGCCATCGGGCTCGACGGTCACGGCGAGTGACGTCGAGGAGGTGTCGAGACCTTTCGCGACCAAGGGCGTGTCGCCCGCGAAGAGCCCGAGGGAGCGCGGTTGCACGCGGGGGCGCATGAGCCAGAGCTGACGGACGCGGCCGGCGGGCGGGCTGCCGTATCCGCTGAGGGTGACGACGGCTTCCCCCTCCGAGGCGGAAGCGATCACTCCGAGCGCCCGGCCCTGTGCGTCCTTGCTGGTGCTGGCGCGGGCGTCGGGCGCGGCCAGAACGTGGGCGATCTCACGTCCCCGGGCCCGCTCCGCGTCCAGCCGGTCCTGGGTGTGCCGGGCCTGCACGGCGAAGAGCGAGGCGACGACGAGGGCCGCCGCCGCGGTGGCCGTGGCGAACGGCACGAACAGGGGGCGCGTGCGGGGCGTACGGGTGCGTCGCGGCGGAGGCTGGGTGCCCCAGACGTGCGGCGGCAACTGGGGCGTGCGCTCCCGGGCCGGCTCCTTGGCCGGCTCCTGCGGGATCGTCTGTACGGCGGCCAGCACCCGCTCGCGCAGGGCGGGGGGCGCTTGGGCGGCCGCGGACCAGGCGAGGCGCACCGCGTCCTCGGCCAGCTCCCGCACCTCTGCGGCACAGCGGTCGCAGCCTTGCAGGTGTTTCTCGAACCGGCGCCGCTCGGCCGGTTCGAGGGCGTCGAGGGCGTAGGGCGCGGCGAGGGAGTGCAGGTCCTCGCGGCGCAGCAGCCTGCCGAGGAAGCTCATGCGGCGCCTCCCAGGCACTCGCGGAGCCGGGTGAGCCCGTCGCGCATCCGCGTCTTGACCGTGCCGAGCGGCAGCGAGAGCCGCTCGGCCACCTCACGGTAGGTGTAGCCGTCGTAGTAGGCGAGGGTCACGGACTGGCGTTGCAGGTCCGTGAGCCGCCGCAGACAGCGGCGCACCCACTCGCGTTCCATGCCGGCCTCGACCTCCTCGGCGACCTGGTCGAAGGCGGGCTCCCCGGCCCGTACGGCCTCCCGCTGCTCGCGTTCGCCGGCCGCGCGGGCGCTGCGCACCCGGTCGACGGCACGGCGGTGGGCGAGGGTGAGGATCCAGGACAGCGCGCTGCCCCGGCCCGGGTCGTAGCGGGCGGCCGAGCGCCATGTCTCCAACAGCACCTCCTGGGCGACCTCCTCGGACTGGGCGGGGTCGCGCACCACCCGTCGTACGAGTCCGTACACCGGCCCGGACACCAGTGCGTACAGATCCTCGAACGCCCGCTGGTCGCCGCCCGCGACGAGCACCAGCAGCTCGTCCGCCCGCATGCGGGCCCCCTCTCGATGGCCACAGCCGGCCCTACCGCGCACTCCACGCATCCGCACGACCGCACACCTCCCGCGGGAGATACGGATCGGCGGGCCGAAAACGCGGGTCGGAGCGTGCCCAAAGTTTTTTCCGCGGATTTTCTCCGTCCGACCAATCCGATCCGCGGGCCCGCTCCGAAGACCCGTCCGTCAAAGGCAAGTCGGCACTGAGGACGGACGGCATGACACCTCTCTTCTCCAGGGGGCCCTTCGCACGGAGCGGCACGGGACGCACGGGCCTGGCCGCGCTCCTTTGCGGCGCGCTGGCGGCCGGCGGGCTCGCGGCCGCCGGCGCCGCCGCGCTGGAACCCGGGGCGGCCTCCGCCTCCTCCCACCGCGAGGCCCCGCTGATCTCGGGGACCCCGCAGTACGACAACACCGACCTGTACGCGTTCGTCAGCCCGGACAAGCCCGACACGACGACGATCGTGGCGAACTGGATCCCGTTCGAGGAGCCGGCGGGCGGACCGAACTTCTACACGTTCGCCGACGACGCCCAGTACGACATCCACATCGACAACAACGGCGACGCCCAGGGCGAGTTGGTGTTCCGCTACACCTTCAGGACCCATACGAAGAACGGCAACACGTTCCTGTACAACACGGGCCCGGTCACCAGCCTGGCCGACCCGGACCTCAACATCACACAGACCTACGACATCGATCTGGTCCGGCTGAAGAACCAGCACGTGATGTCGGACACCAAGCTCGCCGACGACGTGCCGGTGGCGCCGTCGGACGTCGGCAAGGCGTCCATGCCGGACTACGGCAAGCTGCGTGCGCAGGCCGTGTACAAGACGGCGGGCGGCGCCACGACCTTCGCCGGGCAGGCGGACGACCCGTTCTTCGCGGACCTGCGCGTGTTCGACCTGCTGTACGGCGGCAACCTCAGCGAGGTCGGCCGGGACACCCTGAAGGGCTACAACGTCAACACCATCGCCCTGCAGGTGCCGAACGACCTGATCCGCGAGTCGGCCGGGCAGCCGATCGTCGGCATCTGGTCCACCACCCAGCGCCGCAACGCGCAGGGCTACTGGACGCAGGTCTCGCGCCTGGGCAACCCGCTGGTCAACGAGGTGGTGAACCCGCAGAAGGACAAGGACAGGTTCAACGCCTCCCAGCCCTGGTACGACGCCCAGTTCCTGAAGAACGTCACCAACCCCGAACTGCCCAAGCTCATCGAGTCGATCTACAAGATCAAGGCGCCCAGCGAGCCGCGCAACGACCTGGTCGACGTCTTCCTGAAGGGCGTGAAGGGCCTCAACCAGCCGCCGAACGTGCGCCCCGCGGAGGAACTGCGCCTGAACACCTCCATCAAGCCGGCCATGCATCCCAAGCGGCTCGGCGTGCTCGACGGCGACAACGCGGGCTTCCCGAACGGGCGCCGGCTCACCGACGACGTGATCGACGAGGCGTTGCAGGTCGTCGAGGGTGAACTCGTCGGCTCGAAGAACGACTTGGGCGACGCGGTGGACAAGAACGACAAGGGCTTCGAGAAGTACTTCCCGTACGTCGCCGAGCCCACCTCGGGTTCGCGCGGCCCGCTCGCCAAGGGCACGACGGCGGGCACGGACGTCCGAAGCCAGCTGGGCGACGCCCTGCAACCGGCCGGGTCCGGCGGCTCCGGTTCCGGCAACACGGTGCTGATCGCCGCGTCGGCGGCCTCGGGCGCGGCCGGAATCCTGCTCCTCGGCACGGCCGTCGGCTGGTGGCGCCGACGCATACGCCGCCCGTACTGACCCCCCCCCACCCCAGACCGGCGCGGCCCGTATCTTCCCCTCCCCCACGACGGGCCGCGCCTTCCACACGACCGACGCACGCAGGAGACGGCATGGGCCCGCGCAGACAGGACGACGACATGGACGGGCGGAAGGGCGGCACCGGGCAGAACGGTGGCGCCGGGCGGAAGGGCAACGCCGGGCAGGAGGCGAGCAGCGGGCGCCAGGGCAACGCCGGGCGTGTGGTGAGCGCCGCCGACGACGATGCACCGGACGCTGCCGACCCGGACCGGTCCGATGCCGAAGGTGCGGAGGCCGGCTCCGGAACCGTCCCGGCCCCCGGGGCCGATCAGCGTGTGGCCGCCGTTCGGCGGTTCGCCGCTGCCGGGCGGCGTTGGCGGGCCGCTCAGCTCATCGGGTGTGCGGCGCTGTTGGCCGTGGCGGTGACGGGTGCGGCCGTCGCGCTCGGGGCCGGTCGGGCGCCCGTCACCGTGCCGGTCGCCTCGTCCGCCGTGGACCCCGGTGTGCTCGGCGGCGGTGACCTGGACGCGAGCATCGCGGCGCTTCAGGCGCATCTGCGGACCCAGCCCAAGGACTCCGGCGGCTGGGCCACGCTGGGTCTGGCGTATGTCGAGCAGGCGCGGACCAAGGGGGACCCCTCGCGCTATCCGCAGGCGGACAGGGCGCTGGGGCGGTCCCTCGCGCTGGTGCCGGACAACGACCAGGCGCTGGCCGGCCGCGCCGCCCTCGCCGCCGCCCGGCACGACTTCAAGGACGCCCTGACCTACGCGGACCAGGCACTGCGGCAGAATCCGTACAGCGAGCGCGCGCTGTCCTCCCGTATCGACGCCCTGGTCGAACTCGGCCGGTACGCCGAGGCCTCGAAGGCCGCCGAGACCGCCGACGCCCGCAAGCCGGGGGTGCCGGTCTTCACCCGGTACGCGTATGTGCATGAGCTGCAGGGTGACGTGGTGACCGCACGCCGGGTCCTCAAGCAGGCGCTGGCGGGCGCCACCTCCCCGGGCGACATCGCGTACGTGTCCGCCCAGCTCGGCCAACTCGCCTGGAACCAGGGGGACTACAGGACGGCGCTCACCTGCTACGCCCGTGCCCTCGCCGCCGACGACACCTACCTGCCGGCGCTGGAGGGCCGGGCGCGGGCGCAGGCGGCGAGCGGGGACCGCACGGCGGCGATCAAGGGGATGGAGACCGTGGTGTCCCGGTATCCGTTGCCCGGTCCGCTCGTCGAACTGGGCGAGCTGTACGAGGCGCGCGGCGCGGCCGGCGACCGGGCCAGGGCAAGGCAGCAGTACGCGCTCGTGGACGCCTGGATCGCGCTGGCCCGGGCCAACGGCGTCAACGCCGACCTCGACACCGCGCTGGCCGCCGCCGACCACGGCGACAAGGCGGCCGCCCTGCGCGCGGCCCGCGCCGAATGGGCCCGCCGGCACACCGTGCACACCGCGGACGCACTGGCCTGGGCGCTGCATGTGAACGGCCGGGACGCAGAGGCGCTGCCGTACGCGCACCGGGCCACCGCCACCGGTTACCGCAACGCCGCCTTCCTGTACCACCGCGGCGTGATCGAGCTGGCCACGGGCCACCGCACGGCCGGCCGCGCCTCCCTCACCGCGGCCCTGCGCCTGAACCCCGGCTTCTCCCCGCTCGGCGCGACCGAGGCCCGCAAAGCCCTGGAGGCCACGCAGTGAAGCTCCGCCTGCCCTTCCTCCTCCTCGCCGGGTGCGCGCTCACGCTGCTGCCGGCCGGCCCGGCGAGCGCGCATCCGCTCGGGAACTTCACCGTCAACCGCTACGACGGCCTGGTCGCCGCCCCCGGACAGCTGCGCGTGGACCACGTCGAGGACCTCGCCGAGATCCCGGCGACCCAGGCCGGGCCCGACCTCAAGCGGTTGGGCACGGCCGAGTGGGCTCGGCAGCGGTGCGCGCGGGCCGCCGAGGGCAGCAGGCTCACGGTCGACGGCCGTACGGCCACGCTGACCGCCGTCGGCGCCACGGCGCGGCTGCGTCCCGGCCAGGCCGGGCTGCACACCCTGCGCGTGGAGTGCCGGCTGACCGCCCCGCTCCCCCGCGCCGCCACCGTGACCCTCGGCTTCCACAGCGCGGGCGGCACCGGCGGACCCGGCTGGCGGGAGATCACCGCGCGCGGCGACCGCATGACACTCACCGCGGCCGATGTGCCGAAGACGTCGGTCTCGCACGAACTGACCACGTATCCGAAGGACTTGCTGTCCTCACCGGCCGACACCACCGCCGCCTCCGTGCGCCTGCGCCCCGGCGGCCCGGCCCTCGCCGAGGAGCGGCAGGCGGCACCGGGTGCCGCGATCCTGCCGCGGGGCGCCGACCGCTGGACCCGCGCGCTGGACGACCTCGTGGCCCGCCACGACCTCACCGTCGGCTTCGCCGCGCTCGCGCTGCTCGTCGCGATCGTCCTCGGCGCGATGCACGCGCTCGCGCCGGGCCACGGCAAGACCCTGATGGCCGCGGCCGCGGCGGCCCGTGGGGGCCGGGCGAGGCTGCGGGACGTGCTGCCGCTGGCCGCCTCGGTCACCGTGACCCACACCCTCGGCGTGGTCGCCCTGGGCCTGCTCGTCACGGCCGGTTCCGCCGCCACGCCGTCGGTGATCGCCTGGCTGGGCATCGCGGGAGGGGTGCTGGTCCTGGCGGCGGGTGCGGGCCTCGTACGGAGGGTGTGGTCCGCCCGCCACCATCACCCCGCGCACCCTGGGGAGCACACCCATGGGGAGCACACCCATGGAGGACACGCCCACGTGCACAGCCACTCCAGTCACCCCCACACCCACCCCCATGAAGGGCACGCCCACACCCACGGCGGCCACACCCACACCCACCCCACCGCCCCCACCCTCCGCGGCACCATCCTGCTCGGTTTCGCCGGTGGGCTGGTGCCCAGCCCCTCCGCCGTGGTGGTCCTCGTCGGTGCCGCCGCGCTCGGGAAGGCCTGGTTCGGGCTGCTCCTCGTCGTGGCCTACGGCGCCGGGCTCGCGCTGACGCTCACGGCGGCCGGGTTCGCCGTGGTGCGGCTGGGTTCGGGGATGAGCCGGGTGCTGGAGCGGCGTCCGCGCTGGACCGCCCACCCGGTGGCCGCGCTGGTGCGCCGCTCGGTACCGCTCGCGTCGGCGCTGGCCGTCATGGCTCTGGGCGCCGGATTGGTGCTCAAGGGGGCCGCATCCGCGCTCGGCTGAGCTAACTTGGGGTGAAATCACGCGACGGGGAGAAATCACGCGACTTGCCTTGGGGGCGCCGTGTCCGAAGAGCCGGGCCGCGAACGTGTGATCGCGGGCCGCTACCGACTGCTGTCTGCGCTGGGCGAGGGCGGCATGGGCACCGTGTGGCGCGCCCGGGACGAGGTGCTGCACCGCGAGGTCGCCGTCAAGGAGGTGCGGGCCCCGGCCGGGCTGCCGGCCTCCGACGTGGAGCGGATGTACGCACGCCTGGAACGGGAGGCGTGGGCGGCGGCTCGGGTCGCCAACCGCAATGTCGTCACGGTGTACGACGTGGCCATGGAGGGCGGCCGGCCGTGGATCGTGATGGAGCTGGTGCGCGGGCTGTCGCTCGCCGACCAGCTGGAGGCGGAGGGTCCGCTGTCGCCGCAGCGGGCGGCGCACATCGGTGCCGAGGTACTGACCGCGCTGCGCGCCGCGCACGCCGCAGGCGTGCTGCACCGGGACGTGAAGCCGGCCAATGTGCTGCTCGCCAACGACGGCCGGGTGGTGCTGACCGACTTCGGGATCGCCTCGGTCGAGGGCAGCTCCGCGCTGACCATGACCGGCGAGGTGATCGGCTCGCCCGAATTCCTCGCCCCGGAGCGGGCGTTGGGGCGGACACCGGGGCCGGAGTCGGATCTGTGGTCGCTGGGGGTGCTGCTGTACGCGGCGGTGGAGGGCGTCTCGCCGTTCCGGTACGACACCCCGATCAGCACCCTGCGTGCCGTGGTGGACGAGGAGTTGCCGCCGCCGCACCGGGCCGGTCCGCTCACCCAGGTCATCGAGGGGCTGCTGCGCAAGGACCCCGCCGAGCGGCTGGACGCCGGGCGGGCCGAACACGAGCTGCGGATCGTCGCGGCCGGGGGTGCCCCCTCCGGGGGAGGTACGCCCACGGCGGCCACGACGCCGGTGCCGCCGTACGCCACCCCGACGGTCGCGGCCCCGCACCGACAGCCCACCCCCACCCCGCCGCTGCCCCCGCCCGGCACCACGGCACCCACGACGTCCACGACGTCCGACGAGCCGCAGCGCAACCGGCGGGCGGGCGCGGTGCTGGTGGCGGGCCTGCTCCTGGTCGCGCTCGCGCTGGCGGGGCTGACGTACGCGCTGCTCAACCGTGACAACGGCGGCGCTCAGGGGAACGCGGGTGACGGCACCCGGGCGAGCGGTGGCGCGCGGACGCCGACCGCGCACGGCAGCACGGACTCGGGCACGACAGCGCCGCCATCGGCGCGCGACAGCACGTCGGCGAGCACCCGGCCGGCGCAGTCCGTGCAGGTCACCGCGGCCGGTGCGAACACGACGTACTCCGGGAGCTGTCCGCCGCCGGACGCGCAGACGCCCACCTTCACGGCGACGTTCACGGTGGGGCGGCTGCCCGCGCAGGTGGAGTACCGGTGGGTGACGACACGCGGATCGGTGTCCGACCCCGGTTGGCACACGCTGGCGTTCCCGGACGGCGGCGGGAAGAGCCGGCAGGTGCGGGTGACGCTGACGGTGTACCGCGGCAGCGGGACGACCGAGGACCGGATCAGCGTGAAGGTGCGCGCTCCCGTGGAGACCACGTCGAACGCGGTCCCGTTCTCGGTGAGCTGTACGACGGCCACGGCGACGGAGACCCCGTCGGGCGGGGCCTCCGCTTCGGCGTCGGGCTCACCGGAGAGTTCACCCTGAGGGGCGAGCCCGTTCGGGTCACGCGTTGTTGGAGAACACCGGGAGATAGCCGCCGGAGTGACCGGCCGCGGTGGGGTGGTACGACTCGCTGATGTCGAGCCAGTTGACGCTGTGCAGCCACGAGTCGCCGGAGCAGATCTCGTGGGTGGAGAACGCGGTGCGGACGTCGCCGAAGACGAAGCCGTGGGCCTGGGCGCGCTTCTGGATGGCGGCGTCGATGTAGTCGGCCGCGCCGTTGATCGCGGACCGCTTGGTGTCGGAGAGTCCGAGGCAGGTCTGGCCCAGCAGGTAGAAGCGGGGGTAGCTGAGCACGACCACCCGGGCGCCCGGCGCCTTGGTGCTGATCGCGTTGTAGACGGTGTCCAGCTTGCCGGGGAGCGTGGAGTCGACGTACGCCTCGGCGGTGGCGATCCTGGACAGGCAGGCGCTGTCGGACTGGATCACACAGGTCGTCATGACGTCGGAGAATCCGGCGTCGTTGCCGCCGATGGTGATGGACACCAGTGAGGTGGCGGAGTTCAGGGAGCCGAGCTGGCCCGCCATCACGTCGTCCGTCGTGGCGCCCGAGCAGGCGTTGAAGGCGAACGAGGACGGGCTGTGGGCGGCGTTCCACAGGTACGGGTACGCCTTGGTGCTGCGGTCGCAGGAGCCACTGGAGCTGATGTAGCTGCCCGCGCCGACTCCGGAGGAGTAGGAGTCGCCGAGTGCCACATAGCCACCGGTCGCGGCGGTCGCATGGCCGGCTCCCGTGAGACCGAGGCCGGCGGCGAGGAGGAGCGAGGTAACGAATCCGGTAAGTCGGGAACGTCTCATGGAACCTCCCTTTAGCAGGATCTCTGCCTCAACCGTCGTAGCAACTACGCGTGTTGACGGGAAGTGTCCATGCCAAGACTTTTGCGGTCTCAACAGGATCAACGCGAAACGTTCACTGCTCATCTATTGCATGGACATGGCAGGCTCTGTTGACGGTTCGACAACCGCCGTCTTGACGACCCCACATGAACTGCGCCACATTGAAGCCCGGCATCCGGCGCGTCGGGGGGCAAAGTCGCCAATGCAGACCATACGCAACAAGACATCTCCATTGCCGCTGTTCGCGGGGGCCGCGACCGCCGTGGCACTGACCGGTGCGCTGCTCGCTCTCACCGATGCGGCCTCTCCACTGCGCGGCCCGTGCACCCTGCTCTTCCTGCTCGCGGCGCCGGCGGTGGCACTCGCCGCGGCTCTGCGCGGGCTGGATCCCTTCGGCCGAGCGCTCTGCGCACTTGCCGGCTCGGTCGTCGTCAACATGCTGGTTGCCCAAGGCATGCTCGCGGTCCACCGCTGGTCGGTGCGCGGCGGGGTGGTCGCGATGACCGTGCTGAGCCTGCTGCTTCTGCTTCTGACCCCGCTCCGGGAACGAATTTCCGGAAAACGCACACAAGACCGACCAACTCCGGCCAAAGTTGTGTAACGACCAAACCAACAAAACCGTGAGGCAGCCACCCAGGGGTTGCCTTTAGGGTTCAATCGTCAATACCGTCGTACATCTCACCCGCACCGGCACGTCGGCACTCGGCACCAGGGGAGGGCTCAGGGGCCGCGGCGTCCACCGGCGCGGGGCGCGGTAGGGGGGTGCCGTGCTCGGTGACCGCAACTGTGACCGAGTCGTGCCGCGCGACCGGCTGCCGTCTTTCTGTGGCGGACCGGCCAGCTTTGCCAGCTCATCGGCGTGCACGGAGATCAGTTCACCGCGCCGAAGATGAGAACCCCCCTTTCGAACCGGACACAGAGCCGGGCCGCCCGGGGGTGGGCGGTCCACCGGACGAGAGGGAAAAGACTCATGAGTTCCGTCCTGCGCCCGCCGAGTTCGGGGCAAGATCCTTTAATCGCCGCGCACTACCGGCCGATCTCCTCTCACCTCGCGATCACTCCGCCGGTGAGCGTGGTGATTCCCGCCATGAATGAGGCGGAGAATCTGCCCTACGTCTTCAAGACCCTTCCGGACTGGATTCACGAAGTCGTCCTGGTGGACGGCAATTCCACGGACGACACCGTCGAAGTGGCCCGGTCCCTGTGGCCGGACGTCAAGGTCGTCGAACAGCGGGGCAAGGGCAAGGGGGATGCCCTGATCACCGGGTTCGAGGCCTGCAGCGGCGACATCATCGTGATGGTGGACGCGGACGGCTCCGCCGACGGCAACGAGATCGTGTCGTACGTCTCCGCCCTGGTCTCCGGCGCCGACTTCGCCAAGGGCTCGCGCTTCGCCAACGGCGGCGGCACCGACGACATGACCTTCATCCGCAAGCTCGGCAACTGGGCGCTGTGCACGGTCGTCAACCGCAAGTTCGGCGCCCGCTACACCGACCTGTGCTACGGCTACAACGCGTTCTGGCGGCACTGCCTCGACAAGATCGACCTCGACTGCACCGGCTTCGAGGTCGAGACGCTGATGAACATCAGAGTGGTCAAGGCCGGCCTGAAGGTGCAGGAGATCCCGAGCCACGAGTACCTCCGTATCCACGGCACCAGCAATCTGCGGGCCGTGCGCGACGGGTTCCGGGTGCTCAAGGTCATCCTCAAGGAACGCTCCAACCGGCGCGAACTGCGCCGCCAGGAACACCACTCGCCGATGCTCGACGCGGTCCGGGGAGAGGTGTCTTGAGGGATCCCGGCATCTCCGTCGTGATCTGCGTGTACACCGAGGACCGCTGGGAGGACATCCTCGCGGCGGTCTCCTCGGTGCGGGCGCAGTCGTACCCGGCGCTGGAGACGCTCCTGGTCGTGGACCACAACCCGGCCCTGAAGGACCGGCTGGAGCGCGAGTACAAGGAGACCGGCGGCGTCCGGGTACTGGCCAACGCGGGCCCGCGCGGCCTGTCCGCCGGCCGCAACACCGGCATCGCCGCCTCCCACGGCGAGGTCATCGCCTTCCTGGACGACGACGCCGTGGCCGAACGGGACTGGCTGCGCCGCTTCGCCGAGGGCTACGCCGACCCGCGCGTCATGGCGGTCGGCGGCCGCACGGTGCCCGTCTGGGCCTCGGGCCGACGGCCGGCCTGGTTCCCGGAGGAGTTCGACTGGGTGGTGGGCTGCACCTACAAGGGGCTGCCACCGGGCCGGGTCCGGGTGCGCAACGTGCTCGGCGGAAACGCTTCCTTCCGGCGTACGGCGTTCGAGGCCGCGGGCGGCTTCGCCACCGGCATCGGACGCGACGGCGACCGCCGCCCCCTGGGCGGCGAGGAGACGGAACTGTGCATCCGCCTCACCCGGGCCCGCCCCGACGCCGTCCTGCTCATCGACGACCGCGCGGTGATCCACCACCGGGTGCCCGCACCCCGCGAGCACTTCGCCTACTTCCGCACCCGCACCTACGCCGAGGGCCTGTCCAAGGCACTGGTCGCGAAGAGCGTCGGCGCGGACAAGGGCCTTGAGTCCGAACGCCGGTACACCACCAGGGTGCTGCCCGCGGGGGTCGCTCGTGGCCTGCGGGACGCCCTGCTGGCCCGGCCGGGCGGCGCGGGACGCGCGGGCGCGATCGTCGCCGGGGTGCTGAGCGCCGCCGGCGGCTATGCGCTGGGCAGCCTGCGGGCGCGGCGGGGCGGTACGACGTTCTCCGTGGTTCCGATCGAAGGGGGCACCGGTGAGTGACACCGCCGTACCGATCCTCATGTACCACTCCGTCGCCACCGCGCCCAACGACGCCACCCGTGCCCTGTCGGTCGCGCCGGAGGCGTTCGCGGAGCAGATGGCGCTCATCGGCGACCTGGGCCTGACCCCGGTCACCACCGCCGACCTCGCGGCCCGCTGGCGCTCCGGCCGCCCGCTGCCCGCCCGGCCGGTGCTGATCACCTTCGACGACGGCTACGAGGGCGTGCACCGGCATGCGCTGCCCGTCCTCGCCAAGCACGGCTTCCCGGCCACCCTGTTCGTCTCCACCGGCTGGATCAGGGGCGCCTACGACACCGGGGGCGGCCTGGACGCCATGCTCGACTGGCCGCAGGTGCGCGAACTGGCCGCAGCCGGCGTCGAGATCGGCGGGCACAGCCACACCCATCCGCAGCTCGACCAGCTCGACGACGCCGCGCTGCGCACGGAGCTGACCCGCTGCACGGAGATCGTCCGGGACGAACTCGGCGCCCGGCCGGTGTCGTTCGCCTACCCCTACGGCTACTCCGACCGCAGGGTCCGCCGGGCCGTGCGCGAGGACGGGTACGGCCAGGCCCTCGCCGTCGGCAACGGCCTCGCCCGCCGCCCCCAGGGGCCGTACGCCCTCCAGCGGGTCACGGTCCGGCGCGCCACCGGTGTGGAGGAGTTCGAGCGGCTGCTCCACGGCCGAGCCGTCGCCCGCACCTTCGCCAGGGACCGCGCCCTCACCAAGGGCTACGCCCTGGTCCGCAGAGCCCGTCAGGTCCGCCGGAAGGCCATCCGTTCCCGTGTCTGACACGACCACCACGACCGAGTCCTCGACGACCGGCGCCGAGACGTCCCAGAAGTCCGGGCGCCGCCTTCGGCTGCCCGGAACCGGCCGGTCCGCCGGCAGCAGCCCGCTGTTCCGCAACGCCTATGCGCTGATGCTCAACACCGGCATCTCCGCCGTCCTCGGACTCGGCTTCTGGCTGGCCGCGGCACGCTACTACTCCGAGTCGGCGGTCGGGCAGGGCTCGGCCGCCATCGCCGCGATGAAGTTCCTCGCCGGCCTGACCGCGGTGACCCTGACCGGGGCCCTGGCCCGGTTCATCCCGGTGGCCGGCAAACGCACCGGTCGGCTGATCTTCGGTACGTACGCGGGCAGTTCCCTGCTGGTGGCGCTCGCGGCGGGCGTCTTCCTGCTGACCCTGGACACCTGGGGGCCGTCGTACCGCTTCCTGCACGGGACGGTCAACGGGCTCGGCTTCATCGTGGCCGTCATCGCCTGGAACGTGCTCACCCTGCAGGACGGTGTGCTGACCGGGCTGCGCAGCGCGACCTGGGTACCGGTGGGCAACACCGTGTTCTCGGCCGTGAAGCTGGCCCTGCTCGTCGCGTTCGCCGCCGCCATCCCGACCACCGGTGTCTTCGTCTCCTGGGTGGCCGCGATCGCCACCTCGGTGGTGCCGCTGGGCTGGCTGGTGTTGCGCCGGCTGGCGCCCCGGCACGTCAAGGCGACCGAGGGACGCGCCGAGCCGCCGACGCTGAAGCAGGTCGGCCGGTTCCTGGCCGGGGACTACACCGGCTCGCTGTTCTCCCTCGCGGTGATCTACCTGGTACCGGTGCTCGTCGCCTCGCAGGTCAGCTCCGCGGAGAACGCGTACTTCTACATCGCCACCACCATCGGCGGCACGACCGACCTGCTCGCCATCAACATGGGCGCGTCCCTCACGGTCGAGGGCTCGCACGACCCGGCACGGCTGGCCGCCTACACCCGCGCCGCGCTGCAGCGGATGGCCCGGATCATGCTGCCCATCGCGGCCCTGTGGATCATCGGCGCGCCCTGGATCCTCGGCGTGTTCGGCGCGGGGTACGCGCACGCGGCGACTCCGCTGCTGCGCTGGCTCGCGATCGGCTCGGTGCTGCGGGTCGTGATCGAGACCTACTTCGCGGTGCTGCGCGCCCGCAGCCGCACCGCCGGACTCGCCTGGCTGCAGGGCCTGTTGTGCGTGCTGGTGCTGGGTCTGACCCTGCTGCTCCTGCCCCGGATGGGGCTGACCGGCGCGGGCCTCGCCGAGGCCGCCAGCCTCGCGGTGATCGCCGCGATCGCCGCGCCGAGGCTCTGGCGGACGATCCGTACCGCGGCCGACGCCGTGCCCGACACCGCGGCACCCGACGGGGACCTCGCCGACCTGGGGTCCCGTGAGATCCCGCCCTCCTCCCCGGCGCGCCGGCACAGCCCGGCCTGGGCGCTGGACTCCGACACCCTCGCCCTCGGCATCCACGTCGACTTCGACCACGTGGAACGCCGTCCGGACGTCCGCCCGGGCCCCGGCACCCCGCCCGCCGGTACGCCGGTGCCCGTACTGGGCCTACCGGTGGAGGAGAGGGAGCCCGGCAGTGAGGCCTCGCTGGGCCCGGCCGAGGCGGAACTGCTGCGGGAGGCGGAGGCGGCGGAGGTCGACGCGCCGTTCACGGAGGAGGAACTGGAGGCGTCCGTCGGGAGAATCGACTCCGTGGTGGAGATCGACGCGTCCCTCGCGCAGGAGCCCGTACCGGACGAACCCGTGCCCGGCGAACCGCCGGCCCCCGTGCCGCTCCGGCAGCGGCTGCTGCCCACCCGCACCGGTGTCGTCCTCGGCTGTCTGCTGATCGCCGCGCTGCTGCTGTACTGGGTGCCCGCGCTCCGGCTCGGCGAGGCCGACCTCGACCGGATGGGCGGGCTCGGGCTGATCTCGGTGCTGCCGCTGCCGACGCTGGTCGGAGCGGCCCTGCTGGTCATCGTCTTCGCCGCGCTGCTCTGGCTGCGCCGCGAGCACCGGGCGCTGCTGCTGCTCACCCTGCTCGCGACGGTCGTCTCGCTGCACGCGCTGCCCGCGGTGATCGAGACCGAGCCACGGTTCCCGACGGCCTGGCAGCACCTGGGCTTCATCGACTACATCGACCGCACCGGGTCCGCCGTACCGGACCTGGACGCCCGCTGGAGCTGGCCGGGCTTCTTCGCGGTGGCCGCGTTCGTCGGCCGGGCCTGCGGGGTCAGCGACTTCACCGAGGTCATCCGCTGGTGGCCGACCGCCATCCAACTCGCCTATCTCGCCCCGATGTTCCTGCTCACCCGGTCCCTGCGGGCGAGCTGGCGGGCGAAGTGGACCGGCGTCTGGCTGTTCGTGCTGTGCGGCTGGGTCGGCCAGGACTACTTCTCGCCCCAGGGCTTCACCTATCTGCTGTACCTGATGTTCGTGGCGATCCTGCTGGTCTGGTTCCGCCCGCCGCGGGTGATCTGGACGAAGTTCCGTCCGGGCGAGGCCGAGGTGGAGCCGACGGACCGCCGCCAGCGGGCGGTGCTGCTCCTGGTGCTGATCGGCCTGTACGCGGCGAGCGTGCCCGCGCACCAGCTCACCCCGTTCGTCATGCTCGGCGTGCTCGCCGCCCTCGTCCTGCTCGGCCGGTCCGAACTGCGCGGGCTGCCGCTGCTGTTCGCGGTGCTCGTCGCGGTCTGGGTGGGCTTCATGGCCGAGCCGTACTGGTCCGGGCACTTCAACGACCTGTTCGGCGGGGTCGGCGGCGTCGGCAGCAATGTCTCCACGTCCGTCTCCGGCCGGATCCAGGGCGGCAGTTCGACCCACAAGCTGGTGCTGTACACCCGCGTGCTGCTGGCCGGCTCCGTGCTGGCCCTCGCCTGCTGGGGCTGGTGGCGCCGCCGCTTCCACCGGTACCGGGAGCGGACCCTGCTGGTGCTGACCTTCGTGCCGTTCCTGGGTTTCGGCATGCAGTCGTACGGCGGTGAGATGGCGCTGCGCGTCTTCATGTTCGCGGTGCCCGGCGCGGCCCTGCTCGGCGCCCTCGCCCTCTTCCCGCGGACCGGTGTCACCGCGAAGGAACGCGAGAAGGACCGGGTGAGCCTCGCCCCGCTGGCCGCGCTGCTGGCCGGGCTGCTGCTGATGGGCGGCTTCCTGGTGGCGCGCTGGGGCAACGAGCCGTTCGAGCGCACCCGGCCCGGCGAGGTCGCGGCCATGAACTGGGTGTACGCCCACGACAAGCCGACACTGCGGCTGCTGTGGCTGACCCAGGACACGGTCAACGACGTGACCCCGGCGATGCCGTGGGGGTCCAAGGACATGGAGCGGGTGAACTATGTGCCGACGCTCGCGCCGACCGACCCGGTGCTGGTGTCGGGCCTGGTCAAGGCACTCAAGGACGCCGGTCCGAACTCGTATCTGATGATCAACAAGAGTCAGGTGACCTATCTGCAGCTGGACGCGGGCTACTCCGCGACCTGGGAGCCCCGGCTGATCGAGAACCTGGACAACCGGCAGGAGCTGACGAAGGTCCTGGTCAACGACGACGTCACCGTGTTCGCGCTGCGCAAGCAGCCGGCCGGCCCGGTGCCGAAACCGCACCCGGGGCCGATCGGGCCACAGGTGACCTGGACCCCGTGGTCGGTGGTCGGCGCGCTGGCCGCCGTCATCCTGATCCTGCTGCTGGCCGCCCGGGAGGTCGTACGGGTCGCGGCGCGGCCGGGCGTGCGCCAGCTGCGGCTGCTCCAGGGCACGTTCTGGTTCGCGCTGCCCCTGCTGGCGGTGGTGCTGGCCTCGCTGGTGCAGCGGTTCCTGACCATGAAGTGAGGGTGGCTCGGCCGATCAGCGGTCGAGCCACTTCACCTCGTACGGCCGCATGTCGAACCGCTTGCCGTCGACCTGGGCGCTGATCGTCCGGTTCTGCGTGTTGACGACGAGCACGGTTCTGTCGCCGGCCAGGACGCGGACATTGGGCACGTCGTCGGCCGCCACGGACACGTTCTCGTACCGCGTCCCCGGCGGGAACGCCTTGGCGAACCGGGACACCAGGTCGTACATGGGGAGTGCCTGTCCCCCGCCGCTGCTGTCGGTGGGCGTCCACAGACAGCCGGCGCAGTCGGTGCCCGTCCTCTCCTCCGGGTTCCAGTAGAAGCCGGACTCCGCGCCGCCCTTGACCATGGCGATCATCCCGGTGGCCTGCACGGCGACGCGGTGCGGCTCGGTCCAGCCCCTGCGGTCGTCGTTGCCGTCGCCGGGCTCCACGTAGTACTCCGCCCACCACAGCGGCAGGCCGCGGGTCTGCCGCCGCACCCATGCGCTGACCGCCGTCAGCTTGTCGGTGGCCGCGAACTCGTTCGGCAGCATGTCGTCGTCGCGGGTGTAGCTGGAGCCGTCGACCACGGTGAAGTCGGCGCCTGCCTTGTGCGCGTTCCAGTAGGAGAAGGCGTCGAGCACCCGCTGGTCCATGGCACCCCAGGGCCCCTTCAGCGCGGTGGCGGCGTCCTGGTCACGCGGGTCGACGCTGTCCATCACCAGGTAGGGCCCGCCGACCATGATGTCCTTGTCGACCTTCTTCAGCGCCTGGTACACGAGGTTGTACATCCTCGTGTAGCCCTCGTAGTCCCAGCGGGACTCGGCGTCGCTCCAGAAGCCCTTGAACTCGTTCCAGACGATGAAGTGCTTCACGTCCGGGTAGCGCCGGGCCACGGTGGCGGCGAGGTCGGCGAAGTCCTGGTAGTGGTCGGGGGTGGGTGCCGTCTCCAGGGCGGCCTGGCTCCAGTTCGTGTTGCCGACGCCGGCCTTGCCGCCCTTCATCCAGTCCGGGGAGCAGCACAGCGTGATCACCGGGGTGCCGCCGGAGGCGCGCACGAAGTCGACCCGGCGGTCGAGGGCGCCGAAGTCGTAGTGCCCCTCGACCGGTTCGGGATTGTCGGCGCCCCAGCCCATGATGTGCTGGTTCTGCGCCAGCCCCGCGTTCTGCCTGAGCAGTCGCCGCACGCGCGCGGTCGCCGCCCCGGCGCCCTCGTCGGCGCTGTACTGGGTGTGGGTGAAGCCCCAGCCGACGTACGGCTCCGGTTTCGCGCCGGGACTGACGGGGGTGCCGTGCACCTTGTCGCCGTCACGTATGGTGCCGGCCGTACTGGGCCCGCCGGACAGCGTGCTGAACAGGGTCACCGCCAGGGCCAGCACGGCCGCGCCCACTCCGAGCAGGGCGGTGAGCCGCCACCGCCGAGTATCCGAATCCCACCCATGACGTCCCATCAAGGACAACAGTAACGGCGGAACCGATGGCTCCGGCAGGACTTGGGGACACCCGGAACGGTCTTGGAGCACCCGGAACAAGGGGAGGAAATGCCGTGCGCGGAGCGCACCGGTGGCGGATCATGGCCGCATGTCTGCGAACCCACACGACGCTCTGCCGATCCGGCTCCACGTCGACGACTCCGACTCGCCGTCCGACGTCGTCGACGCGCTGTTCCTCGGCCGCTTCGCGACGGGCGAGCAGCCGTACTCGCACGCGGCGAACATCGACCGCGTCCGCTCCGGCGCGACCCTGCTGCCCGACGGCGCCCGCGTCCTCAGGGTCGCCCGCGACGACGACCGCAGCGCCACCCTCGCCGAGGGCGACGGCTGGACCCTGCTGGTCTCCCGCTGGAACCGCGGCGCGGACGTCACGGTGACCGCGACCAGCGCCGAACTGGCCAAGAACGTCCTCGACCTGGCCACCGACGGCGCCGCCGACGAGCCCGAACCACAGCCCGAGAACGTGACGATGGGCTTCTGGTACGTCTCCCCCAGGCGCGGCCCGTACCGCACGACCCGGCAGATCTCCGCGGGCACCTGGGACGAGGTCCGGGCCAACTACACGGCACCGGTGGCCGAGGCCATGGACCGCCTGATGAAGACGACCCCGGAGGACATCGCGGGCCGGCTGCTCCTCCTGCACGGCCCTCCGGGCACCGGCAAGACCTCCGCCCTGCGCACACTGGCCCGCTCCTGGCGCGACTGGTGCCAGGTGGACTGCGTCCTGGACCCCGAACGCCTCTTCTCCGACGTCGGGTATCTGATGGACATCGCGATCGGCGAGGAGGACGCCGCCGGCAAGGGCCGTTGGCGGCTCCTGCTGCTGGAGGACTGCGACGAACTGATCCGCGGCGAGGCCAAGCACACCGCGGGTCAGGCCCTGTCCCGGCTGCTGAACCTCACCGACGGCCTGCTCGGCCAGGGCCGCAACGTGCTGGTCGGCGTCACCACCAACGAGGACCTGGAGCGCCTGCACCCGGCCGTGGTCCGCCCGGGCCGCTGCCTGGCCCGGATCGAGGTCGGCAAGCTCACCCACCGGGAGGCGGTGAACTGGCTCGGCAGCGAGGTCCAGGGCCGGGAGGACGCCATCGGCCGGGACGGGGCGACACTGGCCGAGCTGTTCGCACTGCGCCGGGGCACGGCACCGACCTCGGTGCCGGGGGCGCGGGACGGCGCGGACGCGGGACTGTACCTGTAGTGCTTTGATGGTGCTGTGACCTTGTTCGTCGGCACCTCCGGGTGGCAGTACAAGGACTGGCGGGACCTCGTCTATCCGGCCGGGGTCCCGGCGCGGCTGTGGCTGGAGGAGTACACGCGCCTGTTCGCGACGGTGGAGATCAACAACGCGTTCTACCGACTCCCCTCACGCGAGAACTTCGAGGCGTGGCGGGACCGGGTCCCGGAGGACTTCACCGTCGCGGTCAAGGCCAGCCGCTATCTGACCCACATCAAGCGCCTCAAAGACCCCGAGGAACCGGTCCACCGCCTGATGAGCCACGCGGCGGGCCTCGGCGACCGCCTGGGCCCGGTCCTCCTCCAGCTCCCCCCGACCCTGCGCGCCGACCCCGCGCTCCTGGACGCCTGCCTGGCCTGCTTCCCCTCCGGTACGCGGGTCGCGGTCGAGCCACGTCACGACTCCTGGTGGACACGGGAGGTGCGGGACGTCCTGTCGGCCCGGGGCGCGGCCCTGTGCTGGGCGGACGTCCTGGCCCGCCCGGTCACCCCGCTGTGGCGCACCACCGACTGGGGCTACGTCCGCTTCCACCAGGGCCGCGCCCAGCCCTGGCCCCGCTACGGCAAGCGGTCCCTGGAGACGTGGGTCGACCGCATCGCGACGACGTGGCGGAAAGGAGATGACGTGTACGCGTACTTCAACAACGATCCGGGCGGTGCGGCGGTGCAGGACGCGGTGACGTTCGGGAGAACGGCGGGACGGGCGGGGTTGACGGTGACCCGGATCCCGGAGCTCACCAACCTCCGTGGACAGAACGCCTAGCCCCCATAAGCGGCCCGCAGGGCATCCCGCACGGCGGCCAACGCCTCCGCCTCCCCCAGCCCCAGCCGCCGCACCCGCTCCGCGTACGCCTGAGCGGCAAAGGAAGCCTCACGTTCCGCGGCCGAGCCGGCGGCAGCCACGAACGTTCCGTTGCGCCCCCGCGTCTCGATCACCCCGTCGCTCTCCAGCGCCCGGTACGCCTTGGCCACCGTGTTCACCGCGAGGCCCAGGGACTCGGCCAGCCCCCGCACGGTCGGCAGCCGGTATCCCACCGGCAGTGCCCCGGACCGCGCCTGCTCGGAAATCTGCGCCCGTACCTGCTCGTACGGAGGCGCGCTGTCATCGATGCGGATCTTCAGGCTCACGGGCCGATTGTCCCGTACCCGGCGGAAAATGAGAGGCAACCCCGGCACGCCTGCGCCTACCGTGCCTGCCCATGACAGTGATCGTGCGCGACCTGCGCCCCGACGACCGATCCGATGTCGAGGCCTTCGCCCGGGTACGCCGGCTCGCTCTGCCCTACATCCTGTGGAGCCCGGACGCCATCCTCCACCACCTCACCCGCACCCCGCCCGAGGCCCGGTTCAGATCCCTGGTCGCAGAGGAGGACGGCGAGGTGATCGGCACTGCTCAGGTGGCCCTCGCGCATGACAGCCCGGAGCCGGGTCAGGGACTGCTCAACATCTATGTGCACCCGGACCGGACGCGGCGCGGCGCGGGCGGGCTGCTGGTCCGTACGGCCGAGGAGCACCTGGCCGCGCACGGGGCGACGAAGCTGTTCGCCTGGCTCCTGGACGAGCCGGCCAACCGGGCCTTCGCCGAACGGCGCGGCTACGGGCCCGGGCGGTCCGCCCATTTCCTGCGCCTGGATCTGGCCCAGGCGGCGCTGACGCCGCTGCCCGCTCCCCCGCCCGGCATCGAACTGCGCACGGCCGCCGACTTCACGGCCGACCCGCGCCCGTTGTTCGAGCTGGACGCGGAGACGACGGCGGACGAACCGAGCGATGTGGACGCCCAGTTCACCGACTACCAGGCCTGGATCGAGGGAACCTGGGAGCACCCGCTGCTCAACCGTGAGCTGACCACTGTTGTGCTGGCCGACGGCCGTCCCGTCGCCTTCAGCGTGGCCTACACGGACGGCGGCTCCCGGTACGGCACGGCCATGACCGGTACCGCGCGGGCGTACCGCGGGCGGGGCCTGGCCAAGCTCGCCAAGGTCTGCGCACTGCACCGCGCCCGAGCCGCCGGCTGCACGGAGGCGCTCACGGGCAACGACACCGGCAACGGTCCGATGCTGGCGATCAACAAGTGGCTCGGATACGAGATCTGTGCAACGGAGGTGCGCTATGTCCGCGAACTCGGCTGAACCGACCGCCCGGCTGGACGTCGTCCTGGTCAAGGCGGGCCGGACGAAGATCCGATACCCGGCCGAGCTGCTCGGCGACGACGGCACCCGCATCGCCGTACGCGCGCCCTGGGCGGGCGCCGGCGTCCGCGACTTCGGTTTCGTGCGCTTCGAGCCGGGCGACGTCTTCACCGAGTACTACTGGCGGAACCGCTGGTACTCGGTGAAGGAGGTGCGCGCCGCCGACGGCACCGTGAAGGGCTGGTACTGCGACATCACCCGGCCGGCGGTCCGCACCGACGGTGAACTGGTCGTGGAGGACCTCGACCTGGACCTGTGGCGCTCCGCCGACGGCAGGGACGTACGGCGTCTGGACGAGGACGAGTTCGCGGAGAGCGGCCTGACGGAGACGGATCCCGAGGCCGCGTCCGCCGCCGTGGCGGCACTCACCGAACTGGAGACGCTGGCCCGCACCGGCGGCTTCGAGAAGCTGCTGACATGACAGCCTCGGTCAGGGAGGCACCCTCCTCAGACCACCGCCACCACCGCGTACCGCTCGTCCTGCACCCTCCTCCCCCACAACAGCCTGTCGTCGGACAGTCGCTCCACGCGTATCTCCGGGGCCAGCGGTGCCAGAAGAGCGGTGAGGCGGGCGGCGGGGACGCCCACGGGGTGCAGGGTGCCCCAGACGCCCTCGACCAGGACGAAGCGGCCACCTGGGCGCAGGAGGTCGCGCCAGTGCCGTAGCACCCGGGCGGGCTCCGGGAGAGCCCACAGGACATGCCGTACGAGAACGGCGTCGAAGCGCTGCTCCCCGACCGGCGGCGCCGCGGCCTCTCCGCGCAGGATCACGGTGTCGCGCCCGGCGAGCTTGGCGCGGGCCCGCTCGACCATGGCAGGGGACGAGTCGACGCCCGTGACCCGGTGTCCCTGTTCGGCCGCGAGGAGCGACAGGCTGCCGGTGCCGCAGCCGAGATCGAGGACGTCGGCGGGGCGCTCGGGCAGCCAGGAGCGCAGTCGGTCCGCCCAGGCCGCGCGGATCTCGGGGTCGCGCAGGCCGTGGTCCGGCTCGTCGTCGAAGGCGCCGGCCTCGGTATCCCAGTCCACTTCCGGGGTATATGCCGCAACCGTGTCGTCATTCACGTTCGTCATGCCCCAAGAGTGACAGCCGCCACTGACAGCCAGGCTCCGATGAGGAACTCTCGCCAAAAGCGTCTACCTCCGTGACAACACGGAAACTCGGTAGGCACTCAAGGAGGCAGCCATGCGCCGTGTAACCGTGCAGAAGCCCCTGAAGAAGACGGACAGCCGCCGGATCTGCGAAGAGGCGGAGGAACACCCCCCGAAACGCCCCGAGGTGCGCAAGGACATCGCACGCACCTGGTGGCCCGACGATTGACCCCGGCGGGGCCGTCAGCCCAGTCGCTTGCGGTAGTGGATGCGGTCGTAGGGCCCGTCGACACGGCGTTCCACTACCTCGTATCCGTACTTCGGATAGATCTTCCGATTTTCCCACATCAATGCGTTCGTATAAAGCCTGATCTCGCCGAGGCCCAGCTCACGCGCGCGTGTCTCGACGAAGTGCAGCAACCGCCGTCCGACGCCCGTGCCGTGGGCGTCGGGGTGGACGGCGACGCTGTCCAGGAAGAGATGGTCGGCGAACGCCTCGATCACGACCAGCCCGTCGACGGGCGTTCCGGTGACGAACACCTTGCCGGCGGCCACGTTCGCGGCGTGATCCGCCTCCATGGGCTGCGGCACCACTCCGATGCGCTCGATGTAGTGGTGGTAGGCCGCGTCCGTCACGGCCTCGACGGCCGGCACGTCCTCGGCGACGGCCGGCCGCACACGCTCGGGGTCCTGTTCGATCATGGACGCACGCTATCCGCCTGAGCGCGCTCCGAGCAGCCCCTGACGCAACGGGGCGAACCGCGCCGTCAGGAGCCGGCGGCGGACACGTGGTGGGCCAACTCGAGATCTGCGGGCACGCGCTGCGAGGCCGCCCCTCGGACACCGCAACGACCCAAGACCACGCCAAGCTGGGCCTGGCCACCGTCCGCGGCCTGCTGCTCGACCTGCTCGTCACCGGTGACCGCGCCGACGTCGACGTGGCGATGGAGGAGTTCCCGCGGCTGTACTACGGCCCGGACTGACGAGGTCACCGCGAGCAGGCAGCCTGAGCCCTCGGTTAGTCCCGCCTTAACGCCACCATAAGGATCTCCTCCATCCGCCGCCGGCAGGCGATTTCGCGGTTTCTCGGGGCTAGTTTCGGATCACCCCCACGGGTTTGCCACGGGTCCCCCTCCGGGTTCCGGCCCCCACCGAAGAACCGTCCTCCGAGGAGTTCCGCATGCCCGCTCGTGCCCGTCGCACGGCCGCCGTCGTCGCCGTGCTCGGTCTGCCGCCCCTCGCCCTGACCGTGCTCGCCGCCGCTCCGGCGTCCGCGCACGGTTCGATGGGCGATCCGGTCAGCCGTGTCTCGCAGTGCTACGCGGAGGGCCCGGAGAGCCCGAAGTCGGCCGCGTGCAAGGCGGCCGTGGCGGCGGGCGGCGCGCAGGCGCTGTACGACTGGAACGGCATCCGGATCGGCGACGCCGCCGGGCAGCACCAGCGGCTGATCCCGGACGGCAGGCTGTGCAGCGCGGACAACGAGGAGTTCAAGGGGCTGGACCTGGCCCGCGCCGACTGGCCGGCGACGAGCGTGCACAGCGGGTCGTATACCTTCAAGTACCGGGTGACGGCGCCGCACAGGGGGACCTTCAAGGTCTATCTCACCAGGCCCGGTTACGACCCCACCAAGCCGCTGGCCTGGTCCGGGCTCGATCTGGAGCACCCGGTGGCGACGGTCACCGACCCGGTCGCCTCAGGCGGCTTCTACACGTTCTCCGGCACGCTTCCCGAGCGGTCCGGCCGGCAGCTGCTGTACGCGGTCTGGCAGCGCTCGGACAGCCCGGAGGCGTTCTACTCCTGCTCGGACGTGGACTTCGGTGGCGCCGGTGCGGGGAGCACGGGTACCGGCCCCGCCCCGACGGCCTCCGCGCCGTCCGACCGGCAGATCGCGGCCGGTGCCGACAAGTCGACGATGCGGCAGCACGGTCACGGCGGTGAAGAGACGACCGCCCGCGCGCAGCAGGCCTCCAACGCGCCCAAGGCTGCCGGTACTTCGCGCAACCTCGCGGAGACCGGCACCTCCTCCGGCACCGCCTACGCCGCGATCGGCGGCGCGGCGGCGCTGGCGCTCGGGTCGGCGGCGCTGTTCCTGTCGGTGCGGCGGCGCGCGGCGGGTGGCGCCCACCGCCGGTGAGTTCCGGGGCCTGTCCGGCGGCTCAGGCCGGACAGGCCCCGGCGGCGCGTCAGCTGAAGACCGACGCGCAGGTGGTGGCGGTGGCGTGGGCCGGGTCGAGCGCGTTGGTCACCTCGTGGAAGGCGATGCGGTCGAACAGGCCGATGGCGACGTGCTCGGAGAGGTCGAGCGGGCACAGGTCCTGCAGCAGGACGTTGTGGACGTCGGAACCGCTCAGGTACTGGCTCTGCCAGGGTGTGGCCACCTCGTCGTACTTGGTGGCGATGACCGTGTAGTGCACTCCGGGGACGGTGTCGCCGCCCGCGTTGAGCTTGGTGAGGAAGTCGGAGCCGGGGATCTGGTCGGCGAGGCCGGGGGTGGTGGCCTTGATCAGGTCCGAGGCACCGGGGAAGTACGGCAGCAGGTTGGTGAGGCCGCTCAGGGTGGCGCCGTGGTTGTCGGGGGCGAGGCCGACGAGGGTGTCCACCTTGGCGGATCCGCCGAGGAACCTCAGGTAGTAGCGGGGCATCATGCCGCCCTGGGAGTGTCCGACCAGGTCGGCCTTGGCGGCTCCGGTCGCGGCGAGCACCTTGTCCACGAAGTCCGACAGCTGCTCGGCCGACTTGTCGATGGGACCGAGGCCGTAGAAGAGGGGGACGCCGGTCAGTTGGCCGTAGTCGAGGGAGTAGACGCAGTATCCGCGGTCCTTCAGGTAGGGGGCGAGGGAGAGCCAGTTGTCGACCGAGTTGCCCAGGGTGCCGTGCACCAGGACGACCGGGCGGGGGTGGGCGGTGGAGGGCTTGCAGGAGAAGTCGTTCCAGCCCCTGGAGGGGGCGGTGTCGGCGGCAGCGGCGGTGGCGGCGGGAACGGTGGCGACGGCGGCGGTGAGGAGCAGCGCGGCGAGGGGTCTGAGCACTCGCTTCCAGGGCAGCATCGGGTGATCTCCTTGCGGCTCAAGGGAGGTGGGGGCCTTACCCTGTGATCCGGATCACGAGGATGCTGTTCATTCGTCAAGTTACGGACGAGTAGCGCGCCTGTGAAGTTACGCGTCAGTAAAAACTTCCACTGATAACCAGAGGGCCGCCGAACACTGACGGACCGTCACCAGGCCGGCTTGATCGGCCCATAGGGAGCGATCCGCGCCAAACGCTCCCCCAGCGCGCGCACTTCACCCTCGCCCAGCCGCACGGCCCATGCGCCCACGACCTCGGCCGCCGCCGCCTCCGCCGCCCGGGTGCAGGCCCAGCCGCGCTCGGTCAGCACGACCAGCCGGGCCCGCGCGTCCTGCGGATGCGGCCGCCGCTCGGCGTACCCCTTCCGTACGATCTCGTCCACCAGCTGGCTCGCGGCCTGCTTGGTCACCCCGAGGTGCGCCGCGAGGTCGGTGACGGTGGCCCCGCCCGGGGCGAGCCGCGCGAAGGCGAAGCCGTGCGCCGGCCGCAGATCGGTGAACCCGCGCGCCACCACCCCGTCGTGGATGCGTTGCGTGAGGTCACCGGCGACGGCGAGCAGGGCGGCGGACAGGGCCATGGCTTCGGAGTTCTGCACGCAGGCATTGAAACACCCTTGACAGGTTGGTCAAGTAGCTTGACCATATAGTCAAGCCCCTTGACTACTTGAACGGAGATCACCGCCATGCCCGTCGTCCGCTCGTCCGAGGCCACCACCCACGAGATCCACGGCGCCCGCTTCGTCTCGTACGCCACCCCGCTCACCGGTAGCAAGGAACTCTGCGCCTGGCGCGGCGAGATCCCTGCCGGCACCAAGGCGCCCGCCCACACCGTCAACCGCGAGGAGATCTTCCATCTGCTCGTGGGTGAACTGCTGATCACCCTCGACGGCCGCACCGAGCGCATCGGTGCGGGCGACACGGTGATCGTCAATCCCGGCGCCACCCTCGCCGTGGAGAACCCGACCGATCACACCGCGCTGTCCTGGGTCACCACCTCCGTCGGCCTGGAGGCGCAGCTGGCCGACGGCACCCGTATCACGCCGCCCTGGGCCAATTGACGGACGTGGAGCCGCCGCCGCGCCCCAGCGTCCCCGGCATCACCGCCCTGGGCCCGAACTTCGCCCGTGCGCGGTCCGCGACCTCCTCGATCCGGCGGACCTTCTCGTCCACGGGGTCGAAGGTGAGCTGGTAGGAGGCCTGGTCGGCGGGGGCCAGCCCCTCCGCGCGCAGGACGAGCGCGCGGACCCGGGCGCGCTGCAGGCCGAGCGCCTCGTACATGCCGTAGGCCGCCCTGGTCAGGGCCGCCGAGTGCGCGGTCGGCTCCTTCAGGGTGCGGCTGCGGGTGGTCGAGGACCGGTCGGCGTAGCGCACGGTGAGGGTCAGGGTGCGGCAGACCTTCCGCACCGCGCGCAGCCGGGCGCCCAGCTCCTCGGCGGCGGACAGCAGCGCCCCGCGGTGCCGGTCGGGGTCCAGCTCGTCGAGGTCGAAGGCGCGTTCCGTGGCCAGCGACCGCGAGACGGCGTTCGGCACGACCCGCCCCCGGTCGATGCCGCTCGCCTTCTCGCGCAGCTCACGGCCGGCCTTCGCGCCGATCAGCCGCTGGAGCGTGGACAGCGGTGCACCGGCGACCAGGCCCAGGGTGTCCAGACCGTACTCGCTCAGGGTGCGGGCGGTCGCCGTGCCGACGCCGGGCAGCGCGGACACCGGCCGTTCCGCGAGAAACCCGGCGATGCCGTCCGGATCCTCGGGCACGACACACGTCACCCCGGGCTGGGCGTCGCGCAGCGCCATACGCGCCAGCATCGGGCCGGGACCGGCGCCGATCACACAGTCGACGCCGTACAACGCGAGGGCCCGCACCCGGATCACCGAGGCCAGCTCCACCGCGCTGCGCCCGAAGTAGCGCTCGGCACCGCGCAGATCGGCCAGCGCCCCGTCGGGCGGCAGCGCCTCCACGACCGGGGTGAAGTCCTCCAGCAACCCGAGCAGTCCGGGCAGGGCCGCCTCGTACATCGGTGGCAGCTGGAAACGTACGCAGAGGATGGTCATCCCGCACTCCCCGGACTCTGGTGCCACAACTTCCGTACGGCAGCAGGCCCTTGTGCGGCCTCCTGCCCCGCGGGCCGCAGATCGGCCCATGGATGCATCTCGTATCCGGTCGGCAACTGGATCCGCCGCCCACCGGTCGGATCACCGCCCGTCCCCTCGGCCACGGGCTCCGCGAGCCGCGCCGCCACCTCGTCGAGACCGCCCTCGGCACGCAGCTCGACCAGCTCGGCGAGATTCCAGGCGGCGGAGCCCACCACACTCAGACTGCGCGGACCGCGCCGCTGCACCACTCCCCGCACCAGCAGCAGCCACGAGTGGAAGACGGTGTGGGCGCACGCGTCGTGCGAATCGTCGAAGAACGCCAGGTCGACCAGCCCCGTGCCGTCGTCCAGCGTGGAGAAGATGACCCGCTTGCCGGAGCGGATCGGCGGGGTCTGGGTGGCCGCCTTGGCACCCGCGACCAGCACGGTCTCGCCGTGCCGCGCCTCGCGCAGCCGGCGCGCGGACACCACGCCCAGCTCCCTGAGGAACTCCCGGTGGTCGTCCATCAGATTGCGCGAGGCGTCCATGGACAGCACGCCCAGCTCGGCGCTGAGCCGTTCCGCCGACGTCAGATCCGGCAGCCCCGCCGGCGCGGTCTTCCGCCCGCCCGCCAGCGGAAGCTGTCCGCCGCCACCGCCCCGGGCTCCCCGGTGCAGCTCGGTCAGATGCAGTTGCAGATCCCGCCGGTTGGCACCGAAGGCGTCCAGCGCCCCCACCTGGGCGAGCCGCTGCGCCAGCGGCCGGCTCGGCCGCGCCCGCTCCCAGAAGTCCACCAGGGAGGAGTACGGCTGCCCGTCCGCGATCCTTTTCGCCTCGGCCTCGCTGATGCCGTGCACATCGGAGAGGGCGAGCCGCAGCCCCCACACACCCGGCTCGGACACCAGTTCGATCCGATGGGCGACCCCGGACACATTGACGTCCAACGGCAGGATCGGCACCCCGCGCCGCCGCGCGTCGGCCAGCAGCAGCCGCTTCGGATACATCCCGGGATCGTGCGTGAGCAGCCCGGCATAGAAGGCGGCCGGGTGATGGGCCTTCAGCCAGGCCGACTGGTACGTCGGTACGGCGAAGGCGACCGCATGGGCCTTGCAGAACCCGTAGGACCCGAAGGCCTCCACGATCTCCCAGGTCCGCCGAATCGTTTCCGCCCCATACCCCCTGGCCGCCGCCTGCTGTGCGAACCACACCTTGATCCGCCCCTGCGACTCCGGTTCGGACAACCCCCGCCGCACCCGGTCGGCCTCACCACGCCCGCACCCGGTCATGACGGCGACGATGTCGATGACCTGCTCATGAAAAACAACGACGCCGTACGTCCCCTTCAGCGCCTCTTCCAGATCCGGGTGCGGATAGCGCACCGGTGCCCGCCCGTGCCGCGCCTCGATGAACGGCCGCACCATGTCGGCGGCGACGGGCCCGGGCCGGAACAGCGAAATATCCACAACGAGATCATGAAAGGTGCTCGGCTGCAGCCGCCCCACCAGATCCCGCTGCCCCGGCGACTCGATCTGGAAGCACCCCAGCGTCTCGGTGGACCGAATCAGCCGATAGGTCTCCGGGTCCCCCGCAGGCACCGCGTCCAGATCGATCCGCTCCCCCGTCACCCGCTCCACCTCGGCGACCGCGTGCGCCATGGCCGACTGCATCCGCACGCCCAGCACATCGAGCTTGAGCAGCCCGAGGTCCTCCACGTCCTCCTTGTCGAACTGCGACATCGGCAGCCCCTCACCGCTGGTGGGCACCACCGGCGTACGAGCAAGGAGCGAGGCATCGGACAGCAGCACCCCGCACGGATGCATGGCAACGCCGCGCGGCAGGGCATCGAGCGCCTCGACGAGCTCCCACAGCCTGCCGTACCGCTCCCCATCCCGCTGAAGCTCCCTCGCAAGCTGCTTCAGCTCGGGCAGCTCCGCCAACGCGGCGCGCGCGTCCCGGGCCCGGATGTGCGGAAAGGACTTGGCCACCCGATCGATCTCACCCGGGTCCATGGACAGGGCGGCACCCACATCCCGGATGGCATGCCGCACCCGATAGGTCTCCGGCATGGACACGGTCGCCACCCGCTCCTCGCCGAACCGGTCGATGATCGCCCGGTAGACCTCCAGCCGCCGGGCGGACTCCACATCGATGTCGATATCGGGCAGCACCACACGCTCCTTGGAGAGGAAGCGCTCCATCAGCAACCCGTGCTCGACCGGATCGGCGTGCGCGATGCCCAGCAGATGATTGACGAGGGAGCCCGCACCGGAACCACGAGCGGCCACCCGGATCCCCATCTCCCGCACATCATCGACAACCTGGGCAACCGTCAGGAAATAAGAGGCAAAGCCGTGATGGGCGATGATGTCCAGCTCATGGTGCATGCGCTCCCAGTACGCGCGCCGGCCGCCGTACCCGAGCCGCACCATCCCGGCCACCGCCCGCGAGGCGAGGGCCCGCTGGGCGGAGCGCCGCCCGGCACCCACCAGATGCGCCTCGGGAAAGTGAACGGTTCCGATACCGAGATCCCCCTCGGGGTCGACCCGGCACTCGGCGGCCGTGGCCAGGGTCTGCTCCAGCAGCCGATGGGCGGTGTCCCGCCGATACCCGGCAGCCTCCACCACCCGCTCGGCGACATGCAGCATGGCCTGCGCGTCCTTCAGCCAGGCCTCGCCGGAGTCCAGCTCCCCGCGCGGGTCGATCGGAACCAGCCGCCGCGCGGCATCCAGCACATCGGCAACGGGCCCCGCCCCGGGATCGGCATACCGGACGGCGTTGCTGAGCACCGGCCGGACCCCCTGCTCGGCGGCGAACCCGACGGTACGGGCGGCCAGCCGCAGCGAGCCGAGCCCCATGCCCCCACGCCCGTGCCACACAGCCTCCAGCCGCAGCGCATCGCCGTAGACCTCACGCCACGCCCCGAGAAGCTCCGCGGCCCGGTCGGGACGCCCCGCGGCAAGGGCGCGCCCCACGTCCGACCCCGGGCCGAGCAGCACGGTCAGGCCGTCGCCATGGTTGTCCGACCAGGGCAGCAGAGGCAGACCCGCTCCCCTGTGCGCCGCCGTGACGATCCGGCACAGATCGGCCCACCCCCGGGCCCCGTCCCGGGCGAGAAAGGCCACCCGAGGAGCCGACTCGTCCACGAAGGCCCCACCCCGCACCGGCACCTTCCGCCGCGCACGCCGTACGGCCTCGGCCTCGCCCACCGCCAGATCCACCCCGAAGACCGGCCGCACCCCCACCCCGGCGCAGGCCTTGGCGAAGCGCACCGCCCCCGCGACGGTGTCCCGATCGGTGAGAGCGAGCACGTCCATCCCCCGCTCCGAGGCGCGCTCCGCCAGCCGCTCCGGATGGGATGCCCCGTACCTCAGGGAGAACCCGGAGACGGTGTGCAGATGCGCGAAGCCCGGCACACGCACCTCCCGCACTCGTGAGCCCCGAACAGCTCTCGAACATCAGTTCCCTACTTCCACCCCCACCATACCTCCATTCTCGAACGCATGTACGACATCCGTCCGACGCCCTCCCACCTGCACAAACGCCACGAAAGGACGGTGAGGACATGACACAACCACCGGCGCACACACCGGACCGCACAGAGCGTTTGCAAGAAGCCCCCGCACACCACAAGGCATGCGGGGGCCAACTGGAGCGGAGCGCGTCAGGGCAGCGTGACCCCGTAGTAGCTCAACGCCTCGGTCACCGGCTGGAAGAACGTCGTACCACCGGAGGTGCAGTCACCGCTGCCCCCGGAGGTCAGCCCGTAGGCCACGGTCCCCGCGTACAGCGGACCGCCGCTGTCGCCGCCCTCGGCGCACACCGTGGTCTGGATCAGCCCGTAGACGATGTCCCCGCCGCCGTAGTTGACGGTGGCGTTCAGCGCGGTGACCCGCCCGCTGTGCGTACCGGTGGTGGAACCCCGCCGGTACACGGTCGTGCCCACGGACGGCGTGGCCGCGCTCGTGATGGACTGGCTGCCCACGGAGCTCGGATGAGAGATCGAGGAGTTGGTGTACCGCACCAGGGCGAAGTCATTGCCCGGGAAGCTGTAGCCGACGTTGGTGCCGAGCACCGTGGTGTGGCTGGAGTTGCTGTACCAGGTGGAGGCCACCTGGCCGCAGTGACCGGCGGTGAGGAAGTAGTACGTGCTGCCGCTGTGCACGTTGAAGCCGAGCGAGCAGCGGTACTGACCGCCGTAGATGGCGTCGCCGCCGGTGATCAGCTTGTTGAACTTGCCGGGGGTGCGCTTGATGGTCAGCGCGCCCGCGTCGGCGCCGGCCTGCCGCTTGATCTTGGCGATCCCGGCCTTGGACACCGTGCTGTCGACGGTGACGACGACGCGGTTGGTCTTGCCGTCCACCGCCCAGGCCGTACCGGGTACGTCGGCCTTGAGGACGGCGGAGTCGGCCTTGCTGAGCTGGGCGGCGCTGAACGTGTGGGCGTCACTCGCGTTTGCCGTGGGGGCGGCGAACGCGGCCGCGGCCAGGAAGCCGGTGGCCACGGCGATCAGCCGGGTCCGTCTAGTGGTGCCGCTGCCGGAAGTGGTGCGCTTGATCCTCACTTTTCGTTCCCTCCCAGGGGAAGTCGGGGGCCCGTGTGGGGTCGGGGCCCGTGAGGCGCAGCCAGGAGGGGTACCGGATTCCGCACACGCGTGCCCCCTGGCAAGCGCTGAGGGGGAGTATTCGGTCGAACGACCGGTCGCCACAAGAGTGCCTTTCGGCCGTTGGCTTTTAAACCACCTTTGCGCGAAGGTCCCCTGACGCCTGCTCAGCGCACGCTCACCGCCCGCTCCACCGTGGCGGTCGAGGCAATCCGTCGCCCTGCTGGGCCAGGTGCGGGTGTCGTCGTACGGGGTGGCCTCGATGCCCTCGAAGGCGCGGCGGGCAGCGGACCCGGGGTCGTAGACCTGCACCCACGAAACGCCGCCCGTCCACGCTCAGTCCGTCGGCCTCCACGGCGGTGAGGACCACGCCCTCCCCTTCTGCCACCCAGGTCCCGGGAATGTCCGGAAGTCGCCCGTCCGGATGGTCCTCGACCCTGGGGGTGCCCCCAGGCCGTTCAGGCACTGGGGGAGCGTGGCGGTCAGCGCGAGCGGCCCGTAGGGCGCGGAGGCCTTTCGGGTGAGGTGCTCAGGAAGGCCAGCGCCGCCCGGGCGGTGGCGTCGTTCTGCCGGAACGCGGCCCCGCCGGTGCGCGGCCGGGTGAAGGCGCCGGGGGTGCGGGCGTCGGTGTACGGGCCGAGCGCGAAGCGCCGGGGATGCGGTCGCCCGGCGCCGTCGAGGATCCGGCCGTCGCCGGGGTCGACCCGGAGCAGTCCGTCGGGGGTCTCGGCGGCGCCGTCGGTGTGCAGTGCCCGCAGCAGGCGGTCGCGGGCCCGGCCGACGGTGGGCTCGGGCAGCCGGGCCTCGACCAGCGCCCGGGCCTCGACGACGAAGCCCGGCACGGTGGGACTGGTGGCCCGGAACACCCCGTCCTCGGCGGTGACGGCCATGTCGGCGCCGACGAACCTGAGCAGGCCGGCCCGGGACAGCGCGAGCATCTGCCGCAGCCGGGGTCCGGGCGGCCCGGACGCCAGGTAGCTGAAGAAGCCGTGCCACCAGGGGCCGGTGTTCCCGAGGCGGACGAGCTGCCCGTAGACGGAGAGCAGCCCGAGGAAGACGCCGAGGTCCGCACTGTACGAGGCATCGTGCCGGCGACTCAGGTCCGCCTCGACATACCCCCGCAGGCCCTCCTGAAAGTCCTCGTGGGAGGCGTACCGTACCCCGTCCAGCGGATGGTCGAGCGCGGTGAGGTCGAGCCGGTCGGCCGGATCGGGCACGGCGGCGGCGACGAGCGCCTGCACCTCGGCGAAGTCGCTCGCGGCCGCGTACTTCTCCTCGAAGTCGGCCCAGTCCATCGCCGTACGCTCGGCGTGGGCGGTGAAGAGGCGGTGGTAGTGGGCGAAGCCCAGCTCCTTCTCCACCAGCGGCCACACATCGCGCCGGAAGTCGAGACCGCCGGGACGCGCCCGCAGGGCCTCGACCTGGGCCGGGCCGAGGAAGCGGGGCAGCGGGGGCCGGTCGCCGGTCCAGTCGTAGCCGATCTTCGCGTGGTACGGCACTCCGCGCCGCGAGCCGACGTGGAGCACCGGCTCCCGCCCCGAGGGAACGTAGGTGTCGCCCTCGTACCGTCCGCCACGCCCCTCGGTGAGCAGCACCATCAGGTCGACGAAGGCCAGCCCGAAGCCGCGCACGAGAACGGGTTCGCCGGGCCTCAGCGGGGACAGGTCGCTGTCGGCGGTGAAGTCGGGCGGCAGGTGCACCAGATCGTGCTCGCGGGCGTAGGCGGCCAACTCTGCTTGTTCACCGTCGAGTTGGGCGTCCAGGTGGCCGATCGCCAGGATCACCAGGTCCGCGGGGAGGGGACACGGGCGGCCCTCCAGCCACACCTGCTGGCGGCCCTCACGCGGACCGCTGATCCGCACGGCACGCCGGGGATGGTGCCGAACGGTGATGCCCGCGGGCAGCTCGGCCCGGGCGCGCTCGTACACCCAGCGCAGATAGCGGCCCTGGAGCTGCCGGTCGGCGAAGGTGCCGCCGTCGAGGCCTGCCCACTCGTGCAGGGTGGGGCCCTCGCGCACCGGTCCTTCCATGGTCACCGTCTCGTCGGTGAACATGGTGACGTCCTCGGCGTGCGAGTTCATCCACAGCAACGGGGACTGCTCCTGCCGCCAGATGCGGCCGCCGCCCGGCGGATGCGGGTCGACCAGATGGACGTCGAGGCCCCGGCCGGCGTACAGCTCGGGCACGTTGGCGGCGATGCGCTCCAGCAGTCCGGTCCCCCGCGGCCCGGCTCCCACGATCACCAGCTGCGGCCTCATCGGGCGTGCTCCGTGCCGCGCGCGTAGTACTTCTCGATGTAGTGCTGGCCGAGGCCGAGAGCCGAGGTGACGACCGCGTACCAGAGCGTCGCGACCATCAGCAGCGGGATGACCTGGTAAGTGCGGTGGTAGATCAACTGGGCGGAGAACAGCAGGTCGTTGACGGCGATGACGCTGACGATCGAGGTGCCCTTGAGAGTGCCGACGAGCATGTTGCCGGCGGGCGGCACGATGGCGCGCATGGCCTGCGGCAGCACGATCCGCCACCAGCGCCGCGACCGGCTCAGTCCCAGCGCCTGGGCGGCCTCGATCTGACCGCGGTCGACGGAGAGGATGCCGGCCCGGACGATCTCGGCGGCGAAGGCGGCCTCGTGCAGGGTGAGTCCGACGATCGCGACGGCGACCGGGGTGAGCAGGTTGACGGTCTTCACGCCGAGCACCTGTGGGTACAGCGCCCCGATGTTGAACCACAGCAGCAGCTGCACCAGGATCGGGATCGAGCGGAACAGCCACACATAGCCCCAACCGACCACGCGCAGCACGGGGTTGGCGGAGAGCCGGAAGGCGGCGAGCAGGGTGCCCAGGGCGAAGCCGAGGACCATCACGACCGCGGTCAGCCACAGCGTGAGCCAGAGCCCGCGCAGGATGGAGCCGGTGGTGAAGTAGTCGGCGACGACGTCCCACTGGAACGCCTTGTTGCGCAGGACGGAGTTGACGGCGAACCCGAGCAGCACGAGGACGACGACGGCCGCCGCCCACTGGCCGTACCGGCGCTGCGGGACGATCCGCGGGGCGTCTGCGGGCTCGGGAATCCCCGATGGGGTGGGGGTTTTGGCGAGGGTGTCGGATGACATGCGAAGGCTCCGTGACGCGAAGAGACGTCAGAACACGGGTGATGCCTTCACACGGACGCGCCGTGCGGCGCGGGTACGGCCGAGCCCCTCAGCAGGGCCGTCCACCGAGAGTACGTGGGCGTTTCCCTCCGCTGTCAAGGCTGTCCGAACTCTGAGCCGTACGTCTCAAGTCAGTTGACGCGGAACCGGATGCCTGTTCCACTTGGCCCATGCATCCACAGCAGTGGCTGGTCACCCGCTCCCACATCGACTTCGGTCGCGTGTGGTCCTCTTCCTGTTGAGCTGACCCCCCTGCATGCGCCTGCCCTCGGGCGGGCGTACTCGCGTTCTCCCCTTCTCCTCGCCTTCACACGCGCACCCTTCCCCTCGCGCTCTGCACCCTTTCTGCTCCCAGGAGACCGCAACCGATGCGCAGGCGTCATTTTGTACCCTTTGTTGCCATTACGTCGGCCGCTCTGCTCCTCACCGCCTGCGGCTCGGGCGGCGGGACCGACACATCCGCGGTGGCAGCCGAGTCCGGCCAAGTGCCCACCGCCGATGTCGTCTCCGCCGAGAAGAAGGACAAGGCGGCGGCCGAGTTGCTGCCCGCAGGCACCACCCGCCTCACCGTCGCCATCAGCGTCGGCGGCACCCCGCCCGGCACCACATATCTCTCCGACGGCAAGACGCTGACCGGCCAGGACGTCGACTTCACCAAGGCGGTCGCCAAGCTCCTCGGCCTCAGGCTGAAGGTGGAGCAGGCGAGCTTCGAGGCGATCCTGCCCGCGCTGGACAGCGGCAAGTACGACTTCGGCGCGTCCAACTTCGGCGTGACCGACGAGCGCCGCAGGACCATCGACTTCGTCACCTACATCAACGACGGCCAGGGCTTCGCCACCCGCAGGGACAGCAAGCTGACAAGGATCACCGACCTGAAGCAGCTGTGCGGGCTGAACGTGGCGACCGGGGCCGGCACGACCTTCGAGGCCACACTGGAGGAGAACAAGCACGTGTGCACCGACGCGGGCGGAAAGCCGTACCAGGTGCAGACGTACTCCGAGCCCGGCGCGATCTGGACCTCGGTGCAGCAGGGCCGCAGCGACGTGGTGATGTCCACCATCAACGGCCTGCGCTACGCCGTCGCGCACCAGCCGGGCCTGAAGTTCCTGAACGAGTACCACCGCCTGGACGTCGGCTTCGCCTTCAAGAAGGGCACCAGGCTGGCGCCCGCCTTCCAGGCGGCGGTGAACAGACTGCTGGCCGACGGCACGTACGAGAAGATCCTCAGGAAGTGGGGCACGACGGGCTCGGCCATCACCAGGTCGCGGATCAGCCCGCCGGAACTGAAGAACTGAGCGGGACGGTCACAGCCTCGGTCACAGCCCGCAGTCACAACACGAGCAGCACTCACAGCACTCGCAGCACTGGCAGGCCTCGCAGCACGACAGGTCGCAGTCACAGTCGCAGTTGGCGCAGCAGCCCTCGCGCTTCTTCCGCGACCAGGGACCCTCGAACTCGTCGGCGCAGCACACCTTGCAGGTGCAGCACAGGCCGAGGGCGGCCGCGCAGCCGGCCCAGAAGCCCCGCTTGCCGGGGTGCGGCGGCTGCCCGCCGAAGGGGTTGCCGTACGGGTGGCCCGGCGCGTTCGGCGCGTGCCGACCGGGCGGCGGTCCGAAGGAGGCCTCGGGCGCGTGTCCGCACGCGCGCGTGCCGAACGCGCGGTCCACCGAGCGCTCCAGCTCGTGCACGAGCAGCAGGTGGACCAGCCTGCCGTGGGCGAACTCGGCCTCCCGCAGGGCGAGCCGGATGCCGTGCACGGCGTCGTCGGCGAGCCGGCGGGCCTCGGTCCGGGAGGTGCCGGTCGCGGTGAGGGGGTTCCAGGCGCCCGACGCGGCGTCGGCCTCCTGGTCCTCCACGGCGTCCAGCAGATGCGCGAGCCGCCCGAAGAGCCGGCCCGCCTCCGCGAGCGGCGCCGCGTTGCCCGGCCGGCCGGCCAGCACCGCGGTGTGCGCGAAGGCGGCGGCGGTCGCGCTCTCGGTCGGCTCGGTGACCGTCAGGATCGGGGTGCCGTACCCGGCGAGGGCCTCCAGGCCGAGCTGCCGGTCGACGGCATCGACGAGGACACCGGTGTCGAAACCGACCGCTGCGCCGCTGTGGGCGCCCGCCCTGCCCCAGCCCGCAGCCACCCGGCGCGCGGCGGCCGCCACGGGCGGGCGGGCGAGCAGCCCGTCACGGTCGGCGACATGGTCGCGCACCTTCGCCGCGGCGAGCACCAGCGAGACGGCGGCGGCGAGCCGCGCGCCCTCGCCCTGGGCGACGGAGGCGGTGCGCATCCCGCGCAGCGCGCACGGCCCGGCCGTACGGCGACCGTCGGCGGTCCGTCCGGTCTGAGCCTCCGTCAGGACCGATATGAGAAGGCCGTCATAGTTCGTCACGATGCGCGCGAGTTGTCCGTGGTCGCGCCGCAGGGCGAGGCAGAGCCCGCACAAGTGCGCCATCCACTCGACCTTGAGGCTTTCGCCGAGTCGATGAGAGCACGGTCTGACGATTCCGAACACGACGATCCCCCGCGATGTGGTACGACGTTGACATTCACCCGTACGCACCGATCATCACCCATCCGCCGCCGACAATCATATTTCACTCTCAGTCAGCAGCCGTATGAGTCGCGACCCTTGGGGCACAAGGACTCTCGACGGATCGGCTGTGCACCAGTACCGTCACAAACCCCCCGCGCGGCGTCTATCCACTTGGCGCGCCGTCCGCATCATGGATGACCATAGGGACGCGGAAAGCAGAAAAAGACCGCTGTGAGAGGAGGCGTCCATGGGATCGGTACGCAAGGCGAGTGCGTGGCTCGGCCTCGTCGACGACAACGATGACGAGCGTTACTACGACGACGAGTACTCCGAGGGCTCCGAATCCGGGGACGCCTGGGTCACCGACCCCCGGGTGAAGGTGGCCTCGGACACGGCCGAGGAGAAGGGCCGCCGGATCGGCACGGTCACCCCGGACAGCTTCCGGGACGCCCGCGCCATCGGCGAGCTGTTCCGGGACGGTGTCCCGGTCATCATGAACCTCACCAACATGGAGCCCGGCGACGCCAAGCGCGTCGTGGACTTCGCGGCGGGGCTCATCTTCGGGCTGCGCGGTTCGATCGACCGCGTGTCCAACCGGGTGTTCCTGCTCACGCCGGCCGACACCCAGATCATCAGCGGCGAGGCGTCCGCCCACCGCGAGGACGGCTTCTTCAACCAGAGCTGAGGCAGGGCCGCTCACCGGCCCTGCCCGCCCCGGGCCTCACCGGAAGGCGTCGAGCCCGGTGAGCGCCTTGCCCAGCACGAGCTGGTGCATCTCGACGGTGCCCTCGTAGGTGAGCACCGACTCGAGGTTGGTCGCGTGCCGCATCACGGGGTATTCGAGGGAGATCCCGTTGGCACCGAGGATCGTCCGCGCCGTACGGCAGATCTCGATGGCCTCGCGGACGTTGTTGAGCTTGCCGAAGCTGACCTGCTCGGGACGCAGGCGGCCGGCGTCCATCCGCCGCCCCAGATGGTGGGCGAGCAGGATTCCCTTGTGCAGTTCCACCGCCATGTCGGCGAGCTTGGCCTGGGTGAGCTGGAAGCCGCCGATGGGCCGCCCGAACTGCTCCCGCGTCCTCGCGTAGTCGAGGGCCGCCTCGAAGCTGCTGCGCGCCGCGCCCATCGCACCCCAGACGATGCCGTACCGGGCGTGCGACAGACAGCTGAGCGGTCCGCGCAGTCCGGTGACCTCAGGGAGTACGGCGTTTGCCGGCAGTCGTACGTCGTCCAGCACCAGTTCGCTGGTGACGGAGGCGCGCAGGGACCACTTGTGCTTGATCTCCGGCGCCGAGAAGCCTGGGGTGTCGGTGGGGACGACGAAGCCGCGGATGCCGTCCTCGGTCTGCGCCCAGACGACGGCCACCCCGGCGACCGACCCGTTGGTGATCCACATCTTGCGGCCGTTGAGGACCCAGTCCTCGCCGTCGCGCTTGGCGTGGGTGCGCATGGAGGCGGGGTCGGAGCCGTGGTCGGGCTCGGTCAGCCCGAAGCAGCCGATCACCTCGCCGGCCGCCATGCGGGGCAGCCACTGAAGCTTCTGCTCCTCGCTGCCGAACCGGTGGATCGCGTACATGGCGAGGGAGCCCTGCACGGAGACGAGGGACCGGATGCCCGAGTCCGCCGCCTCCAGCTCCAGGCAGGCCAGCCCGTACTGCACGGCCGTCGCCCCCGCACAGCCGTACCCGGTCAGGGACATACCGAGGGCGCCGATGGAGCCGAGTTCGCGCGCGAGCTCACGGATGCCGGGCAGCTCCCCCTTCTCGTACCACTCGGCGACGTACGGCAGCACGCGGTCCGCCGCCCAGGCTCGCACGGTGTCCCGCACGGCCAGGTCCTCCGGTTCCAGCAGGTCGTCGATCCCGAGCGGGTCGGCGGGATCGAAAGGGGGCAACTTCGCGGACGCGGACATGGGACACCCTCCGGCACACAGAAAACTAGCACCGCTAATCACTTATGTGCCGCCGACGTTACGGTGCGGTGTCCCGCACGTCCAGTACGTCGGACAGCTCAGGCCGAGACCCGGGACTCCACCACTTCGCGCGGGGCGGGCAGCTCCACCGCCTCCACCGCCGCCGCGGTTTCCGCGCACTGCATGACCCGCGGCAGCCGCAGCGCCATCATCGCGCCCAGCAGCAACAGCCCCGCGCTCACCAGCAGCGTCACATGCAGGCCGTGCACGAAGGAGTCCCGCGCGACCCGGCGCAGCGCGGCCCCGGTGGACCCGCCCAGCCGTCCGGCGACGGCGTAGGCCTCGCCGAGCGAGTGACCGGCCGCGTCCGAGGCGGGCCGCGGAACGCCCGGCACCGCTCGCAGATGCGGTGCGTAGGCCGCGTTCATCACGCTGCCCAGCAGCGCGATGCCGATGCCGGCGCCGAGCTGGTACGACGTCTCGCCGATCGCCGCCGCACCGCCGGCCTGCTCCGCCGGGGCCTCGCTGAGCATCGACTCGTACGCCCCGAAGAGCGTGGTCTCCAGACCGAAGCCGAGCAGCACGAAACCGGAGAGCAGCAGCGGTGCGTCGTCGGTGCCGCCCATCGCGGTGAGCATCAGGACCGCGGCGGCGGTGAGGCAGAAGCCGAAGCAGACCATCCGGCGCGGCCCGAAGCGGCGCAGCATCCGCGCGCCCGCCAGGCCCGCCGCCATCGCCGCGACGGTCAGGGGCAGCAGCCTCAGCCCGGTCTGCAGCGGGGAGAGCCCGAGCACCAGTTGCAGATACTGGGCGGCGATCAGCTCCAGGCCGACGAGCGCGAGCATCGCCAGCACGATGCAGCAGACCGAGGTGCTGAACGCGGGCCGGCGGAACATCCGCAGGTCCACCAGCGGATGCGGAAGCCTGCGCTGCCGCCGTACGAAGAAGAAGAGGAGGGCCGCGCCGGCCAGCAGCGGCAGCACGGTGAAGGGGCTCGCCGGTGCCTCGCCGCCGCCCAGCCGCTTCACGCCGAGGACGACGCCGAACAGTCCTCCGGCCGCCATCAGGGCGCCGACGACGTCCCAGGGGCCACGCCGGTCACCGCGCGACTCGGGCAGCAGGATCCGGCCCACCGGGAGGCTGATCAGCATCAGCGGGATGTTGACGAGGAAGACCGCGCCCCACCAGTAGTGCTCCAGCAGGAAGCCGCCGAGCAGCGGGCCGACGGCCGCGCCGACGGCGGCCACCGCACTCCAGACGCCGATGGCGAGCGCGCGTTCGCGCCGGTCGGGGAAGACCTGACGGAGGATCGACAGGGTCGCCGGCATGATCATCGCGCCGCCGACGCCGAGCAGCGCGCGGGCGAGGATGAGCATCTCGGCGGTCTGCGCGAAGGCGGCCACGGCGGAGGCGACGCCGAACAGGCCGTAGCCGAGCAGCAGGACGCGTCTGCGGCCGACCCGGTCGCCGAGGGTGCCGAAGAGAATCAGCAGCGAGGCGCAGACCAGCGGATAGACGTCGACGATCCAGAGCAGTTCTATGGCGCCGGGCTTGAGGTCCTCGGTGACGGCGGGGACCGCCACGTGCAGCACGGTCGCGTCGAGGGCGACGAGCAGCAGGCTGGTGCAGAGGACGACGAGGACGACCCAGCGGTTCGCACCGGGCCCGGCCGTCCTACGGCGCGGCCGTACGGCAGCCGTGGTCGTCCCGGACATGTACGTACCTCCCAGATGTGCCGCGCGTGGGGGCGGACCGACGGGGTGGGGACTCCCTGTCGTACGGCCGGAGAGGAGCGGGGTCTCCGGCCCGCGCACAACCCACGCGGGTGACTCGTCAGCGTACGCGAGTTCGGCACGGGGGCACGTGGCGGACCTCTCACACGCGGGATGGAACCCGTGTGGTGTACGCCACGTCGCTCCCTCTTGACCACGCCCCGGGTACCGGTCCGGTTCCGCCGCCCGTCGATAATCGAGTCCGTGACCGATCTTGAGACGCGCGTGGCCCCACCCCACGCTCCACTTCTGCGCCGGGCGATCCCGGCCCTCCTGGGCTGTGCGGCGGTCCGCGCCCTGGGGCTGGTCGTGCTGGTGTTGTGGAGCGCCGCGCGCGGCAAGAGCGCGTACACCCTGCTGACCGCGCGCTGGGACTCGCTCTGGTACACGCGGGTCGCCGAGCTGGGGTACGGCTACGAGGTGCGGCTGCCGAACGGCGATGTGCACTCCAATCTGGCGTTCTTTCCGCTGCTGCCGTGGCTGGAGCGGCTGGGGCACGCGACCCTGCCGCTGTCGTACGCGGACGCCGGTTTCGTCGTCAGCCTGCTCGCCTCGCTCGCCGCGGCCTGCGGGATCTTCGCCGTCGCCGAGCGGGTGTACGGCCCCCGGGTGGGGATCTGTGCCGTGCTGCTGTGGGCGGTGCTGCCGGTCGGGATCGTGCAGTCGATGGCGTACAGCGAGTCGCTGTTCACGGCGCTGGCGGCCTGGTCGCTGTACGCCCTGCTGACCGGCCGGTGGATCACCGCGGGCACGCTGGCGGCGCTGGCGGGGCTGACCCGGCCGGTGGGGGCGGCGGTGGTCGCGGCGGTGTGGGTGGCGGGGGTGCTCTCGTTCGTGCGGTACCGGAGCACGATGCGCACGTCCGGCGCACACAACGGAAAACACGCCCCGGCGCACATATCCAGCGCATCCGACAGCACGCGCGCTCCGGCGCACACGCCCGGCGCGGACACCACTTCGCACAACCCGCGTCTCCCTGAGTCCCCGAACGACACCCACGCCTCCGGCGCCCCACCAGCCCCCGCATGGCGCCGGACCCTCGGCATGGTGATCGCGCCGCTCGGGGCCGCCGGTTATGTGCTCTGGGTCGGACAGCGGACCGGTAAGGGATTGCTCGGTTACCTGGACGTCCAGGCCGGATGGCGCAATGGGTTCGACGGCGGCTATGCGTTCGCGCGCTTCGTGGCCGACAAGTTCACGTCGTTTCCGTCCGCGTTCGCCGGCGCCGGTCTGATCATCGGGGTCGCCCTGCTGCTGTGGCTGTACGCGACCGGCGTCCGAAGGCGTCAGCCGGCCGAACTGCTGGTGTACACGGGTGTCGTCCTCGCCCTCGCCCTGTGCGCGTCGAGCTACTTCGGCTCCAAGCCGCGGCTGCTGATGCCCGCCTTCCCGGTACTGCTGCCGCTCGCCTGCGCCCTCGCCCGGCTGCGCACGTCCCGATCCGTGCTGGTCACCGCCGGGTTGGCGGTCGCCACGGCGGTCTACGGGGCCTTCTGGCTGAACGGCTCCGGTCCTCCGTGATCGGCTTCACCGGCCGATGACGCTCCGGAAAATTCCGCACCAGGACCGGGTTAACGCATTCATAAGCGCGATATAAACAACGCCCGGCATGATCAAAGGAATTGAAGGGAACCGCCTCACAGGATTGCGGAATGCCTGGAATTCGGGCGACCCTTGAGAGGTTTCCCACATCACATCGTCATCACAAAGCCGCTGTTTCGACCGGGAACACAGCTCACTCGCTGTAACGTCGATTGGGTGCGTACCGAACGAAACCTCACCCGGCGTCTGGACCGGGTGTTCGCCAGACTCGACCGTGAGCCGGAACGACCGGCCCACATCGATGTGCCAAGGATGAGCAGGCACCGGGTCGTTCTGTTCACCGCGACCCTGGCTTTCTACCTGGCGATCGTGTGGGCCGTGGTGATCACGTCCTGGCTGGTCCGGCTCGACTGGCAGGTCATGTTCTTCCGGCCGTACCAGCAGTGGCCGCAGATCCACGCCTTCCTCGACTACTACGTGGTGCTCGGCCAGCGCGGCCCCACCGCGGTGATGGTCGCGGCCTGGCTCGGCTGGCGCTCGTGGCGGCAGCACACCCTGCGCCCGCTGCTCACCCTGGCCACCTCCCTGCTGCTGCTGAACATCACGGTCGGCGCCGCCAAGCTCGGCATGGGGCGCCTCGGTCCGCACTACGCGACCGTGATCGGCTCGAACGAGATGGGCCTGGGCGGCGATATATTCCCCAGCGGCCACACCGCCAACGCGGTCGTGACCTGGGGCATCCTGGCTTATCTGGCCTCCACCCCGAGAGCGCGCCGCTGGCTGTCGGCGCTGTCCGCGATCACGGCGCTGGGCGTCGGCCTCACCACCGTCTACCTCGGTACGCACTGGCTGAGCGACGTGCTGCTGGGCTGGGCCGCGGGCCTGCTGATCCTGCTCGCCCTGCCGTGGTTCGAGCCGCTGATCGCCAGGGCCGAGACCGCGCTGTTCGACCTGCGCGACCGCTGGCGCGCCCGCCGCAGCCGGCCCGTGCCCGAACCGGCCGTCCCGGTCACGCCGGTGGTGCTCAGGCCGGCTCGCGCACGGGCCGAGCAGCCGGCCCCGGCGCGCGAGCCGGCCGCCTCGACCCGTGCCTCCAGAGGGCTGGCGCATCTGGCCCCGGGACCGCACACGACCCGCTCGGAACGCACCCCGGTCACCCCGGCGGGCAGCCGGCGCCCGTCACACGCCGACCACCGCGTGCCGCGCGGCACGACCCAGCCGGTCCGGCCGCTCACGGGCGGCTGATGCCGGGGCCCGGTACGCACAACGGCCCCGCGCATACGACGAAGGCCCCGCTTCCCGAAGGAGGGAAACGGGGCCTTCGCCCTGTATGTGCCCGAAAGGCTCGGCCCTCAGCCTTTCCAGGCGCGAGCCACCACGCCCTCCCTCACCTCGAAGTTCAGCCGCCCCACCCGGTACTCCATGGTGATGATCGCGCCCGGCGGCAGCGACCGCACCGTCGACCACCCCCGCTCCCGAGCGAGCCGCTCGGCGTGGGTGGCGTCGAGGCCGACATACCCGTCCGGACTGTCCTGGGGCTCCGCTGGCGGAGTGGGAATCGGTGCCATGCCGCCACGCTACCGCGCAGCGCAAGGTAAGAGTCGTATCCGGCTCCCGTCACACTTCTGTCACAGCCGCCCGGCCGCGTTTCCCTCGAACTCCATCACACGTACGGGCGTTTCCGCGGGGGGCACCGGGGTAATCGAACAGAATTCACGCGCCCCTGAGCAACCCGCCGAATTACCCGCCGGAAAGTCCCGCTGCCGGGATCCCGACGGAGCCCAGGAGTGTGATTCCCCGCGCAATCCGGCAGCGAGGCCAGGTCATCTGACACCGCATAGGAATTTTCACGGATTCAGCACATCAGCGCCCTACGCCCCCTGTCGGAACGGGCGATCCCGCGAGCATCATGGCGCCAGCCCGCGGGTACGCGGGTCGGCGGGCCCGGGCGCGGCGATGCGAAGGGCGGGCGATCGATGGGGACCGAGACCGTAGGGGCGGCGGCAGGGCGGGCGCGCGGCAGGAACCGGGCCGGCCGGATGGTGGTCGACTGGCTCACCACCACCGACCACAAGAAGATCGGGCATCTGTACCTGATCACGGCGTTCGGCTTCTTCCTGGCCGGCGGGGTCATGGCGCTGCTCATGCGCGCCGAACTGGCCCGGCCGGGCCTGCAGATCATGACCAACGAGGAGTACAACCAGCTGTTCACGCTGCACGGCACGATCATGCTGCTGCTCTTCGCGACCCCGAGCTTCGCGGGCTTCGCCAACGAGCTGATGCCGCTGCAGATAGGTGCGCCGGACGTGGCCTTCCCGCGTCTGAACATGCTGTCGTACTGGCTGTTCGCCTTCGGCGGGCTGATCGTGCTCGGCTCGCTGTTCACCCCGGACGGGCCCGCGGCCTTCGGCTGGTTCGCCTACGCGCCCCTCAACGACTCCCTGCACTCCCCCGGCATCGGCCCGGATCTGTGGATCATGGGGCTGGCGCTGTCCGGCTTCGGGACGATCCTCGGCGCGGTCAACTTCATCACCACGATCGTCGGGATGCGCGCGCCGGGCATGACGATGTTCCGGATGCCGATCTTCACCTGGAACACGCTGTTCACGTCGATCCTGATCCTGCTGGCGTTCCCGGTGCTGGCGGCGGCACTGCTGGTACTGGAGGCGGACCGGCGGTTCGGCTCGCAGGTGTTCGAGGCGGCGAACGGCGGGGCGCTGCTGTGGCAGCACCTGTTCTGGTTCTTCGGGCATCCCGAGGTGTACATCATCGCGCTGCCGTTCTTCGGGATCATCACGGAGATCATCCCGGTGTTCAGCCGAAAGCCGATCTTCGGCTATCTGACGCTGGTCGCCGCGACCATGGCGATCACCGGGCTGTCGATCGTGGTGTGGGCGCACCACATGTTCGCGACCGGCGCGGTGCTGCTGCCGTTCTTCTCCTTCATGTCGTTCCTGATCGCGGTGCCCACGGGCGTGAAGTTCTTCAACTGGACCGGCACGATGCTGGGCGGCTCGCTGTCCTTCGAGACGCCGATGCTGTGGGCGACGGGCTTCCTGGTGACCTTCCTGTTCGGCGGCCTGACCGGGGTGATCCTGGCGTCCCCGCCGCTGGACTTCCATGTCACGGACTCGTACTTCGTCGTCGCGCACTTCCACTACGTCGTGTTCGGCACGGTCGTCTTCGCGGTCTTCGGCGGCTTCTACTTCTGGTGGCCGAAGTTCACCGGGAAGATGCTGGACGAGCGGCTGGGGAAGATCCAGTTCTGGACCTTGTTCACCGGCTTCCACACCACGTTCCTGGTGCAGCACTGGCTGGGCGCCGAGGGCATGCCCCGCCGGTACGCCGACTATCTGGCGGCCGACGGCTTCACCGCGCTGAACACGGTCTCGTCGATCGGCTCCTTCCTGCTGGGCCTGTCGACGCTGCCGTTCCTCTACAACGTCTGGAAGACCGCCAGGTACGGCGAGAGGGTCGAGACCGACGACCCCTGGGGCTACGGCCGCTCGCTGGAGTGGGCGACCTCCTGCCCGCCGCCCCGGCACAACTTCCACGCGCTGCCGCGGATCCGCTCGGAGTCCCCGGCGTTCGACCTGCATCACCCGGAGTACGCGGCGAAGGAGCGGGCGCCGGGCCCCGCGCCAGAGCCGCGTCGAGCCGGTCCCGGATCCTCCTGATCTCCTCGGTCAGCACGGTGAAGGCGCCCAACGCGGACAGCCGCTGTCCTCGACGGGCAGCGGCTGTCCTGCACGGGTGCTGGGCTCAGACCGCGAGGCGCTGGCCGGGCACGATCAGGTTCGGGTCGTCGCCGATGACCTTCTTGTTGGCGGCGTAGATCCGCTGCCAGGTGGTCCCGTGCCGCGCGGCGATGGCGCTCAGGGTGTCGCCCTCGCGGACGGTGTAGTCACCCGTGCCGCGGGACTCACTGCGGTTGGTGTGGCCCGCCGGGCGTTCCGGCGCCTTCGCCGGGGCGGACTTCGTCGTCACGCTGCCCTTGTCGGCGCCGGCCCCGGTGGTCGCGGCCGCCGGGGCCGCGCCAGAGGCTCCGGCGCGGGCCGAGCAGACCGGCCAGGCGCCCCAGCCCTGGGCCTGCTGGACCTTGGTGGCGACGGCGATCTGGGCGCTCCTGGAGGCCTGGTCGGCCGTGGGGGCGTAGGCGGTGCCGCCGTACGCGCGCCAGGTGCCGGCGGAGAACTGGAGCCCGCCGTAGTAGCCGTTGCCGGTGTTGATGTGCCAGTTGCCGCCGCTCTCGCACTGGGCGATGCGGTCCCACACTCCGTTGTCCGCCGCGGCGGCGTTGCCGGTGGCGGCCAGCAGCCCCAGCGGGGCCAGCAGCGCGGCTCCGGCCAGCGCGGCCGTCGTACGGCCCTTGCGGGCACCCTCGGGACGGGCGGTGTTGCGGGTGGTATCGGCACACTCGGACATGTAATTCCCTCTCCACGAACCCGGGCTCCCCCGGGCGGAGCACGCCTCGCCGCGCAGGACCGCGGTCGTTCGTGCCCGCCCCGTCCGTGTGACCGGTGCCGGCGGTGGTGCTGTGCCGGTGCCGGGCGTCGGACGTACCCGAGCGGTGCTCGTTGCACACGGCGGAGGAATGTAAGGAGGACGAGCGGTCCGAATCAACCAACTCGCTGTCATTCCAGGCCAGTTGCCCATTACCGCGGGTAGCGATGATTTTCGGCCACCCACTACATCACCTGATTTCCTGATTTTTCGACCAGCGGCTGAAGCGATCTGTGACCCACTTCACCGCTTCAAGTTCCTTGACGAGGCGACGAGTTGACCGTGAGTAGCGCATTCCGGACCGTTGGTGACCGTGTGCGCCGCTTGGTTCGAACCGGTCGTCCTCGGAGCGTGACTCCCACCACAGGACGTCCGTTGTCTTCTTCATGAGCCCGGAACCCCGGGACTCAGCGGCCGGGAGCCACCCGGCCGACCCCAGCACCGCATCCCGAGGGAGCCACCGTGCCGCGCATGCTCGACGTCAGTGACGCCGTACGCGCCGAGATCGGCGACGAAGAAGCCGACCGGCTGCTCGCCGGAGAGAACGCCCCGGGCAGTTACGACTGCACGTCCTGCCGCACCCCGGGCGACTCCGAGCAGGAGCGCACCAGCACCGTTCTGTTCGTCGGCGACGAGACCGCCGTCCTCGCCTTCGCCCACGCCAGCTGCCTTCCCTCGCAGGTCGTCCAGGTCACCGAGGAGCAGCTGCAGGGCGCCGTCCGGTCCATCGGCGGCGGCGTCGCCGCGGGCTCCGGGGCCGCCGGTTCCGCCGCCGCGGGCGAGCCGCAGAAGGCCGTGCCCGAGCAGGCCGTGCTCGGCGTGACCAGCGGACTCGTCCTGATCGAGGGAGAGTTGCACCCCGCGCTCGTCGTCGAGCCGACCACGCCGATCGTGCGCCCGGGCTCCACCGGCGCCGGCGACGACTTCCTGCCGCTGCTCATCGAGCAGGGGTTCATGCCGCTGACCGAGCTGGCGTCCGTGCCGCCGGTGCTGCACGGCTGGTCGGTGCTGCTCGCCGTGGGCCAGCTGCACGCGGTGCTGCAGCCTTCGGCGAGCGGCGGGCAGCCGGTGGCCTGGTGGCAGGCGCATCAGCCGCTGCAGGTGACGGACAGCTGGCGGGCCGCCGCCAACAAGCATCAGCAGGTGCTGATGTTCGCGGCGCCGGTGGGTTCCATCGGCCGGCAGCCACGGGAGGATCTGCTGCGGGAGTCTCTCGACAAGGCGGCGGCGAGTGGGAAATTGGTCGCTGCGGCGCTTCCGCTTGCGGGGACGTGATGCTTTCGCCCGGTGGGTGGGGGGCCGCGCCCCTGACTCAGTGACCGCATCCCTTTGAGGTTCCGGTCGTTTGGACATACGTGCACGCATACGACGCTTCCCCTCCCCGCCGGTCCGCCTTCGTCTCTGTTCCCTCTGCGCGGTTGGCGCAGGACGGGGGCGGTGGGGGCTCGGCCACGCCGATCTACGACTCGCTCTACGCGGAGTGGGTCAAGACCTTCCGTGCGCTGCCGGGTGACCGCAGCGGGGAGGAGGAGCTGACGTTCAGCCCCTTCGGGCAGCTGCCGGACCGCACGGGGGGCTACGGGGGCCACCGGGCGGGCTCGTTCAGCAGCTCGTACAGCGCCTACAGCGCGGGCGCGTACAGCGCGCGGCAGCAGCAGTCGCAGTGGCAGCGGGTGGGCACGCTGGGGCGGCAGCAGGAGGACACCGGGATGCAGCACGTGCCGGCGGCGCTGCCGCCGGGGCCGCGGCGGGGTGTGTAACCGGTTCACGACGTGAAGGGCGGCCCCTGGAGGACCAGGTGCCGCCCTTCGCGTCGTACCGCCGCTACTTCTTCTTCGCGCCGCGCTTCTCGCGCACCCGCACGGAGATGTGGATCGGGGTGCCCTCGAAGCCGAACTCCTCGCGCAGGCGGCGCTCGATGAAGCGCCGGTAGCCGGCCTCGATGAAGCCGGAGGCGAAGAGGACGAAGCGCGGGGGCTTGGTGCCCGCCTGGGTGCCGAACAGGATGCGGGGCTGCTTGCCGCCCCGGATCGGATGCGGGTGGGCCGAGACCAGCTCGCCGAGGAAGGCGTTGAGGCGGCCGGTGGGGACGCGGGTCTCCCAGCCGGCGAGAGCGGTCTCGATCGCCGGGACCAGCTTCTCCATGTGGCGGCCGGTGCGCGCCGAGACGTTCACGCGCGGGGCCCAGGCGACCTGGCCCAGCTCGGTCTCGATCTCGCGCTCCAGGTAGTAGCGGCGCTCCTCGTCGAGGGTGTCCCACTTGTTGTAGGCGAGGACGATCGCGCGGCCCGCCTCGACGGCCATGGTGACGATTCGCTGGTCCTGCACGGAGATGTTCTCGGAGGCGTCGATCAGGATGACGGCCACCTCCGCCTTCTCCACCGCGGCCGCGGTGCGCAGGGAGGCGTAGTAGTCGGCGCCCTGCTGGAGGTGGACGCGCTTGCGGATGCCCGCGGTGTCGACGAACTTCCAGGTCACGCCGCCCAGTTCGATCAGCTCGTCGACCGGGTCGCGGGTGGTGCCCGCCAGCTCGTTGACGACGACGCGCTCCTCGCCGGCCACCTTGTTCAGCAGGGAGGACTTGCCGACGTTCGGGCGGCCGATCAGCGCGATCCGGCGCGGGCCGCCGATGCCGGTGCCGCCGAAGGTCTCGCGCGGCGCGTCCGGCAGCACCTCCAGGACCGCGTCGAGCATGTCGCCGGTGCCGCGGCCGTGCAGCGCCGAGACGGGGTGCGGCTCGCCGAGGCCGAGGCTCCACAGGTAGGCGGCGTCGGCCTCGCCGCTCGGGCCGTCGACCTTGTTGGCGCACAGTACGACCGGCTTGCCGGCCTTGCGCAGCAGCCGTACGACCGCCTCGTCGGTGTCCGTCGCGCCGACCTTGGCGTCCACGACGAAGACGACCGCGTCGGCCGCCTCGATCGCGTACTCGGCCTGGGCGGCCACGGAGGCGTCGATGCCGAGGACGTCCTGCTCCCAGCCGCCGGTGTCGACGACCTTGAAGCGGCGGCCGGCCCATTCGGCCTCGTAGGTGACGCGGTCGCGGGTGACGCCCGGCTTGTCCTCGACCACCGCCTCGCGGCGGCCGATGATCCGGTTCACCAGGGTCGACTTGCCGACATTGGGGCGGCCGACGACGGCGAGCACCGGCAGCGGACCGTGGCCCGCCGCCTCGATGGCGCCCTCGACGTCCTCGATGTCGAAGCCCTCTTCCGCGGCGAGCTCCATGAACTCCGCGTACTCGGCGTCGCCGAGAGCCCCGTGGTCGTACTCGTGCTCAGCCGAGTCGCCGGGCTGGATGTCGTCGTTCATGTAGTCCGTACCTCGTCGTTCTTCGTGGTGATCGGTGGAACAGGCCCCGGATGGGACGAATCCCGGTGGGCTGATCCACTACTCAAGTGTCGCCTAGCGCCCGGTCAGGCGCCTGGCGTTTTCCAGGTGGCTGGTGAGCTGCTTCTGGATGCGCTCGGTCGCCTCGTCCAGCGCCCTGCGGGTGCGCCGGCCGCTGCCGTCGCCCGCCTCGAAGGGGTCGCCGAAGACGACGTCGATACGCGAACGCAGGGGCGGGAGCCCCTTTATCAACCGTCCGCGCCGGTCGGAACTTCCCAGTACGGCGATGGGCACGATCGGCGCCCCGCTGCGTACGGCGAAGTAGGCGAGCCCGGCGCGCAGCGAGGCGAAGTCGCCCTCGCCCCGGGTGCCCTCCGGGAAGATGCCCAGCACTCCCCCGGCCTCCAGCACGCCGAGGGCCCGGGTGATCGCGGTGCGGTCGGCGGTGGCGCGGTCCACCTTCAGCTGGCCGATGCCGGTCAGGAAGGGGTCCAGCGGGCCGACGAACGCCTCCTTCTTGATCAGGAAGTGCGTGGGCCGGGGTGCCACGCCCATGACCATCGGGCCGTCGACGTTGTGGGAGTGGTTCACGGCGAAGATCGCCGGGCCGCTCGTGGGCACCTTCCAGGCGCCGAGCACGCGCGGCTTGAACAGCCCGTGCATCAGGCCGACGCCGATGCGCCGCCCGACCTCGGCGCCCCGCAGCGAGGGAAGCTTCTCCGAAGCAGCTGACGGAAGGCTCACTTCCCCGCCCGCTTCTCCTCGACCAGGGTGACGACGCACTCGATGACCTGGGCGAGGGTGAGCTCGGTGGTGTCCACCTCGACCGCGTCGCCGGCCTTGGCGAGCGGCGAGGTCTTGCGGGAGGAGTCGGCCGCGTCCCGCTTGATCAGCGCCTCGCGGGTGGCGTGGATGTCGGCGCCCTTCAGCTCGCCGCTGCGGCGGGCCGCGCGGGCCTCCGGAGAGGCGGTGAGGAAGATCTTCAGGTCGGCGTCCGGGAGGACGGTCGTACCGATGTCACGGCCCTCCACCACGATGCCGTTCTCGGCGCCGGCGGCGATCGAGCGCTGCAGCTCGGTGATCCGGGAGCGCACCTCGGGCACCGCGCTGACCGCGCTGACCTTGGAGGTGACCTCCTGGGTGCGGATCGGGCCGGCCACGTCGACGCCGTCGACCGTGATGGCCGGGGCGGCCGGGTCGGTGCCGGAGACGATCTCCGGCTTGCCCGCGACGGCGGCGATGGCGGTCGGGTCCTCCAGGTCGATGCCGTTGTTCACCATCCACCAGGTGATCGCCCGGTACTGGGCGCCGGTGTCCAGGTAGCTCAGGCCGAGCTGCGCGGCGACGGCCTTCGACGTGCTCGACTTGCCCGTGCCGGAGGGGCCGTCGATCGCGACGATCACGGGCTTGGCGGTCGGGGCGGCGCCGTTTTCCACGGAGGGACACCTTCCTGGTGCTGTGTGGGCGGGTGCGGGGGCAAGAGCGCCCTGCACAAGGTTACTGGGTGCGGGTCACTCGTCCGGCCGTACGGGCGCGGGCACGAGAATCAGCGGGCTACTGCCGCAGAGCCCACCCGCGCTCCCGGAGCGCGCCCGTCAGCACCGGTACCGCCTTCGGCTCCACCATCAGCTGCACCAGACCGGCCTGCTGCCCGGTCGCATGCTCGATCCGCACGTCCTCGATGTTGATCCCGGCCCGTCCCGCGTCGGCGAAGATACGGGCCAGCTGCCCCGGCTGGTCGTCGATCAAGACTGCCACGACCTCGTAGACCCGCGGAGCGGACCCGTGCTTGCCTGGTACGCGCACCTGGCCCGCGTTCCCGCGGCGCAGCACGTCCTCGATGCCGGCGGTGCCCTCGCGCCGCTTGTCCTCGTCGGAGGACTGCAGGGCACGCAGGGCCTCGACGGTCTCGCTCAGGTCGGCGGCGACGTCGGAGAGCAGGTCGGCGACCGGGCCCGGGTTGGCGGACAGGATGTCGATCCACATGCGTGGGTCGGAGGCGGCGATCCGGGTCACGTCCCGGATGCCCTGTCCGCACAGCCGTATGGCGGCCTCCTCGGCGTTCTCCAGACGCGCGGCGACCATGCTGGACACCAGGTGGGGCATGTGGGAGACGAGGGCGACGGCGCGGTCGTGGGCGTCGGCGTCCATGACGACCGGTACCGCCCGGCAGTGCGAGACCAGCTCCAGGGCCAGGTTCAGCACCTCGGTGTCGGTGTCCCGGGTCGGGGTGAGCACCCAGGGACGGCCCTCGAAGAGGTCGGCGCTCGCGGCCAGCGGGCCGGACTTCTCGCGGCCGGACATGGGGTGCGTGCCGATGTACGCCGACAGGTCCAGGCCGAGCGCCTCCAGCTCGCGGCGCGGGCCGCCCTTGACGCTGGCCACGTCGACATAGCCGCGGGCCGCACCCCGGCGCATGGCGTCGGCGAGGACGCCGGCCACATGGGCGGGCGGGGCGGCCACGATCACCAGGTCGACCGGGCCCTCGGGGGCCTCGTCGGTGCCGGCGCCCAGCGCGGCGGCCGTACGGGCCTGCTCGGGGTCGTGGTCGGCGAGGTGGACGGTGACGCCGCGCTGGACGAGGGCCAGGGCGGCGGAGGTGCCGATGAGGCCGGTGCCGATGACGAGTGCGGTTCTCACTGGGCGATGTCCTTGCGCAGGGCGGCCGCGACGCCGGGGCAGACGCGGCCGATGCCGGCTCCGGGCTGCTCGTCCATGTGTCCGGCCTCGTCCCGCCCGAGTGGGACGGCCCCCCGGACCGCTCGTACCGCCACGGCGCTGCTCCCTGCTGACGTGCGGATCTTTTCTTGGTCCGTCCAGCGTAGTCAGCGCGCGCGGACGAAGCGCACGGCGCCCGACCGCTGAGACGATGCAGAGAATTCGGTATTTACCGATTTCGACGTGTTGTACGGAGGTCGGCATGACTGAGGGCGCGACGCGGCGCACGGTTCTGGCGACGGGCGCGGCGGCGGTCGTCGCACCCCTTGCGGCATGCGGTGGCGGCACCACCACCAGCGCCGGCGAGCAGCTGGCCACAACCAGTGACATCCCGGAGGGCGGCGGCAAGATCTTCAAGGACAAGAAGGTCGTCGTCACTCAGCCCAAGAAGGGTGACTTCAAGGCCTTCTCGGCGATCTGCACGCACTTGGGCTGCACGGTGAGCACGGTCGCGAACGGCACGATCAACTGCCCCTGCCACGGCAGCAAGTTCCACATCGGGGACGGATCGGTGGCCCACGGCCCGGCGAAGCGGCCGCTGCCCAAGGAGTCGATCAAGGTGGAGGGAAACTCGATCAAACTGACGTGAGGGGTCGGCGTACGCTCCCGGCATGCAGCCCGCGACCCTGGTACGTGACCACACCGTCTACGCCTGTGTCATGGGTTCCCGGGCCTTCGGTCTGGCGACGGACACGAGCGACACCGACCGGCGGGGCGTGTTCCTCGCCCCCACCCCGCTCTTCTGGCGGTTCGAGAAGCCGCCGACGCATGTGGAGGGGCCGGGCGAGGAGCAGTTCTCCTGGGAGCTGGAGCGGTTCTGCGAGCTGGCTCTGCGCGGCAACCCGAACATCCTGGAGTGCCTGCACTCCCCGCTGGTGGAGCAGGTGGACGACACCGGCCGGGAGCTGCTGTCCCTGCGCGCGGCCTTCCTCTCCCGCCGGGCGCACGGCACCTTCACCCGCTACGCCCTCGGCCAGCGCAGAAAACTGGACGCCGACGTCCGCACGCACGGCGCACCTCGCTGGAAGCACGCCATGCATCTGCTGCGCCTGCTGATGAGCGCCCGGGACCTGCTGGCGACGGGCGAGCTGCGGCTCGACGTCGGCGACCAGCGGGAGCCGCTGCTTGCGGTGAAGCGGGGCGAGGTCCCCTGGGCCGAGGTCGAGAGGTGGATGGCCCGGCTCGGGACGGAGACGGAACAGGCCGTGCACCGCACTCCGCTCCCGCCCGAACCGGACCACGCGCGCGTGGCCGACTTCCTGTTCCGGGCGCGCCGGGACTCAGCCTTCCAGACGCACGCGGACCACGAAGTCGTGCAGGGCGTCGTGCCCGCTGGGCGCGTCGGGCAGGGCTGAGGCGGCCTGTGCCTCGTCGAGCTCGGCGTGCAGCCGCTCCACGTCGGCCTCCACGCGCGCGTGCGGGACAGCCGCGCCGCCGTGCTCCCGCTCCGCCTTGGCGGCGATCAGCTCGGGCAGATAGCCGGGGGCGTCGAGGTGCTCCAGCAGCGTGGGCAGGTGGGCCCGGACCTCTCCGCTGCGCATGAGGTGGATGCCGGTGAGCAGCACCCGGAACGTGTAGAGCAGCGGCTTGAGTTCGCCGGTCTTCTCGAACAGCCGCCACTGGGTCACCGCGAATCCCCGGTAGTGGTGGGCGTGGTGGCTGGTGAGGACGCCGGGGGCGAGCGCGGCCAGCTCCCGGTGCGCGTCCCCGGTGTGCACGACGAGCGGCGAGAGCAGCTGCTCCAGCACATAGCCGTTACGGCGCAGCATCAGCCGTACGAACTTGCGCAGGTCGTGGGTGACGAGGTCCAGTTCGACGCCGTAGCGCACCCAGGCCCGGGAGCGGGTCTCCTCCGGCTCGCGCAGCCCGACGAGGTCGGCCGCCGGGAGCAGATGGACGCCCCGCAGGTCCACGTCGGAGTCCTGCGAGGGGAAGCCGTACAGATGGGCTCCGGACACGGTCGCGAACAGCAGGGGGTCGGGCTGTTCCGCGACCACGGGCTTCAGGTCGATGTCGAGGTCGTCGATCATGGGCCTAAGCGTCCCAGAGCGTGCCCAGCGCCAACAGATCGCCCCGGTACTCGATCCGCTCGCTCCAGTCGGCCGGCCAGGCCCGCTCGCCCAGCCACGCGCCCGCGAACGCGCCGGTGAGGCAGGCGATGGAGTCGGAGTCGCCGGAGGAGCAGGCGGCCCGGCGCAGGGCGGTGACGGGCTCGTCGGGGAAGAGCAGGAAGCACAGCAGTCCGGTGGCGAGGGCCTCCTCGGCGATCCAGCCCGCGCCGGTGGCCAGGCACGGGTCGGTCTCCGGGGAGACGGTCCGTACGGCCTCCTGGAGCCGGTCGAGGACCGCCAGGCACTCGTCCCAGCCGCGTGCGACGAAGTGCTCGGGGGTGGGGTCCTGGGATCGGGTCCACAGGTCGCCGAGCCAGGTGTGGTCGTAGTGGGTGCGGTGGTCGAGGGCGTAGGAGCGCAGCCGGCCGACCAGGCCCGTCGGATCGACGCCCTGCGCGAGCAGGTGGACGGCGTGGGCGGTGAGGTCGGAGGCGGCGAGCGCGGTGGGGTGGCCGTGGGTGAGGGCGGACTGCAACTGGGCGGCGCCGGAACGCTGTTCGTCGCTCAGACCGGGGGCGAGGCCGACCGGGGCGACCCGCATGTTGGCACCGCAGCCCTTGGAGCCGATCTGGCTGGCGTCCTGCCAGGCGCGGCCCTGCTCCTTCAGCAGGGCGCACGCGGTCAGGCAGGTGTTGCCCGGGGCCCGGTTGTTGTCCGGGGAGTGGTACCAGTCCACGAACTCCTCGCGCAGCGGCCGCTCCAGCCGCTTCGGGGCGAGGTACCCGCGTTCCATGGCCGTCCCGAGCGCGCGCCCGACGGCGAGGGTCATCTGCGTGTCGTCGGAGACGAAGGCGCGCCGTGGCAGCTCCATCTCCCGCCAGGGCCCGCACTTGGCGAGGATCTGCGGTACGTCGTTGAACTCGGTCGGGAAGCCGAGGGCGTCCCCGAGGGCCAGGCCCAGAAGTGCGCCGGTGGCCGCGCGCTTGGACATAGGATCACCATCCCCCTTTATCGTCACTCTGACAATAAAGGGGGATGGTGATCGCGGCAAGGCGTTCGGGCGGGCGACTTAGCGGTCGACTTAGAGGTCGACCTCCTTCATCAGCATCCCGACCTCGGTGTTGGACAGGCGCCGCAGCCAGCCCGACTTCTGGTCACCCAGGGTGATCGGGCCGAAGGCCGTGCGGACCAGCTTCTCGACCGGGAAGCCGGCCTCCGCCAGCATGCGCCGCACGATGTGCTTGCGGCCCTCGTGCAGGGTCACCTCGACCAGGTAGTTCTTGCCGGTCTGCTCCACGACCCGGAAGTGGTCCGCACGCGCGTAACCGTCCTCCAGCTGGATGCCGTCCTTCAGGCGCTTGCCCAGGTCGCGCGGGATCGGGCCGACGATCGCCGCGAGGTAGGTCTTCTTCACGCCGTACTTGGGGTGGGTCAGGCGGTGCGCCAGCTCACCGTGGTTGGTGAGCAGGATGACACCCTCGGTCTCGGTGTCCAGCCGGCCGACGTGGAACAGCCGCGTCTCGCGGTTGGTGACGTAGTCCCCGAGGCACTGCCGCCCCTCCGGGTCCTCCATCGTGGAGACGACACCGGCGGGCTTGTTCAGCGAGAAGAACTGGTACGACTGCGTCGCGACCGTCAGGCCGTCGACCTTGACCTCGTCCTTCTCCGGGTCCACCCGGCGGCCCTGCTCCAGGACGATCTCGCCGTTGACCTCGACCCGCGCCTGCTCGATCAGCTCCTCGCAGGCCCGCCGCGAGCCGTAGCCGGCGCGCGCGAGGACCTTCTGCAGCCGCTCGCCCTCCTGCTCGGCGCCCGGGAAGGTCTTGGGCAGCTTGATGTCCTTCTTGCCGGCGTAGCGCTCCCGGTTGCGCTCCTCGACCCGCGCCTCGTACTCACGCGAGCGCGCGGGGGCCGTACGGCCGCGCCCGCCGCCCTGCTGGGCCTGCTTGGGGCCGCCCTTGGCGCCGCCGCGGGCCGCGCCGCCGCGCCCGGACTTGGGGCCGTCCTTCGAGGCGGCCGGGCCCACGTCGTAGCGGCGCTCCTCGGGGCGGGGCTTGCGGGGACGGCCCTGCCCCTGTCGCTCGTCCCGGTTGTTGCCGGCGCCGCGGTAGTTACCGCGCCCGCCGCTGTTCCTGCCGCTGCCGCTGCTTCGCATCAAGGTTTCCGTCTTAGTCGTCTGCGTCCTGAGCACCGGGCGCGTCGGGCGCGTCCGGGTCGAACGACGGCACCCCTTCCTGGGTCTCGGCCTCGATCGCCTCCGCCTCCGGGAGGAAGGGCGCGAGCTCCGGAAGCTCGTCCAGGCCACGCAGGCCCATCCGCTCCAGGAAGTAGTTCGTCGTCCTGTACAGGATCGCACCTGTTTCGGGTTCCGTGCCCGCCTCCTCGACCAGACCCCGTTGCAGGAGGGTGCGCATCACACCGTCGCAGTTGACTCCGCGTACGGCGGAGACGCGGCTGCGGCTGACCGGCTGGCGGTAGGCGACGACCGCGAGGGTCTCCAGCGCGGCCTGGGTGAGCCGGGCGGTCTGGCCGTCCAGGACGAGCCGCTCGACGGCGGGCGCGTAGTCGGCCCGGGTGTAGAAGCGCCAGCCGCCCGCGACGAACCGCAGCTCGAAGCCGCGGCCCTGCACCGTGTACTCGTCGGCCAGCTCCCGCAGCGCGTCCGCGACCTGCCGTTTCGGCCGCTCCAGCAGCTTGGCCAGGTGCTCCTCGGTCGCGGGCTCGTCCACGACCATGAGCATCGCCTCCAGGGCGGGCTTGAGGTCGAGATCGGCGACGCCGCGCAGTCCCTGGGGGAGCTCTGTGGTCTCGCTCATACCTTCTTGTCCTCCTTGGGCTGCTCCGGCGGCCGGTCGAACTCGTCGGTGACCATCGGTGCCGTGTCGGTGTCCCCGCCGGTCCAGCGCACCATCAGCTCCCCGAGCGCGGCCTCCTGCTCCAGGGCGACGGCCTTCTCGCGGTACAGCTCCAGCAGGGCGAGGAACCGGGCCACGACGGTGAGGGTGTCGTCGGTGTCCTCGACCAGCGCCCGGAAGCTGGCCTCGCCCAGCTCCTTCAGCCGCGCGACCACGATTCCGGCCTGCTCCTGCACGCTGACCAGCGGGGCGTGGATGTGGTCGACGTAGACCTCCGGCTTGGGCTTGGGCTGCATCGCCTTGACCGCGAGCCTGGCGAAGCCCTCGGGGCCGATGCTGATGACGACCTCGGGCAGCAGCTCGGCGTGGTGCGGTTCCAGGCCGACGGTACGGGGCCAGCGGCGGGCTTCCTCGTCGAGCCGCCGGTTGAAGATGTCCGCGATCTGTTTGTACGCGCGGTACTGCAGCAGCCGCGCGAACAGCAGGTCCCGCGCCTCCAGCAGCGCCAGGTCGGCCTCGTCCTCGACCTCGGCGGCGGGCAGCAGCCGGGCCGCCTTCAGATCGAGCAGCGTGGCGGCGACGACGAGGAACTCGGTGGTCTGATCCAGGTCCCAGTCGGGTCCCATGGCCCGGATGTGCGCCATGAACTCGTCGGTCACCTTGGAGAGGGCCACTTCGGTGACATCCAGCTTGTGCTTGGAGATCAGCTGGAGGAGCAGATCGAAGGGCCCCTCGAAGTTGGCGAGCCGGACCTTGAAGACACCGTCGACGGAGCCTTGGGGCTCCACGGCCTCTCCGGGTTCAGCGGCTCCGGGCGCTGCGATACCACCGAGCCCGCCGACTGCGGGAGCTTCGGACTCGGCGACCGGGAAAGCCTCCAGCTCGGCGGCCACCACCGCTTCCGGCTCGGCAGGCGCCGACCCAACGGAGTCGGCAGCAGCGGGCACTTCCAGCTCGCCGACTACGGGCACTTCGGACTCGGCGACTGCGAAGGCTTCCGGCTCGGCAGCTGCGGGCCCTTCCGACAGGACGACTGCGGCAGCCTTGGGCTCGGCGACCGCGGGCCCTTCCGACTCGACGGCTGCGGCAGCCTTGGGCTCGGCGGCCGCCACCGCTTCCGGCTCGGCGGGCGCGGACCCAACGGAGTCGGCAGCGGCGGGCGCTTCCGGCTCGCCGACTACGGGCACTTCGGACTCGGCGACTGCGAAGGCTTCCGGCTCGGCAGCTGCCGGCGCTTCGGGCTCGGCGGCTTTCGGTTCTTCGGGTGGTGCGGATGCCGGATCCTCGGGTGGGGTGGCTACGGGTGCCTCTTCCAGCAGGCCGTCGTGCCCACCGGCCTCTGCCACCGGCTCGCTCTGCGGCGCAACCGGCGGAGCCACTCGCGGGACCCCCGGACCCCGTCCCAGCGCACGCCGACGGCCGGCGCCGGTGCCGGGGAGGGGAACGTCGTTCGAGGTCATAGCCCCCGCAGGCTACCCCTACCGCCCCCGCAGCCGGCGTACGAGGATGCTCGCGTCCCCGCGGGACTCCAGGTCGGCCAGGACCACGGCCACCGCCTCGCGGACGATGCGCCCGCGGTCGACCGCCAGTCCGTGCTCGCCGCGGAGCACCAGACGGGCGTGCTCGAGGTCCATCAGCTCCTCGGCCGACACATACACCGTGATCTTCTCGTCGTGCCGCTCACGACCACTGGGCCGCCGCGCCGCCGCCCGCCCCCGCTTCCTCGGCGCCGCGGCGGCGGAGGGTGCGTCAGAATCTTCCTGTGCCGCCTGCCGCCGCGCCGGGCGGGTGCGGGACTCGCCGGCCCCGTCCTGCTCGGCCTCCGCCGCGACATGCTCCGCGCCCTCGCCGTCACCGCCCTGGACCGGCACCGACTGCGGCGCGTCCTCGGCGGCGGCCGCGCCGTCGCTCTCCCCCGCGGGAGCCGGCACCCGGGCCTCACCGTTGGCCGAGCGGCGGGGAGTCGACGGCTGCAGCGCCGTCCCCCCTGTCGTACGGAAGAGTTCGTCGGCCCCGGGCAGACTCACTCGGCGTGACACCGGGCGAGCACCTCCCTGGCGAGCTGGCGATAGGCGGCGGCACCGACGGAGTTGGAGGCGTACGTGGTGATCGGCTCACCGGCGACCGTGGTCTCCGGGAAGCGGACCGTGCGGCCGATGACCGTGTGGTAGACGTGGTCGTCGAACGCCTCGACCACACGGGCCAGGACCTCACGGCTGTGGACCGTGCGCGAGTCGTACATCGTGGCGAGGATGCCGTCCAGTTCGAGCTCGGGGTTGAGCCGCTCCTGGACCTTCTCGATGGTCTCGGTCAGCAGGGCCACACCGCGCAGGGCGAAGAACTCGCACTCCAGCGGCACGATCACCTTGTGAGCGGCCGTCAGGGCGTTGACGGTGAGCAGGCCGAGCGAGGGCTGACAGTCGATCACGATGTAGTCGTAGTCGGGCATCAGCGGCTTCAGGGCGCGCTGCAGCGTCGACTCGCGGGCGACCTCGGAGACCAGCTGGACCTCGGCGGCCGACAGGTCGATGTTGGACGGAAGCAGGTCCATGTTCGGGACCGCGGTCTTCAGCAGGACCTCGTCCGCGGACATCCCCCGCTCCATGAGCAGGTTGTAGACCGTCAGGTCGAGTTCCATCGGGTTGACGCCGAGACCCACCGACAGCGCGCCCTGCGGGTCGAAGTCCACGAGCAGCACGCGCCGGCCGTACTCCGCGAGCGCGGCACCCAGGTTGATGGTCGACGTGGTCTTGCCGACGCCGCCCTTCTGGTTGCACATCGCGATGATCTTCGCGGGGCCGTGGTCGGTCAGCGGGCCCGGGATCGGGAAGTACGGCAGCGGGCGTCCGGTCGGACCGATGCGCTCGCGGCGCTGGCGGGCCGCGTCGGGCGCGAGCGTGGCCGCGTACTCCGGATCGGGCTCGTACTCGGCGTCGGGATCGTAGAAGTGCCCCTCGGGCAGTTCGTCGTAGTCGGCGAAGTGGTTGTGGGGCGCGCCACTTCCGTCGCCGGCCATGGCGTTCACGTGATGGCCATCCATGCTCGGGTGTGCTGTCCCGGCCGCCTGCGGACCGGAACTCTGGTGGGCTGCGAAGGTGCGCACAGCTACGGAGCCGACAGCCTCGAATCCCGCGGGGCCCTGGCCCCGTGCAGGCATTCCTGGTTGACCACCCCCGGGAGAAAATGTCGACTCATTCACAAGTCGTCTTACCTCCTTGGTGACCAGGAAACTTCTAGACAAGGTCAGCGTGGCACCATGCCGACGGTTGGCGACTCTATGGCGTGTCGGCGGTCCGCAGCAACACAATCCGCCGGACCCGGCAGGATGTGTCGGCAATGAAACATCTCGCTGTCAAGGGCGTACGGCCGTCGCACAGCAGGTTTCACCGGTGTACGAATCGGTCGAAGGGTTGCGTTCGAGGCGAGTTGGCCAAGAGTCGCCAAGTGACCATACACACATCCGGCCGGACCTTGTCGGGCAAGGTCCGGCCGGTCGCGCGCTGTTGACGAGTCGTGTTGACGAATCGCCTTTTACATCAGCCGAGCAGGGTCTCCAGCTCCACGTGCTCCAGGCCGTGCGCCTCGGCGACCTCCTTGTAAACGACCTTGCCGTCATGGGTGTTGAGACCCTTGGCGAGCGCGGCGTCGCGGCGCAGCGCCTCGACCCAGCCGTTGTTGGCGAGGGAGACGATGTAGGGCAGCGTCGCGTTGGTGAGGGCGTTGGTGGAGGTGTTGGGCACCGCACCGGGCATGTTGGCGACGCAGTAGAAGACCGAGTTGTGCACCTGGAAGGTCGGCTCGGCGTGCGTCGTCGGGTGGGAGTCCTCGAAGCAGCCGCCCTGGTCGATCGCGATGTCGACAAGGACACTTCCGGGCTTCATACGGGCCACCAGCTCGTTGGTGACCAGCTTCGGGGCCTTGGCGCCCGGGATGAGGACCGCGCCGATGACGAGGTCGGCGTCGAGGACGGCCTTCTCCAGCTCGAAGGAGTTGGACATGATCGCCTTGACCTTCGTACCGAAGATCTTGTCGGCCTCGCGCAGCTTGTTGATGTCACGGTCGAGCAGGGTCACCTCGAAGCCCATGCCGACGGCGACCTGGGTGGCGTTCCAGCCGGAGACGCCACCGCCGATGACGACGGCCTTGGCCGGGGTCACACCGGGGACGCCACCGGGCAGCACGCCACGGCCGCCGGCCGCGCGCATCAGGTGGTAGGCACCGACCTGCGGGGCCAGCCGGCCCGCGACCTCGGACATCGGGGCCAGCAGCGGCAGGGCGCGATTGGGTAGCTCGACGGTCTCGTAGGCGATGGCCGTGGTGCCGGACTCGATGAGCGCGTCCGTGCACTCCTTGGAGGCGGCCAGGTGCAGGTAGGTGAAGAGGATCTGGTCCTTGCGGAGACGGTGGTACTCCTCCGCGATGGGCTCCTTGACCTTCAGCAGCAGGTCGGCGGTGGCCCACACCTCGTCGGCGGTGTCCAGGATCGCGGCACCGGCGGAGACGTACTCCTCGTCCGTGATCGAGGAGCCGAGGCCGGCGCCCCGCTCGACGACGACCTGGTGCCCGTTGCGCACCAGCTCGTGCACACCGGCGGGGGTGATGGCCACCCGGAACTCGTTGTTCTTGACCTCGCGGGGGATGCCGACCTTCACGTCGATCACGGTCCTTGACTCAGAGGGTATGGGGGTGCTTTACAGACGTACCCAGACATGCAAGGGCATACCGGGAGACACCGCAGGAGAACGTGCGGCAGAGCCAGTTTAATGAAGGTGTTCCGAGTGTCTAGCCTTTCATTGCATCAATCTTCGCCGGATGCACTGCGGATTTCGCAGGCATCGACGTCCTGATTGGGGCTTGCCTCGTCCTCCGAGCCCTCCTCGTCCAGCATGCGCCCGGCCGTCGCGCGGTGCAGACGGGCGGCGGCCGGGTCCCCCAGGCGCTCCAGCGTGTCGGCGAGCCGGAGATGCAGCGCGGCCTGCAACCGGAGGTCGTCGGCGCGCCGCGCCCACTCCACCGCCTCGTGGCAGGTGTGCAGGGACTCCTCGAACCGTCCCGCGTACTCCTGCACCCGGGCCAGCTCGCTCAACGCCCGCGCGTGGGCGGCGACATCGCCGCTCCTGCGGTAGCCCGCGACGGCGGCCCGCCAGTTCCGCAGGGCCTCGCCGTAGCGGCCCGCGTAGGTGTGGGCGGTGGCGATCCGGCCGTACAGGCGGGCGGCCTGCTCGGGCTCGCCGCGCGCCAGCCGCTCGGCGAGGGCCCGGCCGAACCAGTCCGCGGCCCGGTCGTAGTCCGCGAGCTCCTGGTAGGCACCACCTACGGATTCCATTGCGCGACCGGTCGCGTACGGGTCATTTGCTCTGCGTCCTGCGTCCAAAGCTGATCGATAGCGTTCCAGCGCATCCCTGGTACGCCCGGTCTGCGCGTCCACGTCGCCCAGGTTCAGCAGGGCCGCGGCCTGCTCCCGGGCCAGCCCGCGGCGCTCGGCGACATCGAGGACCAGGCTGTGCACCTCGTACAGGTCGGGCGCCGCGGCCTGCGTGCCGACATGCGCCACCATGGCCCTGACCAACTGGGACATCAGCCGTCGGGCGAGGGTGTCCAGCTCGCCGTCGGCCACCGCCAGCCGTGCGCACGCCAGCAGCGCGGGGCGCCGGATGCGCAGCCAGTCCGCGGCCGCCCTGGGGTTGGGGAAGCGCACCTCGCGGGGCATCGCGCTCAGCTTCTCCCGGGCCTGCGGGCTGTCCGTCTCGGTGATCGCCCGGCACGACTGCAGCAGCCGCACGGTCCGCTCCAGCATCCGGGCCCGGGCCAGCTGCAGCTCCGCGGGCCGTTCCTGGCTCTCGGCGCGGGCGCGCAGCAGCGGCTGCAGGCAGCCGGGGACGTCGTACTGGGGCAGCGGGGAGTCCGGCGCGCGCAGCAGGCCGAGGGCGACGAACTCGTCCAGGGAGGCGCGGGCGGCGCTCACCGAGCAGCCGGCGAGGGCCGAGGCGGTGTGCGGGTCGATCAGGCCGGCCGGGGCGAGGGAGAGCAGGCGCAGTATCCGGGCGGCCGGGCCGGGCAGGTCACCGAGGACGTGCCGGAAGACACGGGCGAGCGGGGTGCCGTCCGGGCCCTCGTCGGCGGCCGTGTGCAGCCGTTTGGCGAGGTCGGAGACGGCGGCCTTGGGGTGGGCGGCGAGCCAGCCGCCGGCCAGCACGAGGGCGGTCGGATGGCCCTGGCAGGCCTCGACCAGGCTCTCGGCGGCGCGTGGGTCGACCGTGATGCGGACGGTGCCGGTGTAGCGGGTGAGGAGTTCCACCGCGGACTTGGTGTCCAGGCCGCCCAGGGTGCAGGGGCGGACGTCCGCGATACCGGTGAGGGGGCCCGAGGAGACGGCCACCACCAGGCAGTCCGGGGCTTCCGGGAGCAGCGCGTCGACCTGCTCGGCGCCGGCCGCGTCGTCCAGGAGCAGCAGGGCGCGCCGGTCGGCGAGGGCGGTGCGCAGGGCCTCGGTGAGGTCGTCCTCGGCGGCGCCGGCCGGGGCCGGCAGCTCCAGCGCGGCGAGCAGCTCGCGGGCGGCGCGTCCGACGGGGACGGGGGTGCCGTCGGGCTCGCTGAGCCGGGCCCGCAGCACCCCGTCGGGGTAACGGCCCTCGATCTGCCGGACGAGTTCCTCGGCCAGGGCGGTCCGGCCGGAGCCGGGGCGGCCCGCGATCAGCAGCACGCGCGCGCGTGGCGCCTTGCGTCCGGAGAGGGTGTCCAGTCCCGCGCGCTCGATGTCGGCGCGCAGTTCCTTCAACTCCCTTGTACGGCCCAGGAAATGGTCTTGTGTGCCCTCGTGCGCCGACAGTCGCACGCCGTCCGTGTCCACCGCCTGATCCGTCACGGGCCACGCTCCCGTCCCACCGCACACGCAAGCCCGCCGGATCTTCCGCTACGGGCGTGCAAGAGCCTAGTTCACGCTCTGCGAGGTGCCGTGACGAGCGCGACGGACGGATCCCCTGATCGGATCAGCCGATCGTCACACCAGTACGCCGATCGGCTGCGGTTCCGGGCGAGGGATTCGGATCAGGAATGGGCCACGGGCGCGGTTCAAGACCGGGCCACGGGCGCGGCCCAGGACCGGCCCAGCAGGCGCGGCCCAGGACCGGGCCACGGGCGCAACTCAAGACCGGACCACGGGCGCGGCCCAGGACCGGCCCAGCAGGCGCAGCCCAGGACCAGGCCACAGGCGCGGCTCAAGACCGGGCCACAGGCGCGGTTCAGGACCGGATCACGGGTGCGGCTCAAGACCAGGCGACGGCTGCAGCTCAGGACCGGACCAACAGGCGCAGCCCAGGACCAGGCCACAGGCGCGGCCCAAGACCGGGCCACAGGCGCGGTTCAGGACCGGGCCACAGGCGCGGTTCAGGACCGGGCCACAGGCGACGGCTGCAGCTCAGGACCGGACCAGCAGGCGCAGCCCAAGACCGGGCCACGGGCGCGGCCCAGGAACAGGCCACGGCTGCAGCTCAGAACCGGGCGACGGGCGCGGCCCAGGACCAGGCCACAGGCGCGGCCCAGGACCGGGCCACAGGTTCGGGTCAGGACTGGAAGGGCCGGGCCGGCCAGGGGGCGTCGGCCGGGCGGAGTGCGTCGAGGCCGTCGCCGCCGCGCGCGGCCACCAGGGAGAGGACGCCGACGACCAGGCAGTTGTTGTGCACGTCGCCGGCCAGGACCCGGCGCACCAGTTCCTCGACCGGCACGCGTGCGTGCTCCATGTCGGTCTCCTCGTGCTCCGCCTCGAACCGCTCGCCCTCCGCCTCGGACAGATCGCGGGCGAGGAAGATCCGTACGGCCTCGTCGCAGCCGCCGGGTGTGGTGTAGACGTCGGTCAGCACCCGCCAGTCCTCGGCCTTGACGTGCGCCTCCTCGTACAGCTCGCGCTGGGCGGCGTGCAGCGGGTTCTCGCCGGGCACGTCGAGAAGACCGGCCGGGATCTCCCACAGCTTGTGCCGCACCGGGTGGCGGTACTGGTTGATCAGCAGTACCCGGTCCTCCTCGTCCAGGGCGAGGACGGCGACCGAGCCGGGGTGGACCTGGTAGTCGCGGCGGGCCACCGAACCGTCGGGCATGACCACGTCGTCCGTGCGGACCGAGGTCTTGTTGCCCACGAAGGGGGTCTCCGTCGCCCGGATCTCCCACTCCTCGGGGGTGTCCTTGATCGTCATGCCCTGTCCTTCCCCAAAGCGCCAAGCGGCCGGGGCGCGATCGTTTTGAATGCGCGCGCCCCGGCCACCGTACAACCCTTGTGTTACTTCGAGATCTTCCGCTCGACCGCGGCCTTCACCAGGCCCGCGAACAGCGGGTGCGGACGCGTCGGCCGCGAGCGCAGCTCGGGGTGCGCCTGCGTGGCGACGAGGTAGGGGTGGACGTCACGGGGGTACTCCACGTACTCCACGAGCTTGCCGTCCGGCGAGGTGCCCGAGAAGAGGATGCCGGCCTTCTTCTCCAGCTCCGCGCGGTAGGCGTTGTTGACCTCGTAGCGGTGGCGGTGCCGCTCCTCGACGTACTCCTTGCCGTCGTACACCTCGCGCACGATCGAGCCCTCGGCGAGCTTCGCCGGGTACATGCCGAGCCGCATTGTGCCGCCCATGTCGCCCTCACCGGCGACGATGTCCAGCTGCTCGGCCATGGTGGAGATGACCGGGTGGCCGGTGGCAGGGTCGAACTCGGTGGAGTTGGCGTCCGGGATGTCGGCCAGGTTGCGCGCGGCCTCGATCACGATGCACTGCAGGCCCAGGCACAGGCCGAGCAGCGGGATCCTGTTCTCGCGGGCGTACCTGATCGCGCCGACCTTGCCGAGCACACCGCGGTCGCCGAAGCCGCCCGGGACGCAGATGCCGTCCACGTCGGACAGCTGGGCCTTGGCGCCGGCCGGGGTCTTGCAGTCGTCGGAGGTGACCCACTTGATCTTCACGCGGGCGCGGTTGGCGAAGCCGCCGGCGCGCAGCGCCTCGGTGACCGACAGATAGGCGTCGGGCAGGTCGATGTATTTGCCGACCAGTGCGAGGGTGATTTCGTGCTCGGGGTTGTGGACGCGGTCCAGCAGGTCGTCCCACGTGGTCCAGTCGACGTCGCGGAACGGCAGGTCCAGCTTGCGCACGACGTAGGCGTCCAGGCCCTCGGAGTGCACGACCTTCGGGATGTCGTAGATCGAGCGGGCGTCGGGGCAGGCGACCACGGCGGCCTCGTCGACGTCGCACATCAGCGAGATCTTGCGCTTGATCGCGGTCGGCACCTCGCGGTCGCAGCGCAGCACGATCGCGTCGGGCTGGATACCGATGTTGCGCAGCGCGGCGACGGAGTGCTGGGTGGGCTTGGTCTTCAGCTCGCCGGAGGGCCCGATGTAGGGCAGGAGAGAGATATGAACCACGAAGACGTTGTCCCGGCCGACCTCGTGGCGGACCTGGCGGACGGTCTCCAGGAACGGCAGCGACTCGATGTCACCGACGGTGCCGCCCACCTCGGTGATGACGACGTCCACCTCGTCGGTGGCCATGCGCCGGATGCGGTGCTTGATCTCGTTGGTGATGTGCGGGATGACCTGCACCGTGTCGCCCAGGTACTCGCCGCGCCGCTCCTTGGCGATCACCGTCGAGTACACCTGTCCTGTAGTGACGTTGGCGGTGCCGTCCAGGTCGCGGTCGAGGAAGCGCTCGTAGTGTCCGATGTCCAGGTCGGTCTCGGCGCCGTCGTTGGTGACGAACACCTCACCGTGCTGGAAGGGGTTCATCGTGCCCGGGTCGACGTTCAGGTACGGGTCGAGCTTCTGCATCACGACGCGCAGGCCGCGGGCCTTGAGCAGCATGCCCAGGCTCGAGGCGGTCAGGCCCTTGCCGAGCGAGGAGGCGACGCCCCCGGTGACGAAGATGTGCTTGGTCGTCGTAGATTTGGGCGGCATGGCCAAGAGGGGGCTCCCGTGGTCGCTGTCTGTGATGCGGAGCGGCTGCCCGGCCGGAGATCTCCGGGGGTGCCGTCGCTGCGGTTCGGGGGACCCCTTGGTTCTCCTTGGGGGCCCACCGGTCCACGGGCTACCAGCGTATCAGCGCCTGGCGCAGATGGCTTCCGGCCACGCTCCGCGCTCGTCCGGGTACGGGGCGGCCCGCCACAGGCGTCAGCACAGGCACGCACATGTCACATGGTTGTCACCCGCTGCTCACCCGTTCGGCCCACACGGGTTGCCCGGAGCGGCACGCAGATCATCTACGTGCGTCGTATCCTGCTCGGACACTCTCTGCCGAGCCCGGCCGGAACGACGGCACACCCCAGCCTGCACCACCCGGAACAACGTGAGCGCGGCAGTTCGTTGAGCAAAGACTGTCGTATTGCCTTAAGGATCGGCGGGCTGCTTTGCTTCACCGCTCAACGACGCATAACAACGACCCTTGACCGCACTAGCGACAGCCCCCCTGTGCGGGGGTGACGTGGCCGTTCGACTGGAGTTGCACGTGGCCGGGCGCATCGAAGACTACGCACTCATCGGAGACATGCAGACCGCAGCCCTGGTCTGCCGGGATGGCACGGTGGACTGGCTGTGCCTGCCCCGCTTCGACTCGCATGCCATCTTCGCCGGTCTGCTGGGCACCGAGGAGCACGGCTTCTGGCGGCTCGGCCCGGCCCACGCCGCCGACTGCCCGCCGCCCACGGCCGCCCGGCGGAGCTACCGGGGCGACTCGCTGGTCCTGGAATCGGAGTGGGACACCCCGCGCGGCACGGTCCGCGTGACCGATTTCATGCCCCCGCGTGAGGGCGCGCCGCAGCTGATCCGGATCGTGGAGGGCGTCACCGGCCGAGTGCCGATGCGCTCGGCGCTGCGGATGCGGTTCTCCTACGGCCGCGTCATCCCCTGGGTGCACAAGCACGAGGGCCGTACGGTGGCGGTCGCCGGGCCGGACTCGGTGTGGTTCGACACGGAGGCCGAGACCTACGGAAAGTCGCTGACGACGTACGCCGACTTCACGGTCGCCCCGGGTGACCGGATCGCGTTCACCATCTCGTGGCAGCCCTCGCACAAGGAGCCGCCGCCGCTGCCGGAGCCGGAGGCCTCGCTGGAGGCGACGGAGGAGTTCTGGCGCGAGTGGGTCGAGCACTGCACGTACCACGGGCCGTACCGCGAGGCGGTGATCCGCTCCCTGATCACCCTGAAGGCCCTGACGTACGCCCCCACGGGCGGCATCGTCGCGGCCCCGACGACCTCGCTCCCCGAGGACATCGGCGGGGTCCGCAACTGGGACTACCGCTACACCTGGCTGCGCGACGCCGCGATCACCCTGTCCTCCCTGCTGCGCACCGGCTACCGCGAGGAGGCCCGCGCCTGGCGCGAGTGGCTGCTGCGCGCGGTCGCCGGCGACCCGGACAACCTGCAGATCATGTACGGCATCGCCGGCGAGCGCGAGCTGGGCGAGGCCGAGCTGGACTGGCTGCCGGGCTACGAGAACTCGGCCCCGGTCCGGGTGGGCAACGGCGCCGCGCACCAGCTCCAGCTGGACGTGTACGGCGAGGTCACCGAGGCCCTGCACCTGGCGCACATGACGGGCCTGGCCCGCAACGACTACGCCGCCCTGCTCCAGCTCAAGCTGATCCGCTATCTGGAGGACCACTGGCAGGAGCCGGACGAGGGCATCTGGGAGGTGCGCGGCCCGCGCCGGCACTTCGTGCACTCCAAGGTGATGGCCTGGGTGGCGGTGGACCGCACCATCAAGCTGATCGAGTCCGGGGACGCGGACGGCCCGCTGGAGCGCTGGAAGGAACTGCGCGACGACATCCACCGGGACGTGTGCGAGAAGGGCTACGACAAGGAGCGCAACACCTTCACGCAGTCCTACGGCTCCCAGGAGCTGGACGCCTCGCTGCTGCTGATCCCGCAGATGGGCTTCCTGCCGCCGGACGACAAGCGGGTGATCGGCACCATCGAGGCGATCCAGCGCGAGCTGTCCACCCCGGACGGCTTCATCCTGCGCTACCCGACGGAGGGCGCCCTCGCCGGCGTCGACGGCCTGCCCGGCGACGAGGGCGCCTTCCTGGCCTGCTCGTTCTGGATGGCGGACGACCTGGCGATGATCGGCCGCGTGGACGAGGCCCGCAAGCTGTTCGAGAAGCTCCTCGCGCTGCGCAACGACCTCGGCCTGCTGGCCGAGGAGTGGGACCCGCGGCTGCAGCGGCAGGTGGGCAACTTCCCGCAGGCGTTCAGCCATGTGCCTTTGATCGATACGGCACTGCGGCTCACTGCTTCGGGGGCCTACGGAGGCTGAGCGGCCCGCCTAGGCTGGAAGGCGGCACCCTGCCGGAAAGGGGGCTGCCATGGCTGCCCGTTCCAAGGCGCACACGGCGCTCGCCGCGCTCCGCGAGGATCTGGCCGGCGACGTGTTCGCCCCGGGGGACCCCGGCTACGACGACGCCCGGACCGTCTTCAACGCCCGGCTCGACCGCCGCCCCGCCGTGATCGCGCAGTGCGCCGACGCGGCCGACGTCGTCCGGGCGGTGCGCTTCGCGCGCGACCTGGATCTGCACATCGCCGTCCGCGGCGGCGGGCACGGCCTGGTGGGGGCCCGGGTCGACGGCGCGCTCGTCGTGGATCTGCGCCGGATGCACGAGGTGACCGTCGACCCGGCGGCCGAGGCGGTCCGGGTCGAAGGCGGGGCCACGATGAGCGACCTGGACCGGGTGACCCAGCCCCACGGCCTCGCGGCCCCCGGCTCCTGGGTTCCGGACACCGGTGTCGGCGGATTCGTCCTCGGCGGCGGCACCGGCTGGCTGGACCGCTCCTTCGGCCTCGCCGTCGACAACCTCATCGGCGTGGAGCTGGTGACCGCCGACGCCGAGCGGGTGCACGCCAATGCCGACGAGAACCCCGAGCTGTTCTGGGCGCTGCACGGCGCGGGCGGCAACTTCGGCATCGCCACCGCGCTCACCCTGGAGCTGCACGAGCTGCCGGAGTTCTCCGTGGCGCTGCTGCGGTGCCGGCCGGAGTTCGGCCCGGACGTGGTCCGCGTCTTCCGCGAGATCATCCGTACCGGTCCGGACGAGGTGGGCGGCGCCGTGCTGTACCTGACCGGTCCGCCGGCGGAGTTCGGGCTCCTGTGCGCCGCCGTGCTGACGTACGTGGGCGGCGAGACCGGCCTGCGCAAGCTCGCCGAGCCGCTGCTGGCGCTGCCGCACGAGACGGAGGTGCTCGGCGCCCTGCCGTACGCGGATGTGCAGTGCCTGCTGGAGCCCCTGTGCGGCCTGCGGAACCACTGGTCGGCCGAGTGCCTGACGGAGCTGCCCGACGAGCTGGTGGGCCTCTTCCGCGCCCGTGCGGACAGCATGCCCGGGTCGAACGGCAGCCGGCACGTGCTGCACCCGCTGGGCGGTGCGATCGCCGCCGGACCCCGTGCGTACCCGGTGCCGTACCGGGACGCGTCCTGGCTGGTGCACCCCTTCGCCTGCTGGGCGGACCCGGCCGACGACGAGCGGGCGACGGCCTGGGTGCGGGAGGCGTGCGCCGAGGTACGGCCCTGGAGCGCCGGTGCGGTCTGCCTCGACCTCGTCGGCGACGAAGGCCCCGAGCGCGTCCGGGCGGGCCTGGGCGCCGGGAATCTGCTGCGGCTGGAGAAGATCAAGCGGCGCTGGGACCCCGACAACGTCTTCCGCTTCAACCACAACATCAAGCCCGTCTGACAGGGAGCTGTCCCGAGGGCGTTTACGCAGGTAGCGTCCGCTGCATGGACAGCCGTACGGACAACCGATTCGACACCCAGGGCGCCGGGATCACCGTTCAGCGGGCCCTGGAACTGCCCGGTCTGCGCAGCGGGCTGCCGGAGATCCTGGCGGGTGCCGACCGGCTGGGTCGCACGGTGCGCTGGGTGCACGCGGGCGAGGTGCCCAACATCGCCTCGCTGCTCAAGGGCGGCGAGCTGCTGCTCACCACCGGCTACGGCCTCGGCACCCGCCCGGCCGAGCAGCGGGCGTTCGTGCGCACCCTGGCCGAGCGCGGGATCGCCGCCCTGGTGGTGGAGCTGGGCCCGCGTTTCAGCCGGCTGCCCGCGGCCCTGGTGGACACCGCCCGCGCTGCCGAGCTGCCGCTGGTCCAGCTGCACCGCGAGGTGCCGTTCGTGACGGTGACCGAGGAGATCCACACCGAGATCGTCAACGGCCACTACGCCCTGCTCCAGCGGGCCGAGGAGGTGCACCGGCGCTGCACCGAGGCGCTGCTGGGCGGCGGCGGGGTGCCGCAGGTGCTGGGCATCCTGGCGGACTTCAGCGGCAACCCGGTGTTCCTGGAGACGGCCGACGGCCGCCTCCTGTACGCGGCCGGGGAGGGGCCCGAGGGCGCGGACCCGCTCCAGGTGTGGGAGGGGCTGCGCGGCCCGCACAAGGACGTCCCGCCGCCCGCCGGCTCGGTGCTGGTGGACGTGCCCGGCGGCGCCCCCGGTACGGGGGGCTCGGTGCGCGCCCGCCTGGTCCTGCTGCCGGTCCGCGCGCCGCTCGCCCCGGTGCACCGGATCGCCGCCGAGCGGGCCGCGGGGATCCTGGCCGTGGTGCTGATGCAGGCCCGGCAGGAGGAGGAGCTGGCGGCGCGCGGGCGCGGCGACTTCCTCACCGATCTCGCCGAGGGCCGGATCACCGCGGAGGACGCCCCGGCGCAGGCCCGGGTCCTCGGCTTCAAGCCCGGCGACAGCCCGCTGCTGCCGGTGGTGATGCGGATCGGGGACAGCCTGTCCCCGGGCGGTGGCTGGGCGGTGCTGGCGCGGGCGGTCTCCGAGGAGCTGGCCGCCGTGGGCGTGCCCGTACTGCTGGGCGTGCGGCCGGTGGAGGGCCGGGTGCTGGTGCTGCTCGGGCTGCGCTCGGAGTCGGAGCGCTCGGCGGTCGCCGACCGGGTGGCGGCGGCGCTGCGGGCGGGCGTGGAGCGGGCCGGGATGCGCCGGCCGGGCTCGCCGCCGCCGGTCGTCGTGGTCGGCGTGGCGGGCGGCTGGGCGGCCGCCTCGGCGGGGCTCAGACACGCGGCGGAGACGGCGACCGCGGCGCAGGGCCTCACGGACCGCCCCTGGTACGACGCCCGCCGCCTCGACATCGACCTGCTGCTGTGGCGGCTGCGCGACCACCCGGACCTCGCCGCGTTCGTGGACCGGGCGATCGGCCCGCTGCGCGACCACGACAACCGGTCCAAGCCGCCGCTGCTGCCGACCCTGCAGACCTATCTGGCGCACGCCGGGCGCAAGGCGGAGACGGCACGCGAGCTGCACCTCAACCGGCAGACCCTGTACAACCGGCTCGCCCGCATCGGGGAGTTGCTGGGCACCGACCTCGACGACCCGCAGACGGTCCTGGCGCTGAGCCTGGCCCTGCGGGCCCGCAGACACGTGCCCTAAGCGAGCGGCCGGGGCTGGGTCAACTCGTCGTAGATGCTGAGCACTTGGGCGACCGTCTCGTCCTCGGTCGGCCAGCCGGCAGCCTGCCGCACGCCGCGCTCCCGCAGCTCCTCCCGGCGCTCCGGGTCCGCGAGGAGCCGTACGACGGTGGACGCGAGCGCCTCCGGGTCGCCGTAGGGGACGAGTTCGGCCGCGTCGCCGACGAGGTCGGGGATGCCGCCGACCCGGGTCGCGACGAGTGGCACGCGCGCGTAGAGGGCCTCCTGGGCGAGGACGGACCTCGACTCCCAACTGCTCGTCAGCAGCGCCAGATCGGCGGCGGCGAGCAGCTCGGGCACGTCCTCGCGGGTGCCGATGAGCCGCACCGGCAGCTCCTCGTCCTCGATCCGCCGCTGCAGCGCCGCCCGCAGCGGCCCCTCCCCGGCGATGACGACCAGCGGCACGGGGTCCAGGTCCCGCCAGGCGCGGGCCGCGTCGAGCAGCACGTCGTAGCCGCGGTGCCGGTCGAGGGAGCCGACCGCGATGAGCAAGGGGCGGCCGGTGGCGCCGAGTTCGGCCCGGGTCTTGGGGCGCAGCCGGTCGGGGTCGTCGAGGTCGACGGGCCGCCGCTGCCCCGGCAGGCCCACGGCGGCGAGCCGGGCGTCCCGCGCCCCGGTGTCCCGGGCCCGGTCCACCAGGTCGGAGCTGGTGCCGAGGACCACGGCCGCCGTCCGCACCACCCGTCGCTCCAGCAGCCGCAGCAGATGCGCCCGCGGACCCTCCGCCTGGGCCCGGTTGTGCCAGGTGACCACCAGCGGGGTGTGGCGGCCGCTGAGCGCGAGGACGGCGCGGAAGGAGGCGTGCAGCCCGTGCGCGTGCACCAGGTCGGCGTTGGCGCAGGCGGTCCGCAGCGCGGCCACCGAGACGGGGTCGCTGCTGCGCGGCACGTGCACGTGCTCGGCGCCGGCGCCGGTGAAGTCGTAGGCGCGGTCGGCCTCTACGGGGGCGCACACCGTGACCCGTACGCCCCTCGCGACGAGCCCCTCGGCCAGCGAGCGCACATGCGCGCTGCTGCCGGCGTTGCCCCCGCCCAGCACCTGCACGGTGCGCAGCGGCGCCTGGCCGTGCGGTGCGTTGCTGCTCAGGGGGCTCACGGGGCCGGGGCTCCTGGTTCGGCGTGGGCGGTCACGAGGAAACGTACAGAAGGTAGCGGGCTCAGGGGGGTGGAAGGACATACCCCGCGCGCCTCCCGCGCGGACCGTGTGCCCTCAAGCATGCCAGGGGGAACGTCGGTTACGGGAAATCCGGAGGGCGCACTCGGCGGCGGGCCGGGGCAATGCGCCGGAGCACGTCACCCACACGGATGAAGGAAACCCAGGCACGGGCGAACGCCGTGCGACCGCGTCCGACGAGGTCAGACGCTCACAGCGCCCGCGCCCACGCGCTGACCCGGTCCCCGTGCACGGCAACGGCCACGACCGCGACGGCGTGCGCGAGCAGTCCCGCGCGCCGGTTGCCCGCCACCACGGCCGCCCCCAGGGCGGCGCCGAGCGCGTGCGCCCCCGTGTCCCCGATCATCGCGCGCTCCCCGAGGTCGTCGGGCAGGACGGCCGCGGCGCCGCCCATCGCGACGGCCGACAGCTCGGCCGCGGGCCCCTTCCGCAACAGCCCCGGCGCCCCGAGCGCGAGCACCGCCCCGGCGGCCCGCCCCGGCCGTACGTCGACGAGGTTCACGAAGTGCGCGGTACCGGCGATCACGATCCCGGCGAGCACCTTGTCCAGCACCCGCTCCTTCAGGGCCGCCCCCGCGAGCAGCCCGGCAGCCGAGATCCCGAACAACTTCACGGCCCCGCTGGTGACTTCACCGCCCCGCAACGCCTGCAGATGCGCCCGGAATCCCCGCCGGTCGTCCCCGGCGACATCGTCGTACGCCCCGCAGACCCCGGCGGCGAGCACGGCGAGCCCGGCCTCGGGACGCACCCGCGCGGCGGCGACGGCCGCACCGAGCACCGAGGCGGGCCCGGCGTACAGCCCGACGGTGCGTCCGGCGTAGTTCTTCCGTTCCCACAACTCCCGCCCGCCGGGCGCCGCCTTGCGCAGCACGGCCTGGCCGGCCCGGGTGAGCGCGGCGGACAGCAGGAGGCAGCGGGACTTGCGCTCGGCGATCATCCCACCACCCTAGAACCCCAACCCGCCTACAGGTCCGCCCTGGCCGTCGCCAGCAGTTCCTCCGCGTGGGCGCGGGCCGTCTCGGAGTCCTCCTGGCCGGCCAGCATCCGGGAGAGTTCGCGGACGCGTTCCTCGCCCTCCAGGACCTTGACACCGGAGCGGGTGACCGAGCCGTCGTTGGTCTTCTCGACCAGCAGCTGCCGGTCGGCGAAGGCGGCCACCTGGGGCAGGTGGGTGACGACCACGACCTGCGCCGTCTTGGCGAGCTTGGCCAGACGGCGCCCGATCTCCACCGCGGCCTTGCCGCCGACACCCGCGTCGACCTCGTCGAAGAGGTACGTCGGCACGGGGTCGGTGCCCGCGAAGACGACCTCCACGGCAAGCATCACACGGGACAGCTCACCGCCGGACGCGCCCTTGGCGATGGGCCGCGGCGGGGCGCCCGGGTGCGGGGCGAGCAGCAGCTCGACCTCGTCCACGCCCGAGGGCCCGTACGCGACCGTGCGCCCGCCGACCTCGACCCCCTCCGGGTCCTCGGTCTGCCGGATGTCGAAGGACACGCGCGCGTGCGGCATCGCCAGCGAGGCCAGCTCGGCCGTCACGGCGGCGGCGAACCGCTCGGCGGCCTCCGTCCGTGCGTCCGTCAAGGCCTGTGCCAGACCGCCCAGTTCGACACGGAGCGCGTCCCGCTCGGCGGTCAGCTCCTCGATCCGCTCGTCGTCGCCGTCCAGCTCGGTCAGGCGCGCGGCGCTCTGCTCGGCCCAGGCCAGGACGGCGTTCACGTCGTCGCCGTACTTGCGGGTCAGCGCGGTCAGCGCGGCCCGCCGCTCCTCCACCGCGGCCAGCCGCAGTGGATCGGCGTCCAGGTCGTCGGCGTACCCCGCCAGCTCACCGGCCACGTCACCGAGCAGGATGCCGATCTCCCCGATCCGGTCGGCGAGGGATGCCAGCGCCGGGTCGTGCGAGCGGACGGCCTCCAGCGCGCGATGGGCGCCCGCGACGAGGGTCGAGGCGTCGATGCCCTCGGGGTCCTCGGGATTGCCCGCGAGAGCGGCGTGCGCGGCCGTCGCGGCGGACGACAGCGCCTCCGCGTGCCCCAGCCGCTCGGCCTCCTCGGCGAGCTCGACGTCCTCTCCGGCGCGCGGCTCGACGGCGGCGATCTCCTCCAGCCCGTACCGCAGCATGTCGGCTTCCTGCGCCCGCTCACGCGCGCGCGTGGTGATCTCCTCCAGCTCGGCGGAGACCGCCCGCAGCCGCCGGTAGGCCTCCGTGTACTTGGTGAGCGGCACGGCGACCGCGTCCCCCGCGTACCGGTCCAGGGCCTGCCGCTGCCGGGACAGCTTCAGCAGCCCCTGCTGGTCGGTCTGCCCGTGCACGGCCACCAGGTCGTCGGCCAGCTCGGCGAGCAGCCCGACCGGCACCGAACGCCCGCCCAGATGGGCCCGGGAGCGCCCCTCGGCCGAAACGGTACGGCTGATCAGCAGCGACCCGTCGTCCAGCTCGGCCCCGGCCTCCTCGGCGCGTACGACGGCGGAGGCGTCCGCGGAAACGGTGACCCGCCCCTCCACGACCGCCTTGTCGGCCCCGATCCGCACGAGCGCCGGGTCCGCCCGCCCACCGAGCAGCAGTCCCAGGCTGGTGACCACCATGGTCTTGCCCGCACCCGTCTCACCGGTGACGGCGGTGAACCCGGGCGACAGCTCGACGACGGCATCGTCGATGACCCCGAGCGACCGTATCCGCATCTCCTCCAACACGGAACAGACCATACGAGGTCCGGGGCGGGGAGTGCACACAGGCCGCCTTTATCACTCCGCCGAGTGGTGAGGTGCCCCTCGCCATCCAGTCGTCGGCAACGCAAACTTCGCAACCAGCCGATCCGTGAACGAAGAGTGATGCAGCCGAGCAAGCCGCACCGGCACCGCCCCCCGCCGCACCTCCACCCGCGCCCCCGGCGGCAACTCGACCGTCCGCCGCCCGTCGCACCACAGGACCCCCGGCGGGATGTGCGGCAGGACCTCCACCGCGAGCACCGAATCCGGCGAGGTCACCAACGGCTTGGCGAACAGCGCGTGCGCACTGATCGGCACCATCAGCAGCGCCTCCACCTCGGGCCACACCACAGGCCCGCCGGCGGAGAAGGCATAAGCAGTGGACCCGGTCGGCGTGGACAGCACAACCCCGTCGCACCCGAACCCCGTCACCGGCCGTCCGTCGATCTCCAGCACGACTTCCAGCAGCTTCTCCGCGCCGGCCTTCTGCACCGCAGCCTCGTTCAGCGCCCAGTCCGTGTGCACGATGTCCCCGTTGCGGTGCACGACGACGTCGACGGTCATCCGCTCCTCGACCTCGTAGGACCGCGCCACCACCCGGTCGACCACCCGATCGAGGTCGTCGCGTTCGGCCTCCGCGAGGAATCCCACCCGTCCGAGGTTGACGCCGAGCATCGGCACCCCGGAGGCCCGGGCGAACTCGGCCCCGCGCAGCAGCGTGCCGTCGCCGCCGAGCACGATCAGCAGCTCGCACCCGTCGAGGCACTGCGGAGTCGCCTCCTTGACCAGCTGCACCTCGTCCGGGAGCGGCAGGTCGCACGCCTCCTCCTCCAGCACCCGCACCCCGATGCCATGCCGCAGCAGACCCTTGACGACGAGTTCCGCACTGCGGATCGCCGCGGGCCGCCCGGTGTGGGCGAGCAGGAAAACAGTACGCGCCAGGTTCTGTGTCAACGCGGCCCCTCCGCCACTGCACGGTCGACGTCGGCCGGGTCCACCTCGGGTGCCCCCGCCCGCAGCCAGAGAAAGTACTCGACGTTCCCCGAGGGGCCGGGCAGCGGACTGGCGGTGACTGACTGCACCCCGAGCCCCAGCTCCCAGGCCTTCTCGGCCACTCCCCGCACGGCCTCCGCCCGCAACAGCGGACTCCGTACGACACCCCCGCTGCCGAGCCGCTCCTTGCCCACCTCGAACTGCGGCTTGACCATCATCACCAGGTCGGCGTCCGGCTTCACGCACCGCTTCAGGGCCGGCAGCACCAGCCCGAGCGGAATGAAGGACAGATCGCCCACGACAAGATCCACAGGTTCTCCATCGATCGCCTCGAGCGTCAACTCGCGTACGTTCGTACGGTCCTTGACGGTGACGCGTTCATCGTTCTGGAGAGACCAGGCGAGCTGTCCGTATCCGACGTCCACGGCGACGACGTGCGCGGCGCCCGCGCGCAGCAGGACGTCGGTGAAGCCGCCGGTGGACGCGCCGGCGTCCAGCGCGCGCCGGCCCTCGACCACGAGCCCCTGCGGGACGAAGGCCTCCAGCGCGCCGGCGAGCTTGTGCCCGCCGCGGGAGACGTAGTCCGGGTCGCTGTCGTCGGACTGGACGACGATCGCGGCGGCGGCCTCCACCTGGGTGGCCGGCTTGGTCGCCACGGTCTTGCCGACGGTGACCCGCCCGGCGGCGATCAGCTGGCTGGCGTGCTCACGCGAGCGCGCGAGCTTCCGGCGGACCAGCTCCGCGTCCAGACGGCGGCGTGCGACTCCTGCCACGTTCGGTTCAGCTCCTGCTTTCGTACGTCGATCTGAAGGTGTGACCTTGAAGGGTCTCATTGAGGGGCGGCGGTCGGGTGACGGGTGGGAGCCGGAGGTCCCGGGCGGGCGTCGAGCGCGGTGAGCGCGTCGCGCAGCCCCCGATGTACATCCTCGTACACCTCGACGTGCCCGTCGGTGGCGAGGTGGTCGGCGTCACCCAGCCGCTCCAGTTGGGCGTCGACCTCGGCGTTGCCGGTGGGGGTGCGCGGGACGTTCAGGGGGGCGGGCGCGGCGGGGTCGTACGCCTGAAGTGCCTCCACCGCCTCCTGCACCGAATCCTGCGGGATCTCCGTCTCCGGAACCGAGTCGCTCATGCCCCGACGCTACCGCGAACCGCTGGGGTACCGTCGGGGGCGATGGCCACGATCGAGGAGTGCCGCGCCGCACTGGGAAAGCTTTCGGACAACATGCAGGGCGCCGAGGGCGACGTTCGGGCGGCCGCCGCCCTGGACCGCTCGGTGAGCTGTCACATCACCGACCTGGACGTCACCTTCACCGGCCGGATGACGGGCGGGCGGATCGAGGTGGACGAGACCCGTCCCGGGCCGCCGCGCGAGAAGGCGCAGATCAGGCTCGCCATGGCCGGGGACGACCTGGTGGCCCTGGTGGACGGCCGGCTGAACTTCGCGACCGCCTGGGGCTCGGGCCGGGTGCGGCTGGAGGCGAGCCTGCTGGATCTGTTCCGGCTCAGGAAGCTGCTGTGACGCTTCAGGGAGCCGCCGTGACGCTTCGGGAAGCTGCCGTGACCCGTGCCTTTCGGGCCGCCGGTACCACCAGCGGGGTGCCGGTCTCCGGGTCCTCGATGACCTGACACCGCAGCCCGAACACCTGCTCCACCAGCTCGGCGGTGACGATGTCGTTCGGGGCGCCCTCGGCGATCACCTCGCCGCCGCGCAGGGCGATGAGGTGGGTGGCGTAGCGGGCCGCGTGGTTGAGGTCGTGCAGCACGGCGACCAGGGTGCGGCCCTGGGTCTCGTGCAGCTCGGCGCACAGGTCGAGGACGTCGATCTGGTGCTGGATGTCGAGGTAGGTGGTCGGCTCGTCCAGGAGCAGCAGCGGGGTCTGCTGGGCGAGCGCCATGGCCATCCACACCCGCTGCCGCTGCCCGCCGGACAGCTCGTCCACGTACCGGTCGGCCAGCTCGGCGACCCCGGTCTGCCGCATGGACTCCTGGACGACCCGCTCGTCCTCCGCCGACCACTGGCGCAGCAGGCCCTGGTGCGGGTAGCGGCCGCGGCCGACGAGGTCGGCGACCGTGATGCCGTCGGGCGCGATGGACGACTGTGGCAGCAGACCGAGGGTCCGGGCGACCTTCTTGGCGGGCATCGCCTGGATGACCTGCCCGTCGAGCAGCACCCGGCCCCCGCTCGGCCTGAGCATCCGCGACAGCGCCCGCAGCAGCGTCGACTTGCCGCACGCGTTCGGGCCGACGATCACCGTGAAGGAGTTGTCGGGGATCTCCACGGACAGCTGCTCGGCGATGACGCGCTGGTCGTAGGCGAGGGTGACGTTCTCGGCGGACAGGCGGTTCACAGTGCTCCTCGTGTTCGTGTCGGTGCCGCTCATATCCGGCCCGCCCTGCGCTCGGTGACCAGCAGCCACAGCAGATAGGCGCCGCCGAGGACGCCGGTGACCACCCCCACGGGCAGCTGGTCGGCGCCGAAGACGCGCTGCGAGGCCCAGTCGGCGGCGACCAGCAGCGCGGCACCCATGCACAGGGAGGGCACGAGGTTCGGGCCCGGCGAGCGGGTCAGGCGCCGGGCCAGCTGGGGCGCGGTCAGCGCGACGAAGCTGACGGGTCCGGCGGCGGCCGTGGCCGCGGCGGTGAGCAGCACGGCCGAGACCATCAGCACCAGCCGGACGCGCTGCACGCGCACGCCGAGGGCGTTCGCGACGTCGTCGCCCATCTCCAGCATCCTCAGGCCGCGCGCGTTGCCGAGGACCAGCGGGACGAGCACGGCGCACAGGGCGAGGAGCGGCCAGACCTGGTCCCAGTCACGGCCACCCAGGGAACCGGTCATCCATACCACCGCACGGGCCGCGTCGACCAGGTCGGCCTCGGTGAGCAGATAGCCGTTGACCGCGGTGGCGATCGCGGACACGCCGATGCCGACCAGGACCAGCCGGTATCCGTGCACGCCCTGCTTCCAGGCGAGCAGATAGATGGCGAGTCCGGTCACCAGGCCGCCGACCAGCGCGCCGACGGTGACCTGAGTGGCGCTGCCGGACAGCAGCACGATGACGACCAGCGCGCCGGCCGTCGAGCCCTGGGAGAGGCCCAGTACGTCCGGGCTGCCGAGCGGGTTGCGGGAGACGGACTGGAACAGCGCGCCGCCCAGGCCCAGCGCGGCGCCGACCAGCAGGCCGACCAGGACCCGTGGCAGCCGCAGCTCGCCCACGATGAAGTCCTGGTAGGCGTTGCCGTTCCCGGCGAGGGTCCGGAGCACGTCGGCCGCCGGGATCTTCGCGTCGCCGGTGCCGATCAGCGCGACACCCGCGGCACAGGCGGCGGCCAGCAGCAGGACGACGACGAGCAGGGCCCGCAGGTCCAGGCGCAGGGACAGCCCGCCGGGGATGCGGACGGCCCGGTTCATGGATCGGGTCTTCACAGCTGGGCCGTCCTCCGCCGTCGTACGAGAAGGATGAAGACCGGGCCGCCGATGATCGCGGTGACGATGCCGACCTGGAGTTCCGAGGGGCGGGCCACGACCCGGCCGACGACGTCCGCGCCGAGCAGCAGCACGGGCGACAGGACGGTGGCGTACGGCAGGATCCAGCGCAGGTCGGGGCCGGTGAAGGAACGCACGACGTGCGGCACCATCAGGCCGACGAACACGATCGGGCCACAGGCGGCGGTCGCGGCACCACACAGGACGGTGGCGGACAGCATGGCCAGGGCGCGGGTGCGGCCCAGGTTGGCGCCGAGGGCGCGGGCGGTGTCGTCGCCCATCGCGACGGCGTTCAGCGGCCGGGCCAGCGCGAGCGCCAGGACCATGCCGGCCCCGAGGAACGGCAGCACCTGCAGGATGGTGGAGTCGGTGGCCGAGGCCAGCGAACCCACGGTCCAGAAGCGCATCCTGCCGAGCGCCGCGTCGTCCAGGATCATCGCGGCCTGGAGATAGCCGTACAGGGCGGCGCTGATCGCCGTACCGGCGAGCGCGAGCCGCACCGGGGTGGCGCCCCGGCTGCCGCCGAGGAACCACACCAGCGCGCCGACCGCCGCCGCCCCGAGGAAGGCGAACCACACATAGCCGGTGAGGCTGGTGACGCCGAAATAGGTGATGGCGGTGACGACGGCGGCCGAGGCACCCGCGTTGATGCCGAGCAGCCCGGGGTCGGCCAGCGGATTGCGGGTGAGCGCCTGCAGCACCGCGCCCGCGAGACCGAGCGCGGCACCGGCGAGCAGCCCCAGGACCGTGCGCGCGAGCCGCTCGTCCACGACGACGTCGCCGTACGTCCCCGTGTCGTGGAACAGACCGTGCCAGACCTGGTCCACTGACAGCGGTTTCGCCCCGATCGCGATGCTCGCCAGGGCGACGAGCACCAGGATCGCGGCGGCGAGCAGGAGCCCAAGGGCCCTTGCCGCCCGGCGGGTTGGGGGCGCGGGGGCGGTCTCCGCGCGCTGTTCCGGAGGACTGTCGACCAACACGAGGTTAGGTTAGCCTACCCTCGCTATTGACCTCGATCCCCGGGTGCGGACACGTCACGGTCCGCCCGGAACCCGCTCACAGTCCGAGCCGCGCCAGCGCCTTCCCTCCGTCCAGCTCGCAGGAGCCCTCCCCGGCCGCCGTCCAGGCCGCCGCGCACAGCGCCCGCAGCCCGTCCAGCGGCTCCCCGTCGCCTTCCAGCTCCAGCCGGTCCGCCCCGGCCGTCGCCGTCCAGCCACCGCACCGGAAGCCCTCCGTGAGCGCGCTGACCTCCGGCTGCCCGGTGAGCAGCCCGCGCAGATCCGCGTCCACGTACGTCGGCCGGTGCTGCGGCGGCGCGGCGAGCAGCTGGGCGCCGTCGGTGATTCCGGTCAGCACCAGCAGCGAGTCCACCCCGCCGTTGATCGCGCCCTCGATGTCCGTGTCCAGCCGGTCCCCGACCACCAGCGGCCGCTTCGCGCCGGTCCGGATGATCGTCTCGCGGTGCATCGGAGGCAGCGGCTTGCCCGCCACCTGCGGCTCCTTGCCCGTCGCGATCCGAACGACCTCCACGGCCGCCCCGTTGCCCGGCGCGATACCCCGCCCGCTGGGAATCGTCAGGTCGGTGTTGGACGCGAACCACGGCACCCCGCGCGCCACCGCGTACGACGCCTCCGCGAACCGGCCCCAGGTCAGATCGGGCCCGCCGTAGCCCTGCACGACCGCCGCCGGATCGTCGTCCGCCGACTCCACCGGAGTCAGCCCGCGCTCGCGCAGCGCCACCCGCAGCCCCTCGCCGCCGATCACCAGCACCCGCGCCCCGGTCGGCACCTGCTCGCTGATCAGCCGCGCGACCGCCTGCGCCGAGGTGATCACGTCATCGGCGCCCGTCGGTATGCCCAGCTCCGTCAGATGCTCGGCCACCGTGTCCGGGGTCCGCAGCGCGTTGTTGGTGACATACGCCAGATGCATCCCGCCGGAACGCGCCACCGCCAGCGAGTCCACCGCGTGCCGGATCGCGCTCCCGCCCGCGTACACCACACCGTCCAGATCGAGCAGCGCCGTGTCGTACGCCTCGCTCAGGGGCTGGTCACTGCCCTCGGGGCTCGTCCTGACCGCCTGGCTCATTCCACATCGCTCCTCGTTCGACCGTCTTTCCCCCGATCATCCCGCACGCCACTGACACACGTACGATGCCGGGATGAACACTGCAGGTCACTCGGAAGCAACGGCGCGCCAGGGCCTGGAACTCACCCCGTTCCGCGGCCTTCGCTACGACCCCGACCGGGTCGGCAGCCTCGCCTCCGTCACCTCCCCGCCGTACGACGTCGTCGTACGCCCCGATGGGGTGCACCACCTCCAGTCCGCCGACCCGTACAACATCGTCCGGCTGATCCTGCCCCAGGCCGGCACCCCGAGCGCCCGCACCGAGCAGGCGGCCGACACCCTGCGCCGCTGGCTGGACGAGGGCGTCCTCACCGCGGACCCCGAGCCCGGCCTGTACGTCTACGAGCAGCGGGACGAGGGCGGCATGCTCCAGCGCGGTGTCATCGGCGCGCTGCGGGTCTCGGAGCCGGCCGAGGGCGTGGTGCTGCCGCACGAGGACGTCATGCCGCCCGTGGTCGCCGACCGCGCGGCCCTGATGCGGGCCACGCGCGCGAACCTGGAGCCGCTGCTGCTGACCTACCGGGGCAACGGTACGGCGGCCGAGGTCGTCGAGCGGACGGCGGAGAAGCCCCCGCTGCTCGCAACGACCACCGAGGACGGCTTCCACCACCGCCTCTGGTCCGTCACCGACCCCGCCGACCTGGCCCGCATCCAGTCCGACCTCGCCCACCACCAGGCCCTGATCGCCGACGGCCACCACCGCTGGGCCACCTATCTGCGACTGCGCGCCGAGCACCCCTCCCCCAGTCCCTGGGACCACGGCCTGGTCCTGCTCGTCGACACCGCCCGCTACCCGCTGCGCGTCCGCGCCATCCACCGCCTGCTGCACCGCCTGCCGGTCGCGGACGCACTCACGGCGGTGCAGGGCCTGTTCCGGGTGCAACACCTGGACGCACCGCTCCCCGAGGCCCTGGAGGCCCTTGCGGACGCGTCCTGCGCGGGCAACGCCTTCCTGCTGGCCGGCGACGGCGCCTTCCACCTCCTCGACCGCCCGGACCCGGACCTGCTGGCCCGGACGATCCCGGCCGACCGCCCGCCGGCCTGGCGCTCCCTGGACGCCACGGTCCTGCACGCCACGCTCCTCGACCATGTCTGGCACATCCCCGAGGACTCCCCGGCCCACATCGCGTACATCCACGACACGGCCGCGACGGTCGCCAAGGCGGAACGCGACGGCGGTACGGCCGTCCTGATGCACCCGGTCCGCGAGGAGGTCGTACGCGACCTGGCCCGCCAGGGCGTGACGATGCCCCGCAAGTCGACGTCGTTCGGCCCGAAGCCGGCGTCGGGTCTGGTACTGCGGGCCCTGGACATCTGAGCGCTTCCGCACCCGGGAACACGAAAGGGGGGCAGGTTCCACCAGGAACCTGCCCCCCTTTCAGTGACTGCCGTCAGTCCTCGTCGCCGTCCTCCTGCGACGGCTTCTCCGGCTCGCCCTCGCTCTCGATCTCGCTCTCGATCTCGCTCTCGTCCAGAGCGTCGACGAACTCCACGCCGTCCAGCTCGGCGAGCCGGTCGGAGGCGTCCGTGCTGCCGTCCCGGTCGGCCTCCACGGCCTTCGCGAACCACTCGCGCGCCTCGCCTTCCCGGCCGGCGGCCAGCAGGGCGTCGGCGTAGGCGTACCGCAGACGGGCGGTCCACGGCTGGACCGAGTTGGAGGCGAGCTCCGGGCTCTGGAGAGTCACGATGGCCGCGTCCAGCTGTCCCATGTCACGCCGGGCACCAGCCGCGACGAGCCGCATCTCGACCTGACCGGCCTTGTCCAGCTTGTGCGTCTCCGGGGCACCGGCCATGTCCAGCGCCTTCTCCGGCCGCCCGAGCCCACGCTCACAGTCGGCCATCACCGGCCACAGGTCCACGGTGCCGCTCATCCGCCGCGCGGCCCGGAACTCGGCGAGGGCCTCGCCGTACTTCTGGTTGGCGTACGCCGCGAACCCGGCGGCCTCGCGTACGGCGGCCACGCGGGAGGCCAGACGCAGGGCCACCTTGGAGTAGGCGTAGGCACCCTCGGGGTCCTCGTCGATGAGCCGGGCGACCATCACCAGGTTCTTGGCGACGTCGTCCGCGAGCGTCTTGGGCAGGCTCTGGAGCTCCTGACGCACGTCCTTGTCGATCTCGTCACCGGTGACGTCCTCCGGGATCGGCAGCCGCTTGATCGGCTCGCGGTCCCGGTCGCGGTCCCGCTCACGCTCGTCGCGGAAGCGGCTACCGCCCCGGCGGTCGTCACGCCGGTCATCACGCCGGTCGTCACGCCCCCGGAAGCCACCGGGCCGCCCACCACGGTCGTCCCGACGGGGCCCACGGCCACCGCGGTCGTCCCGACCACGGAATCCACCACGGTCACCGCGCTCACCCCGGTCGTCCCGGCGGAATCCACCACGGTCACCGCGGTCACCGCGGGTGTCATCGCGCCGGTCGTCACGCCGGTCCCCGTAGCCACCGCCACGGCTGTCGTCGCGCCGGCCGTAGCCGCCACGGTCGTCGTCACGCCGGAAGGACGGGCGGTCGCCACCACGGTCGTCGCGGCGGAAGCCGCGGTCATCACGGCGGTCGTCCCGGCGGTCGTCACGACGCGGCCCACGGTCGCGGTCGTCCCGCTGGAACGCCGGACGCGAACCCCGCTCGCCCTCACGGCGGTCGTCCCTACGGCCATAACCGCCACGGTCGTCACGCCGGAACCCACCCCGGTCATCCCGCCGGTCCTCACGCCTGTCGTCGCGTCGGTCGTCGCGACGGAAGCCGCCACGGTCACCACGGTGGTCATCGCGCCGGCCGTAGCCGCCGCGGTCGTCGTCACGCCGGAAGGAGGGGCGGTCGCCACCACGGTCGTCGCGGCGGAAGCCGCGGTCATCACGGCGGTCATCACGGCGGTCGTCCCGGCGGTCGTCACGGCGCGGCCCACGGTCGCGGTCGTCCCGCTGGAACGCCGGACGCGAACCCCGGTCGCCCTCACGGCGGTCGTCCCTACGGCCATAACCGCCACGGTCGTCACGCCGGAACCCACCCCGGTCGTCACGGCGGTCATCACGGCGATCGTCACGCCTGTCGTCGCGACGGTCGTCGCGACGGTCGTCGCGACGGAAACCACCACGGTCACCACGGTGGTCATCGCGCCGACCACCGTAGCCACCGCGGTCGTTGTCGCGGCGGAAGCCGCCACGGTCGCCCCGGTAGCCGCCGCGGTCACCACGGTCACCACTGTCCCGTCGCCGCTGGTCGCGCTCCGGTCGATCGTCGGGAGAGTTGGTGGACATGGTGACTCCTGTCTTAGGTACCGCAAGCATTGTAAAAACAAAAGGACCCCTGGTCCCAGCTGAACGCTGGTGACCAGGGGTCCTTCCAAAGATTGTTCGGCGGCGTCCTACTCTCCCACAGGGTCCCCCCTGCAGTACCATCGGCGCTGTGAGGCTTAGCTTCCGGGTTCGGAATGTAACCGGGCG
>NZ_JBVIEB010000009.1:0-415711 GCF_055572075.1 Streptomyces sp. NPDC030820
CTCCTCCCCCCCCCCCCCCCCCCCCCCCCCCCCCCCCCCCCCCCCCCCCCCCCCCTTCCTCCCCCCCCCCCCCCCCCCCCCCCCCCCCCCCGCTCGGGTGATGCTCCGACGAGCCGTCAGACCTCCACGACCACAGGGAGGATCATCGGCCTGCGGCGATACGTGTCCGAGACCCACTTGCCGAGAGTGCGCCGAACGAGTTGCTGGAGCTGGTGCGGCTCCACGACACCGTCCTGGGCGGAGCGCTCCAGCGCTTCCGTGATCTTCGGAAGGACGTCGGCGAAGGCCGAGTCCTCGATGCCGGAGCCACGCGCCTGGACGTGCGGGCCACCGGTGATCTTGCCGGTGGACGAGTCCACCACCACGAAGACCGAGATGATGCCCTCGTCGCCGAGGATCTTGCGGTCCTTGAGGGCCGGCTCGCCGACATCGCCGACGGAGAGGCCGTCGACGTACACGTAACCGGCCTGGACCTTGCCGGAGATCTTGGCCTTGCCCTCGACCATGTCGACCACGACGCCGTCCTCGGCGATGACGATCCGGTCGTGCGGGACCCCGGTGAGTGCTCCCAGCTCGGCGTTGGCGCGCAAGTGCCGCCACTCGCCGTGGACCGGCATGAGGTTCTTCGGGCGGCAGATGTTGTAGAAGTACAGCAGCTCGCCCGCGGAGGCGTGGCCGGAAACGTGCACCTTGGCGTTGCCCTTGTGGACGACGTCGGCGCCCCAGCGGGTCAGGCCGTTGATCACCCGGTAGACCGCGTTCTCGTTCCCGGGGATGAGCGAGGACGCCAGGATGACCGTGTCGCCCTCGACGATCCGGATCTGGTGATCCCTGTTCGCCATCCTCGACAGCGCCGCCATCGGCTCGCCCTGGGAGCCCGTGCAGACCAGGACCACCTCGTGGTCGGGAAGGTCGTCCAACGTCTTGACGTCGACCACCAGGCCAGGCGGGACCTTCAGATAGCCGAGGTCACGGGCGATGCCCATGTTGCGGACCATGGAGCGGCCGACGAAGGCGACCCGGCGACCGTACTCGTGGGCCGCGTCCAGGATCTGCTGGATGCGGTGGACGTGGCTGGCGAAGCTCGCCACGATGATCCGCTTGCGGGCACCGGCGAAGACCTGGCGCAGCACGTTGGAGATGTCGCGCTCGTGCGGAGTGAAGCCCGGGACCTCGGCGTTCGTGGAGTCGGTGAGCAGGAGGTCGATGCCCTCCTCGCTCAGCCGGGCGAAGGCGTGCAGGTCGGTGAGGCGGTTGTCCAGCGGGAGCTGGTCCATCTTGAAGTCGCCGGTGTGCACCGCCATGCCGGCGGGCGTGCGGATGGCGACGGCCAGTGCGTCCGGGATCGAGTGGTTGACGGCGACGAACTCGCAGTCGAAGGGGCCGATGCGTTCACGGTTCCCCTCGGCCACCTCGAGGGTGTACGGGCGGATCCGGTGTTCCTGGAGCTTGGCCTCGATCAGGGCGAGGGTCAGCTTGGAGCCGATCAGCGGGATGTCCGGCTTCTCGCGGAGCAGGAACGGGACGCCGCCGATGTGGTCCTCGTGGCCATGCGTGAGGACGATGCCCTCGATGTCGTCGAGGCGGTCCCGGATGGACGAGAAGTCCGGCAGGATCAGGTCGATTCCGGGCTGCTCCTCCTCGGGGAAGAGCACTCCGCAGTCGACGATCAGGAGGCGGCCGCCGTACTCGAAGACCGTCATGTTTCGGCCGATCTCGCCGAGACCGCCGAGCGGGGTGACGCGCAGGCCGCCCTCGGGGAGGGGCGGGGGCGGGCCGAGTTCGGGATGCGGATGACTCAAAAGACTCTCCTCACCACACGCGCCACGTACCGGTCGGGCACGTGGCGCGTGAGACGTTCGTGCAGAAGCAGTTGTTGTTGTGGGGTTGCGGGCACCGGTGGCCCGTCTCTTCTGTTGATCTTCAGTTGTGAAGCCTGTGTGGTGCCAAGTCTGTTGTCAGAGCTGTACCCCGCCGGCGGCAAGATCGATCTTGAGCTGGGCGATCTCCTCGGGCGAGCACTCGACCATGGGCGAGCGCAGCGGGCCCGCGGGCAGTCCCTGGAGGGCGAGCGCGGCCTTGGTGGTCATGACGCCCTGGGTGCGGAACATGCCGGTGTAGACCGGGAGCAGCTTCTGGTGGATCTCGGTGGCCTTGACGACGTCGCCGGAGATGTACGCATCGACGAGGGCGCGCAGGTCGGGGGTGACGACGTGGCCGACGACCGAGACGAAGCCGACCGCGCCCACGGAGAGCAGCGGGAGGTTCAGCATGTCGTCGCCGGAGTACCAGGCGAGGCCCGACTGTGCGATGGCCCAGCTGGCGCGGCCGAGGTCACCCTTGGCGTCCTTGTTGGCGACGATCCGGGGGTGCTCGGCGAGCCGGACGAGGGTCTCGGTGTTGATCGGGACGCCGCTGCGGCCGGGGATGTCGTAGAGCATGACCGGCAGGCCGGTGGCGTCGGCGACGGCTGAGAAGTGCCGGTACAGGCCCTCCTGCGGGGGCTTGTTGTAGTACGGCGTGACGACCAGCAGGCCGTGGGCGCCGTCGCGCTCGGCCTGGCGGGCCAGCTCGATGCTGTGGTGGGTGTCGTTGGTGCCGACGCCGGCGACGACGTGGGCGCGGTCTCCGACGGCCTCCAGGACGGCTCGTACGAGGTCCGATTTCTCCGCATCGCTGGTGGTGGGGGACTCGCCGGTGGTGCCGTTGATGATCAGGCCGTCGTTGCCTGCGTCCACCAGGTGGGCGGCGAGCCGCTGCGCGCCGTCGAGGTCGAGTGCGCCGTCCGCCGTGAAGGGCGTGACCATGGCGGTGAGGACCCGCCCGAAGGGGGTCTGCGGAGTCGAGGTCGGAGCCATGGGTAACACGCTACTCGGTGCTCCCTGTGCGGTCTGCCCTCGGGGGGTCGGGAAAGTCAGGACAAATGCGGAGCCCGGCACTGCCTGCTCGGGGGTTCAAGCAGTGCCGGGTCCGTTTGATCAGGCTAGATGAACTTCTCTAAATGCCGCAATACGGACACTTCGCGAGGCTGATCCGTACATCCGTTCCGCGCGGGGGGAACAGGGCTTCGCTACGGGGCCACCCGTCCGTTCGCGTTGAAGGCGGCGTACGTCAGCGGCATGAGCTTCGCCCACTCCGCCTCCATCTTCTCGCCGACCATCTCGATCTCCCGCTGCGGGAAGGAGGGCACCTTGGCCAGCTCGTGCTGGGTGCGCAGACCGAGGAAGTGCATCAGGGAGCGGGCGTTGCAGGTGGCGTACATCGAGGAGTAGAGGCCGACCGGGAGGGCCGCACGGGCGACCTCGCGGGCGACGCCCTCGGCGAGCATCTTCTGGTAGGCCCCGTACGCCTGCTCGTACGACTCCCGCAGGGTGCCGGTGACCGCCTCGTGCTGGGCCGGGGTGCCCTCGGCGAAGACGTACTTGCCGGGGCGGCCCTCCTGCACGAGCTTGCGGTCGGCGCCGGGGACGTAGAAGACGGGCTGGAGCTCCCGGTAGCGGCCGGACTCCTCGTTGTACGACCAGCCGACCCGGTGCCGCATGAACTCGCGGAACACGAAGATCGGGGCGCTGATGAAGAACGTCATCGAGTTGTGCTCGAACGGGCTGCCGTGCCGGTCGCGCATCAGGAAGTTGATCAGCCCCTTGGAGCGCTCGGGGTCCTTCTTCAGCTCGTCCAGGGACTGCTCGCCGGCGGTCGAGACCCGCGCGGCGAAGAGGACGTCGGCGTCCGAAGCACTGGACTTCACCAGCTCGACGGTGACGTCACTGCGGAACGTGAGCGACTCGGGGGTGGTCACGGGGGTTGGGGTCCTTCCCATCACAGCTGTGGTTCGCGCCCACCTTACGGGGCACCCGCCCGGGCCACGGCAGCACCTCGACAGTATCTGGCCTCAAAAATCCCACCATGGATTTTTTCCGACATGGGCACCTTTTGTGTCACTCGAGCGTCTGTATGGGTGAGGCCTGCACGTTCGACCCCGAAAGGAGACGTTCCCGCGATGTTCGGTCGGCGCGAGCCCGTACCCTTCGTCTTCCTGGCCGAGGCGGACAGGTTCCGCAGCAATGTCACTCCCCCGCCCCGTCCGCGCGCTTCCTTCGGGGAGACGGCCGGGCGCTGGCTGCTGGGGCTCACCCTCGTCGCCGGGCTGGTGGGAGCCCTGATCCTCGGCATGCCGGCGATGTCCACCCCGTCCAGTACGCCGACGCAGCAGTCCCAGGCCTCTCAGGGGCACTGACTCTTCCGGCCACCCGAGGGTGGTGAGCCAGAACAGCGGCGGATAGCCTCACCGGCACAGCCACGCACGCATCGAGTGAGGACCAGCCGTGCCCCTGTCCTTTCTGACGGCCGACCGCACCTTCGAGGCCGCTTCCGAGAGCGCGCTGCCGTTCGACGACCGGGAGCGCTGGCGGCGCCCCTACCGTCCCGGTCCGTGGCGTGTGGGTGTGGCGGCGCTGGTGCTGCTGCTCGCCTCCTTCGTGCTGTTCGCCGCCGTGGCCATCGCCCTGACCCGGTCGGTGTCCTCCGCCGGGGCGGTGCTGACAGCGGCGCTCCTGCTCATAGCCGGCGCGCTGCGGCTGCTGCGCATGGGCGTGTGGGTGAGCGGGCGCGGGCTGCGCCACGTCGGCTTCCTGGTGACGCGTACGGCGCCGTGGGCGCGGGTGCTCTCGGTGCGGACGGTGCAGCAGCCGGTGCGCTGGCTGGGGCTGCCGCGGACGGTGCAGGGGCAGGCGCTGATGCTCGTGCGCAAGGACCGGGCGGCCGAGGACACGCCTGAGTTGCTGACGACTCACACGCTGGACTTCCTGGGCCGCCCGGCCGCGTTCGACCGGGCGGCGGACACGGTGGAGGCTTGGGCGGCGGAGTACGGCGGCGGGCGCGGCTGACCGACGGTGCCCTGTGCAGGCGCCGGCCCGGGATGGAGGCGGGCGCTGCTCGCTGTGAGGTGCCGCTGCGCCCACCCGTGCCGCCCCTAGCGGCACGACTGCCCCGCAGCGGCGGCACCACGAAAGCTAGGCCTGGACCGGCTTTCCGTCGTGCAGGGCGATGGCCCTTTGCATCGCCTTGCGGGCCCGTGGGGTGTCGCGGGCGTCGTGGTAGGCGACGGCGAGGCGGAACCAGCAGCGCCAGTCGTCGGGGGACGCCTCGGTCTCGGCCTTGCGCTTGGCGAAGACCTCGTCGGCCGAGTCGCGGTCGATCCGGCCGCTGGGCAGGCGCTTCAGCTCGTCGACCGGCAGGCCGCCCTCGGCGTCGAGTTCGGCGGCGAGGGCGTTGGCCCTGCGGACGAACTGGGTGTTCTTCCACAGGAACCACAGCCCGATGACCGGCAGGATCAGCACCGCCACCCCGAAGGTGACGGTCAGGACCGTGCCGGACTGGATGAGCAGCACGCCGCGGCTGCCGACCAGGACGAAGTAGAAGACCAGGACGGCGGCCGTGACGAGGTAAGTGATCTTCGCGCGCATCGGGGAGTCTGTCTCAGCTCAGGTCCAGGAAATGTTCCAGGCCGAAGGTCAGGCCCGGAGTGGTCACCACGCGGCGGGCGCCGAGCAGGATGCCCGGCATGAAGCTGCTGTGGTGCAGGGAGTCGTGGCGGATGGTGAGGGTCTCGCCCTCGCCGCCGAGCAGCACCTCCTGGTGGGCCAGCAGGCCGCGCAGGCGTACGGCGTGGACCGGGATCCCGTCGACGCTCGCGCCGCGCGCGCCGTCCAGGGCCGTCACCGTGGCGTCCGGCGCCGGGGCCGTACCGGCGGCCCGGCGGGCCTCGGCGATGAGCTGGGCCGTGCGCGTGGCCGTACCGCTCGGCGCGTCCACCTTCTTCGGGTGGTGCAGCTCGATGACCTCGACCGACTCGAAGTACGGCGCGGCGATCTGCGCGAACTTCATCGTCAGGACGGCGCCGATGGAGAAGTTCGGCGCGATGAGCACACCGGTCTCGGGGGACTCGGCCAGCCAGCCCTTCAGCTGTGCGAGGCGCTCCTCGGTCCAGCCGGTCGTGCCGACGACCGCGTGGATGCCGTGGTGCACGCAGAAGTCGAGGTTGTCCATGACGGAGTCGGGGGTGGTCAGCTCCACGGCGACCTGGGCGCCGGTCTCCGCCAGGGTCTGGAGCTTGTCGCCCCGGCCGAGGGTTGCGACCAGCTCCATGTCCTCGGCGGCCTCGACCGCCTTGACCGCCTCGGACCCGATCCGGCCCCTGGCACCGAGGACCGCCACGCGCAGCTTGCTCATCTCTTGCTTCCTTAGGGAGTGACCGGGAGGTGTTCAGGCGACGGCGTCGTGCAGCCGCGCGGCCTGCTTGTCCTTGAGCGGGCCGATGACCGACAGCGACGGGCGTTGTCCCAGGATGTCGCGGGCGACCGAGCGGACCTCGTCCGGGGTGACCGCGGCTATCCGGTCCAGCATGTCGTCGACGGACATCTGCTCGCCCCAGCACAGCTCGCTCTTGCCGATGCGGTTCATCAGCGCGCCGGTGTCCTCCAGGCCGAGGACGGTGGAGCCCTGGAGCTGGCCGATGGCGCGGGCGATCTCGTCGTCGGTGAGGCCGTTGACGGCGACGTGGTCGAGTTCGTCGCGGCAGAGCTTCAGCACGTCGTGCACCTGGCTCGGCCGGCAGCCCGCGTACACGCCGAACAGACCGCAGTCGGCGAAGCCTGAGGTGTACGAGTACACGCTGTAGGCGAGGCCGCGCTTCTCCCGGACCTCCTGGAAGAGGCGGGATGACATGCCGCCGCCGAGGGCGGTGTTGAGCACGCCCATGGCCCAGCGGCGGTCGTCGGTGCGGGCGAGGCCCGGCATGCCGAGGACGACGTGTGCCTGCTCGGTCCTGCGGCCGAGCAGCTCTACCTTGCCGGAGGTGCGGATCGTGCGGCTGCCGTCGCGCGGGCCGATGGGCTGCGCTTCGAGGCCGTTGAACGCGCCCGCCTTCTCGAAGGCCGCGCGGACCTGTCGTACGACCTTGTTGTGGTCGATGTTGCCGGCGCAGGCGACCACCAGGTGGGTGGGGTCGTAGTGCTTCCGGTAGAAGCGGCGGATGCGGTCGGCGGTGAGGGCGTTGACCGTGTCGACCGTGCCGAGGACGGGACGGCCGAGGGCGTTGTTGCCGAACATGGTGTGCGCGAACAGGTCGTGCACACAGTCGCCCGGGTCGTCCTCGGTCATGGCGATCTCTTCGAGGATCGCGCCGCGCTCGACGTCGACGTCCTCCTCGAGGATCAGCGAGCCGGTCAGCATGTCGCAGACCACGTCGATGGCGAGCGGCAGGTCGTTGTCGAGCACGCGCGCGTAGTAGCACGTGTACTCCTTGGCCGTGAACGCGTTCATCTCGCCGCCGACGGCGTCGATGGCGGAGGAGATGTCCAGCGCGCTGCGCTTCTGTGTGCCCTTGAAGAGCAGGTGCTCCAGGTAGTGCGTGGCGCCGTTCAGGGCCGGGGTCTCGTCGCGGGAGCCGACGTGCGCCCAGATGCCGAAGGTCGCGGAGCGGACCGAGGGCAGGGTCTCGGTGACGATGCGCAGGCCGCCGGGGAGGGTGGTCTTGCGGACCGTGCCGATACCGTTCACGCCCTTGATGAGGGTTTGGGTACGGGCGACGGCCCGCGCCTCCGAAGAGGGGCGGGCCGTCACCTGGGAGCTACGGGACGTCACTGCTCGGCGTCGTCCTTGTTCTCGTCGTTGCCCGCGGCGGAGCCGCTGTTGGACTCAGCCTCGCCCTCGATCACCGGAACGAGGGAGAGCTTGCCGCGGGAGTCGATCTCGGCGATCTCGACCTGGACCTTCTGGCCCACGCCGAGGACGTCCTCGACGTTCTCCACGCGCTTGCCGCCGGCGAGCTTGCGGATCTGCGAGATGTGCAGCAGACCGTCCTTGCCGGGCAGCAGGGAGACGAACGCACCGAAGGTGGTCGTCTTCACGACCGTACCGAGGTAGCGCTCGCCGACCTCGGGCATCGTCGGGTTGGCGATGCCGTTGATCGTGGCGCGGGCGGCCTCGGCGGAGGGGCCGTCGGCGGCACCGATGTAGATCGTGCCGTCGTCCTCGATGGTGATCTCGGCGCCCGTGTCCTCCTGGATCTGGTTGATCATCTTGCCCTTGGGGCCGATGACCTCGCCGATCTTGTCGACCGGGATCTTGACGGTGATGATCCGCGGTGCGTGCGGGCTCATCTCGTCGGGCCGGTCGATGGCCTCCATCATCACGTCGAGGATGTGCAGGCGGGCGTCGCGGGCCTGCTTGAGGGCCGCGGCGAGGACGGAGGCGGGGATGCCGTCCAGCTTGGTGTCGAGCTGGAGGGCGGTCACGAACTCCTTGGTGCCGGCGACCTTGAAGTCCATGTCACCGAAGGCGTCCTCGGCACCGAGGATGTCGGTGAGGGTGACGTAGTGCGTCTCGCCGTCGATCTCCTGGGAGATCAGACCCATGGCGATACCGGCGACCGGGGCCTTCAGCGGCACACCGGCGTTGAGCAGCGACATGGTGGAGGCGCAGACCGAACCCATGGACGTCGAGCCGTTGGAGCCGAGGGCCTCGGACACCTGGCGGATCGCGTACGGGAACTCCTCGCGCGTCGGCAGCACCGGCACGAGCGCGCGCTCGGCGAGGGCGCCGTGGCCGATCTCGCGGCGCTTCGGGGAGCCGACGCGGCCGGTCTCACCGGTGGAGTACGGCGGGAAGTTGTAGTTGTGCATGTAGCGCTTGCGGGTCACCGGGGAGAGGGTGTCCAGCTGCTGCTCCATGCGGAGCATGTTGAGGGTGGTGACGCCCAGGATCTGGGTCTCGCCACGCTCGAACAGCGCGGAACCGTGCACCCGCGGAATCGCCTCGACCTCGGCGGCGAGCGTACGGATGTCCGTCACGCCGCGGCCGTCGATGCGCTTCTTCTCCTTGATCACGCGCTCGCGGACCAGCTGCTTGGTGAGCGAGCGGTACGCGGCGGAGATCTCCTTCTCGCGGCCCTCGAACTCCGGCAGGAGCTTCTCGGCGGCGAGACCCTTGACGCGGTCCAGCTCGGCCTCGCGCTCCTGCTTGCCGGCGATGGTGAGCGCCTGGGCGAGCTCGGGCTTGACCGCGGCGGTCAGGGCCTCCAGGACGTCGTCCTGGTAGTCCAGGAAGATCGGGAACTCGCCGACCGGCTTGGCGGCCTTGGCGGCGAGGTCGGACTGGGCGCGGCACAGGACCTTGATGAAGGGCTTGGCGGCCTCCAGACCTGCGGCGACGACCTCCTCGGTCGGCGCCTCGGAGCCACCTTCGACCAGCTTGATGGTCTTCTCGGTGGCCTCGGCCTCGACCATCATGATCGCGACGTCGCCGTCCTCCAGGACGCGACCGGCGACCACCATGTCGAAGACGGCGTCCTCGAGCTCGGTGTGCGTCGGGAAGGCGACCCACTGGCCGCGGATCAGCGCGACGCGGACGCCGCCGATCGGGCCGGAGAAGGGCAGACCGGCCAGCTGCGTGGACGCGGACGCGGCGTTGATCGCCACGACGTCGTACAGGTGGTCGGGGTTGAGCGCCATGACCGTGCAGACGACCTGGATCTCGTTGCGCAGGCCCTTCTTGAAGGACGGGCGCAGCGGGCGGTCGATGAGGCGGCAGGTGAGGATGGCGTCCTCGGAGGGGCGGCCCTCACGGCGGAAGAAGGAACCGGGGATCTTCCCGGCCGCGTACATGCGCTCCTCGACGTCGACCGTCAGCGGGAAGAAGTCGAGCTGGTCCTTGGGGTTCTTGGAAGCGGTGGTGGCCGACAGCACCATGGTGTCGTCGTCCAGGTACGCCACGGCGGAACCGGCGGCCTGCTTGGCCAGGCGGCCCGTCTCGAAGCGGATCGTACGGGTGCCGAAGGCGCCATTGTCGATGACGGCCTCGGCGTAGTGGGTCTCGTTCTCCACTAGCGTTTTCTCCGTTACATATCGTCTTTCGTCCCTTGGCTGCCCGTGTGGCAGGGGGACGGCGGTGGAGAAGCGCGCCGTGCGGTGCGGGCCGGTCTTCGATCGAAGCACCCGGGGCTCGCTTCCCCCCGGGGGCCACTACCGAGGACCGGCGGCGGCTAGGTGCGCTTCTCCTCGTTCTGTGTTGTACGTCGTTCTGTGTCGTACGTATTGCGTTGTGCTACCACACTACAAAGCGTGAGTGACACTCCGCACGTTTCCGCACGTGCGAGGAAGGTTTCCGCACGTACGACGAAGGGAGCGGTCCCCGGGTCCTTCCGGGAACCGCTCCCTTCACGGCGTCTTACTTGGCGCCCGCAGCACCACGGCGGATGCCGAGGCGGTCGACCAGCGTACGGAAGCGCTGGATGTCCTTCTTCGCCAGGTACTGGAGAAGGCGGCGGCGCTGACCGACGAGGATCAGCAGGCCACGGCGGGAGTGGTGGTCGTGCTTGTGGGTCTTGAGGTGCTCCGTCAGGTCGGAGATCCGACGGGAGAGCAGAGCGACCTGGACCTCGGGGGAGCCGGTGTCACCCTCCTTGGTACCGAACTCGGCCATGATCTGCTTCTTCGTAGCGGCGTCGAGCGACACGCGTACTCCTCATAGTCTGTTGAATGCCACCGAGTGCCCCCGGTCTACGTCTCGGGGGAGCTTCCGTTACTCGGGAGGCGGGGATCCGCTGGGCGCGGCCACCAGAGCCTTTTCGGAGGGCTCCGGAGGTGCGTACACAAACGGCCGTCACTCAGGGTACCAGCACGGTTCGGCCGTCCGTGTCACCCGTCGCGCTGGGCGTTCCAGATCAGGACGGCCACGATCACGAGGACCAGGACGATGACCGTGATCCACACGGAGCCGCCGCCGGATCCGTGGCCCCCGTAGTGGTGGTGGCCGCTGGAGTAGCTGCCGTGATAGCTGCTGTGGTAGCCGCCGCCCCGGCCGCGCCCCAGGGCGAGGACGTCGGTCGACGGGAGGGACCATGGGGCAGTGCCGGGCATGCTCATGCCCGGGAATTTACGTGCCCATGGCATGCCATGGGCACGCTCGTTGCGTGCCTGTGACGAAACCTCCGCTCTGCGGGCACAAGCGGCCGCCCCGTGCTTGCAGCCGTACCTCCTCCAGGCGTTGACCAGCCGGTTTCTCGGTACGCGTGCGTGGACTCCCAGTAGGGTGACGACGCAACGCTGTCCGTATGCCGAAGGGGGCCGCTTCACCATGGCCGAGACACAGGGCGCGAGCGCCGGGACGCCGGCGCCGGAATCGCAGGAAGACGTCAAGGCGCGCAAGGAGCGGGAACGGGACGAGCTGTACGCACTCGACATCTCCGGCGTGGAGTGGCACTGCGCGCCCGGCACGGAGGAGCACGAGGAGCGGGTCGAGATCGCATATCTGCCCGGCGGGGCGGTGGCGATGCGCTCCTCCCTCGACCCGGACACCGTGCTGCGCTACACCGAGGCGGAGTGGCGTGCGTTCGTGCTGGGGGCGCGGGACGGGGAGTTCGATCTGGAGCCGTCGGAGCGCAACGGGGGCCTTGCGGCGCAGTGAGCGGAAGATGAGAAGAGGGCGGCACGCATGTGTGCCGCCCTCTTCTCGTGGCCTTCCCCGGCGTCGGTCCTCAGCTGGTCATCGCCCGTGCACGCGCGTACACGTCGAACACGGCCAGCGCCAGCGGGATCAGCGTGAGCAGGACGAAGCTCTCGGCGATCTCCAGGAAGCGGCCCCAGAAGGGGGTGACACCGCGGCGCGGAGTGATCAGACCGATCGCGGTGACCAGGGCGGTGGCCGCACCGACCGCCGCGGCGAGCCAGATGCTGCGGATGTCGAGCGACGAGGTGTCGCCCTGGAAGGCGTCGATCAGATAGCTCCGGGGCGGGTTCAGGGCGAGCCCGAGACCGAGGAAGACGATGGCGGCGAGGCCGGCCGCCAGGGTGGCACCGACCTGCGCGGTGTAGCGGAACAGGTGAGCCCGCATCAGCATCGCCACGCCGGTCGCGAGGGCCAGGAGCTGGGCCCAGACGTTGCTGGAGAAGCCGAGGACGATCGACGCGCCCACCGCGACCAGGGCACAGCCCCCGACGAGCCCGACGAGAAGTTCATGGCCGCGCCGGGCCTGGGCGGCCACCCGCTCGGCGTCCACGGGCTCCTGCGGGGCGGGCTCGCCGGTGGCGTAGCCGCCGCGGGAGGGGTTGGGCGGTTCGAAGCCGATGGGCAGCCGCGCGAAGCGCATGGACAGACCCGGCAGGAAGGCCAGCGCCACGACGGACAGCGGGGCGCAGATGGCGGCCGTCTCGATGGGCCGCAGATCGGTGAGGGTCGCGATGAAGGTGGTGACCAGACCGATGGCGGAGGCGAAGAGGAACGCCACGAAGGGTCCGTCACCGCCGGGCGAGATAAGGGTGAGCACCAGGGAGGCGACGAGGACCGCCGTGCAGGCGAGCAGGAACTGGAGCCGTCCGATGCCCTCGTGATGGGCGAGCGGCAGCAGTCCCGAACCGGCCACGCCGATGTTCGGCAGGGCACCGAGTCCCAGCGCGACCGCGGAGCCCCGGTCGTCGTACACACGCGCGCGTACGCAGGCGATGGTGACCAGCAGGATGCCGGTGACGCCCGCGATGATGCCCTGCAGGCTGTGCATGTCGTGGTGGACCTGGGAGCTCCAGGCCACGAAGGCCAGCAGCGCCGGCAGGATGCCGCCGGCGACGAGACCGGCGGCGCGGGTGAGGTCGCCGCTCCACAGGGTGCGGTCGCGGGTGACGGCGGAAGCCACCGCCTCGGAGACGTCGTCGAGGACGGCGGGCGGCAGCGACTCGGCGAACGGGCGCAGGGTGAGCAACTCGCCGTCGAGGATGCGCTGCGCCGTGAAGGACCGGGCGCCGTCGAGGACGGTGCCGTCGCGCCGTACCAGGTGATAGCCGACCGGAGCGCCCTCGGCGGGGCTCTGCTGGGACAGGCGCAGTACCTCCGGGTACAGGTCGGCGACCGGTACGTCGTCGGGCAGCGCCACGTCGATGCGGCTGTCGGGCGCCACGATGGTCACCCGGCAGAAGCCGAATCCCATGCCCGCCCCTGAAGGGGCTCCGGTGCCGTGTCCGCCGGTCGCGCCGGCCGGCGCGGAGGCCGTCATGCTCACCTGCTGTTCCCCCTCGTCGGTGGTGGGCGGTCCGCGGTACCGCCGCGCACCTTCCGCCCGTAAAAATCCTGTGTAGGTTGTGCGGCGCCACACGCTCCACCGGTCAACCGAGCGGTCGTATCCGGGGTTTGCGGGGAGGCGCCTCCTTCGAACCGTTGCGGATTGCCCGAGTTTTCCCGGAACGATTCGCAACTGCTCACGCGTCTCACCGGCACCCTACCGCCAGCCGTTGTCAGTGGTTGTCAGTAGGATCGCGCTTCGCGATCGACGTTCGCCTGACACGGGGCGGCGGACGAAAAATCTCGGTCCGGCAAGGGAATTGGTGCGTAGTGAGCCACATCGTCGTCAAGCGCCCACCGCGGGCACTGCCGAAGGAAGTGCCCACGGACGAGGTCCTGCTGCAAGCTCCGCCGGAACTGCCGCGCGGCCAGCAGGAGAGCGCTTGGATGCAGCTCCTGCCCATGCTCGGCATGGGCGGGTCGGTGGTGTTCTTCTTCAACCCGCAGGCCCAGCCCTTCATGAAGATCATGGGCCTGCTGATGGTGGCCTCGACGGTCGCCATGGGCATCTCGATGCTGGTCCGCTACCGGCGCGGCAACCAGGGACAGATGGCCGACATGCGCCGTGACTACCTGCGTTATCTGTCGCAGACCCGGCGCACCGCCCTGGACACCGCCAAGGCCCAGCGCGACGCGCAGTACTACCTGCACCCTTCGCCGGAGCAACTGTGGGCGCTGGTCGCCGAGGGCAGCCGGGTGTGGGAACGGCGTACCGGGGACGAGGACTTCGGACAGGTGCGCGTGGGTCTCGGTCCGCAGTCCCTGGCCACTCCCCTGATCCCGCCGGAGACCGCTCCGGTGGACGAGTTGGAGCCGCTCACCGCGGGCGCCATGCAGCGCTTCCTGGCCACGCACAGCACCCTCGACGAGCTGCCGATGGCGGTCTCGTTGCGCGCCTTCTACCACGTGACGATCAGCGGCGAGCCCGGCACCGTGCGCGGCGCCGCCCGTGCCGTCACCGCCTCCCTCGCCTCGCTGCACTCCCCCGAGGACCTGGTCATCGCCGTCGTCGCGGAGCGCCGGTCGGCGCCCGAGTGGGAGTGGGCCAAGTGGCTGCCGCATGTGCAGGCCCCGGGCCTCGCCGACGGTGCCGGCAGCATCCGTCTGATCACGACCGACCCGGTGGAGCTGGAGGACCGGCTCGCCTCCCGTCTCCAGGGCCGCCCGCGCTTCCACCCCGGTGGCCCCCCGGTCCCCGAGCAGCCGCATGTGGTGGTCGTGCTCGACGGCGTCTCCCTGCCTCCGACCTCCCTGCTGGCCAGCCCCGAGGGCATGCAGGGGGTGACGGTCCTGGAGGTCGTGCCGGGCGACCTCACCATCGGCCGCGGCGACCTGTCCGTCATCGTGCAGCCCAAGGAGCTGCGCCTGGAGTCGGCCCACGGCATGGTCTACGAGGGAACCCCGGACGTCCTGTCGTACGAGGCCGCCGAGGCGCTCGCCCGCCAACTGGCGCCGCTGCGGATGGCGTCGGGCGGGGACGACGACGAACCGCTGCTCGCGAACCTGGAGTTCACCGACCTGCTGAACCTGGGCGACGCGGCCTCGGTCGACCCGAAGCGGACCTGGCGGCCGCGCTCGCAGTCGGAGCGGCTGCGGGTGCCGATCGGTGTCGGTGAGGACGGCCGGCCCGTCATGCTCGACCTCAAGGAGGCCGCGCAGGAGGGCATGGGCCCGCACGGCCTGTGCGTCGGCGCCACCGGTTCCGGCAAGTCGGAGCTGCTGCGCACGCTGGTCCTCGGCCTCGCGGTGACCCATTCCTCCGAGACGCTGAACTTCGTCCTCGCCGACTTCAAGGGTGGCGCCACGTTCGCGGGCATGGCCCAACTGCCGCACGTGGCGGCCGTGATCACCAACCTGGCCGACGACCTGACCCTCGTCGACCGCATGGGCGACTCGATCCGCGGTGAGCTGAACCGCCGCCAGGAGATGCTGCGCGACGCGGGCAACTACGCCAACATCCACGACTACGAGAAGGCCCGCGCGGCCGGCGCCCCCCTGCAGCCCATCCCGTCCCTCGTGCTGGTGATCGACGAGTTCAGCGAGCTGCTGACCGCCAAGCCGGACTTCATCGAGATGTTCGTGCAGATCGGCCGTATCGGCCGTTCGCTGGGCGTGCATCTGCTGCTGGCCTCGCAGCGCCTGGAGGAGGGCCGCCTGCGCGGCCTGGAGACCTATCTGTCGTACCGCATCGGTCTGCGCACGTTCTCGGCGGCCGAGTCCCGCGCCGCGATCGGCGTGCCGGACGCCTACGAGCTGCCGAACGTCCCGGGTTCCGGCTTCCTGAAGTTCGGCACCGACGAAATGACGCGGTTCAAGGCGGCGTACGTCTCCGGCGTGTACCGCACGAGCTCGCAGCAGGCCGCGGCGTACGGCGGCCCGCTGCCCGTCGACCGCAGGCCGGTCCTCTTCACCGCGGCCGAGGTGCCGGTGCAGTACGCGCCGGTCCCCCGGCAGCGCAAGGAGGTGGCGGCCGAGCAGCAGGACGACGCGCTCGCCGACACCGTCCTCGACGTGATCGTGCGCCGCCTGGAGGCACAGGGTCCGGCCGCCCACCAGGTATGGCTGCCCCCGCTGGACAGCCCGCCGTCGCTCGACGCGCTGCTGCCGGGCCTCGCCCCGGTGCCCGGCCGTGGCATGACCCAGCCGGGCTACGAGGGCGCCGGCCGGCTCGTCGTCCCCGTCGGCCTCATCGACAAGCCCTATGAGCAGCGGCGCGACCCGCTGTGGCTCGACTTCGGCGGCGCGGCCGGCCATATGCAGATCATCGGCGGCCCGCAGTCCGGCAAGTCGACACTGCTGCGTTCGATCATCGCCTCGTTCGCCCTCACGCACACCCCTCGGGAAGTGCAGTTCTACGGCCTGGACTTCGGTGGTGGCGGTATGGCCGCGGTGTCCGGCCTGCCCCATGTGGGCGGCGTGGCCTCACGCCTCGACCCGGAGAAGGTCCGGCGTACGGCGGCCGAGGCGTACGGCGTCATGACCCGGCGCGAGGAGTACTTCCGCTCCGCGGGGATCTCCTCCATCGCGGAGTTCCGCTCCCGTCGGGCGCGTGGCGACATCTCGGTGACCGACCAGCCCTGGGGTGACGTCTTCCTCGTCATCGACGGCTGGGGCAACTTCCGCACGGACTACGAGGCGTTGGAGCCGCTGGTCCTGGACATGGCCCAGCGGGGTCTCGGTTACGGCATCCACGTGATCATCACCGCGTCGCGTTCGATGGAGGTCCGGGCGAACCTCAAGGACCACCTGATGAACCGCCTGGAGCTGCGGCTCGGTGACCCGATGGACTCGGACATCGACCGCAAGATCGCGGCCAACGTGCCCACCGGGGTGCCGGGCCGCGGCCAGACCCCGCAGAAGCAGCACTTCATGGCGGCGGTCCCGCGCATCGACGGCCTCTCCTCCGACACGGACCTGGCGGAGGCCACGACCGCGCTGGCGGCCGAGGTCTCCCGGCACTGGCAGGAGCCCGGCGCGCCCGAGGTACGCCTGCTGCCCCGCGAGTTCCCGGCGACCCAGCTCCCGCCGGGCGACCGGTTCCCGGACCGGGGCATCTCCTTCGCCCTCGACGAGGACAACCTCGAGCCGGTGTTCGTGGACTTCGAACAGGACCCGTTCTTCCTGGTGTTCGGCGAGAGCGAGTCCGGCAAGTCGAACCTGCTGAAGCTGCTGATCAAGCGCCTCACCGAGCGTTACGACGGCCAGAGCTGCAAGCTGTTCGTCGTCGACAACCGGCGCTCGCTGCTCGGGGTGACCCCGGACTCGCACCTGGCCGAGTACATCCCCATGTCGAACCAGATGCAGCACCACATGGACGCGCTGGCCGACCTGATGCAGCGCCGTACGCCGACCGCCGACGTGACCCCGGAGCAGCTGCGCAACCGCAGCTGGTGGCGGGGCCCCACGGTGTACGTCGTCATCGACGACTACGACCTCGTGTCCACGTCGAGCGGCAACCCGCTGGCCGGCCTGACGGAACTCCTCCCCTTCGCCCGCGATGTCGGCGTCCGCTTCATCATCGCGCGCTCCACGGCGGGCGCCGGCCGCGCCGGCTACGAGTCCTTCATGCAGCGCATCAAGGAACTCGGCGCCCAGGGCGTGGTCCTCGCGGGCGACCCGGCGGAGGGCGAACTGCTCGGCGGAGTACGGCCGCGGCCGATGCCGGCGGGGCGTGGCATCTTCGTTTCGCGGAAGCGGGGCAAGCCTATGGTGCAGGTGGGGCTCGTGGAGTCCTAGCGGACAGTCATCCTTTCGAGCGATACGGCTCTCGGGCCGAACCGGATGCCGCGGACCTTGTTGGTCCGCGGCATCTTGGCGTTCTGCACAGGGCTGAAGTGGAGGGCCTTGTGTGTGCAATCGGGATCGCCGCTCCGTCGGTTCGCACGTCCTGATATTTCTACCCGCATCAGACGATCCACTGGGGAACGCTAAACGGTCCTGAGGGAAACCCATGACCGAGCGGGCACTGCGCGGGGGATGATCACCCATGGCATGGGAAGAGTGGGAGCAGCTGAAGGCGGACGCACAGGCGCGTCGGCAGGGCGGTGACACACACACGCAGCTCAACCAACTCGCCACTCCCGATGGTGGAGGTGGCGGCAGCTCCCGCGGTGACCTCAACGTGCACCAGCAGGACCTCGCCGCGATCGGTTCAGCGGCACACCAACTCTTCAACGACTTCGAGCGGTACCACGACCGGGCCCGCATCTCCTCCATGAAGGCGGCCGGAGGGCTCAAGAGCGAGGGTTTCGCGCTCGGGACAGCACTCGATCACGTCGCCGAGCACTGGGTCGACCAGGCGCAGACCCTGCTCGACGCCTGCGCCCACATCTCCAATCACCTGCGCTACACCAAGAACCAGCACACCGCAGACGACACCTACATCGCCGGCACGCTCAGCAGCATCTCCCAGTTGGACAAGGGCTTCGACGAGCGGAAGGGCAGCTGACGGCGATGGATCTCGATGCCCTGCGGCATGGCAACTTCTCGCAGCTCGGTGAGGCCATCACCGACTGGGAGGAGATGACCAAGGATCTCGCGAACCTGGAAGAGGACGCCCGCAAGAACCTCAAGGCCGCTGCGGACAAGGCGAGCTGGGCCGGCGTCAACGCGCAGGTGAGCCGGGAGTTCATCGACAAGACCGCAAAGGAGTTCGCAGACGCCCACACCCAGGCGGACTCCATCACAAAGATCCTCAAGGACACGCGGGGCGAACTCATCGGCTACCGCGACCAACTGAATGACACGCTCGAGCGCCCCCCGTACAAGTACTGCACCGTCATCGACACCGGTCACGGCACGTTCACCGTCACCGGGAATCCCCGTCCCGACTGGGCCTCCGATCCCAGCGGCAAGACAAGCGCGGTCAGCCAGAAAGACGTCGACGATCTCCGCAACGAGGTCCAGCGCATCCTCAACAATGCGACCGAAAGCGACAACACCGCGGCAAAGGCCCTCAAACTTTTCGTCGACCAGGCCAAGTACGGATTCTCCAGCGCCCACTACGAGAACCGCGACGAAGCCGCCAAGGCGGTCGCGGACGCCGACCGGATGGCCGCAATTCTCGCGAAGAACCCGCATGACGTGACGAACACGGAGCTGGCGTCACTCAACTCCACCTTGGCCAAGTACAAGGACGACCCGCTCTTCGCGGAAGAGCTCGCCACGCAGGCCGGCCCCAAGAAGGTGCTCACCTTCTGGGCCGGCATCGCCGACCCCTACCAGGGCACGTACGACCCTGACCGCGCCAAGCAGGCCAAGCAGCTCCAGAAGAACCTCGGGACCACCATCGGCCTGGCCACGCTCTCCGACAGCGACAAGATGCAGAGCTGGGAGAAGCAGATGATCAAGCTCGGTCCCGACCAACTCGGGATCGACGACGCCAGCAATCCGACCGGTTACGCCGTCATGAGCAACCTCATGCGTTTCGGCGACTACGACGACCAGTTTCTCAACGACTACGGCAACGAGCTTCTGGCTTACGACAAGAAGGTCAACGGCGAGGGCATCAACCTCTGGGTCAACAACGCTAACCAGGGCGACCTCAATTACTGGGGGTACAGGAACGACCGGGGCCGCGATCCGGTGACCGGTTTCCTGGAGGCGCTCGGTCACAACCCGGATGCGTCGACGCAGTTCTTCGCGCAACCGGACGGCACCGGTGACACCGTCAACAAGGACTCCGAGGTCAATGACCATCTGAAGTACCTGGCCAAAGAACGCGTCTGGGTGCCTGACACCACTCTTGAGGGCAAGCACGACTACGTCGCGGGGCGGGACTCGCTGGGTCATGCTCTAGAGGCGGCCACCAGTGGCTTCAAGTACGACGCCACAGCGGAAGCGATCAAGGCAGCCGGCGAACAGCGCACGGCCGCGACGGCGAGTGTGATGGAACAGGTGGCCTATCTGTACGGCAGCCAGGACGGCCCCAAAATGCTGCGCAGTCAGCCTGAACTGGCCGACAGTCTGGGCAAGATGGCCGGTGCCTACATCGATGACATCGACTACAACCTGTCCGGTGTCGGTGAGTATGAGAAGGATGCGAACACCTTCCCGGCGAAATATGACGGGCGTGCGAACTTCACCCAAGAAGGTGCCATCAATTTTCTCAGCGTGCTGGGTCAGGACGAACAATCGCACCGAGCGGTCACCGCTGCGCAGCACCTGTACACACTCAGCGAACTCGATGCCTATCCCCCTACCAGTGATTCCAACATCGAGCATGCGCATGATGCGCTGACCGCAGGCGCCCAGGCGCGCGGCATCCTCGACAACTCCCGTGTCCAGCAGGCTGAGACGACCTACAACGAGGACGCGGATGACGCCAACAAGTCGCTGGGTCGGTCCGCCGACTGGATCAAATTGGGAGTCGGGACGGCCGTGGGTGCCGGCGTCGGCGCCATTCCTCTCCCCGGGTCCACAGCCGCAGCGGTCGTCATCGCTCCCATCGCCGCAGACACCGTGGGGGAAGCGGTGAACACCTTCATCGGCCATGAGATCGACAACGGTGTGGACGACAGGGAACAAGACCCCACGGAGAAATCTCAACTCACCAGCAGCGAATTCTACAAGAAGGGCGAAAATCAACTGGGGCTCGCCTACCACACATACATCAAGGACAGCCCCCGGGCTGCCGATATCTCCAACAACCAAAACTGGAACGACGACATCAAGAACGCCTACCTAGATATTGGATCCCACGAGAACGATTACCGAGGGCGAGCTCCGTACAAGGACTGATCTGTGCAGCATACGAGTGAACTACCGCAGGGCAGCATGAAAAGATGCGGGATTATACGTTCGGCGTTGGGAACTGCAGTGCTCATCTTGAGCGTCTCGGCGTGCAGTGGAGGAAGCAGCAAGGAGGAGGAGACCACTCTCAGCGCATCCGAGGTCTGTGACTCCACACTCGACTCGTCGGCAGCCGCAGCCCTCCGGCGCACGGGCGACACGGACATGTTCGCCGAAATGCCGGGCACCGACGATGCCGGGTACTCCAACAAGTTCTCCCTGAAGCGCGCAGCAAGCACTATCCACGACGATGTGACCGAGCGGAACCAATGTGACGTGTTCAAAGCGCGAGACAAGACCGGTCACCCGCTGATCGAAGTGGATTTCTCCGCCACCGAATACCACCCGAGCCCTCTTAGTACAACCGAGGGAGGAGAAGCGGTAAATACACTTTATCCGATCGGTGTCTACGCGAAAACCCACGGAAACACCAGTGCCACGCTTTTTTTCAAGTGCCCCACACACGGAGCCGTGAAGACCAAAGACTCAACCCCATATATTCGAGCAGACCTTTACGGTACACCCGACCAAGTTTCTCCGAAAACCACGGGGAGAGACTTGATGACCATACTCAATTCCGTTTCGCGCGGTATGGCGAAGCAACTGGGCTGCCCGTCCCAAGCAGCTCTGCCCGCACAGATTCCACGCGTCTAGAAGATCTTCCTCCCGTCGGGCAGGCACGTACTCAGAACGTAGTCAGGGCCTCGACCCCGCTGTCGTGCATGAGGAAGACGCGGTTGGCGGCGGAGGCCAAGTGACCATAGGTGAATTGGTCGACGTCGTACACCCATCCCTGGCTGCCGTCGGTCGCCTTCGCTGTCTTGAGCTCCATCGAGTCCGTCTCGGAGTAACCGTTGTCCAACGCCCAGACGCCGTGACCGCTCAGCACCACGCGGCTGTTGGCCAGAGCGGTCATCGGTGAGTTGTAGACCCCCATGCGCTCGGGCGTCCACATGTCGCTGCCGTCGCGCTTGTCCCGGCGCGTGAGGTAGCCGCCTCTGGTGGCGTAGACCGCGTCCGTGGAGACCGCCGGCGCACCGAAGCCGTCTTCGTCGCCGGGCTTGGCGGCCCAGGTGAGCTGCCCGTCGCTGAGCCGACGAGCCTCCAGCGTTTTGCCGTTGAGGTACACGGTGTCGCCGTCGGCCGCCGGGCGGACCGCGAAGTCGTCACTGTTGAGGTGAGCCGTGCGGCTCCACACCGTGCTGCCGTCGCTGGTCCGTAGGGCGAGGGCGCTACCGTTCTGCGCGGGGATGATGAGCCTGCCCTGGCCAACGACGCCGGGCGGGACCACCTTCTGGCGGAAGTCGGTAGGAACGGCGGCCGTCCAGCGGACCTTCGCATCCGCGCGGCCGATGCCGCGCACTCGGCCTTCCTTCGTGAGGACGTACACCGCCTCCGCATCGGCGCCTAGCAGCGTCATGGCCTCGGCACCAGGGCATGTCCACTTGGGCTCTCCGGTGGACGGGACGAAGGTCCGTAGCACCCCCTGACTGTCCGCGCCGACGACGAGCCGGTCCGACAGGGACAGATAGCCGGCCTTCGCCACGATGCCAGGCGCCGTCCAGCGCTTCGTGCCGTCCCTGACGTCGTACGCGGCGATGCCGCCACTCGCGGCGCCGAAGACGAGGACGTCGCGTACAGGCAGCAGCTGGGGCGAGTAGACGTCCGCCACGTCGCCCAGTGACCAGATGTTGGCCGGTTTCCCGGTTTTGCTCGGATCCTTGTCAGGGTCGGCGTCCAACGGCTGCACGGGGGTACGCACGGCTGGGGGGATGTCGAAGGGGTCGCTCTTCTTGATGGTCCGGGACGTGGTGCCTCCTCGGGTACCGAACCACCAGGCCGTCGTACCGCCCCCGGCCGCGACGGCGACGCCCGCCGTGGAGAGTCCGACGAGCAGGCGCCGCCGACCGACGGACGGTGCTCCGACCATCGATTGCGCCGTGATCTGCGTGGTCAGGCGATGAGCTTCGGCTTCCCGCTTCTTGATCGCATCGGCGATCCTCCCGCGCCGCCACGCCCGGTCCGCCCCCCTCGGCGCCGACATGGCCTGTGCGATCTGAGCGGGCAGCGGGCGGGCGGCCGGGTCCTTCGCGATGCATGGGGCAATGAGCTCCTGCAACTGCGGTGGCATGTCACCGAGCCGGGGCTCACCGTGCACCACCTCGTACTGCAGGGCCGCCACGTGCCCGCCGTCGAAGGCTCGTCGGCCGGTGGCGGCGTACACGAGCACGGCACCGAGCGAGAACACGTCCGCGGGCGGGGCGACTCGTCGCCCGAGTACCTGCTCGGGTGCGCCGTAGCCCGGCGTGACCGGGATCTGTCCGGTGGTCGTGAGAGTGAGCCCGTGTTCCGGCCGGGCGATGCCGAAGTCGATGACGCGCGGCCCGTTCGAGGTGAGCACGATGTTCGGGGGCTTGAGATCCCGGTGGATGAAGCCCGCCGCGTGGATGTCGGCGAGGGTGAGCGCCAGCGAGGTGGCCAGCGCCCGCAGCGCGGGCTCGGCAAGTGGGCCGTAGGTGTCGACCACCTGGTCCAGGGTAAGTCCCGCGAGGAACTCGGTGGCGATCCACGGCCGCGCGCCCTCGGTGTGCGCCCCGAGCACGGCAGCGACTCCCTTGCTGCGCACAGCCTGTGCGGCCTGTGCCTCGCGCACGAAGCGCTGGGCCAGGTCGGTGTCGTGGGCGAGTTCGGGACGCAGCACCTTGACGGCGGCCAGGGTGCCGGCGCCGTCCTGTCCGACGTAGACCTTGCCCATGCCGCCCTCGCCGAGGACGCCGAGCAGGCGGTAGGGGCCGAGGCGGATCGGGTCACCGGTGCCGAGCGGTTTCATCGTGGGTTGGTCTTTCTGCCGAGAAGGACGGGGCGGTTTCCGGGCGGCTGTCCGGATGGTGACCCGCCCCGCGGTCTGCCTGCGGTCACTTGAGCGGGTAGGCGGAGATGTAGTCGGTGTCCATGCCGAGGACGAGTTCCGACTGGGTGTCCGCGTGGAACTGCACAGCAGTCGTCTTGTACGTCAGGGCAATGCCGTGAGTCGCCAGCGAAACGGCCCTCAGCTGCAGCCCGTTCTTGTAGTACGCGCAGCGTGTGCCGACGATCGGCTGCCAGCCGGTGTACGCCTCGTCGACTTCCGCTGTCGCCTCGGTCCACAGGACCTTGCCATGTGCCGTGTCCACGGCCGTCAGTCCGACGCCCTCTCCCACGGCGTACAGCACGCCCTTCCCCAGCGTCGGCGGGCTGTACCGTTGCCCGTTCTTGGTCGCCCACACCTGGGCCCCGTCGCTCAGTCGCAGCGCCCGGAGTTGCGCACCACCGACGTAGATGTGCTCGTCGTCCGCGGCGATCTCGCTCCTGAGGGAGTCGACATCCTCGATGTCGTAGGGCTTGTCCCACAGCACGGCTCCTCTGCGGATGTCCCGTACGACGATGTGCGGCTTCTTGTCCTCCACCTCCTGGAAGGTCACCAGGCGCTCGCCGACCACCTTGGCGGCGAGGAAGTGCAGCCGCTCGCTCTTGTTCGACCGCTTCGGCAACGGCTTCGTCCAGAGAGTCCTGCCCGTCTTGAGGTCGGCCGCGCGCAGGCTCCAGGTCTGCGAGGGCAGGAATCCCTCGTTCCCTGCCTTCTTTCCAGCTCCTACCGCCACATACACGACGTTGTCCACCAGACAGAGCAACTGGTTGGGCAGAATGCTGAAATCAGCGTCCGCCAGGCGGGTGGAGGTTGGCTTCACGTAGTCCTGGCCATCGTCCCATGTGGAGATCGCCATGGCGGTTCCGCTCCCGTGGTGGTCCCAGTCCCGATCGAGCATGTACAGCCGACCGTCGACCACCGTTACCTGCCACCAGTTCCCGTCCATCGCCATTTCGCGATTCGACCCGTTCGACGGGTTGATGCGCTGGAACTCCGCGTTCAGCGGAAGCCAGATCGATCCGTTGGCGTGGTAGGGGACGACGATCCCCCAGTTGTCGTATTCCATGCCGCCCTTACCGCCGTACTGCCACAACGCGGAGAGGTTGCGCGTCTGCCGGGACGCCTTCTCGGCCGGAGCCGTGGCATGCCCGCGGTACCACCACATGCCCCCGCGCGCTGCCGCGGTCGCCGCCAGCGCTCCACCCGCCGCCAGGAACCCGCGGCGCGAGAGCCCTCGATTGGACGGCGAGGTGACCGTGGTGGGGCCCGCCTCATTGGCCGGCGCTGGCAGCCGCTGTGGCGTCAGCCGCCAGACGTCGGCGGCCCGGCGCCCGATGTCCGCGAGCAGCCCGGGCGGCAGATGGTCCGCGAACTCGCCGCTGCCATCGTGGAGTTGAGCAGCGAGCCGTGCCGTGGTCGGCCGCTCCCCCGGGTCCTTGGCCAGGCACTCGGCCAGCACCGGCGCGAGGGCAGCCGGTACCCCGCTCAGATCCGCCTCTGCGTACCTCACCCGGTACAGCAGGTCCGCCGCCTGCCCGTTTCCGAACGGGCCACGCCCGGTGGCCGCGTACACCAGCACTCCGGCGAGCGCGAACACATCGCCGGCCGCGTCGTGTTCCTGACCGGTGGCCTGTTCCGGCGACATGAAGGCCGGTGTGCCGACGGCGGCACCGGCGCGGGTGAGCCGGTCGTCGCCGATCGCCCGCGCGATGCCGAAGTCGATGACCTTCGGCCCGTAGGCCGTCAGGAGGATGTTGGACGGCTTGAGGTCGCGGTGTACGACGTCCGACCGGTGCAGCTGGCCGAGTGCCGAGCACAGGGCGGCGCCCAGGGCGCGCACGGACTGCTCGGGCAGCGGTCCCCCGGCCTCGACGGCCTCGTCGAGCGGGGGGCCGAGCACGTACTCGGTGGCCAGCCAGGGTGTCTCCGCGAGCGGATCCGCGTCCATAACACGCGCCCCGAACCGCTCGCCGATGACCCGGGCCGCGTCCACCTCCAGCCGGAACCGCATACGGGCCGCCGGATCGGTGGCGATGGCGGCGTGCATGGTCTTCAGGGCCACGGTCCGACCGCCACCGGAGCGCGCCACGTAGACGGTGCCCATACCGCCGCTGCCGAGCCGGGCGATGAGCCGGAAGGGGCCGAGGGCAACGGGATCGTCATGGTTGAGGGGAGTCGGCATGGGGTTCTTGTCGTCAGTGGCTGGGGTGGGTGACGGGGGCCGGGCGTGGCGCTGCGCCGGGCGACCCGGACACGTGCGCCGGTGCCGGCGTGGGCAACTGCGCCTCGGCGGCCAGGACGGACGCCGACTGGTGGACGACGGCGGCGATGAGCCGGGCGGGCAGCCAGCCGGGGGCGAGGAGGGCGTCCGCACACGAGGGCGGAGCGAAACCGGCCGGAGTGTCCGGTGGGGCACCTCCCGCCAACTCGTCGATGATCTCGGAGAGTTGTGGGCGATGGGCGGGGTCGCGGGTCAGACACCGCGAGACCAGCGAGCGCAAGGCGGGCGGAAGTTCCTCCCGTTCCGGCATCGTGTACCCGGTGGCGGCGTAGGCCAGTGTCGCGCCGAGGGCGTACACGTCGCCCAGCGGGCGCGGCTGCCCGCCGGCTGCCTGCTCGGGTGGCAGGGAGCCGGGGTCGATCCCGGGCACCTCCTGCCGCGCGGCACCGTCCGGCGCGGCGGCCCGTACCGCCCCGAAGCAGGTGAGCCGGGGTCCGTCCGCGGCGATCAGCACGGCGGCCGGGCAGAGCCCAGCGTGGGTCAGGTTCTGCCCGTGGATGACGGCGAGGTTCTCGGCCAGCGCGACGCCGAGCGCCCGGACCGTTCGCTCGGGCAGCGGGCCGCCGTGGACGGCGAGGGCGACGGGCAGCGGAAGCGCGGGCAGGTACGGACGCGCATGCCACGCCGGCTCGCCCGGGGCGGCGAGTTCGGCGGCCGGGAGGACCCAGGACCCCAGGAGATAGCGGGAAACATCGGCTTCGGCCATGAAGCGCTGCGGGTCGACCGTAGCCAAAGGGCTGCTGAGCAGTACGGTGCGGTCGCCGTCGGCGCTGCGGGCGATGAAGCGGTGCTCGGATACGGGTGTGTGCGCGGGAAGGCCGGAGTCGAGCCGCGTGACAACCGTGTACGGGCCGATCTGCCGAGTGCCTCGGGTACTCGGTCCAGTGCCTGACGCGCGCATGCTCACTCTTCGTTCCTCTGATTCAACCGCTCGGCCTTTGTCGCTCGGCACAACAGCAGGGTGGGCGCCTCCCGCGCGCGCCCACCCTGGAGTTACTTCTGCGAGCTGTGCCCTACTGGAAGTAGGAGGCCGCCTTCTTGTCGCCTTCCATGTACGTACCGCCGGACTGGGCGACGACGTGACCGATGCCCTGCAGGGCCTGGTGGATGTCGTTCGCTGCCTTGTCCCAGCGCTGCAGCTTCTCGTGGAAGGTGCCCTGGGCCTGGCCCTCCCAGTACTGCAGGCTGTTCACCACCAGGCCGCGCAGGTCCTGCAGATCCTGCTCGAGCTGGCTCGCCTGGTTACCGATGCTGGTAGCCGCGGTGTCGAGCCCGTCGTAAGTGACGGAAAGCCCCTCAGCGTTGTTGGCCATGCCTGTTTACCTCGTCTCGCTGGTGTGTAGCTGGTCGGTGCGCCGGTTGCCCGGCAGATGTCCTGCGTCTCGCTCGACTCAGTAGGAGCTCAGGGAGGACGTCGGAACGGTGGAAGCGCCGTCCTGGAGGTCGATCTTGTTGACGGCCGCGCGCACCTCGTCTTCCTTGCTGTCCTTGATGTTGCGCGTCGTGGTCATGGCCTCGATGACGTCGCCCAGGATGTTGCCGATGTTGCGCAACGACAGGTTGATCTCGTACTGCTTCTTGTCGAACGCGGCACGGCCGATGCCCTGCCACTGGCCCTCGAGGCTGTCGATGACGCCCTGAAGCGCGTGCACGCGCTTCTGGATGTTCTCGTACTTCTCGAGCATCTGCTTCTCGAGACGGATTACTGCATCATCGTGGAGCTTCTGCGTTCCGCCGGCCATGATCGGCCCTGCCTTTCGTGTGTCCGATGTTGATCTGATGGGTTCGGCTCACCGTTGTTGCTTGTTGCTCCAGCGGTGAGCACGCAGTGCCTGCCCTGTCCGAACTGCACAGGGTTGCTGCGGCGGTTGCTGGCCGAGGTCGTCACCTGGCGCGTCGTGCTCGCGTAAGGGCCACGCCTCCACCGCCGATCACGACGACCGCAGCGGCGGCGCCGAGCGCGATCCAGAGGGTGGAGTTGCTGTCGTTCGACGATTCCGTGCTTGATCCTGCCGCCGAAGTTCCGCCGGTAGAACCCTTTTCCGGGGCTTGTGACGGGGTTGATGCAGAGGAGGAGGACGAGGTCTCGCTGGAAGTCGAGGAAGAACTGGCTGACTTGGCCAGCATGTCCCCGCCGTTCTCCTTGCGCAGCGGATCGACGTTCGCCGGGCCGGGGTTGTAGTGGGGGTTCGCCAGCACTATGCGGGGCCGAATGGCACCGTAGCCGAGGTATGTGCTCGGCTTGTTCTTCGGCCAGCTACGGCCGGCCGTGTCGACCAGTGCACGGGTGACCTGGTTCACCGTCCAGTCCGGGTGTGCGGACCAGATCAGAGCGGCAGAGGCCGAGGCGATGGCTGCGGCCGAACTCGTACCGTTCATATTGTCGCAGTACGAGTGGAATGTGGAGTCACACCAGCCAGGGAAGTTCTGACCTGGGGCCGAGAGATCGACGAAGCCGCCGTGTGAGGAGAACTTCGATGCCGTGCCGGCTGCGTCGATCGACGCCACACCGACCACGTAATGGTCGGCCGCCGGGTAACCAATCGTGTCACCTGATTTCTGGCCGTCGTTACCGACTGCGGCGATGAGCAGCTTTCCCTTCGACGCTGCGTAATCAATTGCAGCCTGTTCATCGGAGTCAGGGCCTGGGGAGCCGAACGACATGCTGATGATCTTCACGTCGGTGTCGGCCGCCGCCCTGATCGCAGGGGTGGAATCGGGCGTCTTCTTCTGCTCCTCCGCGCTGCGCTTCATGCCGTCGAACCTGACGCGAAACGGGATGATCTTCGCCCCGGGCGCCAGACCCTTCAGGCCGCCGCCTGCTCCCGTACCTGCGATCAACTCGGCCATGGTTGTGCCATGGCCGTCATAATCGTCAGTGGCTCGGTAAGCGACAGATTTTGGAACCTCGTCCGCCAGGACCTGCCCTTTCAGCGACGAGGTTTTCGCGTTCACCCCGGTGTCAATGACAGCGACCTTCACGCCTTTGCCGGTGCTGACCTTCCACATCTTTTCGGCCTGCATCGGACCGAGGTACCACTGCTTCGACTGCTCGTCTGCGGCAGCACTCGGAGCCAAACCCACGGTCGTGGCGGCCAGGGCGCCGACGACCGCGGCCACAGTTCGCACTCGTCTACCGCAGCGTGCCCTGTGAACCGTGGCCTGCTCGGCTCGTCGGCTGATCCCTGACTTCATCGTCTTTCGTGTCCTCGCTCGCGCTCAGTTGACCACCGGCGGCACGTCACGCCGGGGCTTTTCGGGCAGGTGCGTCTCTTCGTCCTCGACCAGGTAGTCGGGCCGCGGCGATCCCTCCGCCTTCCGCACATCGCCAGCCTTTCCGTTGTGGCCGGCGCCACGCGTGAGACCGGCACCACCACGGGTCATGCCGTTACGCTCAGCTCCTGCCTCGGAGTTGCGCGCGGTCGGCCTGCCGGTGACGGGCTCGGACGATCCCGAAGCAGCACGAGAGCCCGCCGTACTCGAACCCGGCTGCGCCGTCGACTCAGGCGTTCCAAAGACACCGCGCTGACCGAGGCGACCAGTCGTGGGCCGGGAGTTAGCCTCTTCCTCACCACCGATGATCGTGCCGCGAGGGAGCCTCGAGCCGTTCTTCGCCGACGGATTCGTGGTGGACGGCCGTCCCCCGACTACTCCGTTGGACCGGGCGGCGCCAGTGGTCGGCCCGCTGCTCGTACGTGGTGTCGCCGTGCCTCCAGGACGCGGTGTTCCGCCCGTGACTCCTCGGCCCATCGGGGAGGACGCCCTCGGTCCGGAACCGGTCCTCTTGACGGTGGACTGCCCCGTCGACGTGGTGCGGCCCATCTGGTCCATGGGCCCCCGCCCCACGGCACGCCCGGAGCCCGGGTTGTTCAAGCCGGAGGTACCCGTGCGTCCCTGAGCGGATGGAGGGGTACGGAAACCACCGCCGCTCAAGCCCCGGCCCGAAGTGGGGTTGGGCATCGGGAATCCGCCACCGTCGAACACATTGGGCTGGCCGCCACTCGTGGGAGGAGTGCCCGTGACCGGCGGAATGTGGCTGGGCCCAGATGTGGTGGTCGTGGGCGGAGGCAGCGTGCCAGTGGTGTCGATATGCGTGCCGACAGGCTGGTCAGGGTGCGGAATCACGCCGGGGATGTGCTGGGCGGGCGTCGGGCTGTCGCTCGTGACGTGCCTGGGGACGTCACCGCTCGGCGCCGTCACATGATGGCTGCCGGCAGCGGATGCCGTTCCGTTGCCGGCGGGCGAACCCGATCCTGAGCCCGTGGAGGACACAGGAGCACCGACGCCGTACTTCGTCTTGGGCTTGGGAACCCCTACGTTCGGCATGGAGGTGAACGTCGGCTCCTTGCCCTTCTCGGGCAAGGAGGACAGCACCTCTTCGGACACTGCGTAGTACGACGCCAACCGGTTCATCTGGTTGATCGCCTCTTGGCGGTCCTTCTCCACCTTTACGGCAGTGGCGTACCCCTCTTTGTCCGCCGCCTTCTGGGCGGCCGTGAAATCGTTGGGCCGCGTCCGGTTCGCTTGCGTGTCACGAGGCGGCATGGCTCCACGGACGGCGGCAAGGCCCACGGCGGCAGCCGTGATCTGGTCGCCCGCAGCTCCGGCGAATTCGCTCAAATAGTGCGTATGCGTGACAAGCGTGTCGCCCCAGTCACGGAAGGAGTCACCAGACTTACCGACCCAATGGACCTTCTGGATATGACCGTCGAGCTCGTCGGCTGCCGCCTTGATGGCGTCACGCGCATCCCACAAGGCCTTACCGGAGGATTCGAGATCCTCCGGGTCGGTCTCCTCGACCAGGTCGATCATCCTGTTGATGGGGAGGTCGAGCTTGCCGAAGTCGGTCCGCGCGGCGACCGCTTGACCCACAGGCGTGATTCTGATTGCGGCGTCAACCATTCCGAAGAGACCGCTGTGCGGAGTGCTCTCGTAACCTCGGACCCAGTCAGCGACCTTGTTCTGATCGCCGACTCGCTGCAGATCTGCGTCGTGCTTGTCAGTCATCGTTACAGCTCCGCACCGCTATTCGCGTTATTGCCGGTGTGGCTCGTGCCATCTGCCGCGGCCTGGCCCTTCCCGACCTGTACCTGGATCGCCCAGAACCGCTGGCGCTGCTCCTCTTCGAGGTTGTCGAAGCCAACGCGCGCACCCTGCACCGCGATACCGATCGCCTCGATCTGCAGATGCAGATTCCTGGACAGCTTCGTCAGCTCGCCGTGGACCCGCGTGTACTGGTAGTACAGGCCGTGCGCCTCAGGAAAGATGTCGGCCCCACCCGAGGTCAGAGACGTCTGCCTGATCTTCTGCGCCTCGACCTTCGCCGGGTTGCCGGCGGACCCCTCAAGTGTCTTCAGGACGTTGTCCACCCGCTTCACGAACACATCCAGCGCCTCACCGCTGGCTTCCAGGTTCGCCGCCCTGGTCGCCGACACGCCCCCCACCATGTCTGCCGGAAGCACGACGCTCCTCCCCGTTTTCCCCGTACATCCATCGGTCGCGACCGGATCGAGACCGACCAACCGCTCGCCGTACGATCGCAAAGCGAGCCGCGCCTCACAACGCCTTTACCACTGTAGTCATCCCGTACAACGGGTCCAACCAGCCTGTGTGTTAACTCAGTTACGGTGGCGGACCCGATGCCGCGCTTTGCCCGTTTTGCCGGTCCAAGGCGGTGGATTCGGCAACTCCCGGCCGACGGCGCCAGAGGGGCGCGACCCCATCATGGCCGTGGCCGGCGCAGCCAACACCGTACCGTTTGCGATCTCCATGGAACTTCCACACCAGCATCAAACGGAAGGCTTCATCCCCTCGTGTTCACCGTGTCCGCCCGCGGACGCAAGAATGCCGACCGAAGTCCCTCCGTAGGCTGAGCACATGGGACTCTTCGACAGACTCACAGGCACCCGGCACGCACCGGAGGGGCTTTCGCCGGTCTCGAGGGAGGAGTTGCGGGCAGCGCTGCTCGGGCTCAATCAGGCCGATGTCCCGTACGTCATCCGTTACGGCAGCGGGGAGCAGTGCGACCTGGTGGCGGAGTGGCGGTTGACCGAGCCCGCCTGGCAGGGGATCTTCGTCCGGTCCGAGATCAGTCACGCCGTGCGGATCCGGATGCGGCTGAGCCACGAGGAGCACGAGGTGCGTGCGCTCGAAGAGCAGTGGGAGGTCGAGCGGATCGGGACTCCGGCGAGGCTCCAGATGTCCAAGGAGTACACGCGCGGGCCCAGCCGGACTGTCAGCCGCCAGTGGACCATCGGACGCGGGGAAGGCGGTGGCCTCGAAGCCACGGAGACCTTCCGCTTCGACAGCTCCCAGCTGCGCGCCCCTCTGCGCGACACCGTCCTCAAGTCCGGCTGGACCTGGCGAGGAGTGGTCTTCGGCAAGCTGTGACGTCAGCCGGTCCGCGTTCGCGCACGCCATGGCCGGCAACAAGGCGGACCGGAGACCGGAACAGGCCCAGCGTGCTCAGCGCCCCGTCTTCAGCCTGCCGCGCCTGCGCCGCGCGTCCCGTGCCGCCACCGCCGTACCGCTCAGGCCCGCCACGAGGACCAGGCCGCCCACGACCACGTACGTCGCCATGCGGCTGTTCCGCTCCTCCGCGGTCTCGCCGAAGTGCAGGGGCGTGACCGACGGGGCCTCCGCCTTGGACACGCCGCCCTCGGGTTGCGGGGACTGGACGGGGTGCTCGGGGTCCACGTCCGACAGCGCCTTCACCGGGTCCACCACGCCCCAGCCCACGAGCCGGTCGTGCCCCGGGATCGAGCGTTCCGCGGTCTGTTCGATCTGGGCGACGACCTCCTGGGCCGTCCAGTTGGGGTACTTGGCCTTCAACAGGGCTGCCACGCCCGCCACATAGGGGGCCGAGAAGCTCGTGCCGTTGTCCGAGCAGTGGCCGCCGCCAGGGACTGTGGAGATCATGTCGACACCGGGAGCGGCGACTCCCACGAAATATCCCGACTGTGAAAAGGGCGCCCGTTCGTTGTTGCGGTCCGATGCCGCCACCGCCAGCACGCCCTTGTAGGACGCCGGGTACGTCACCTTGACGTTGCCGCCGAGGCCGTCGTTGCCGGCCGAGGCCACCACCACGACCTTCTGCGCCAGGGCGTAGTCGATGGCGTCCTTCAGCTTCGAGTCCTGCGGGTCGAGGGCGTTGGCCGTGTCCTGGGAGATGTTGATGACGCCCGCGCCGGCGTGGACCGCGTACGTCACCGCCTGGGCCAGCGTGTCCGCCGTGCCGTCGCCTTCGGCGTCGTTCTGCTTGATCGGGATGATCGTCGCGTCCGGCGCCAGGCCGACGAAGCCCGATCCCTTCATCGGGCGGGCCGCGATGATGCCCGCCACGCGCGTGCCGTGGCCGACCGTGTCCGTGGTGCCGGAGCTGTTGCCGCGGTCGATCTTCTCGCCCTTGGAGTTCTTGGGCGGCAGCAGGTTCCTGCCCTTGGCGGCGTCCACGGCCTTGGTGAGCTGGCGGTTCTTGACGTCCACCCCGGTGTCGATCACGGCCACCCGGACGCCCTTGCCGGTCGACAGCGCCCACAGCTCGTCCAGGTTGACGCGCTGCAGCGCCCATGGCCGGCCCGAGTACGGCTTCGACGGGAACGTGCACTGGCCGTCGTCCGCCAGGGCCGGGGTGGCGGGGAGGGCGAGTACCGTGGTCGTGGTGGTGAGGGTCAGCGCGGCGGCCAGGGCCGCCGTTCTGGCCGCGGTGCCCGAGGTCCTGGTCAGGGGCGTCCTTGCCTTCAGCATGATTCCGTTCTCCTCCGCCCCGCCGCTAGGAGCCCTGCGGCTGCCGCGCCGCGGCCTCCGACAGGCGCGGGCCCGTCGGCAGGAACGTGGACCACTCCATGGGGACGGGGGTGGGGGACACCTTCTCGTAGCCGAGATGGGTCTGGGCGATCCTCGCCTCCTGCAGTTCCTCCTTGCGCTGCTTGGCGGAGGTGCCGATGCCCTCGTTGTTGCTGTCGCTGTCGCTGTTGGACTGCAGGGCGTAGCGCAGTCCGGTGTCGGTCACCAGGAAGACGCCGCCGACCGAGGTCTCCGTGCCCTGGAACTGGCGGTAGAGCTGACCGGAGCCCGGGGTGACGTAGCCGCTGGAGGAGCCGGTGGGCAGCTGGGCGGGGAAGTCCTTGCCCACCCAGGTCGACAGGGTGGTGCTGCCCTGGGCGCCGACCGAGCGCAGGACGTTGCAGACGGTGTTGCGGCCGCTGGTGGCGCTGGAGCCGTCGTTCACCGTCCTCGGCTTGTACTCCGGCCAGTTCTTGTCGCCCTCGAACGTGCTGCTGTCGGCGATCGCCCCCGGGCTGACCTTCTGCGCCTCACCGGCCTGGCCGACGTCGACGAGCTGTCCGCTGTTGAGCAGGAGCGTGGCGGTGAACTCGGAGATGCGGGCCACCTTGCCCTGCAGCACGACGTAGTACTGGAGCGTATGGCCGTCGTACGCCTTGATGACCTCGCCGACCTTGTCGTACTGCGCCGGCAACCCGGCACCGGCCTTCACGCCGGGCGTGCCCGGGATGCGGGGGATCGAGACCGCGCTGCCCTTGTGCAGGGTGGCGAGCCACTCCTGGGAGACGCGCTGCGGGGCGCGGCCCTGGGTGTCGAGGGCCTTGAGCAGTTCCTTGTCGTCCGGGTTCTTGATCTGGTACGCCGTGCCCTGCGCGTCGACGACGTACTGGGTCCTGCCGTCCGGGGCGACGACGTACATCAGGTCGCCGCCGGTGAGCCGGTCGGATCCCTCCGTCTTGGGCCATTCCTTCTTCGCGAGGACGAAGGCGGCCTTCTGGATGGCCCGGCCGCCGGCGCCGGGCCGTTCGCAGACCGCCCAGTGTTTGGCGTCCGAGGCCTCGCCCGGGGAGGGCAGGCGGTCGGGGGCGTAGGGGATGCCGATGGTGACGCCGTGCGGGGGCTTGCCGCTGTCCAGGACCTTCTCGTCGACGGTGATGACGTTGTCGTTCTCGGGGCTCAGCAGCAGCTTGGCGGAGGCCATGTTGAGGACCGGGTGCAGCTGCACCTGCTTGCCCGTCTTCAGGACGACGTACCGCGTCGTCGACTCGCTGGCGACGATGACGTGTTTCCCCGGGTCGTCCCACCCCTTGGGCGCCGTCGGACTGAACATGCCGATCCCGCCGAACACCGCGAGGACCACGGCGCCGACGACGAGACCGGGCACCAGTGCGCCCAGCGGCTTGGGGGCGCCCTCCTCCGAGCCGGAGGGCGAGGGCTGAAGGAATGCTGCGAGCGTGCGGCGCTTCGCGAAGGTGTAGGCGCTGAGTTCGTCCCGCCGTGATGCCATCTGTGTCCGCTCTCTCCCCGTTGCGGAGCCGTGGGGGACCTGTGAAGATCCGTCCCCCGCCCTCGGTTGCCTCTGGTGACTCGACTGTCAGACCCGCCCCCTACTATGCCTGTTGCGTGGGTGTGCTTGTGGCACGGGTAGGGTGCTCACGGCTTGAAGGGACCGGAGCTCAAAGGGTTTCCGGGTGAGTTCGGGGGTTTTGGAGTGATGGCTTCCGCAACGCGGACCCGGTCGCGATCGCAATCGGGATCACGGCCTCGTCGCGCACGCCGCTCGGGTGCCCGTGGCTCGTCCACCGCTCAGCCCACCACCCAGCAGGCACCGGCCACTTACCAGGGTTCCTTCGCGCCGCATCTGGAGTCCCGCTCGGGCCGTGGCGGTTCGTTCGCGCTGCAGCGGCTGGTGCTGCTGGAGATCGCGGGCGCGCTCGTGCTGTGCGGGTGGCTCGTGGGGACGGTCGCGCTGATCGCCGTCGCCCCGGTCGCCGTGCTGTTCGTGGTGCTCGCGGTCGTACGCCGCCGGGGACGCTCCCTGCCGGAATGGCTGAGCACGCTCCTCGCGTTGCGGGCCCGCAATCGGCGGGCGGCGAGCACACCGGTGCCACCGGGCACCGACGCCGGACTCGCACCGGCCGTGGAGTGCGACCCGACCCTGCGCACCTACAGCTACAGCCGCGGCGACGACCGCGACCAGCGGCCGATCGGCATGGTCGGCGACGGCGGCTTCCTGACCGCGGTGCTCCAGGTGGAGTCGGACGCCGGCGCGCTGCGCGCGGAGCGCGGCCGCAGACCGCTGCCGGTGCGGCTGGTGCGGGACGCCCTCGAAGTCGACGGAATCCGGCTGGAGTCGGCGCAGATCGTCGTGCACACCCAGCCCGCGCCCGCGCTGCACCTGCCCCAGCAGTCGGTGGTGGTCAGCAACTACGCTCCGTTGCAGGCCCAGACGGGCTCCCCCGCGGTCCGCATCACATGGATCGCGCTGAAGCTGGATCCTGAGTTGTGCCCGGAGGCGGTGGCCGCGCGCGGCGGCGGACTTCAAGGCGCCCAGAAGTGTCTGACCCGCTCGGCCGAGCATCTGTCGAGCCGGCTGACCGGCGCCGGGTTCCGGGCGAGCGTGCTCACCGAGGAGGAGCTGACGGCCGCCATCGCGACGTCCGCGTGCGCCAACCCCATGGTGACGGCCCAGGCCGGGCGCGGCGAGGCGCCGCAGCGCCGCACCGAGGAGTCCAGCCGCAGCTGGCGCTGCGACAACCGCCGGCACACCACCTACTGGGTGCGCCGCTGGCCCCAACTGGGCGGCTCCGGCGGCTCGCTGGCGCAGTTGGTCGCGCAGCTGACCGAGGTCCCCGCCCTGGCGACGACCTTCAGCCTGACCCTCGCCAAGGGCGCGCAGCAGGACGTGGCCATCACCGGCCATGTCCGTATCACCGGCCGCAGCAACCAGGAACTGACCGACGCCCGGCGCAGTCTGGAGCAGGCGGCACGGCAGACGCGGACCGGCCTCGCCCGCCTGGACCGTGAACAACTCCCCGGCGTTCTGGCCACCCTGCCGCTCGGAGGTGCCCGCTGATGGCCCTGTCGACCTCTCCCACGCCGTCGCGCACGGCCTCGCCGACGCCCGGCCTCGGCGAACGGCTGCGCACCGGCTTCGGCCTCCTCGGCCCCCGCCACCCGCGGCACGTGCTGCCCGTGGAGCAGGCCGACGCGCTGTCCCTGCCCATCGGCGACGACGGCGTGGTGGTCGGCGTCAACGCCGAGGGCCAGCCCGCCGTGCTCGGGGTGAACCGCCCCACGCCGTACGACATCGTGCTCATCGGCGGCCTGTGGACCGCGCAGGTCATGGCGCTGCGGGCGGCGGCGACGGGCGCGCGCGTGGCCGTCGAGACGGGGCGTGCGCAGGCCTGGATGCCCATGGTGCACGCCATGGGCGGCGGACAGAACGGCCTCGCGGTGTACGACGTCGGCCGGGTGCCCCCGCAGGGCGCCTCGGCCGGTACGCCCGTTCTGGTGGTGCGGGACTGCGGCATGCGGCCGCCGCGCGGACGCGTGGTGTCGGCTCCCTGGCAGTCGGTGCTGACGCTGCTGCCGTATCTCAGCCCGGTCGCGCCGCGGTTGATGCGTCAGGCGCGCCTGGTGGGCGTGCAGCGGGTGTCGCCGGACGAAGCGGTGGAGATCGGGCGGGTGATGGGGCTCCCGCGCCCCGAACTCGACACGCTGCCCACGCTTCCGGACGGCGTGACCCTCTGGTGCACCGAGCGGGACCGGCAGTACGTGGTGACTCGGGCGACCGACGCCGAGACGGGACTGCTGGGCGTGGCGCGCCGGATGGACTGACGCGTCCAACTTGCCTGGTTTTTCACGAGCACTGTTGTCACGTTTTGATGTACGTCCGCTTGCGCCGTGGCCCTCTCGGGCCCGGTGTGACGCGTCGGACGGGCAGGAAGGGGCAGCCGGGCCTGCCAGTCGCGTCGCTTTCGTGATTAGGCTGGGGTCGGGCGGTGCGCGCGCTGCGACGCAGGGGTCCGTCGACCCAAGGGGGAAGCCCGGCGAATCGTACGACAGGAACGGTCGCCCCCAAGCACGGCATGAGGGTGTTCGACCACACCAGGAGGAACTGTGAACAGCGATCGGGACGGGATCCGCGGGGGCTGGGACACACCCGACGACGACCAGACCGACGCGGAGTCCGCCATCGAGATGACGGGCGAGTTCACCATCGACTACGCGCCGCCCGCCTGGTACACGCAGAACGCTCAGGGCTCGTCCGGTGCGCCTGCGCCGGCTCCGGCACCCCCGCCGCCCCCGCAGAGCGCTCCGTTCACGCCGGCCCAGGGGACTTCGTACGCGCCACCGCCCCCGCCGGCCCAGGGCGCCCCCTATGCTCCGCCTCCGTCGGCCCAGGGCGCCCCCTACGCTCCGCCTCCGCCGGCCCAGGGCGCCCCCTACGCTCCGCCTCCGCCGGCCCAGGGCGCCCCCTACGCCGCGCCCGTGCCGCCCGCGCCGCCCGTCGGGAATCCTGCCCCGATGCCGCGGTTGCCGGAGGGCTTCGAGGCGCAGCAGCCGCAGGCCGCCCAGCCGGCTCAGCCCGCTCAGCAGGCGCAGCCGGAGGCGCCGGCGCCCGCGGTCGAGCCGGAGACGAGCAACGGGGATCTGGAGAGCGGGGCCACCATGCGGTTCTCGGCCGTGGCCCTGAAGCGCGAGATGGCCGAGATCGCCGAGCGCGCGGCCGCCATGCGGGACGGCGCGGGCGACGAGGACCCGACGGAGGGTACGGCCACGGGCTCCGCCGGTGCCGGGAGCGACGCGGTCGACGCGTCCGCGCCGGAGGGCTCGGCCGAGGGGGCCGAGGAGCGGTCGGAGGCGAAGTCCGCGGACGTGGTCTCCGCTGAGGCCGGTTCCGGGGAGGACGCGGCTGTCTCCGAGGCCGACACCGATGAGGACGAGGGCGAAGCCGAGAGCAAGGCCGAGGTCGAGGACACGGCCGAGGGCGACGCCGGGGCCGGGGCCGGGGACACCGACGGTGCCCGGGACGCGTCCGCCGACGACGCCGACGCCAACGCCGACGCCAAGTCCGACGCCAAGTCCGACGACGCCTCCGGGTCCGTGGACGCCGCCGCGGCGCAAGGCGCCGTCGCGTCCGACGCCACCGCGCAGGACGCAGCGCCTCAGCCCGGCCTACCCGAGAGCGGCGCCCAGCCGGACGGCTCGCCGCAGACCGGCGCGCCCCAGGCCTCCGTGCCGCCCGCTCCCGCCCAGGACGCCCAGGCCGCCGTGCCGCCCGCTCCCGCCCAGGACGCCCAGCCTGGCTGGACGCCGCCGCCCGCGCCGCAGAGCGGGGTGCCCCCGCTGCCGCCCTCCTACCAGCCCGCGGCGCCCGCTCCGGCGGCCCAGTGGCCCGCGCAGCAGCAGCAGCCCGGCCCGATGCCCGGCCAGCAGCCGCCGTTCCAGCCGCAGGCCCCGCAGCCCGCGCCCGCCGCCTGGAACCAGCCCAACCAGGCGAACCAGCCCGGCGTGCCCACCGCACCGCAGCCCGGCCAGCCGAACCCGATAGGCCCCGCCGCAGCGAGCGGTTACGGCTTCCCACAGCCCCCCGTGCCGCAGCCGAACCCCAACGACCCCAACACGGCCGGCGGTTACGGCTTCCCGCAACCCGGCACCCCCAACGCCCAGCCGCAGCCGGGTGGTTACGGCTTCCCGCAGCCGCCCACGCCGCCCCAGCCGAACCCCAACCACCCCGACGCAGCGGGCGGTTACGGCTTCCCCCAGCCGCCGCAGGGCCCGCAGGGCCCGGGCGGCGCACCGGCGGCCGAGGGCCAGCAGGCACCGCAGCCCCCGCAGGTCCCGCAGGCCCCGCAGCCCCCGCAAGCGCCCGTCGACCCGCGGTCCGGTGCCGCGTGGCCGCAGCCCGTCCAGCACGACCAGCGGCAGCCGACCAACCCCGGCGCCGCGCCGCTCGGTTACACGGCCGCCGTGGAGCTGTCCTCGGACCGGCTGCTGAACAACAAGAGGCAGAAGGCGAAGAGCGGACGGCCCGCGGCGGCGAGCGGCCGGTTCAAGCTCGGTGGCAAGAAGGAGGAGGCCGAGCGGCAGCGCAAGCTGGAGCTGATCCGCACGCCGGTGCTGTCCTGCTACCGGATCGCGGTCATCAGCCTCAAGGGCGGCGTCGGCAAGACGACCACGACCACCGCGCTGGGGTCCACCCTCGCCACCGAGCGGCAGGACAAGATCCTCGCCATCGACGCGAACCCGGACGCCGGTACGCTCGGGCGGCGCGTGCGCCGGGAGACGGGTGCGACGATCCGTGACCTCGTGCAGGCGATCCCGTACCTCAACTCCTACATGGACATCCGGCGGTTCACCTCGCAGGCGTCCTCCGGTCTGGAGATCATCGCCAACGACGTGGACCCGGCCGTCTCGACCACGTTCAACGACGAGGACTACCGGCGCGCGATCGACGTGCTCGGCCGGCAGTACCCGATCATCCTGACCGACTCGGGCACGGGCCTGCTGTACAGCGCCATGCGCGGGGTGCTGGACCTCGCCGACCAGCTGATCATCATCTCCACGCCGTCCGTGGACGGTGCGAGCAGTGCCAGTACGACGCTGGACTGGCTGGGCGCGCACGGCTACGCCGACCTGGTCTCCCGCTCGCTGACCGTGATCTCCGGTGTCCGGGAGACCGGAAAGATGATCAAGGTCGAGGACATAGTGGCGCACTTCGAGACGCGCACCCGCGCGGTCGTCGTCGTGCCCTTCGACGAGCATCTGGCCGCCGGTGCCGAGGTCGACCTCGACATGATGCGGCCGAAGACGCGCGAGGCGTACTTCAACCTCGCCGCGCTGGTCGCCGAGGACTTCGTACGGCACCAGCAGGCGCACGGGCTGTGGACCAGCGACGGCAACCCGCCGCCGGTGGCCGCCCCGCCGATGCCGGGCCAGCCGATGCCGGGCCAGCCCTATCCGCCCCAGCAGGGCCAGCCGTACCCGCAGGCACCGGGCCAGCAGCCCTACCCCCAGGCCGCTCCCGGCCAGCAGCCCTACCCCCAGGCCGCTCCCGGCCAGCAGCCCTACCCCCAGGCCGCGCCAGGTCAGCAGCCGTACCCGCCGCAGCAGCCCGGCCAGGGCCAGCTGTACGGCTACCCCCAGCCGCCGCAGCCCGGCTACCCGCAGCAGCAGCCGCCGCAGGGCCCGCCCCCGCAGCAGTAGCAGCGAACGAAAGGGCGGCCGGTGCTCATCGCACCGGCCGCCCTTTCGTGTCGTGGAGCCCGCCGAAGGCCTACTCCTCCGCCGCCACGATCTCCCGGCACCGCTTCACATCCGCGGCCATCTGCTCCAGCAGGGCCTCCAGCGAGTCGAACTTCGCCTGGCCGCGCACGTAGGCGAGGAAGTCGACGGCGACGTGCAGGCCGTACAGGTCGAGGCCGACGCGGTCGATGGCGTACGCCTCCACCGTGCGCTCGGTGCCGTCGAACTGCGGGTTGGTGCCGACGGAGATCGCGGCCGGCATGACCTCGCCCTGCGCGTGCAGATAGCCGGCGTACACGCCGTCGGCGGGGATGGCGGTGTGCGGCAGGGTCTCGACGTTGGCCGTCGGGAAGCCCAGTTCGCGGCCGCGCTGGGCGCCGCGGACGACCACGCCCTCCACGCGGTGCGGGCGGCCCAGGATCTCCCGGGCGCCCTCGACGTCGCCCTCGGCGACCAGGCTGCGGGTCAGCGTCGAGGAGAACGGCCGGCCGCCGCCCGCCTCACCGGTGACGTACAGATCGACGACCTCGACCTCGAAGTCGTAGGTCTTGCCCTGCTCGGCGAGGAACTCCACGTTGCCGGCGGCCTTGTGGCCGAAGCGGAAGTTCGGGCCCTCCACGACCGCCTTCGCGTGCAGCTTGTCCACCAGGACCTTCACCACGAAATCGGCGGGCGAGAGCTTCGAGAACTCGGTGGTGAAGGGAAGGATGAGGACCGCGTCCACGCCCAGGTCCGCCATCAGCTCGGCGCGGCGGTGGTGCGGGGCGAGCAGCGGCGGGTGGCTGCCGGGGCGGACGACCTCGCTGGGGTGCGGGTCGAAGGTGACCACGACGGCCGGGACGCCCAGCTCGCGGGCGCGGTCGACGGCGTGCCTGATGATCAGCTGGTGGCCGCGGTGGACGCCGTCGTAGGAACCGATGGTGACGACGCTGCGCCCCCAGTCCTGGGGGATGTCCTCCAAGCCACGCCAGCGCTGCACAGTGACCGCTCCTCGAACCCGTGTCCATATCGACGCCTAAGACTTGCGCAGGTCTAAGGGTGCCATGCCGGGTGCCCCGGACCCGCATCGGTGTCGGGGCTGTGACCGGGCGCACGTTCCCGGCAACGCCCTGTCGCCGCTCACGCCGGTACGCGGACGCCGGCGAGGTTCTCCAGCATGCGGCGGGTGCTGGGGCCCACGACGGCGGCCCACTCGTCCGGGGCGGCGGCCAGCCAGCCGGCCACCCGCGCGGCGAAGCCGGGCACGTGCCGGCCCAGGTCGACCAGGCCGCGGTCGAAGCGGGTGGCGCCCTCGGGGGTGCGGACGAGGAGCAGCCCGGTGCGGTGGACGAGCCCGCGGACCTCCTCCTCCCGGCCGTCACCGTAGCCGTCACCGTGCTCGGCCGCCGCGTGCAGAACGGCGTCCAGCACGGACGGTTCCTCTTCCCGGGCGAGCAGCAGCTCCAGGAGCTCGCGGCGCAGCGGGCGGGAGGCGGGGGTGCCGGCGGCGGCGAGGACGGTCGCGAGGGCGGCACGGAGCTGTTCGGGGGCGTCGTCGAGCAGGCCGGTGACCAGGGGCAGCAGCACGGGGCGGGCGGCGGGGCCCTGGGCGAGGCGGCGGTCGACATGGGCGGCGAGGTGGCCGGCGGTCTGGGGGTGCAGCCGTACCGCCTCCTGGAGCAGGGGCGCGACGCGGCGGGCCAGGGCCGGGGTGGTGGCATCGGTGAGGGTGCGCAGCGCTTCCGCCGCGTGCGGGCCGCGCAGCCGGGCGCGGAAGGCCTCAAGGACCGGTTCCGGGTGGCTGGTCAGGGCGGGGACCAGGGCGCTCGGCGGGAACTGCGGGTCGCCGTCGGCGAAGTGCCGCAGGGCCGCGGCGAGGTGTCGGTCACGGGTGTGCGGGTCGTGGACCAGCAGGGCGAGGGCGCCGCCGTGCAGTGCGCGGTCGGCGGGGCGGGCGAGCAGGGTGAGCGCGGCGTAGCGCAGCAGCTCGCGGTCGGCCTCCGCACGGGCGTGCGGGGCCGCGCGCAGGCCGTGGGCCACGGCCGCGACCCGGCGGGCCGGGCGCTCGTCGTGCGCCCAGCGGTCGACCGCCCGGCAGATCGCCGACGGCTCGTCCTCGGCGAGGGTCGCGAGCAGTTCGTCGGCGTGCCGGTGCGCACTGGCCACCAGGATCTCGGTGAGTTCGTCCAGCGCGCCGTGCCGGTGGGTGTGCAGCAGCGCCTGAGCGGCGGTCGCGACCGTGGCGTGCGGGGTCGCGGGCAGCGGCCGTTCGTCGTCGAACCAGCAGATCAGCCGCGGCTGTACGACGGCGGGCGCGGCCGCGAGCAGCCGGGCGACGGCGTCCAGGTAGCGCTCGCCGGCCTCCGGGAGCGCCGGGTCGGCCAGCACTAGCCGGCGCAGCAGCTCGAGCCGCTCGGTGTCGTGGACCGGCAGCTCGGTCCAGAAGGCGGGGCCGAACTCGGCGGGAACGGGCCGCTGTGCGCGGCGCCAGGCGACGATCCGGTCGGCGAGCAGCCGCAGCACGTCGGTGTACGGCGTCGCGTCCGGGACCTGCAGCAGGGTGCGGGCGAGCAGCCGGGCGGCCCACCAGGAGCCGGTGTCGCGGTCCAGGGCGTCCGTCAAGTCCCGTAGTCGGGCGGCCAGTTGGCGGTCGCCGTGGTGCCGGGCGAGGAGCAGCAGGGCCTGGACGACGGGGCCGACGCGATGGTGCGGCACCGGCACGGGAGCGGTTTCGCCGTCGGTGCGGGGGCGGTGGACCAGGGCGCGCAGGGCCTCGTCGAGGTCGAGATGCATGCCCTGGATCCAGTCGGCCAGCTCTTCGTGCGCGAAGCGGTAGCCCCGGCCGGCCGGGACGAGCAGCCCCTCGGTCAGTACGGCGGACGCCCAGCCGGTGCCGCCGCCGAGCCGGGCCGGGGCGGGCCCCCAGGGGAACACCGCCTCGAACGACGCCCGGTCCAGCTCGCCCTGCCCGGGGCCGAGGCTTCGCCGCGCGGCCTCGTGCACCTGCCCGGCCACGCGAGCGGCGAGGCGGCGTACGGCGGTGCCGCGCAGACCGCTCTCCGCGGCGAGCCGGACCGCGATGCGCAGGCACATCAGATCCAGGTGGGCGGCGAACACCTCGTGCCGGTCGACGGGGCCGGCGCCGGCCTGGACGTCCGGGGCGGCGGCCCGCACCTCGGACAGCAGCCGGAGGGTGAGCGGATGCCGGGCGTCGCGATCGCAGAGGGCACCGTCGGGGATCGCATGCCGGACCCGGGCCAGCCGGGCCTCGTCCGGTGTGAGGTCGGGGAGGTGGAGGCAGGGCGGGAGGGGTGTGGAGGGAGCCGCCGGAGTTGCCGATGCTGCCGATGCTGCCGGAGCGTGCAGCAGGTCGGCGGGGAATTCCGCCCCCGCGCGCTCCCAGTACTCCTCCCGGCAGGCCACCACCAGCCGTGCCCCGGTCCGGCGCAGCCAGGCGGCCGTTCCCCTGGTCCAGTCGGGGAGGCGGTGGGCGAGCACAGGGGGCATCTCCTCGGGGCCGTCCAGCAGGAGCAGGAGCGGCCGGCCGGCCCGGGCGGCGAGATGGGCCAGGTGTTCGGGGCTGAGGTCGCCGAGGGATTCGGGGCGCACGGAGCGGGCGGCGGCGACGATCCTGGCGGCCCGTTCCAGGGTGCGGCGGGCCGCGTCGGCCACGGAGTCGTCGGCATCCTCCAGGTCGGCGCCGCGCAGCCAGAGCGTCGGGGCGGGCCGCTCGCCGGCCCGGCGGGCGGCGAGGGCCGCGAGTGCCGTCGTACGGCCGCTGCCGGGCGCGCCGACGAGCCCGAGCACGGCCCGGTCACCGGCCGTGAAGGCGGCCAACTCCCGTACGACACCGTGGCGTTCGACCGGTTCCACGGTGCCGGCGAGAAGGCCCTGCGGGCCGTCCTGGCCGACCGAGGTGGCGGTCAGCTGCAGCATGCCCGCCGCGTTGAGGTCGGTGCCGTAGGCGGGCACGGTGGCCGCGTTGCGGGCGAGCAGCTCGCCGAGGGGGCCGTCGGCGGGCCGGAGCGGCACCGCGAAGCCCGCGTCACGCTGCGCGGAGTGCAGGGCGCTGCCGAGGACGCCGATCACCGCGCCGGTCCCCGCATCGAGCACCGGTCCCCCGGCCGCCCCGCCGCCCAGCCGCAGCGCGTCCTGTCCCGCGGTGCCGATCGCCAGCTCCAGCGCGTCCGGGAGGAGGTGGAAGCGGTCGGTGGCGGTGTACGTCACCTCGGTGGCGGCCAGCACCCGCGCCTCCCGCCAGCAGCCCGCGGGGATCCGCACATAGGTTCCGGCGTCGATCCGCTCCCGAACGGACAGCGGCAGCGGGTCGAGACCCAGGCCCTCGGTGCGCACCAGCGCCAGGTCGCGCTCGGGCAACGGGGTGACGGCGTCGGCGGCGACCACACAGGTGCGGTCGCCGCCGGCGACCTGCAGCACAAGCCGGGGCAGGCCGTCGACCGCCTCATGGCTGGTGAGCAGGGTGCCCTGGTGATCGACGAGGAAGCCGACGCCCCGGGGGCGCCCGGCGAGGTCGCGGATCTGGACGAGGGCGGGGTCGGGGCCGGGGCCGTCGGGGTGCGGGCCCTGGATGACCGAGGGGTTCGAGACGCCTGCTGCGGGCTCCGAGAGGCCTGTGATGCCGCCGAGACCTGTGGTGCCGCCGAGACCTGTGGTGCCACCGAGACCTGTGGTGCCGCCGAGACCTGTGGTGCCGGTGGTGTAGGCGGTAGCGCCTGTCGCGCCCACGCCGTCCGTACGGATCCGGTGTCCCCGCCGGAAGCCGTCCGCCCTCTCCCGCGTACCGTCCACCGCTGCTCGGCGACCGCTTCCGGTGCGCGGGCCCCGTCCCGCCATGGCCGTACCTCCCCGCCCTCGCCCATGTGTCCTGTTGACGACGGTAGGCGCGCGATGATCGGCGGGACAGATCGCGTGGCGAACGCGCCCCCTTCCGCTCCCCCGGTTCACTCCGAGCGCCCGCCCGGTCGGGTGAATAGGCGGGAGCTGTTGGACAACCCTAGAGGTGGGGGAACCGAGGGGGGACCCGTGGAGCGGCGGCAGGGGCCGGCACCGTGGCCGGCCGCCGCTCCACGGGCAGCGCCCATGGCGGGTGTCCGGGCCGGACGTCTCAGCCGAAGACGGCCAGGCTCTTGGCCTTGCCCTTGTGCTGTTCGACCAGTGCGAGGAAGCGGCCCTCGGCGTCGAAGACGGCGACGGGACCGGCGCCCGCGTACTCGTCGGGCATCTCCAGCCGGACGCCGTTCAGCAGCAGCCGGGCGCGCCGGGCGTCCACCTGCCAGCGCGGGAAGGCCGCCGCGGCGGCGTCCGCGATCGGCATCACGGTCAGCTCCTGCTGGAGCTGGTCCAGCGTCTTCGCCGTATCGATCTTGTACGGTCCGACGCGCGTCCGGCGCAGCGCGGTGAGGTGGCCGCCGACGCCGAGGTCGGCGCCCAGGTCACGGGCGAGGGCGCGGATGTAGGTGCCGGAGGAGCAGACGACGGAGACGACCAGGTCGAGGACCTGCGTGCCGTCGGCGGCGACGGCGTCCCGGACGTCGTACACCGCGAAGGAGGAGACCGTCACCGGACGGGCGGGGATCTCGAAGTCCTCGCCCTCACGGGCCCGCTTGTACGACCGCACGCCGTCGATCTTGATGGCGCTGACCTTGGACGGCACCTGCATGATGTCGCCGGTCAGCTTGGCGATGCCGGCGTCGACGGCGTCCCGGGTCACCTTGGAGGCGTCGGTGGACGAGGTGACCTCGCCCTCGGCGTCGTCGGTGATCGTGTTCTGGCCCAGGCGGATGGTGCCCAGGTACTCCTTCTCCGTGAGGGCGAGGTGCCCGAGGAGCTTGGTGGCGCGCTCGACACCGAGGACCAGGACACCGGTCGCCATCGGGTCGAGGGTGCCGGCGTGGCCGACGCGGCGGGTGCGTGCGATGCCGCGCATCTTGGCGACCACGTCGTGCGAAGTGAAACCCGACGGCTTGTCGACGATGACAAGGCCGTCGGGCGTGGTGTGCTTCTGGGTCATTCCGCGGCGTCGCCGTCCGTCTCGGCCTCGTCCTCGGCAGGCTTGCGGTACGGGTCCGCGCCGCCGGCGTAGTCGGCGCCCGCGGAGGCCTCGCGGACCTTCGCGTCGGACTGCCGTGCCTTGTCGAGGAGGTCCTCGATGGTCCGGGCGGTGTCCGGCAGGGCGTCGGCGACGAAGGTCAGGGTCGGCGTGAACTTCACACCGGCCGCGCGGCCCACCTCGGAGCGCAGGATGCCCTTGGCGCTCTCCAGGCCCGCCGCCGCGGCCTTCCGCTCCTCGTCGTCGCCGTAGACCGTGTAGAAGACGGTCGCCTCCCGCAGGTCACCCGTGACCCGGGTGTCCGTGATGGTGACGTGCGAGCCGAGCCGCGGGTCCTTGATCCCGCGCTGCAGTTTCTGGGCCACCACCTCCCGGATGAGGTCCGCCAGCCTTTTCGCCCGCGCGTTGTCGGCCACTGGTCCGTCTCCCGTTCTTTCTTCTTCTTGCGTTGCTGTGGTCTGGGTCGGCGTCGTCGTCTCAGTCGTCTTCGCCGTGGAAGCGCCGTCGCACGGACAGCAGCTCGACCTCGGGGCGGGCGGCGACCAGCCGTTCGCACCGGTCCAGTACGTCGGTGAGGTGCGCCGCGTCGCCGGAAACCATGGCGAGGCCGATGACCGCTCGCCGGTGGAGGTCCATGTGGTCCACCTCGGCCGCGCTCACCGCGTACTTCCGCTGGAGTTCGGCGACGATCGGGCGGACGACGGAGCGCTTCTCCTTCAGCGAGTGGACGTCACCGAGGAGGAGATCGAAGGACAGAGTCCCCACGTACATGTTGTGTGCCGGGTTTACCCGCCGGTACGGGATCGATGGCCTGGGGCCACGTTACCGCTTGGGTGCCGGTGGCTCGACCGGGTTTCCGGGGCACCGCTGGCTGCGGAGCCCCTGGAACGGCAAGCTGGCCGACGGGACCGAGATCCCGCCGGCCAGCTCTATGCACCGTCGGCCGTTACGCCCGCGGCTTCTCCCGCATCTCGTACGTCGCGATGACGTCGTCGACCTTGATGTCGTTGAAGTTGCCGAGGTTGATACCGCCCTCGTAGCCTTCGCGGATCTCGGTGACGTCGTCCTTGAAGCGACGCAGGCCCTCGATGGTGAGGTTCTCCGCGACCACCTTGCCGTCGCGGATGAGGCGGGCCTTGGTGTTGCGGCGCACCTCGCCGGAGCGGATGAGGACACCGGCGATGTTGCCCAGCTTGGACGACTTGAAGACCTCGCGGATCTCTGCCGTACCCAGCTCGACCTCTTCGAACTCCGGCTTGAGCATGCCCTTGAGGGCCGCCTCGATCTCCTCGATCGCCTGGTAGATGACCGAGTAGTACCGGACGTCCACACCCTCGCGCTCGGCCATCTGCGCCGCGCGGCCGGCCGCACGGACGTTGAAGCCGATCACGATGGCGTCGGAGCCCATCGCCAGGTCGATGTCGGACTCCGTGACCGCACCGACGCCGCGGTGCAGGACACGGATGTCGACCTCTTCGCCGACGTCCAGCTGGAGCAGGGAGGACTCCAGGGCCTCGACGGAACCAGAAGCGTCACCCTTGATGATCAGGTTCAGCTGCTGGACCTCGCCGGCCTTGAGCACCTTGTCCAGGTCCTCCAGGGACACGCGACGCGTGCGCTTGGCGAAGGCCGCGTTGCGCTCACGGGCGGCGCGCTTCTCGGCGATCTGACGGGCCGTACGGTCCTCGTCGACCACCAGGAAGTTGTCACCCGCACCCGGGACGTTGGTCAGGCCCAGGACCTGGACCGGCGTCGACGGGCCGGCCTCGGCGACGTTGTTGCCGTTGTCGTCGAGCATGGCGCGCACCCGGCCGTAGGCGTCGCCCACGACCATCGTGTCGCCGACCCGCAGCGTGCCTCGCTGGACGAGGACCGTCGCCACGGCACCACGGCCGCGGTCGAGACGGGACTCGATCGAGATGCCCTGCGCGTCCTGGTTCGGGTTGGCCCGCAGGTCGAGCGAGGCGTCGGCCGTGAGGATCACGGCCTCCAGCAGCGAGTCGATGTGCAGACCCTGCTTGGCGGAGATGTCGACGAACATGGTGTCGCCGCCGTACTCCTCGGCCACCAGGCCGTACTCGGTCAGCTGACCGCGCACCTTGGTCGGGTCGGCACCCTCGACGTCGATCTTGTTGACCGCGACCACGATCGGCACGTCGGCCGCCTTGGCGTGGTTGAGCGCCTCGACCGTCTGCGGCATGACGCCGTCGTTGGCCGCGACGACCAGGATCGCGATGTCGGTCGACTTCGCACCACGGGCACGCATGGCGGTGAACGCCTCGTGACCCGGGGTGTCGATGAAGGTGATCTTGCGCTCTTCGTCGTTGACCTCGGTCGCGACCTGGTAGGCACCGATGTGCTGGGTGATGCCACCGGCCTCGCCCGCGATGACGTTCGTCTTGCGGATCGCGTCGAGCAGTCGGGTCTTACCGTGGTCGACGTGACCCATGACGGTCACCACCGGCGGACGGACGACCAGGTCCTCGTCGGAGCCCTCGTCCTCGCCGAACTCGATGTCGAAGGACTCGAGCAGCTCGCGGTCCTCCTCCTCCGGGCTGACGATCTGAACCGCGTAGTTCATCTCGTCGGCGAGGAGCTGCAGGGTCTCGTCGGAGACGGACTGCGTGGCGGTGACCATCTCGCCGAGGTTCATCATGACCGCGACGAGCGACGCCGGGTTGGCGTTGATCTTCTCCGCGAAGTCGGTGAGCGACGCGCCGCGGGAGAGACGGATGGTCTCGCCGTTGCCGCGCGGCAGCATCACGCCGCCGACGCTCGGGGCCTGCATGGCCTCGTACTCCTGGCGCCTCTGCCGCTTCGACTTGCGGCCGCGACGCGCGGGACCACCGGGACGGCCGAAGGCGCCCTGCGTGCCACCACGGCCACCGGGACCGCCGGGACGGCCACCGAAGCCGGGACGGCCACCGCCGCCACCGCCGGGACCACCCGGACGACCGGCGAAGCCACCGCCGCCACCGCCACCCGGACCGCCGGGACGGCCGGCGAAGCCGCCACCGCCGCCACCGGGACGGGCGAAGCCGCCGCCACCCGGACGACCGCCGCCGCCACCGGGGCGACCGCCGCCACCGGGACCACGGCCGCCGGGGCCACCGCCGCCGGGACGCGGGCCGGCAGCCGGACGCTGCGGCATCATGCCGGGGTTCGGACGCGGACCGGCCGGGCCGGGACGCGGACCGCCCTGCGGCCGGGGCATGCCGGACGGGGTCGGACGGGGACCGCCGGGAGCCTGCGGACGCGGACCGCCGCCCTGGGCACCGGGCGCCTGCGGACGGGCACCGCCGCCGGGGCCACCGCCGCCGGGACGCGCGCCGCCCTGCGGGCGCGGGGCCTGCGGACGGGCCATGCCGGTGGAGCCACCGGAGGTGAAGGGGTTGTTGCCCGGACGCGGACCGGCCGGACGGGCACCCGGACGCGGGGCCTGCCCACCGGGACGCGGGGCACCCTGGCCCGGACGGGCCTGACCCTGGCCGGGACCACCCGGACGGGCACCACCGGGCTTCGGGGCACCCGGACGCGCGCCGGGACGCGGACCCTGCGCGGCCGGGGCCTGCGGGGCCTGGGCGGCCGGCGGAGCGGTGAACTCCGGGGCGGCCGGAGCCGGACGCGGTGCGGGCTTGGGACCCGGAACCGGACGCGGGCCCTGGGCGGGCGCGGGCGCCGCAGGTGCCGCCGGGGCGGCCGGCTGCTGGGCAGCGGGCGCCGTCGGAGGCTTGGGGGCGGCCGGCCTCGGGGCAGCCGGACGGGCCGCCTGCGCCGGAGAGGGCGCCGCGGGCCTGGGGGCAGCCTTGCGCGGGGCGGGCTTCGCGGCGGACTTGCCGCTGCCACCGCCCTGGAAGGCGTCAGTCAGCTTGCGTACTACGGGCGCTTCGATGGTCGAAGACGCCGAACGGACGAATTCACCGAGCTCCTGGAGCTTGGCCATGACGACCTTGCTCTCAACTCCGAACTCCTTGGCGAGTTCGTAAACCCGGACCTTAGCCACTTCGCTCCTTTGAGGTCCGGGTGAAGCCGGACCGTCGCTAGTTCATGGGCGTACTCATCGCGTACTCATCGAGTGCTCATCGCAATCTCGACCTGCTTTCGACTCGCGAGGTACCAGGCCGCACGGTGTTCCGTACGGCACGTCTTACGGTGTTGCCTGCTCGGCAACTGTTGTCTGCTCGACGTATCGGCGCAACGCCTTTGTGTCGAGCGGCCCCGGGGCGCGCAGTGCCCGCGGGAACGCCCGGCGGCGTACCGCCTGGTCGAGACAGGTCAGTGCGGGGTGTACATAGGCACCCCGGCCGGGCAGCGTACCGCGAGGATCGGGGGCGCATGCGTCCTCGATCTTCACGATCCGCAGCAGATCGTCCTTGGCCGCCCGCTCCCGGCACCCCACACAGGTGCGCTCAGGGCATGCTCGGGCGTGCGTCCGGCCAGACACGGTTAAGTCTACCTCCCCGTACCGACCTCACCCCTTCGGGGGAAAGATCGAACGGCTGTTGTCGTAAACCAAGCGACCTGCGGCTTGGATCTATTCCCGGAGCCGCCCGGTCACCGATTGTTACCTGCTCTTATTCGGCCACCTGTTCGGTGTCCGGCCGGATGTCGATCCGCCAGCCGGTGAGCCGGGCGGCGAGGCGGGCGTTCTGCCCCTCCTTGCCGATCGCGAGCGACAGCTGGTAGTCCGGCACGGTCACCCGGGCGGAGCGGGAGGCCAGGTCCACGACCTCCACCTTGCTCACCCGAGCGGGTGACAGGGCGTTCGCCACCATCTCGGCCGGGTCGTCCGACCAGTCGACGATGTCGATCTTCTCGCCGTTCAGCTCGCCCATCACATTGCGCACCCGGCCGCCCATCGGACCGATGCAGGCGCCCTTGGCGTTCAGACCCGAACGGGTGGACCGTACGGCGATCTTGGTGCGGTGACCGGCCTCACGGGCGATCGCGGCGATCTCGACCGAGCCGTCGGCGATCTCCGGCACCTCCAGGGCGAAGAGCTTCTTCACCAGGTTGGGGTGCGTACGGGACAGGGTGACCGACGGACCGCGGACGCCCTTGGCCACCCGGACGACGTACGACCGCAGCCGCATGCCGTGCGGATACGTCTCACCCGGCACCTGCTCCTGCACCGGCAGGATGGCCTCCAGCTTGCCGATGTCGACCAGCACGTTCTTCGGGTCGCGGCCCTGCTGGACCACGCCGGTGACGATGTCGCCCTCACGGCCGGCGTACTCGCCGAGCGTGGCGTCGTCCTCGGCGTCGCGCAGCCGCTGGAGGATCACCTGCTTGGCAGTGGTGGCGGCGATCCGCCCGAAGCCCGACGGGGTGTCGTCGAACTCGCGCGGCTCCTGCCCCTCTTCCAGGTCCTCGGGGTCCTCCTTCGCCCACACGGTCACATGCCCGGTCTCCCGGTTGAGCTCCACGCGCGCGTGTCGGCGGCTTCCCTCGGTGCGGTGGTAGGCGATGAGGAGGGCCGACTCGATCGCCTCGACCAGCAGGTCGAAGGAGATCTCCTTCTCCCGAACCAAGCCCCGCAGGGCGCTCATGTCGATGTCCACGGCTACGCCTCCTCCTCTTCCTTCATGTCCTTCTTGACCTTGTCGTCCTTGCGGTTGAACTCGACCTGCACGCGCGCCTTGGCGATCTCCGGGAAGCCGAGCCTGCGGCTGGTGGCCTTGCGGCCCTTGACCCCGGGAACCTCGACGTCGAGACCGTCCTCGTCGACCTTCAGGATCCGGGCGATCAGCTCGCCGCCCTCGGTCAGCTGGAACTTCACGAGCCGGTCGGTGGCGCGCACGAAGTGCCGGTGCTCGGTGAGGAGGCGCTCCGCGCCGGGGGTGCCGACCTCCAGGTCGTACGCCGCGTCGCCCATCGCGTTGGTCTCGTCGAGCTTCGCCGAGAGCGCACGGCTCACATCGGCGATGGCGTCCAGATCGGCTCCGGTGTCGGAGTCGACGACCACGCGCAGCACCCGCTTGCGTCCGACGGAGTCCACGGCGATCTCTTCGAGATCCAGTCCCTGGGAGATGACGAGCGGTTCCAGCAGCTCTCGCAGCCTCTCGCTCTGGGTGGTGCTCATCCGGGTGACTCCTCGGCCGCGTGTGCTGTTGTGGGATGGGTCGCGTGTCTGGTCAAAGGGTATCCGGTCGCAGGGGGTGTTGCGTGTTGCCTCCGGCGGTGGGACGGGTTCCCGCCGGGGTGGGGCGCAGTTCCCCGCGCCCCTCAAGGTGGGTCCGCTGAGCCGGTGACATGAGGCGGGGGAATGCGCGGGTACCGTGATCACGGCGGGCTGCCCTCCCGCCCGTGTGTTCGTACGAGCCCCCGAGGACGTCAGCCGTGCCGTACCCCCCACCCTTGCGCGCCCCCTCGGGGCCGCGCAGAAGATCCCTGCTCGTCTCGGCCGCCGGGGCCGCCCTGCTCGTGGGCTGCACCGCCGATCCGGACTCCGGCGGCACTAGCGCCTCGTCGGCTTCGGAGCGAGCACGCGCGCGTGCGGCGCGGGACAGCCAGGGGCTGCTGGAGCGGTACGACGCCGTCCTCGCCGCGCACCCGGGGCTGGCGCAGCGGCTGGGCCCGCTGCGGGCCCAGGTCGCCGCGCACATCGCGGCCTTCGGAGGGTCCACGACGCCCACGCCCGCGAAGTCCTCGGCCTCCCCGTCCGCCGAGCCGACCGTCCCGGCCACCGAGAAGGACGCCCTCGCCGACCTGGCCGCCGCCGAGCGGACCCTCGCCGACCGGCGTGCCAAGACCCTGCTGGAGGTGCCGGGCGAGTCGGCGCGGCTGCTGGCGTCGGTGGCGGCGGCCGGGGCCACGCACGCGTACCTGCTGACGGAGGGGGCGAAGTGAGCGACGAGGCGAAGTCGGCCGAGCTGAGGGCGCTGCAGGCGGCGCTGGCGGCGGAGCACGCGGCGGTGTACGGCTACGGTGTCGTCGGCGGCAAGATCAGCGCGGCCCGCCGGACCGAGGCACGGGCGGCGTACGACGCCCACCGGGCGCGCCGGGACGCGCTGACCCGCGAGGTGAGCGATCTGGGCAGGCAGCCGGTCGCCGCGAACGCCGCGTACGCGCTGCCGTTCCCGGTGCCGGACGCGACGGCGGCCGTGCGGCTCGCCGCCCAACTGGAGGAGCGGGTGGCGGGCGTCTACGCGGACCTGGTGCGGGCGGCGACGGGCGCGCGGCGCGGTGCGGCCGCCGCCGCGCTGCGGGAGGCCGCGGTGCGCGCGGTGCGCTGGAGCGGGGAGAGCGTAGCCTTCCCTGGGCTCGCCGAGCGGTCCTCCGGCGAAGGGACCGGTGCGGCCGGTACGACACCGTCGGCCTCCGCCTCGGTGACCCCGTGACCCCGTAGACACCCCCTACGACAGGCCCCGGACTGGAAGGAAACGACTCGCGCATGGCTTTCGAACCGCCGCCGCGCCTGGTACGGGCGCTCGGTGAGACGGCACCGGCCGGGGACGACTGGCTCGCTCAGCTGCCCGCGATCACCGAACGGGCCGTTGCCAGGCGCGAGTTGACGGTGGAGCGGGTTCAGCTGCCGGGTGGGCGCAGCAGCCTGGTGGTGCTGGTGCGGCGCGCCGACGGCACCCCGGCCGTGCTGAAGCTGGCCCCGCCCCGGGCCCGCCCGGAGAGCGAGCGGGCGGCGCTGGCGCACTGGGGCGGGCTGGGCGCCGTACAGCTGCTGGAAGCCGGTGCGGAGGACGGTGTGCTGCTGCTGGAGCGGCTGCACCCGGATGTGTCCGTGCGGTCGCTGCCGGAGGCGAAGGCACTGCTGGAGGCCGCGGGCACGCTGCGGCGGCTGTGGGTCGAGCCGCCGGCCGGTCATGCCTTCGAGACCGTCGCCGAGCGCACGGGGCGCCAGGCGGCGGCGATGCGGGCGGGCGCCGAGGCCGATCCCGAGGTGGCGCCGCTGGTCGACGCGGCGCTCGCGGCCCGCGAGGAGCTGCTGGCGGCGCCGCCCGAACACCGGTTGCTGCACGGCACGTTCCGGCAGAGCAAGGTGCTGGCCGGGGAGCGGTGGCCGTGGCTCGCGGTGGGCCCCGATCCGGTGGTGGGTGAGTGCGCGTTCGACCTGGCGCGGCTGGTACGGGACCGGGTGGAGGACCTGATCGCGACGCCGGCGGGTGCGGCGACGACGCGGCGCCGCATCAAACGGCTCGCCGAGTCGCTGGAGGTGGATCAGGAGCGGCTGCGGGGGTGGACGCTGTTCCGGGCGGTGGAGTCCGGGGTGCGGGCGCGTCGGGTCGGGCGGCCGAAGGACGGGGAGCTGCTGCTGGAGTTCGCCGGGTGGCTGTAGAGCCGTTGAAGCCCCCTGGTCGTGTCTCAGGGGGCTTCTCGACGGTCCGCGGTGCTACGCCGCCAGGCGGGCGATCGCGTCCTCGACGGTCAGTTCCTCGCGCTCGCCGGTCTTGCGGTCCTTCAGTTCCAGGACGCCCTCGCCGGAGCGGCGGCCGGCGACCAGGATCTGCGGGACGCCGATCAGCTCGGCGTCGGTGAACTTCACGCCCGGGGAGACGCCGGCCCGGTCGTCGACCAGGACGCGGAGGCCCGCGGCGGACAGCTTCTCGGCGACGTCGAGGGCCAGCTCGGTCTGCAGGGCCTTGCCGGCGGCGACCACGTGCACATCGGCCGGGGCGACCTCCTTGGGCCACACCAGGCCCTTGTCGTCGGCGCTCTGCTCGGCGATGGCCGCGACCGCGCGGGAGACGCCGATGCCGTAGGAGCCCATGGTCACGCGGACGGGCTTGCCGTTCTGGCCGAGGACGTCGAGCTTGAGGGCGTCGGTGTACTTGCGGCCCAGCTGGAAGATGTGGCCGATCTCGATGGCACGGTCCAGCTTCAGGCCGGTGCCGCACTCGGGGCAGGGGTCGCCCTCCTGCACGACCACGACGTCCACGTAGTCGTCGACCTCGAAGTCACGGCCGGCGACGACGTTCTTCGCGTGCGTGTGCTCCTTGTTGGCGCCGGTGATCCAGGAGGTGCCGGGGGCCACGCGCGGGTCGGCGATGTACTTGACCTTCTCGCCCCGGCCCTGCGGGCCGACGTAGCCGCGGACCAGGTCGGGACGGCCGGCGAAGTCCGCCTCGGTGACCATCTCGACGACGGCCGGGGCGAAGTGCGCCTCGACCTTGCCCAGGTCGACCTCGCGGTCGCCGGGCACGCCGACGGCGACGATCTCGCCGTCCACCTTGACCAGCAGGTTCTTCAGCGTGGCGGAGGCGGGGACGCCGAGGGAGGCGGCCAGGGTCTCGATGGTCGGGGTGTCCGGGGTGGGGATCTCCTCCAGCGCGGGGACGTCCGAGGCGTCGACCGGCTTGAGCGCGTAGGTGATCGCCTCCGTGTTGGCGGCGAAGTCGCAGTTCGGGCAGTCCGCGAAGGTGTCCTCGCCGGCCTCGGCCGGGGCCAGGAACTCCTCCGACTTCGAGCCGCCCATCGCACCGGCGGTGGCCGCGCAGATGCGGTAGTCGAGGCCGAGGCGCGCGAAGATCCGCTGGTAGGCCTTGCGGTGCAGGGCGTACGACTGCGCGAGCCCCTCGTCCTCCAGGTCGAAGGAGTACGAGTCCTTCATCAGGAACTCGCGGCCGCGCAGGATGCCGGCGCGGGGGCGGGCCTCGTCACGGAACTTGGTCTGGATCTGGTAGAGGATCACCGGCAGGTCCTTGTAGGACGTGCACTGGTCCTTGACCAGAAGGGTGAAGATCTCCTCGTGGGTGGGGCCGAGGAGGTAGTCGCCGCCCTTGCGGTCCTTGAGGCGGAACAGCTCCTGGCCGTACTCGTCCCAGCGGCCGGTCGCCTCGTACGGCTCCCGGGGCAGCAGGGCGGGGAGGGTGACCTCCTGGGCGCCGATGGCGTCCATCTCCTCGCGGACGATCCGCTCGACGTTGGAGAGGACCTTCTTGCCGAGGGGCAGCCAGCTCCAGATGCCGGCGGCCGTGCGGCGGACGTAGCCGGCGCGGACGAGGAGCTTGTGGCTGAGGACCTCGGCGTCCGCCGGGTCGTCGCGCAGCGTCTTCGCCATCAACTGGGACATGCGCTGGACCGGTGCGTTGGCCATGGTTCTCGTACTCCTGCCGGGTAAGGGTGATGGCATAGGAGGTTAGCCGGGCTGCCTGCGCCGGTGGAAATCGGATTCGCCCCGGCTCTATTTGCGGCGCAGGGGCAGGTGGGCGCCCATCACGGCGTACGGCTTCGGCGCGCTCGGGAAATGGACCTGGCGGGCGAGATCGACATAGCCGAGGGAGAAGTACAGACCGCGGGCGGGACTGTCGGTGTCGATCGCGGAGAGGATCGAGCGGGGCTCGGTGGCGGTGTCGGTGATCGCGGTGATCAGGCGGCGTCCGATGCCCCGGTTCTGGTGATGGGGGTGGACGTGCAGCTCGGTGATCACGAAGGAGTCGTCCAGCCAGAAGTCGTTGCCGGTCGCGCGGAGGTACGGCTCCACGACGGTGGACCACCAGTGGGTGCGGGAGTTCGGCATGCCGTAGACGAAGCCGACGAGGTGTCCGGCGACGGTGGCACCGAGGGCCCGCGCGCCCGGGAACTGCATATGGCGCTGGACGATCTGCCGGCGTACGGCGACCTCGTCGGGGCCCAGTCCGAAGGCCACGGCCTGGACGGCTAGGGCCTCGTCGACGCGGGCAGCGAGATCCAGGGGGCCGATCACGAGGTCCATGCCGGGAGCGTACAGCGGGTTCAGAACAGGACGCTCATGAAGGCGCCTACCTCCTGGAAGCCCACGCGTCGGTACGTCCTTCTCGCCGCCGTGTTGAAGTCGTTCACGTACAGGCTGACGACCGGGGCCACGTCGGCGAGGGCATAGCGCAGGACCGCCGCCATGCCGGGGGTGGCCAGGCCCCTCCCCCGGTACTCGGGGGCCACCCAGACGCCCTGGATCTGGCAGGCCTGGCTGGTCGCCGCGCCGATCTCCGCCTTGAAGACGACCTTGCCGTGCTCGTCGAGGCGGGCGAAGGAGCGGCCGGAGCCGACGAGTTCGGCGACGCGGGCCTGGTAGAGCAGGCCGCCGTCACCGGCCATCGGCGATACGCCGACCTCCTCGGTGAACATCGCCACGCAGGCCGGCATGATCGTCTCCATCTCGTCCTTGCGGACGCGGCGGACATAGGGGTCCGGGGCGATGCCGGCGGGCATGCGGTCGGTGACCATCAGGGGCTGGTGCGCGCGGACCTCGCGGGCGGGGCCCCAGTGGGGCTCCAGCAGGCGCCACAGCAAGGCGGTGGCTTCGGCGGGCCCGACGATCGAGGAGCAGCGGCGGCCGGCCCGTCTCGCCCGGTCCGCGAAGGCGCGGACGGCGCGCGGGGTGGCGCAGACCGGGACCAGGTTGGCGCCCGCGTAGCACAGGGACGTGAGCATGCCGTCCTCGTACCAGCCCCACATCTCGCCGCCGAGCCGCCAGGGGTCGAGGCCCGCGACCTGCACCCGGGAGGTCACGAAGGCGTTCGCGACCGGCTCGCGGCCGAGGATGGCGAGCGCGGCGTCAAGGTCGCTCGGTTCGAGCACCCGTGAGGTGGTCTGGGTCAACACGTGCGGGGCCTCACCCTGGGGTTCTGCTGGTCCCGGCACTGTACCTCGTGCGATTGTGCGGCGCCTCGGGGTGAGGAAAGGGGGACCTACCTGCGAGGAAGCTCTCGGCTCAGCTCCTCCTGGACCTCTGGCTGGACCTTGGGCCGGATCTCGGGTGGGCACAGCACCACGACGCCGAAGGTGATCTTCTCGTGTCCCGGCAGCTCAGGTTTCCCCGCCCAGAACGTCACGGCGTCGTCCAGGGCGCGCCAGAGGATCCCGCGCTCCTCCGGGGCTTCCGAGAGAACGGCATCGGCGTCATCGATGGTGACGAGGAAGTGTGCGGCCTTGAGACAGTGGAGATCGCACAGGCAGTCCCGCAGGGCGTCCCAGTTCCAGCCGAAGTAGCCGGGGAGGCGCAGCGCCTCGTGGAACTGGGTGAATACTCCGTCGGAGTCGCGCATCGCCTGGCCCTGCATTCGGGCCGAGTGGATCAGGCCGGTGGGGGCCGTTTTTGCGGACCAGCCGCAGTTCGTGCTGGGTTCCATGGTCGCCGCCCCATGGACCATTGACTCGGGCGGTGCCGCAGCTTGATGCAATTCGTGGGCCCTGCCTGACCGACCCATGGAATTACACGTCACCCCGTACACGGTTCCGTGCGCGAGCAAGTGAATATTCGTTCGAGCCCGTGTCAGCCCGGTTCGGAATCGTCTCTCAGTCTTTGCCTCGCGTCGCAGGAGATCCGAATGAGGGACGGTCAGGCAGCTAGCCGCAGGTGGAGCAGGTCATGCGTCAATGCCCCGGAGCCGCCGCGCGATGTCGATGTCCCGCTGGAGTGCGCTGAGCCGGGGCGGCTCTCGGCTGGCGTCGAGGACGACGACATGCAGCCGATCTCCGACCTGGGGTGGTGCGGTGCTTTGATCCCACCAGGAAGGATGCTTCACCTGATCGATGAATCCGGTCTCACCGCCGGCGTCGACCTTTGCCCCCACAGGGGCCACCGCGACCACGGTCACGTCAAGCTCCTGATGATTGCGGAACGTCATTTCGGTCCTCCGAATATGGAAACCCAACTGCGCCCCCGGGTCAGCTCGTTGAACCGATCCAGCTTCTCCACCGGAATTTCGAACTCCAGGCGAGGCGCCCCATTGGGGCCGTTGTAGTCGTGAATCTTCGCATGCTCGCCGAATTCCTCAAGGAACGACGGATCCATGTCGTATTTAACCATCCCCTTGGCGAAGTTGGCGCCTGTCGGCCCGGCGTACTCCGCTGCGACGGCCCGTTCACCAAAGTAGATCTTCCCGTCGGACATGATGCCGCCGCCGATGTCCACCCCAGGCTGGTGGTTGGCCGGATTCGGGCCGTTAGCGAGTTCGTATTCCGCATGCGCTCCCTTCGGGGTCCGGTAGATCGCAATGTAGTCCGGCGCCAGCCCCAGGTAGTCCGTCCACGACAGGGGGTTTGGCACATACGTAGAGGCGTTGGGCGCCGGTGCGAGGCCGAGGGGGTCGGGGGTGAGGTACCGGGCGGTTTCAGGGTCGTAGTGCCGGAAGTAGTTGTAGTGCAGGCCGGTCTCGGGGTCGTAGTACTGGCCCGGGAAGCGTAGGGGCGTGTAGGTGGTGCTGGTTGCTGCCCACGCCGTTGTGCCCCAGAGGGTGCTTCGGGTGCGCCAGGCTATGTCGCCCTGCTCGTCTATGAGTTCGTTGGGGGTGCCGACGAGGTCGGTGACGATGGCGAAGAAGCGGGAGTCGATCTCCTCTTGGGGCGCATCTGCCGCTGTGATGCGTTCCGTCTGAGCGATGGGGCGGAGGCCCTGGTGGTCCCAGGTGAGGGTGACCGGGTTGGGAAGGGACGAAGAGGTTGTCGTCTGTTCGCAGAGGGTGGTGCCGTCCCAGGTGAAGTCCACCCTTTCCAGCACCGTTTCGCCGTCCTCGGCCAGGCGGAGTTTCGCTGTGCGGCGGCCCAGGGGGTCGTAGGTGTAGCGCCAGCGGATGCCATCTGGAGTCACCACCGACGTGAGGCGGTCCTCGGCGCCCCACTCGTATCGCCAGGTGTCCGGCTTCCTCGACAGGCGGGTTTTCTGGCGGAGGGTGATGCGGCCGAGGGCGTCGTGTTCGTAGCGGACGTTGCCGGCTCGGGTGATGCGGGTGCCTGTATAGGTGCGGGGGCCCGTTGCCTCCGTGCCCGGGTGGTTCGTCGGCCAGCTTGCCTCGGTCTGGTTGCCTGCCTCGTCGTAGGCATAGCGTTCCGTCCAGTTCGCCGCGTGGACCGCCGTCACTCTGCCCGTCGCGTCCAGGTCGAAGCGGCGGGTGCCGGAGAGGTGGTCGTCTACGGCGGTCAGGTTGCCGTCGGCGCGGTAGGTATACGCCCTGCTTTGCAGCATGCGGCCCTGTGTGCCGGTCACCGACTGGGTGGTCAGGCGGCCAAGGGGGTCGAAGGTGTGGGCCAGGGTGATGGTTTCGCCTATGTGGCGGGTCAGTTCGCGGCCCGCCTCGTCATAGGCGAAGTCGATCGTGCGGCCGTTGGTGGTCAGTTGGGTGCGGTTGCCCGCAGCGTCGTACGACCACGTGGAGACGGCACCTGTCGGTGTCGTGCGGCCGGTGCGGCGGCCCAGGATGTCGTAGGCGTACGTCACCGTACGGCCGTTGACCGTCTCGGAGTGCAGGCGGCCGTAGCGGTCGCGCAGCAGGCTCAGTGTGGTGCCGTCCGGGCCCGTGGCCTGAGCGAGGTTGTCGGTGAAGTCGTAGGCGTAGGTGGTGACGGCGCCTGCCGCGTTCTTCGTGGTGATGCGGCCCAGGGCGTCGCGCTCGAAGGTCGTCACCTCGCCGAGGGCGTTCCGGCGTGAGGTCAGGCGGCCCGCCGGGTCGTATTCGTACGTCAGCGTGCGGTCGTCGAAGTCCGTCTCCGACAGCAGGTGGCCGGCCGGGTCGTAGGCGTACTCCCACGTCAGGCCCTGGGGGTTCGTCACCCTCGTCAGGCGCAGTTCCGCGTCGTGCGCGAATTCGTAGCGGACGCCGTCCGGGCCCGTGCGGGCCGACAGGAGATCGAAGTGGGTGTACTCGAAGTGGGTGACGCCGCCGATCGGGTCGGTGTGGCTGGTGCAGTTGCCCTCGCCGTCGTACGTCCAGCTCTCCGTCGTGCCGTCGGGGGCCGTACGGCGGGCCAGGTGGCCTTCCACCGTCCATTCCAGGTGGGTCGTCGCGCCGGTGGGGTCCGTGATCGCGATCGGGCGGCCGAAGGCGTCCCGGGCGTAGCGGGTGACCGCGCCGAGTGGGTCGGTGACCTCGATCGGCAGGCCCGCGCGGTTGCAGAGCACCCTGGTCGTGTGGCCCAGCGGGTCCGTGACCGATGTCAGGTGGCCGGCCTCGTTGTACGCAAACCGGGTCGCCTGGGACGCCGGGTCCGTCATCGACGTGCGGTTGCCCCGCTCGTCGTACGTACGGCGGTGTGTGTTGCCGTCGGTGCCCGTCACCTTCACCGGCAGGCCCAGGTCGTTGTACTCCGCCCTCGCCTCGCGGCCGTCCGGGCGGATGACCGAGATCAGGTTGCCCTCGTCGTCGTAGCGGAACGTCGTCGTGTGGCCCAACGGGTCCGTGACGGAGAGCAGGCGGTTGTAGCGGTCGCGGGTGAAGTGCGTCGCCGCGCCCAGTGGGTCTATCTCCGTGACGACCTGGCTGCTGGCATTGATCAGGTAGCGGCGGGTGTGGCCCTCGCCCGTCACCGTCGTGGTGACGCGGTGGCCAGTCGCCGGGTCCGTCTCGTCGTACGACAGGCGCAGGGCCATGTGGCCGTGGGAGCCGCTCTCGGCGATGCAGCGGTCCCGGTCGTCGTACTCGTAGGTGTAGCTGCGGTTGTTCGTGTCCGTCCAGGACACCACCCGGGCGCGGGCGTCGTAGCCGAAACGCAGGGGCAGGCCCGAGGAGTTGATGACCTCCGTGAGGTGGCCCTCGGGTGAGTAGCCGTACCGCTTGATCTCCTGGTCCGTGCCGTCCGGGGCCGCGCCCGCCAGGTGCAGGGCCGTGACCCGGTCGTCGGCTGTCGTGATCTTCAGGCGGTAGCCGCCGGAGGAGACGATCGCCAGCGGGGTGCCCTCGGCGTCGTACTCGAAGGTCAGCCAGTTGCCGTTGCGGTCGTCTATCTGTTCCAGGACCGCCCGGTCCTCGCCCTGGTCGGCGAAGTGCCACACCCGGCCCGAGCGGGGATCGGTGACCGTGTAGCCGCCGTCCACCCGGGCCAGCGGCCAGCGGTTGCTGCCGTGGGTGGGGAGCGTGGGGGCGCTGGGCTGGGGGTGGGGGTAGGTCAGGAGGAGGCCGTCCTCCGTGACGAAGATGACGCCCTCGGCGTCAATCGCCAGGTGCTGGTCGACCGTGGAGGACCAGGAAGGACCGAACCAGTGCCCCAGGCGGTAGCCGGACTCCACGCGGCGGGTGAAGACCAGGGGCAGGGCGCCGGGGAGTACGACATCGGTCTGCGGCAGGTACATCTTGCCGGTGACCAGGTCGACCGGGTCGGTGTTGTCGTCCTGGACCTTGTTGCCTGGGTTCTCCGCCGTGCCCTCGGGGTCCTCGCCCGCGGCCTGGCGGGCCGTGCTCCGCGCGTCGCTCGCGGCCACGTCACCCAGCCCGTCCAGCTCGCTGGGCAGCGCGCGGGCACCGGGGATCGAGATGCCGTCGAAGAGGGCTCCGAAGCCGCCCGCCTCGCCGGCGACCTTGGCCATGGCGCCGGCGCCGCCGAACATGCCGCCGAACACCATCCCGGACGTCGCCGCGTCGCTCGCCTCGTCCAGGCTGAAGCCCTTGCTCTCGCCGGTGGCGATGGCGACCGGCTGGCTGACCGCCAGGTCCACGGTCACCGACTCGACGCCACCGATCGCGGCCGTGGCCAGGGTCGTGCCGGCGATCGTGGCGATCTCAGTTGAGACCTCGATGCCCAGGGTCCCGGCCAGTTCCACGATGCCCGCCGTGGCCGCCGCTGCCGCGCCCTCGGAGATACCGGCCGTGAAGATGGCCAGCGCGGTACCCGCGACGATCGTCGCGCCCACGATCTCCAGCTCGTGTTCCAGGCGCTTGACCGCCTTGTGCACCGCGTCGGCGTACTTGTCCAGCGCCTGGGCCATGTCCCGGGCGGCGTCGGCCATGTCCTTCAGCCAGCCGTGGCCGTTGTAGTAGTAGCGGCGCCAGAACGGGTCGTCGAAGGCGGAGATCGCCTCGCCCTTGTTGTCCTCGATGATGTGCCGGGCCGTCTTGTTCGCCGCGGACAGCACGTTCTCGATGTCGTCGGCGAAGGCCCGCCAGGCCTTGGCCGCCTCCCGCAGCCCGTGCTCGTCGGCGGCCGGCCACCACATGCCGGTCAGGTCCTGGACGATCTCCTTCGCCTTGTCCGCCGCGCTCACTTGGCCTGACCCCCGCCCTGCCCGTGGCCCTGCACATGGATCCGGCTGAACATCGAGCGGACCAGTTGTTCGTTGTCGATGTGACCGTCCGCCATGTCGCTCATCGCCTCATGGATGCTGGCCAGGCCCTGGGCGAGGATGTCCGCCGCGTGCTCGATCTTCGTGACGTTCGGGCCGTAGGCGTTGTGGAACTCCTTGCCCTGCTTGTCGTCGCCCCACGGCGAACCCGCCGCCGCCAGCGCCGTCTTGAGCTTGTTCAGCGCCTTGGTGAGATCCTGGCTGTGCGTCTGGAAATGCGGAGCCGTCTGCTTCAGATCAGCGATCTTGATGTCGAGTATCTTGCCGTCGCCGCCGCTGCCGCCCTGGTCGCCCATGGTGCCGCGTCCCTCCCCGTCAGCCTGCACATCAGCCCGAAAACACTAGTAGGCAAGACGAGTTCGCAATCGGGAGCGGCACCAAAGGGGCAGTAAAGTTCCGATCAATCTTGCACAAGACCGAGGAACGCCTGCCAGACAGCGGGGGGCAGGGCGAGGGTGGGGGCCGTGGCGGGGTTCTGCTTGGAGTCCCGTACGTGGATGGTGGTGGGGCTGGTGGCGACCTCTACGCATTCGCCGCCCTCGCCGTCGCTGTAGCTGCTCTTGAACCACACCAACTCGGTCGGCTCTTCGACGTTCATGTCTCTCCCAGCAACTTCTCTACGAGGGCCAGTGATTCGCGCGGGGACAGGGCCTGCGCCCGGAGGAGACCGTACCGCTCCTCCAGTTCCCTGACCGTCGAGCGATCGATGAAGAGGCGGCTGCTCTTGTATGCCTCCACGTACGCGATCCTGCGCCCTTTCGTCGTCTCGATCAAGGTGAATCGTCCGGAGAGGGCCGCATGCTCCTCGCGAGCGTCCGGCATTACCTGGATCTCCACGTTGGCCCGTTGACCGATGAGCAGGATCTGCTCCAACTGGCCCCGCACTACCTCCCGTCCACCCAGCCCTTTCCGCAGAACCGCCTCTTCCATCACGAAGCTGATGGTGGGCATCGGCTTCCGCCCGAAGATCTCCTGACGAGCCAACCGGGCCGTCACACGCTGTTCGATTGTCGCCTCATCCAGCGGGGGACGCCGGACGGTGAAGACCGCCCGCGCGTAGTCCTCGGTCTGAAGCAGACCGGGCACGGTCTGCACGGCGAAGAAGTGCAACGCGACAGCCTTCTTCTCCAGCGCCGCCGCATCTTGGAAGAACGCCGGGTACTGCGCCTTCTCCATCTCCTCGATGAAATCGACCAGCACGCCGTTCGCACCCAGCACTTCATCGGCGTGCCTGATGAACCTCGCCGATGGAATGCGCCTCCCCTGCTCGAACGACGCGATGGTCGCCGCCGAGTACCCGGTACGGGAACCGAGTTCGGCGCGTTCCATGCCCGCCTGAGTCCGCAGCCGCTTCAACAACCGGCCAAAGATGAGCGGAACGGCCGAATCGGGCCCGGACTCGCCCTCCGGCTCCGTCACTTCAGGTTCTGCCTGTACTTCCTCGCTCACATACACCCCCAATGCCCTCGCGCCACCGTCGGTCACGGCGCGCCCGTGTACAGCGGCACCCCGCGCTCGTACAACGCGTGTTGGTCAAGGTGCGGCCGCTGTTCAACGTTACTGAGCGTGCGCGAACGTAAGCGACATGAAGTCGGAAATCTCCACCCGCGAATTCGCCATGCGCTTCACCTCCACCCCACGCGGCGCACGCCTCGCCCGGCGGCTCGTCTCGCTCCGGCTGGACGAGTGGGGGCACGCCTACGACGGCCCCGTGAACGAAGCCGTCACACTGATCGCCGCCGAACTCGTGGCGAATGCGGTCCGGCACGGGCACGTCCCCGGGCGGGACTTCCGTCTCCGGCTCACCGAGTCGTCCGGCACCCTGCGCCTGGAGGTCTCCGACACCCGTACCGAGCGGTTGCCCGAGCTGCGGGTCCCGACCGGCGAGTCCGGGCGGGGGCTGCTGCTGGTCGAGGCGCTCGCCGACAAGTGGGGCGTCACGCCGCTACAGCCCGGCAAATCCGTCTGGGCGGAGGTACGGCTGAGTCCCGCCACCCAGCGGTGACGGGACTCGCGAAAGCCGAAAAGATCAGCCGGCCACGGACACCGACGGCTCGCCGGAGGCCACGCCGTCCTTCTCCATCTGCTCGGCCAGCTTCATGGCCTCCTCGATGAGGGTCTCCACGATCTTGGACTCGGGGACGGTCTTGATGACCTCGCCCTTGACGAAGATCTGGCCCTTGCCGTTGCCGGAGGCGACACCGAGGTCGGCCTCGCGGGCCTCGCCCGGGCCGTTCACCACGCACCCCATCACCGCGACCCTGAGCGGCACCTCCATGCCGTCCAGGCCCGCCGTGACCTCCTCCGCGAGCTTGTACACGTCGACCTGGGCCCGGCCGCAGGACGGGCAGGACACGATCTCCAGGCCGCGCTGGCGCAGGCCCAGCGACTGCAGGATCTGGAGGCCGACCTTGACCTCCTCGACGGGCGGGGCCGACAGGGACACGCGGATGGTGTCGCCGATGCCCTGCGAGAGCAGCGCGCCGAACGCCACCGCCGACTTGATCGTGCCCTGGAACGCCGGGCCCGCCTCCGTCACGCCGAGGTGGAGGGGGTACTCGCACTGCTCGGCGAGCTGGCGGTAGGCCTCGATCATCACGACCGGGTCGTTGTGCTTGACGGAGATCTTGATGTCGCGGAAGTCGTGCTCCTCGAAGAGGGACGCCTCCCACAGCGCCGACTCGACCAGCGCCTCCGGCGTCGCCTTGCCGTACTTCTGGAGCAGGCGCTTGTCCAGGGAGCCGGCGTTCACGCCGATGCGGATCGGGGTGCCGTGGTCCTTGGCGGCCTTGGCGATCTCCTTGACCTTGTCGTCGAACTGCTTGATGTTGCCGGGGTTCACACGGACCGCCGCGCAACCTGCCTCGATCGCCGCGAAGACGTACTTGGGCTGGAAGTGGATGTCCGCGATCACCGGGATCTGGGACTTGCGCGCGATGGTCGCGAGGGCGTCCGCGTCGTCCTGGGTCGGGCAGGCCACGCGGACGATCTGGCAGCCGGACGCCGTCAGCTCGGCGATCTGCTGGAGGGTGGCGCCGATGTCCGACGTACGGGTCGTGGTCATCGACTGGACCGAGACGGGCGCGTCTCCGCCGACCGCCACGCTTCCGACCTGGATCTGCCGGCTCTTCCGGCGCTCGGCGAGCTTGGTCGGAACGGACGGCATGCCGAGAGAAATCGCAGTCATCTGCTGTGCAACCCCAAGTCGTGGATCAAGGTCCGGTCCCGTCTACGGGCGGGCTCCAGGCTTCGAGATTACGGTACGGCCCCAGGCGCCAGCACATCCCACCCGGTAAACACACCCGATGGAAGGCGGCCCGGAACACAGGCTTCCGGGCCGCCCCCAACGGCGTATGGCTAAGAGATCTTGACCGGGTTAACGACATCCGCCACCAGGACCAAGATCGTAAAGCAGACGAAGATCCCGGCCACCACATACGCCACCGGCATCAGCTTCGCCACGTCGAACGGACCGGGGTCCGGGCGGCGCAGCACCCGCGCCACGTTCCTCCGCAGGGCCTCCCACAGGGCGCCCGCGATGTGTCCGCCGTCGAGCGGGAGCAGCGGGAGCATGTTGAACAGGAACAGGGAGAGGTTGAAGCCGGCGAGCAGCATCACGAACATCTCCACCTGCTGGGAGGCGGGGATGTTGAGGGTGGCGATGTCGCCGGTGATGCGGGCCGCGCCGATGATGCCGACCGGGGAGTCCGGCTGGCGTGGGGCGTTGCCGAAGGCGGCGTCCCACAGGGCCGGGATCTTGGCGGGCAGGGCGGCGAGGGAGTCGACGGCGTCGCCGACCCGGTCGGTCATCCAGGTCACGGACTGGCCGACGTCCTTGTGGACGACGCCGGTGGCGGCGCTGAAGCCGAGGAAGCCGGCCTTGACGTACTTGCCCTGGACGTACTGGCCGCTGGAGTCCTTCTTGGCGACCAGGTTGGTGGCGATCTTGGCGTGCAGGGTGACCTGCTTGCCGTCGCGCTGGACGACGATCGGGACGGTCTTGCCGGCGCTGTCCCGGATCAGGTCCGAGAGGGTGTTCCAGTCCTGGGTCGGCTTGCCGTCGAAGGAGACGATCTTGTCGCGCTTCTTCATGCCGGCGGCCTCGGCCGGGGACGCCGGGTCGGACTTCTTGCAGCTGTCGCGGTTCTCGCTCTGGGAGATGACGCAGGGCGAGACGGAGGCGACGGTGGTGGTCTGTTCCTGGATGCCGAAGCCCATGAGCACGGTGAAGAACAGGGCGATCGCGAGGATCAGGTTCATGAACGGGCCCGCGAACATGACGATCACGCGCTTCCAGGGCTTGCGCGTGTAGAACATGCGGGTCTCGTCGCCGGGCTGGAGCTCCTCGAAGGCCGCCGAGCGGGCGTCCTCGATCATGCCGCGCCAGGGGGAGGTGGAGCGGGCGGAGACGCGGCCCTGGTCGTCGGGCGGGAACATGCCGATCATGCGGATGTAGCCGCCGAGCGGGACCGCCTTGATGCCGTACTCGGTCTCGCCCTTCTTCCGCGACCAGATGGTCGGGCCGAAGCCGACCATGTACTGCGGCACGCGGATGCCGAAGAGTTTGGCCGTGGACAGGTGCCCCAGCTCGTGCCACGCGATCGAGACGAGCAGGCCGACCGCGAAGACCAGTATGCCGAGGATGAACATCAAGGTCGTCATGCACGCGCCTCCGCGGTCGCCGTCGTGGCTGTGAGTTCGCGGGCCCGGGCGCGGGCCCAGGCCTCCGCTTCGAGGACGTCCGACACGGTGAGTGAAGTTCCCGCGGCCGGGGTGCCGTGCTCCTCGACCACCCGGGTGACGGTCTCCATGATGCCGTTGAAGGGCAGTGCGCCGTTGCGGAAGGCCTCGACGCACTCCTCGTTGGCCGCATTGAACACCGCGGGGGCCGTGCCCGCGAGCTGCCCCACGTGCCGGGCGAGGTTCACCGAGGGGAAGGCCTCGTTGTCCAGCGGGAAGAACTCCCAGGTGGAGGCCTTGCTCCAGTCGAAGGCGGGCGCCGCGTCGGGGACGCGTTCGGGCCAGCCCAGACCGATGGCGATGGGCCCGCGCATGTCGGGGGGCGTCGCCTGGGCGATCGTGGATCCGTCGGTGAACTCGACCATCGAGTGGACATACGACTGGGGGTGCACGACCACCTCAATGCGGTCGAAGGGAATGTCGTAGAGGAGGTGTGCCTCGATGACCTCCAGGCCCTTGTTGACGAGGGTCGCGGAGTTGATCGTGATCACCGGGCCCATCGCCCAGGTGGGGTGGGCGAGGGCGTCCTCGACGGTCACCTGGGCCAGGTCGGCCCTCGTACGGCCGCGGAAGGGGCCGCCGGACGCCGTGACGACAAGCTTGCGTACATCGGCCCTCGTCCCGCTGGCCAGCGCCTGGAAGAGGGCCGCGTGCTCGGAGTCGACCGGGATGATCTGTCCCGGCTTGGCGAGCGCCTTGACCAGCGGTCCGCCGACGATCAGGGACTCCTTGTTGGCGAGCGCCAGGGTGCGGCCGGCCTCCAGGGCGGCGAGGGTGGGCGCTAGGCCGATGGAGCCGGTGATGCCGTTCAGCACGGTGTGGCAGTCGGAGGCGGCGACCTGGGTGGCTGCGTCCGGTCCGGCAAGGATCTCGGGCAGCGGCTCGCCGGGGCCGTACTCGGCGGCGAGCGCCTCGCGCAGGGCGGGTACGACGTCCTCGCGGGCGACCGCGACGGTCCGGACCCGCAGTCGGCGGGCCTGCTCGGCGAGGAGGGCGATGCGGCCGCCGTTCGCGGACAGGGCGGTGACCCGGAACCGGTCGGGGTGGCGCAGCACGAGGTCGATGGCCTGGGTGCCGATGGATCCGGTGGAGCCGAGGATCACCACGTCCTTGGGGCCGTCGCCCGCGAGGGGGTCGTAGACGAGGTGGGGATCGGCGAGGGGTGCCGGATGGGCGGGGCTGTCGGTCATCCCCCCATTGTTGCCCCAACCGGTGACGGCACGGACACGGCGTCCCTCGCGCGGGTGTGTCAGTACTTTTCGTCATTGTTTGCGATGGTTTTCGGATATGTGGCCACCGTGAAGATCGCGATCCAGTCAATCGGACCCGACCATCGGGTCCAACCAATCGGGCCCATCCAATCGGACCCATCCATGGGAAATCGCGCGCACGCGGTGGCCGTCAATGGCATCCTTCCGGTGCAGCCCGTCTTGGAGGGCGAAAAGGGGGAGTACCACCATCATGAATCGCATGCGCGCGACCGCGGCCGTGCTGGCCACTGCCGGAATGCTGACTGCTGCTCAACTCGGTCTCGCCGGAGCGGCGTCGGCCGCCACGCAGACGCCGCAGAGTTCCGGTTGCCCGATCAATCTGGTTTATCCGAGCAGCTTCTACATCGACTCGCACGGCTGGGTCACCAACGGGGGTCTGTACTTCGGGATCAAGAACAAGAGCACGACGAAGAGCTTCAAGAGGGTCAGCTTCACGGTCACCGACGTCAAGAACATCCGCTTCGGCTCGGCCAGGGCCACGGGTGGCAAGGTCACCCACAAGACGTCGAAGACGGTGACCGTCTACACGGGGACGCTGAACAAGAAGGCGAGCCTCGGGGTGAAGGTGCAGACGCATCTGCTCAACACCCACACGTACAAGGTGAAGTTCACCCTGCACGGCTCGGGCTGGACCTGCGCCGTGGACCAGGGCACCTGGGGCAACTGACCGGCCCCAGGCGCCCGGTCGGCAGGCGGGAGGGCGGCGGCTCAGTCCCCGAAGGGGCGGCGTTCGCTCTCCCGCTTGGACGCTCCGGGGGTCGCGTCGGCGATCCATGGGCCGTCTCCGGACGGGTCGACGACGCCTTCCTCCAGCCAGGTGTAGGAACCGCCGAGCACGCCCTTGACCACCTCGCGGTCGAGGGCGTCGGTGTTGGTCCACAGCCGGTCGAAGAGTTCCTCGACGCGGATGCGGGACTGCCGGCAGAAGGCGTCGGCGAGTTGGTAGGCCTCGCGGCCGTGTTCGCCCCGGCTGCGCAGCAGCTCGGCCCGGACGCAGGCCGCGCTCATCGCGAACAGTTCGGCGCCGATGTCCACGATCCGTCCGAGGAAGCCCTGCTTGGTCTCCATCCGGCCCTGCCAGCGGGACATGGCGTAGAAGGTGGAGCGGGCCAGCTTGCGGGCGGTGCGCTCGACGTAGCGCAGATGCCCGGACAGATCGATGCCGTGTTTGAACTGGCCGTAGGACGTGGGGAGTTGACCGGGTCCGGCGACCAGCTTGGGCAGCCACTTGGCGTAGAAGACGCTCGCGTTGGCGCCCGCCTTCGCCTTGTCGGACAGGGACTTGTCGGGGTCGATGAGGTCACCGGCGACCGAGAGGTGGGCGTCGACGGCCTCGCGGGCGATCAGCAGGTGCATGATCTCCGTGGAGCCCTCGAAGATGCGGTTGATGCGCAGGTCGCGCAGGATCTGCTCGGCCGGGACGCCCCGCTCGCCGCGCGCCTTCAGCGACTCGGCGGTCTCGTAGCCGCGGCCGCCGCGGATCTGGACCAGTTCGTCGGCCATCTTCCAGGCCATCTCGGAGCCGTAGAGCTTGGCGAGGGCGGCCTCGATGCGGATGTCGTTGCGGTCCTCGTCGGCCATCTGGGAGGACAGGTCGAGTACGGCTTCCAGGGCGAAGGTCGTCGCCGCGATGAAGCTGATCTTGGAGCCGACGGCCTCGTGCAGCGCGACCGGTTTGCCCCACTGCTCGCGCTCCGCCGACCATTCGCGGGCGATCTTCAGACACCACTTGCCGGCGCCCGCGCACATCGCCGGCAGTGAGAGCCGGCCGGTGTTGAGGGTGGTGAGCGCGATCTTCAGGCCCGCGCCCTCCGGGCCGATCCGGTTGCCGGCCGGGACCCGGACCTGGTGGAAGCGGGTGACGCCGTTCTCGATGCCGCGCAGGCCCATGAAGGCGTTGCGGTTCTCGACGGTGACGCCCTCGGCGGTCGCCTCCACGACGAACGCGGTGATGCCGCCCTTGTGTCCTTCCGACTTCGGCACGCGTGCCATGACGACGAGCAGGTCGGCGACCACCCCGTTGGTGGTCCACAGTTTCACTCCGTCGAGTACGTAGTCGTCGCCGTCCGGTACGGCCGTGGTGGCGAGGCGGGCCGGGTCGGAGCCGACGTCCGGCTCGGTGAGCAGGAAGGCGGAGATGTCGGTGCGGGCGCAGCGGGGCAGGAAGGCGTCCTTCTGCTCCTGAGTGCCGAAGATCTTCAGCGGCTGGGGAACGCCGATCGACTGGTGGGCGGAGAGCAGGGCGCCGACGGCGGGGCTGGCGGAGCCGACCAGGGCGAGGGCCTTGTTGTAGTAAAGCTGGGTGAGGCCGAGACCGCCGTACTTGGGGTCGATCTTCATGCCGAGGGCGCCGAGTTCCTTCAGGCCGGTCACGACCTCGTCGGGGATGCGGGCCTCGCGCTCGATGCGGGCGGAGTCGATCGTGGACTCGCAGAACGCGCGCAGCTTGGCGAGGAACTCCTCGCCGCGCCGGACGCTGTCGGGGTCCGGGAGCGGATGGGGGTGGATGAGGTCGAGCCGGAAGCGCCCGAGGAACAGTTCCTTGGCGAAGCTGGGCTTGTGCCAGTCCTGCTGCCGGGCGGCCTCCGCCACCTGACGGGCCTCGCGCTCGGTGACGTTGGTGCGTGACTTGGTGGGGGCGGACATTGAGGCTCACCTCGCCGCGAAGAGGGACGAATTGGACCGTTCGTTACCGACCAGTGCTACTGGATCGTTGGTACCCGAAACGGGCCGACCTCACCACCCCTCGCGCGTCCATCCGGCCGAAAGCCGGGCCGGGGACCCGTCGCGCGGGTGTGTACTGGTTCTCCGCAGCGCGCCTCTCACGCCCGCCCGGGAAAAGCCGTCGAAGCGCTTCGATGGCCTATGGACACCCCACCCCGGCTGAGGCTAGTGTCAATCTCACCCTCACTCACCCCCATCAGCAATGCGCGGTCAGTCGAAGCGCTTCACAAGGCTTGGAGCACGGATGGTCACCCTCGCCGAGGTCGCCCAGCACGCCGGAGTCTCGGCGAGCACGGTGAGCTATGTCCTCAGCGGCAAGCGGTCCATCTCCGCCACCACCCGGCAGCGGGTCGAGCAGAGCATCCGGGAGCTGGGCTACCACCCGAACGCCGGCGCCCGCGCCCTGGCCGGCAAGCGGTCCAACATCATCGCGCTGATGGTCCCGCTGCGCACCGACATGTATGTGCCGGTGATGATGGAGATCGCCATCGCGGTGGCCACCACGGCCCGCAACCACGGCTACGACGTCCTGCTGCTCACCGGAGAGGAGGGCCCCGACGCGGTGCGCCGGGTGACCGGCAGCGGTCTCGCCGACGCGATGATCCTGATGGACGTCGAGCTGGAGGACGAGCGGCTGCCGCTGCTCAGGCAGACGGACCAGCCCTCGGTGCTGATCGGGCTGCCCGCCGACACAGCGGGGCTGACCTGCGTGGATCTGGACTGGACGGCGACCGGCGCGCTGTGCGTGGAGCACCTGGCGGGGCTCGGTCACCGTGACATCGCTGTCATAGGCGAGGCCCCGGCCGTCTACGAGCGGCACACCGGTTTCGCCGAGCGCACCCTGGACGGACTGCGCTCCCGGGCCCGCGAGGCGGGCGTACGGGTGCTGCACCGCCCGTGCGACGGCGGCTACGACGCGATGGCCGTGACCCTGGCCCGGATCCTCGACGAGCGCCCGGCGACGAGCGGGTTCGTGGTGCAGAACGAGTCGGCGGTGGAGCCGCTGCTCGCGCTGCTGCGCCAGCAGGGCCGGGCCGTGCCGGAGGACGTGTCCGTGGTCGCGATCTGCCCGGACCAGGTCGCCGTGCAGGCCTCGGTGCGGCTGACCTCGGTCGCCATCCCGGCGCAGGAGATGGGCCGGTACGCGGTCGAGCATCTGGTGGCCAAGCTGGACGGGCGGGGCGGCGACGAGGTCGTGCTGCTCGCGCCCGAGCTGACGGTACGGGCGAGTTCGGGACCGGCGCCGGCCGCGTCCTGACCGCACCCTCCCCATGCTCCGGTGCGTCCGGGGCGCCCCTCTGCCTGGCTTGTCCCTGTCCCGCACTCCTTCAGGAGCATGCAGTGAATCAGCCTGCCGCCACACAGCCCAAGGTCTCGCTCGCCCGGTCCTCCCCCACCACCGGCACCTTCCGTGAGCGGGACGGGGCGCTGGAGTGGAGCGGCCGTCAGGAGACGGTGCGGATCGAGCCGTGGGGTCCGGACGCGGTCCGGGTGCGCGCCCGGCTCGGCGGCCCGGTGCTGGACGGGCTGCCGGGCGCCCTGCTCGACCCCGCGCCCGCCCAGCACGCCACGGTCGGGATCGCAGACGGCGCGGCGCGGCTGACGGTCGGCGCGCTGACCGTCGAGGTGAGCGCCGAGGGCCTGCTCCGCTTTCTGCGCACCGAGGACTACCTTCCGGCGGTGGCGCGCTGGACGGACGCGTGGACGGGTGAGACGTACGAGGGCGGTACGGCGGTGACGGTGGACGCGCCCCTGGACCGCATCCCGCTGTTCCTGCGGGACGGGGCGCAGCTGCCGATCGCACAGTGAGGAGCGAGTGAGCGCGGGCAGGGAGCCGGTTCCGGCGTGGGCCCGGCCCCCTGTCGTCCTGGTGGGTCAGTCGGCGCAGACCGACCGCAGGGACCGGGCCAGCGCCTTGGTGTGCAGGTGGTCCAGGTCCTGGTCGTGGCGCACCTGAAGGGCCGCCAGGACGAGTTCCGGACGACAGGTGAGAGCCGTACGGTCCGCCGTCGTGTCGGCGATGGCCTGGACGAGGGCCGTGTTGATGCGGTTGATCCGCTGGCGGACCACGCTCAGGTCGGGCCGGGTGGTGGGGGCCTGCTCCGGGTGGTCGGTCCAGAGCTGGAACAGGCCGCGCTGCACGAGTTTGTTCGCCTCGATCTGGTCGCGGAAGATCGTCCGGACCTCGTCGGGGTCGGCACCGAGCTGTACGGCCTGGGCGGCCACGGAGTCGAGAACCTGCTGCTCGCGGGCGGGGTCGTCGATGGGGCTGTCGGTGCCCCATTTCGCGGCGGCCACCAGGTCGGCGGTGGCCAGCCGCTCGGCGGACAGCTCGGCGACGGGGTGCAGGGCACTCGGGTCGGGGACCGACGCGGTGTACGCCGGGGCGGCGGGCCGGGAAGCGGGAGCCGCGACCGCGGTCGCCGTCGTGGTGAGCAGGACGGCCGCGGTCGCGACGGTGGCCAGCAGCGGGCGCAGGGCGGTGGTGATTCGCATGTCCACCATCAAACCGCACCCCGGCCGGGTCAACTGCTGCTGACGGTCTGGCTGTTGACCGTGAAGTCCAGTCCGCCGGAGGACGAGGTGATCTCGAAGCCGAACTGGAGGTCACCGCCGGCGGCTACGCCTACACCACCCTGGGCGCCGGCCTCGTCGTCGATGGTGTGCACGACGTCCGCCTCAGGCTGCGCGGCCCGCTGCGGCTCGCGCACGTCGGTTTCTCCGGTTGAGGAGTCCGGAGGAGACCGACGACAGGAAGGAGCCCGGCACCGAAAGGCAGCGGTGCCGGGCCCCTTCTGCAGGACGTGTTCAGCCTGTGCGGAAACGGCTTCCGTCAGTGCTTGGCGGCGAAAGCCTGCACGAGGCGCAGGGCGTCCAGCGTGCCCACGCCGGTGGCCATGTCGTAGCCGTTGACGGCCTTGTAGCCCTTGACGCCCTCGTAGCTGTTGTCGGTGCCGTCGTTGACGTCGACGATGCCCGGGTTCTTGTGCTTCAGCAGGGTGTACAGGGCCGGGTTGATGTCGCCCAGGCGGTGGCCGGCCGCCTGGTCGGCGAGGGCCACGATGCCCGAGAACAGCGGGCTGGCCTCGCTGGTGCCGCCGGAGACGTCCCAGCCGGTGGCGGTCGGGTCGTAGCTGGAGTACACCCAGGCACCGCCGTTGACCGCGGCGGCCATGGAGATGTCCGGGGTGCCGCGACGGGTCCCGACGACGTTCTTCACCCCGTCCTGGAAGGACGGGCGGGTGAACACGTGGGACTGACCGCCGCCGCTCGCGCCGTAGTCGTTGTAGACGCTGTCCGGCTTGACGCGCTCGCCCTTGTCGTTCAGGTGGAGCTGGGTGCCGCCGATGGAGGTGACCAGCGGGTCGGACGACGGCCAGGAGTTGACGCGCTTGTTGTAGTACGTCTTGCCGTCCAGCTTCATGTCGGTGGCGCCGCCGTCGCCGGAGGAGGCGAGCACGGTCACCTTCTTGCGCTGCGCGGCCTCGAAGGCGTACCGGAGCTTCTTGATGCTGGAGAAGTCGCCCTTGCCGAAGCCCGGGAAGGTGTTCTCCGTGGCGCCGAAGCTCTGGCTGATGACGTCGCCGACCCCGTGGTCGATCAGGGACTTCTCGGCGGACATCATCTCCGGCAGACCGGTGGTGCCTTCGGTCTCGGAGACCGCCGTCTCCACCAGGACGATCTTCGCGCCGGGCGCGACGGCGTGGGCCATCTCGACGTCCAGCGTGGTCTCGCCGGCCCAGCCGGTCATGTCGGAGTTCTTGGGGTCGAACTTCGGGACGTTACCCCACTTGACGACCTTGACCTTGGTGCTGGGCAGCCCGAACTGCTTGCTGTAGACGTCCAGATCGTGCTGGACGGTCGGGGACCCGAAGGAGTCGACGATGACGATCGTACGACCCTTGCCGGTGATGCCCTTCTTGTACAGCGGGTTGAGGTTGTACGCCGTCCTGTACTGGAGCGGGTTGTAGCAGTTGATGTGCCATTTCGCCTGGCACTGGGCGATGGGAAGGGGGCTGGCCACGCCGTGGACCAGGGTGTGCCCCGTGATGGCCGGCTGCGCGAAGGTGTGCGGTACGCCGGCGGGCGCGGCGGTGGTGACGCCGGCCGAGGAGATGGTCGCCAGTCCTGCGGCGACGAGTGCGGCGGTGGCGGCGGACGCCGCGAGGCCGCGCCCGGTTCGGGCTATGTGCATGTGGTCCCCTGAGAGATCCTGAGACGTCCTGGACAGGACGAACCTGAGTAGGACGAAGTGGTCAGGCGCATCCCATCGGGTGAGTCATGGACAGAACAAGACTTAGGGCAGGACTCTTGAACCGCCGATGCCGAATCCTTTACCAGGGGCGGGAAACAAGGGCAGGAGACGAGGGGCGGAAAACGTGAACGGCCGGTGCCCCCGCACAGTGGGCACCGGCCGTTCCGTTTCCGACCCGTCCGTGGCAGGTCAGAGCGCGAGGCCGGTCAGGACCAGCACGCGCTCGTAGGTGTAGTCCTCCATCGCGAACCGCACGCCTTCGCGGCCCACGCCGGACTGCTTGGCGCCGCCGTACGGCATCTGGTCGGCGCGGTAGGACGGGACGTCGCCGATCACCACGCCGCCGACCTCGAGGGCGCGGTGGGCGCGGAAGGCGACCTGCAGGTCGTGGGTGAACACGCCCGCCTGGAGGCCGTACTTGGAGTTGTTGACCGCGGCGAAGGCTGCCGCCTCGCCGTCCACCTTCTGCACGGTGAGGACGGGCCCGAAGACCTCCTCACAGGCGAGGGTGACGTCCGCCGGTACGTCGGTGAGGACGGTCGGCGCGTACGAGGCACCGTCGCGGTCGCCGCCGGTGAGCAGCGTGGCGCCGGCCTCGACCGCCTCCTTCACCCAGGACTCCACGCGCTTGGCGGCGTCCTCGCTGACCAGCGGGCCGACGTCCGTCTTGGCGTCGGACGGGTCACCGGTGACCTGGGCCTCGACGGCGGCGACGATACGCGGCAGCAGGCGGTCGTAGACGGAGGCGTCGGCGATCACGCGCTGCACGGAGATGCAGGACTGGCCGCCCTGGTAGTTGGAGAAGGTCGCGATGCGGGTCGCGGCCCAGTCCAGGTCCTCGTCGCTCGCGAAGTCGGCCAGCACGACGGCCGCGCCGTTGCCGCCCAGCTCCAGCGTGCAGTGCTTGCGCGGCACCGAGTCCATGATCGCGTAGCCGACCTTGTCGGAACCGGTGAAGGAGATCACCGGCAGGCGCTCGTCCTGGACCAGGGCGGGCATGCGGTCGTTCGGGACCGGCAGGACCGACCAGGAACCGGCCGGCAGGTCGGTCTCGGCCAGCAGCTCGCCCAGGATCAGGCCGGAGAGCGGGGTGGCCGGGGCGGGCTTGAGCACGATCGGCGCGCCGACGGCGATCGCCGGGGCGACCTTGTGCGCGCACAGGTTCAGCGGGAAGTTGAACGGCGCGATGCCGAGCACGACACCCTTCGGGAAGCGACGGGTCAGCGCCAGCCGGCCCTGGCCGCCGGCGTCGGTGTCCAGCCGCTGGGCCTCGCCGCCGTTGAACCGCCGGGCCTCCTCGGCGGCGAAGCGGAACACGGAAACGGCGCGACCGACTTCCCCTCGGGCCCACTTGATGGGCTTGCCGTTCTCGGCGGAGATCAGCTGGGCGATCTCCTCGGTGCGCTCGGCCAGCCGCTTGCTGACGTGGTCGAGGGCGGCGGCGCGCACGTGGGCCGGGGTGGCGGCGAACTCGTCCCGCACGGCGTACGCGGCGGCCACGGCCTCCTCGACCTGGGCGTCGCTCGGCACGCTGACCTTGCCGACGAGCCGGCCGTCCCACGGGGACGTGACGTCGAAGGTGTCCTCGCCGGTGACCTGGCGGCCGGCGAGCCAGAAGGCGTGGGTGGAAGTCATGTGTCGATTCCCGGCCCTTCCGCGTTGGAGGTGTGCTTGGCTTTCGCGGTCAACGGTAGGGCGGGGGCGGCCGGGGGTCGCTTGTCCGAGTCGTAGCAGTGGGCAGACCCGGCACTACTGTTTGGACTACTCGGCGCTGATCTGCCGGCACTACTCGGGGCTGGTCGCCTTCAGGGCCAGCCACAGCTCCATGCGGACGTCGGGATCGTCCAGGGAACGCCCGAGGATCTCCTCGACCCGCCGCATCCGGTAGCGGAGCGTGTGCCGGTGCACCCCCAGGTCGGCGGCCGCCGCGTCCCACTGCCCGTGCCGCGACAGCCACGCCCGCAGCGAGGCGACCAGATCCCCGCGCCCCGTCGCGTCGTGCTCGTGCAGCGCCCGCAGCAAACCGTCGGCGAACGCCTTCACCGCGTCGTCGGCCAGCAACGGCAGCACGGACCCCGCGGCCAGCTGCTCGTGCTCCACCAGCACCCGCCCCCGCCGCCGCGCCACCGACAGCGCCTGCTCGGCCTGCTTGTAGGCCGCCGCGGCGGCGATCGGCCCGGCGGGCGCGGACAGTCCGACGACCAGCTCCTCCTCGTCACCCCCGGCCTGCTCGGGCACCGCCCGCGCCGCCTCCAGCGCCGCCGCGTGACTCGTGCAGGCGGCCACCGCCGCGCCTCCGTCGGCGGCGAGCACCACCAGCCGCTCCCCCTCGGGCACGACCAGCACGGCCTCGCCGGAGCGCGCGGCGGCGGACTCCACGCTCTCCGTCAGCCCGCCCAGCGGATCACCGCCGGTGCCGGCGGCGGGTGCGGGGGCGTGCGCCCGGGCGGCGGATCCCGGCACCGACTCGGCGACGAGCATCCGGAACGGCGCGTCGAGCAGGCCGCCGTACAGGTCGCCGGCGACGGCCCGGGCGTGGTCGGGCTCTCCGGCGAGGAGCATGCGCAGCACCGCCGTGCCGATGCGCTGTTCGGCCGCGTGCAGGGATCGGGAACGTTCGGTGGTGAGGGTGAGCAGGGCGATGGCGGAGTGCACGGCGTAGCGCTCGGCGGTGCCGAGGGCGGCGGCGGTACCGACGGCGAGCGCGGCCCGTGGCCGCCTCCCCGTCCCCAGGGAGTGCAGTTCGACCCGGTCCTCGTGTTCGGGTCCGCCGACGACGGACGACGCCGGTGCGGGCCGCTCCCGCAACCGCTCGACGTCCGCCGTCAGCCGGGCGGCACGCCGGCCGGCCCACTCGGGCGCGGCGGCGACGACGGAGCCGGAGGCGTCGTACAGGGCGGCCCATCCGTCGACCTGCCCGGCGAGCGCGCCGAGCAGCCCCTCGGGGCCGGCGTTGAGGGCCTGCTTGGTCAGCTCACGCTGCGCGGCGAACCCTGCCGTGACGGCCCGGTACTGATCGGCGGCGATGGCGGCGGACACGGCCTTGCTGATGGCGAGGAAGGGGGTGCGGCGGGGGACCTCCAGCAGCGGCAGCCCTTCCTGCCGGCAGGCGTCGACGAGGGCCGCCGGGATCTCCTCGTAATTGACCCCGACGGCGAACCCGAGCCCCACGACCCCGGCCCCGGCCAGCCGCTTCACATACCGCCGCATGGCCTCCGGGTCCTCGGCGTCCAGCTTGAGCGCGGTGATCAGCAGCAGCTCACCGCCCTCCATGTACGGCACGGGGTCGGCCAGCTCGCTGACGTGGGCCCAGCGGACGGGCACGTCGAGACGGTCCTCGCCCGCGCGCACGGTCAGCTTCAGCGCGGAGTGGTGGACGAGCGAGGCGAGGGTGGGGGGCATGAGGCCTTCAGGTGACGGGTCTGGCGGGAACCGGGATCCACCAGGTGACGGCAACCGGGATCCACCTGGATTGGATCATTTGGCCGATCCGTATGAACGGCCTACACCGATTCTGCCTCACCGTAACGGTCCCGCGCCGCTCCTCACCCCCTCAGATCCACCAACAACGGCGGCGCATGCTCCCCCCGCACGCTCGTCAACGACACCACCGCATGCCCCGCCGGCACCCCATGAGCCAACTCGGACGCGGACCAGCGCTCCCGCTCTACCTGACGGACGGTGACGGCCTCGGTCGTCACCGCCTTTCCGGTCACCAGCTTGCGCAGGGCATGGATGGCGCGTGTCATCGGCTGGTCCGCGAAGACGGTGTGCCGAGCCACGTCCCGGGTCTCCACCCACTGAGTGCCCCAGGCGTCCGCGAACCTGCCGCCGTCCCATGTGGTCACCCCGGAGAACGCCATATGACAGCCGACGGCCGCGTACAGCCGCCCGTGCAGCGCCTCGGGGACATCGCCGACCGTGCGCAGGGCGAGCACCACGCCCGCGTTGCGGGAGCGCAGGCGCTGGATCCGGCGGACGGACTCGGCCGTCACCGCGCCGGTGGCGTCGTCCAGGACGAGGCAGGTGAAGTGGGTCCGTTCACCTGCCGAGGCCACGACCCCGAACTGAGCGAGGAGCAGCCGGGTGACGATCCGGGACGCCTCCTCGTGTCCGCGGGCGGGCAGGTCGATACGGACCCGCAGTGGATGGTGGGCGACGGCACGCAGGGAGAACGGCCGGGTGCTTCCGCCGTCGCCGCCGAAGAACTCGGCGAACGCCGGCCGGTCCAGTACGGCGAGCCGGTCGGCCAGGACCGGCCCGGGATCGCCGGCGCTGCCCGACTGCCGGGCTCGCGCGTCGAGTTCGCGGCGCATCACGGCGTGCTCGTCCCCGGCGAGCGCGTCACGCAGCGCGGCCAGGGCCGAGGAATCGCCTTCGAGGAGTTCCCGCAGCACGGGCAGGGTCGGGAAGCGTCCGTGCGCCGCCCGGTAGGGGCCGAGGAGCTGGGCGAGCGCGGTGACGGAGAGCTGACCGCTCACGGTGTCCAGGTCGCCGGCCAGCCCCTCCGCCAGGAAGGTGGCCGCCTCGTCGGGGTCGTCGGAGTCCGCGTACGGATCGAGGTCGTGTACTGACCCCGGATCGCCGAGGCGTACGACCACGTCGTAGGCCGAGTCGGGTCCCAGCGGGGTGCCGGCCGCACACACAGCCACGACGGCGCACTGTCCAGCCAGTGCCTGCAGGCCGAGCGACTCCACGACGGGCCGGATCAGGTGGCGCGTCTTGCCGGAGCCCGAAGGCCCGACGGCCAGCAGCGAGGTGCCCAGGGTGTCCGGCGCGAGTGCCGCGCCGGCGCCGCCGTAGGCGAGCGGGGTGCGTTCCCCCGCCACCCACCGCCCGATGCGCACCTGCCCGACGAGCAGATCATGCCGGGCGGCCCGGCCGGGCAGGTCGCGGTCACCGGAGGGGTGGGTCCAGGCGGCGGCACCCTCGCGCAGAACGGTGTCCGTGAAGGAGGACAGCCGGGCCCGGGCACGCGCCATGGTCCACATGTGGCCGACCCTGGCGCAGTCCACGTCGTTCATCCGGCCGGCGTGGACCTCGGCGGCCAGCACGTCCGCGGCCCCGTGCTGACCGGCCTCACGCAGTTCGGGCCACTGCGACGGCCGCCGGTCCACCGCCGGTTCCGCGGCCTCGGCCGTCCTGGTCCGTGCTCGCGCGGCGAGCGCCTCCTTCGCGAGGGGCCACCAGCCGCCGATCCGGGCGAACGGCCACAGCACCAGCAGACTGATGAGGGTGTACAGCCCGTCCGTGAGCAGCTTCGATGCGAATACGCCGTAGTCGCCACCGTTGATCAGGACGATCAGGGAGAACAACGGATCCTGGACGGGCAGGGCGTCCCAGCCGAGGCCGAACCAGCTCGGGAAGACGAAGGCCAGCGCGATCAGCGCGCCGAGGGCCGCGAGGAGGGCGCGAGCTGGTTGATCACGCCGGGTGACGAAGTGCCGGATGACGTCGGGCCAGCTGCCCAGGCGCGCCATGCCGTAGACGAGGATCGCAAAGAACACACCGTCGGCGACCGTCTTGATCTCGCCACCCTGGTAGCCCTTCGGTGATGTGGTGCCGGGCCACCACCAGTCGTCGGGAGTGAGCAGCTTGAGGATGGTCCACTGGTAAGGGAGGCCGCCGTGCCGCCACAGCGACCACAGAAGCAGACCCGCGGCCAGGGGGACGACGAAGCCGACGATGGTGACGGGGGCCAGGCGCTGTCCCTGGCGTGCGGCCGCGGGTCGGCGGTAGCCGAAGCGCCAGATACCGGGCTCGACCGACGGGCGCGGCTCGTCGAGCCAGTCGGCGAGGGGCGAGCGGGGATGCGGCGGATGGGGAGCGTACCCCGGCTGAGCGGCCATCGGCGGCACGCCGGGTGGTGTCGGTGGCATGGGTGGTACGGCTCCGGCCTCGCGTGGTACCGCTGGGCGAGGTACAGGATTCGCATGCGTGCCGCGTGCGTCGCGCGTGCCGTCGCCGTCCATCGCCCTTGCCCCCTGACCAGCCGTTCCGTCCACCATCAGCGAGCAATCTAACGCCCCGGCAAGGGGAGTTCACCGCTTACGCGGCCGAGAGCGCCCGCCGACCGGGCGTACCCCGGCCTCGCGGCTATGTCCACCACGGACAACGAGGTTGACCGACAACGCCCACATGGAGCATGCCCACCCCCCACCCCCGGCCCTAGCCTGCGAAGAAAGATAGGTAAGCGGCCGAAAACTCACCGCCCGGGATCGTCCGGGACGCCAGATCAGACCGCTCGGTACGCAAGATCATCAGGAGCCCCCATGACCGCACTTCCGCAGGAGCGCCGCGTCGTCACCGCCATCCCCGGCCCGAAGTCGCAGGAGCTGCAGGCCCGCCGTACCGCCGCGGTCGCGCAGGGCGTGGGCTCCGTGCTGCCGGTCTTCACCACGCGCGCGGGTGGCGGGATCATCGAGGACGTCGACGGCAACCGGCTCATCGACTTCGGGTCCGGTATCGCCGTGACCTCCGTCGGTGCCTCCGCCGAGGCCGTTGTGCGACGGGCCTCCGCCCAGCTCGCCGACTTCACCCACACCTGTTTCATGGTCACCCCGTACGAGGGGTATGTGGAGGTCGCGGAGGCGCTCGCCGAGCTGACGCCCGGTGACCACGCCAAGAAGTCCGCGCTGTTCAACTCCGGCGCCGAGGCCGTCGAGAACGCCGTCAAGATTGCGCGTGCGTACACCAAGCGGCAGGCAGTCGTCGTGTTCGACCACGGGTACCACGGCCGGACCAACCTGACGATGGCACTGACGGCGAAGAACATGCCGTACAAGCACGGGTTCGGGCCGTTCGCGCCCGAGGTGTACCGGGTGCCCGTCGCCTACGCGTACCGCTGGCCGACCGGGCCGGAGAACGCCGGTCCCGAGGCCGCCGCGCAGGCCATCGACCAGATCACCAAGCAGGTCGGCCCGGACAACGTGGCCGCGATCATCATCGAGCCGGTGCTCGGTGAGGGCGGCTTCATCGAGCCGGCCAAGGGCTTCCTCCCGGCGATCCGGCAGTTCGCCGCCGACAACGGGATCGTCTTCGTCGCCGACGAGATCCAGAGCGGCTTCTGCCGGACCGGCCAGTGGTTCGCCTGTGAGGACGAGGGGATCGTTCCCGACCTGATCACGACCGCCAAGGGCATCGCCGGCGGGCTTCCGCTCGCCGCCGTGACCGGGCGCGCCGAGATCATGGACGCCGCGCACGCCGGTGGGCTGGGTGGCACCTACGGCGGTAACCCGGTCGCGTGCGCCGGTGCGCTCGGCGCCATCGAGACCATGAAGGAGCTCGACCTCAACGGCAAGGCCAAGCGCATCGAGGAGATCATGAAGGGTCGCCTCACCGCCATGGCCGAGAAGTTCGACGTCATCGGTGACGTGCGTGGGCGCGGCGCGATGATCGCCATCGAGCTGGTCAAGGACCGCACCACCAAGGAGCCGAACCCGGAGGCCACCGCCGCCCTCGCCAAGGCCTGCCACGCCGAGGGCCTGCTGGTCCTGACCTGCGGCACCTACGGCAACGTGCTGCGTTTCCTGCCCCCGCTGGTGATCGGCGAGGACCTCCTGAACGAGGGCCTCGACATCATCGAGCAGGCCTTCGCCCGCATCTGAGACCGCGCAGCCGAGCGACTGGTCCGCCCCTGTGAAGGGTGCCTGCGGCAGGCCGTGTGAAGAAGGTGTGCGAGGTGGATGGCGGGAGCCGATTCCGTCTGCCCAAGCGGCCCGGCCTGCCGTAGGTTCTACCCAGATGAGAGATACACCCCGCCCACAGGGGACTGTGGGCGATTTCAGGCCGAGGCCTCCCCAGCTTCGACCTGGTCGTGCCCTCGCGCACACAACCGGCGCCTGACGGCTCCGGGATCTCCTCACCGATCGGACGGTCGCCGCCCCAAACCCCCCGGGGCGCGCGACGTTCCGATCCGGACGGCCGCCTCGGAACTACCCCCCCTGTTCCGGGGCGGCCGACCTCCTTCCTTCTTGCGTGAACACGAGTCCGTGAACATCGAGAGGCCCCGACCATTCCTGCCGAGTGGTCGGGGCCTCTCCGTGTGGCGGGACGGACCGGCCGACGCACCGGGCTGTCCAACAGAAGGAGTAAAAGCCGTCACGAAACTGCGGAATTTAATCCTGTATGACCACGTGACGCGCTCAAGGCAGAGGCGGACCTGCGAAGCTGGGCACCGTGTCGACCTCAACCCGCCGCTGCCTGCTCCTCGGTGTCCCGGCCGTCCTTCTCGCCGTGATCACCTGGCAGGTCGTCACCCATGGCCCGCTGCTGCGCCCGGACGTCCGGCTCAGCCGGGCCCTCGTCCACCCGGACCGGTTCTCCGAGCTGCTCTCCGATCTCGGCAGCATCCAGGTCGCGGTCCCGGTCCTCGCCGCCACGCTCTGCCACGTCGCCGGCCGGGGCCGCACGGCCGGTACGGCGCGGTGGTGGCTGCCACCCGTCGCGGCAGCCGTCGCGATGGCGCTGGTCCCGGCGATCGTCGTACCGCTCAAGGACTGGACCGCACGGCCGGGCACCCCCGTATTGCCCCCGGCCGGCGGCCTTTTCCCCTCCGGGCACACGGCCACGGCAGCCGTCTCCTACGGCTCGGCGACCCTGCTGCTGCTCCCCTGGCTCCGGTCGGCCGTCACCCGCCGGTTCCTGGTGGCCGGCTGCACGCTGCTGGTCCTCGGGGTGTCCTACGGCCTGGTCCGCCACGGCTATCACTGGCCGCTGGACGTGGTGGCCAGCTGGTGCCTGTCCACCGTGCTGCTGACCACCCTGAGCCTGGTCGTCAGCCGAAGTACGCGTCGAAGGTGTTCTGGAACTCCCAGTTCGAGTAGCGGTCCCAGTTCACCGACCACGTCATCAGTCCGCGCAGCGCAGGCCAGCTCCCATGAGTCGTGTACGAGCCGCAGTTCGCCTTCCTCGTCAGACAGTCCAGGGTCCTGGTGACCTCGGACGGGGCCACATAGCCGTTGCCCGCGTTCGTGGACGCCGGCATGCCGATCGCGACCTGGTCGGGGCGCAGCGGCGGGAAGACGTTGTTCGGGTCGCCCGCGACCGGGAAGCCGGTGAGCAGCATGTCGGTCATGGCGATGTGGAAGTCGGCGCCGCCCATGGAGTGGTACTGGTTGTCCAGGCCCATGATCGGTCCGGAGTTGTAGTCCTGGACGTGCAGGAGCGTGAGGTCGGCGCGCAGCGCGTAGACGACCGGGAGGTACGCCCCGCAGCGCGGGTCCTGGCCGCCCCACTTGCCGGTGCCGTAGTACTGGTAGCCCATCTGCACGAAGAAGGTCTCCGGGGCCATCGAGAGCACGAACTTCGACCCGTACTTCGCCTTCAGGGTCTTCAGGGCGGAGATGAGGTTGACGATCGCGGGGGTCGTCGGGTTCTTGAAGTCGGTGTCGCTCGTGTCGAGGGACAGGGAGTGGCCCTCGAAGTCGATGTCGAGGCCGTCGAGGCCGTAGGTGTCGATGATGTTCGAGACCGAGGAGACGAAAGTGTCCCGGGCGGCGGTGGTCGTGAGCTGGACCTGGCCGTTCTGGCCGCCGATCGAGATCAGCACCTTCTTGCCGGCCGCCTGCTTGGCCTTGATCGCGGCCCTGAAGTCGGCGTCGCTCTCCACGTTCGGGCACTCGGTGACCGGGCAGCGGTTGAAGCGGATGTCCCCGGAGGTGGGCGAGGTGGGCTCACCGAAGGCCAGGTCGATGACGTCCCAGCTGTCGGGTACGTCGGCGAGGCGGGTGTAGCCGGAGCCGTTGGCGAAGCTCGCGTGCAGGTAGCCGACGAGGGCGTGGGTGGGCAGGTCGGCGGAGCCGCCGCCGGTGCCCGCGCCGGTGGTGGCGGTGAGGACGGCGGACCTCGCGGACTCGCCGGCGTCGTTGCTCGCGGTGACCTGGAAGCCGTACGCGGTCGAGGGGGACAGCCCGGTCACGGTGGCCGAAGTGCCGCTCACCGTCTGGGCCCTGGTCCCGTCGCGGTAGACGGTGTAGCTCGTGGCGCCGCTGACCGCCGACCAGGACAGGGCCACGGAGGACGAGGTGACCGCGGTGGTCTTCAGGCCGGTGGGCGCGGCGGGCGGCTGTCCGGTGCCGCTGCCGCCGGGGCCGACGAGAGAGATGTCGTCGGCGTAGTAGGTGCCCGTGCCGTACCAGCCGTGCGTGTAGACGGTGACGTGCGTGGTGGTCGCGCCGGTGGTGAAGGTGGTGGTCAGCTTCTGCCAGTCGGGGGCGGACTGGGTCCAGGTGGAGACGTCGGTGGTGCCGGTGCCGTTCGCGCCGAGGTAGACGTACGAGCCACGGACGTAACCGGACAGCGTGTACCGCGCGTTGGGCTGGACGGTCACCGTCTGTGTGCACTGGGCGTCGTCACTGCCGGCCGGGGTCGCCCGCAGCGCGGAACTGCCGCTGTGTACGGGCGAGTCGACCGTCGTACCGGCCGTGCAGGTCCAGCCGTCGAGACCGGACTCGAATCCGCCGTTCCGCGCGATGTCCGCGTCGGCCGCACGGGTGGCCGACGAGAGCGCGGTGATGCCGGGTACGGCCAGCAGGGCGGCCGTGAGCAGGGCGAGGACGGATCTGGGACGTCGTGCGCGCGGGGGACGTGGGCCGCGTAGGGCACGTGGGGCGCGTTCCACAAGGGCCTCCGGTGTCAGGGGAGTTGGAGGGTGGAGCGCACTCAACTTGGTCCAGACCAATCTTGTTGTCAAGGTTTCCGGACGCTACCCGTCCCCGTCCCCCCCTCCCCCTCCTCCGGCCAGCCGTGCCGCCGCCTCGTGCATCGCCAGCTCCAGCAGTACGGGGTCGGTCAGCGTGCCCGAACCGTCCGGCGGCACCAGCCAGCGCACGTCACGGGTCGCCCGGCCGGGATACGGCACGACGATCCAGGTGCCGGGTCCGGCAGTGCGGACGCCGGTGCCGATCCACCGGGCCGCGGTGCCCGGCGGCACGAAGAACCCGACCCGGTTGTCGCCGAAGTCGACGAGCACCGGGCCGGGCTGGTCGAGCACACCGGTGAGCACGTCCAGGGTCGGACGACCCAGATCGCCCGGCAGGATCAGTACGTCCCAGGCCCGGCCGGCGGGCAGCAGCGCGACCCCGAGGGGATTGCGCTCCCATGCCCAGCGGCAGGCACCGGGGTCCGGTGCCACGGATGCCAGCCATTCGACGGCCGTCTTCGCCCCAGCCATGAGAAGGCCTCCCTCTCTCGCCCGACCGTCCGGCGCGGTCGCGTCAGGGGAGAGAGGGAGGCCTTCCGGGGGCATTACGCGGGTTCCGCACCCCTGCGAGGTGACCTGGATCACACCTTGTCACAGCCGTCTGAAGGCGACCTCGTGCTCCCGGGCGATCTGCTCCAGAGTCAACCCGAGGTTGCCGAGCCGGTGCGCCGTGCGCACCCGCTCGGCAGAGCCATCAGAAACGGCCTAGTCGTAGTCCGGGCCCCAGTCGTACACCCAGTAGTAGCAGTGGTGATCGTGATCCCAGTAGTAGCGCCAGTGGTGGTGGTGCTCCCAGTGGTCCCCGTCGTGGTGGTCCCAGTAGTCCCCGTCGTGGTGGTCATGCCGGGGAGCCATGGTCACTGCGGACGCCGGGTGCATCGGCGCCGCCGTGGCGGCCGCCGCCGGGAGCATGACGCCTCCGGCGACGACGGCGGCGGAGGCCACCGCCGTCGCCAGGCCGCCCAGGCGGCGCCTGGACCGGCTGCCGTCGTGCTTGCGGGTGACGCGACTGATGAGACTCATGATCTTCTCCTGCTGATCCGGTGTGGAAGTCGGTGCCTCCCGGTGAGGCCCGTGCTTCCAGTACGCCGGATCGCGGAACCCGGGTCACGCTCCGTATTCTCGTGGCTTGACGCGGCCAGCAAGGACCGGGTAGAGGCCTCGGCCCTGCCTCAGCTGTCGAAGCCCAGCCCCAGCCGGTCCATCGTCCGCAGCCACAGATTGCGGCGACCGCCGTGCGCGTCCGCGCGGGCCAGGGACCACTTGGTGAGGGCGATCCCGGTCCAGGCGAACGGCTCGGGCGGGAACGGCAGCGGCTTCTTGCGGACCATCTCCAGCTCCGTCCGCTCGGTGCGCTCCCCGTCCAGCAGGTCGAGCATCACGTCCGCGCCGAAGCGGGTCGCGCCCACGCCCAGGCCGGTGTACCCGGCCGCATACGCGACCTTCCCCTGGTGCGCGGTGCCGAAGAACGCCGAGAAGCGCGAGCAGGTGTCGATCGCGCCGCCCCAGGCGTGCGTGAAGCGGACGCCCTCCAGCTGCGGGAAGCAGGTGAAGAAGTGGCCCGCGAGCTTGGCGTACGTCTCCGGCCGGTCGTCGTACTCGGCGCGCACCCGGCCGCCGTAGTGGTGGACCGCGTCATAGCCGCCCCACAGGATCCGGTTGTCCGCGGACAGCCGGAAGTAGTGGAACTGGTTGGCCGAGTCGCCGAGTCCCTGTCTGTTCTTCCAACCGATCGACTCCAGTTGCGCGTCACTCAGGGGCTCCGTCATCAGCGCGTAGTCGTAGACCGGGACGGTGTAGGAGCGCACGCGGCGCAGCAGGCTAGGGAAGATGTTGGTGCCGAGCGCGACCTTGCGGGCGCGGACCGCGCCGTACGGCGTGCGTACGGCCATGCCGGCGCCGTACTGCCTCAGGGTCAGCGCGGGCGTGTGCTCGTACACCCGCACCCCGAGCTTCAGACACGCCTTCTTCAGGCCCCAGGCCAGCTTCGCCGGGTGCAGCATGGCCACGCCCCGGCGGTCCCACAGGCCGGCCTCGAAGGTGGGCGAGTTCACCTGCTCGCGCACGGCGTCGGCGTCCAGGAACTCGATGCCGTCCGCGAGCCCCTTCTCCGTCAACTCCCGGTGCCAGTCCTTGAGTTCCCAGGCCTGGTAGGTCTCGGTGGCGACATCGATCTCGCCGGTGCGCTCGAAGTCGCAGTCGATGCCGTGCCGGGCGAGGGCGGCCTCGATCTCGTCGAGGTTGCGCCGGCCCAGCTCCTCCAGTTTCCGGATCTCACCGGGCCAGCGGGTGAGGCCGTTGGGCAGGCCGTGGGTGAGGGAGGCGGCACAGAAGCCGCCGTTGCGGCCGGAGGCGGCCCAGCCCACCTCGCGGCCTTCCAGGAGCACCACATCGCGCTGCGGATCGCGCTCTTTCGCGTTGAGCGCGGTCCACAGCCCGCTGTAGCCGCCGCCGACGACCAGCAGGTCGCAGGTGTCGGTGCCGGTGAGGGCGGGCTCGGCGGGTGGCTTGCCGGGGTCTTCCAGCCAGTACGGGACCGGCTGGGCTTCGGAGAGAGAGGCGATCCAGTTGTCTTTGCCACGACTCATGGCGCTTGGGGCCATGATTTCAACTCCCTACAAGGCTTATGCCTTTTGCTTGTTACGGCTGTTGCCGACGAGCATCGAGAACAGCGTGATGAGAACGGCGACGAGGAACATGGCCGTACCGATGACATTGATCTGGACGGGCGTGCCGCGCTGCGCCGAACCCCACACGAACATCGGGAAGGTGACGGTCGAACCGGCGTTGAAGTTCGTGATGATGAAGTCGTCGAAGGACAGCGCGAACGACAGCAGCGCACCCGCGGCGATGCCCGGTGCCGCGATGGGCAGGGTGACCCGCACGAAGGTCTGCACGGGGCCGGCGTACAGGTCCCGGGCGGCCTCCTCCAGGCGCGGGTCCATCGACATCACCCGCGCCTTGACCGCGGTGACGACGAAGCTGAGGCAGAACATGATGTGGGCGATGAGGATCGTCCAGAATCCCAACTGAGCACCCATGTTGAGGAACAGGGTGAGCAGCGAGGCGGCCATGACGACCTCGGGCATCGCCATCGGCAGGAAGATCAGCGAGTTGACGGCGCCGCGGGCCCGGAAGCGGTAGCGGACCAGCGCGAAGGCGATCATCGTGCCGAGCAGGGTGGCGCCGACCGTCGCCCACACCGCGATCTGCAGGCTGATGGACAGCGAGCCGCACATGTCGGCGACGCCGCACGGCTGCTTCCAGGCGTCCAGGGAGAACTGCTGCCACTCGTAGTTGAAGCGTCCCTTCGGCTTGTTGAAGGAGAACACCGTCACGACGACGTTGGGCAGCAGCAGGTACGCGAGCGTCAGGATTCCCGCGATGACGACGAGATGGCGCTTGAGCCAGTTGACGAAGGGCATTTAGACCAGATCCTCCGTCCCGGACCGGCGAATGTAGATCGTGACCATGGCCAGGATGGCGGCCATGAGGATGAAGGACAGGGCCGCGGCCGTCGGGTAGTCCAGGATCCGCAGGAACTGCGTCTGGATGACGTTGCCGATCATGCGGGTGTCGGTGGAGCCGAGGAGTTCGGCGTTGACGTAGTCGCCGGCCGCCGGGATGAAGGTCAGCAGCGTGCCGGAGACCACGCCCGGCATCGACAGCGGGAAGGTGACCTTGCGGAAGGTGGTCCAGGGCTTGGCGTACAGGTCGCCGGCCGCCTCGTGCAGCCGACCGTCGATCCGCTCCAGCGAGGTGTACAGCGGCAGGATCATGAACGGCAGGAAGTTGTACGTCAGTCCGCACACCACCGCGAGCGGGGTGGCGAGGACGCGGTCGCCGGCCGTCCAGCCGAGCCAGTTGGTGAGGTCCAGGAGGTGCAGCGAGTTCAGGGTGTGCACCACAGGGCCGTTGTCGGCGAGGATCGTCTTCCAGGCCAGGGTGCGGATCAGGAAGCTGGTGAAGAACGGCGCGATCACCAGGATCATGATCAGGTTGCGCCAGCGGCCCGCGCGGAAGGCGATCAGATAGGCCAGCGGGTAGCCGAGCAGCAGGCACAGGACGGTGGCGGCGGCCGCGTAGAAGACGGACCGCAGGAACTGCGGCCAGTACTCGCTGAGCGCGTTCCAGTAGGTCGCGAAGTGCCAGGTGACCTTGTAGCCCTGCTCCAGCGAACCCGTCTGCACGGAGGTCGAGGCCTGGTAGATCATCGGCAGCGCGAAGAAGACGATCAGCCACAGCAGGCCGGGCAGCAGCAGCCAGTACGGCGTGAGGCGGCCGCGCCCCCGCGGGGGCTTCTTCTCCTCGGTCGCGGGCGCGAGGGGTGGGGGCGCCTCGGCTTCGGTGAGCGTCGTCATCAGGCGGCCGCCTCTTCCTCGGTGCCCGCGTCGATGTCCTGGGCGGCGTCCAGGCCGAAGGTGTGCGCCGGGCTCCAGTGCAGGACGACGTCGGCGCCGGGCACGAGCCGGCCGTCGCGCTCGACGTTCTGGACGTACACCGAGAGCTCGTCGCAGACCGGGCTGTCGATCACGTACTGGGTGGAGACGCCGATGAAGCTCGCGTCCGCGATCTTGCCGGTGAGCCGGTTGCGGCCCTCCGGTATCTCGCCCGCGTCGTCGGCGTGCGTGAGGGAGATCTTCTCGGGACGGATGCCGACCAGCACCTTGCCGCCGGCCGTCGCCGGGGCCGAACACCGCGCCTTGGGCAGCACCAGCTTGCCGCCGCCCGCCTTGAGCACGATGTCGTCGCCGTTCTTCGTGTCGATCTCGGCCTCGATGAGGTTGGAGGTGCCGAGGAAGTTCGCGACGAAGGTGGTGTTCGGGTTCTCGTACAGGTCGGTCGGGGAGCCGAGTTGCTCGACGCGGCCCGCGTTCATCACGGCGACCGTGTCGGCCATGGTCATGGCCTCCTCCTGGTCGTGCGTGACGTGGACGAAGGTGATGCCGACCTCGGTCTGGATGCGCTTGAGCTCCAGCTGCATCTGGCGGCGCAGCTTGAGGTCGAGGGCGCCGAGCGGCTCGTCGAGCAGAAGCACCTTGGGGTGGTTGATGAGGGCGCGGGCGACGGCCACGCGCTGCTGCTGGCCACCCGAGAGCTGGTGCGGCTTCTTGCGCGCCTGCTCGCCGAGCTGAACCAGCTCCAGCATCTCCTCGACCTGCTTCTTCACGCTCTTGATGCCGCGCCGGCGCAGGCCGAAGGCGACGTTCTCGAAGATGTCGAGGTGCGGGAAGAGGGCGTAGGACTGGAAGACCGTGTTCACCGGCCGTTTGTACGACGGCAGATGGGTCACTTCCTGGTCACCGAGGTGCACGGTGCCGGAGGAAGGCTCCTCCAGGCCGGCGATCATGCGCAGGGTGGTGGTCTTGCCGCAGCCGGAGGCGCCGAGCAGGGCGAAGAAGGAGCCCTGCGGCACGGTCAGGTCCAGCGGGTGTACGGCCGTGAAGGCGCCGTAGGTCTTGGAGATACCGGAGAGGCGGACGTCGCCGCTGTTGTCTGGTGTCGTCATCGTCGTCACGCCCCTGTGAGCTTCGAGAACTTCTGCTGGTAGGCCGTCTCTTCCTTCTGCGTCAGCGAGCGGAAGGCATGGGACCGGGCCTGCATGGCCTTGTCGGGGAGGATCAGCGGATTGTCCGCCGCGCTCTTGTCGATCTTGGCAAGATACGGCTTCACTCCGGCGACCGGGCTCACGTAGTTGATGTAGGCCGCGAGTTCGGCGGCCGGTTCGGGCTCGTAGAAGAAGTCGATGAGCCGCTCGGCGTTCGTCTTGTGACGTGCCCGGTTGGGGACCAGCATGTTGTCGGTCGAGGTCATGTATCCGCTGTCGGGGATGACATAGCCGACGTCCGGGCTGTCCGCCTGAAGCTGCACGATGTCACCGGCCCAGGCGATACAGGCGGCGAAGTCGCCCTTGGTGAGGTCGGACGTGTAGTCGTTGCCGGTGAAGCGGCGGATCTGGCCCTTGTCGACGGCCTTCTGGAGGCGGGCGACCACCGCGTCGAAGTCGTCGTCGGTGAACTTCGCCGGGTCCTTGCCCATGTCGAGCATGGTCATGCCGATGCTGTCGCGCATCTCGGTCAGGAAGCCGACGCGGCCCTTGAGCTTGGGGTTGTCGAGCAGGTCGGAGACCGACTTCACCTCGATGCCGTCGAGCGCCTTCTTGTTGTAGGCGATGACGGTCGAGATGCCCTGCCAGGGGTAGGAGTACGCCCGGCCCGGGTCCCAGTCGGGGGCGCGGAACTGGTCCGACAGGTTGGCGAAGGCGTGCGGCAGGTTGGACGGGTCCAGTTTCTGGACGTACCCGAGGCGGATCATGCGGGCGGCCAGCCAGTCGGTGAGCACGACGAGGTCACGGCCGGTGTCCTGGCCGGCGGCGAGCTGCGGCTGGATCTTGCCGAAGAACTCGTCGTTGTCGTTGATGTCCTCGGTGTACTTGACCTGGATACCGGTCCGCTTGGCGAAGGTGTCGAGCGTGGGGTGCCGCTTCGTCTTGTCGTCCACGTCGATGTACTCGGGCCAGTTGGAGAAGTTGACGACCTTCTCCTTGGCCGAGTGGTCGTCGGCGGACACGCCTCCTTGTGTCTTGGTCGCCGCGGGGATCCCGCAGGCGCTCAGCGCCCCGAGTCCGCCGACCGTGAGCGCGCCGCCCGCGGAGGCGCGCAACAGCGACCGGCGGGTCATCGCGGCCCGGCCGCTGCGGAAGCTGCGCCGTATGGCGGCCAGTTCGACCGGTGTGAAGCGGTCGGGCTCGTACTGCTCCATGCGCGTGGTGCCCTTTCGGGAGGGATGGGTGGTCGGCCTGGTCGAGGGCCGGAACGTCACACCCGGCGGCAAGCCGGCTCCTGCTGATGTCCGGTTGCTACCGGTCCCCGAAGATCGTGCGGTGCCAGTCCTTCCTGGCGACCGCCGTGTTGTCGAACATTACGTGCTTGACCTGCGTGTACTCCTCGAAGGAGTACGCCGACATGTCCTTGCCGAAGCCGGACGCCTTGTATCCGCCGTGCGGCATCTCGCTGATGATCGGGATGTGGTCGTTGATCCACACGCAGCCCGCCCTGATCTCGCGGGTGGCGCGGTTCGCGCGGTACACGTTCGTGCTCCACGCGGAGGCGGCGAGGCCGTACGGGGTGTCGTTGGCCAGCCGGATGCCCTCGTCGTCGCTGTCGAAGGGCAGGACGACCAGGACCGGGCCGAAGATCTCGGACTGGACGATCTCGCTGTCCTGGGCGGCGTCGGCGATCAGGGTCGGCCGGTAGTAGGCGCCCTGCGCCAGGTCGCCCTTCGGGGCCTCGCCGCCGGTCACCACGCGCGCGTACGCACGCGCACGGTCCACGAAGGCGGCGACCCGGTCCCGCTGGACGTGCGAGATGAGCGGCCCGAGGTCGGTGCCGGGAGCGAAGGGATCACCGAGTCGCACGCTCTCCATCAGGGCGGCGGTCTGCTCCACGAAGGCCTCGTACAGCGGCCGTTGCACGTACGCGCGCGTGGCGGCCGTGCAGTCCTGCCCGGTGTTGATGAGCGCACCGGCGACGGCCCCGTGGACGGCGGCCTCCAGATCGGCGTCGTCGAAGACGACGAACGGCGCCTTGCCGCCGAGCTCCAGATGCAGCCGCTTGACCGTGGCGGTGGCGACCTCGGCCACACGCTTGCCGACGGCGGTGGACCCGGTGAAGGAGGTCATGGCGACATCCGGGTGGCCGACCAGATGCTCCCCCGCCTCCTTCCCGGTCCCGGTCACGATGTTGATGACACCGTCGGGGAGGCCGGCGTCCGTGGCGGCCTGGGCGAACAGCAGCGAGGTGAGCGGGGTCAGCTCGGCGGGCTTCAGCACGATGGTGTTGCCGGCGGCGATCGCCGGGAGGATCTTCCAGGCGGCCATCTGGAGGGGGTAGTTCCAGGGCGCGATGGACCCGACGACACCGATCGGCTCGCGCCGGACGTACGACGTGTGGTCCCCGGAGTACTCACCGGCGGACTGCCCCTGCAGGTGCCGGGCGGCGCCCGCGAAGAAGGCGGTGTTGTCGATGGTCCCCGGCACGTCGAACTCGCGGGTGAGCTTCAGTGGCTTGCCGCACTGCAGGGACTCGGCGCGGGCGTGGTCCTCCGCGCGGTCGGCGAGTACGGCGGCGAACCGGTGCAGGGCGTCGGAACGCTCGCCCGGGGTGGCCGAGGCCCAGCCCGGGAAGGCCTCGCGGGCGGCGGCGACGGCCGCGTCGACGTCGTCGGTGCCGGCCAGCTCGTAGGTGTACACCTCCTGACCGGTGGCGGGGTCGACCACGGCATGGGTACGGCCCGAGGTGCCCTTGGCCGGTCGGCCGCCGATGAACTGCGCGCCCTCGGCGAACCGCTCCTGCGCGGGGAATCGTTCCGGGGTGGCGGTGCCCGGGTTGTGCATGTCGCTCTCCTCCGCCGTTCGCCCCGTCCCGGGGGGTGGGTGGCGTAGCTCCAGCTCGATTTGAGTGCCGATCCTGACAGAGCAATAGGACTCCAACAAGTGATTCCGTTGTTGCCTTTTGGTTACGCGACGGAATCTGTCGACCAGGTGTCGAGTCGGGGCGGAAAAGCGCGGACGGAGTGTCAGTGGTGCGTGCCACACTCGCGTGCATGGGAAAGATCGACGGGGTGGAATCCCTGATCAGAGAGGTGCGGGCGGGGTCCCGGATCAAGTACCTCCACTTCTGGGGGCACCGGCCGAGGCCGGACGGCAGGATCGGGGCGAGCTGTCTGAGCCAGTGGTGGCCGTCGCCGTTCACGGTGGACGGGGTCGAGTACGCGACGGCCGAGCACTGGATGATGGCCGGCAAGGCGCGGCTGTTCGGAGACGCGGAGGCGGAGCGCAGGGTGCTCGCCGCGGAGCATCCCGCCGAGGCGAAGAGGGCGGGGCGGCTGGTCCGGGGTTTTGCTGACGCGGTGTGGGAGCGGGAGCGGTTCCGGATCGTCGTCGAGGGCAGCGTGCACAAGTTCGCGTCGGACGACGATCTGCGCGGGTTCCTGCTGGGCACCGGCGACCGGGTGCTGGTGGAGGCGAGCCCGGTGGACCGCATATGGGGCATCGGCCTCGCGGCGGACGACGAGGCGGCCTCGGATCCGGAGCGCTGGCGGGGCCCGAACCTGCTCGGGTTTGCGCTGATGGAGGCGCGTGAGCGGTTGTCGGGGGCCGGGGGGTGACGGCGGGCCGGGGCTCTGCGGCGGGCCGGGCAACCACAGCGGGCCGGGCAACCACGGCGGGCTGGACTCTACGGCGGCCCGGGACCCTGCAACAGGCCAGGCAACTACAGCGGGCCCGGCCCCTGCGACGGCCGGGGCAACTACGGCGGGCCGGACTCTACGGCGGCCCAAGACCCTGCGACAGGCCGGGCACCTACGAAGGGCCGGCCCCTGCGACGCCCGGACAACTACGACGGGCCCGGACTCTACGGCGGGCCGGGCAACTACAGCGGGCCGGGCAACCACGGCCTACAGCGGGCCCGGCCCCTGCGACACCCGGCAACTACGGCGAGCCAGGACTCCACGGCGGCCCAGGCAACTACGACGAGCCAGGCCCCTGCGACGGCCGGGGCAACTACGGCGGGCCGGACTCTACGGCGGCCCGGACCCTGCGACGGGCCGGACAACTACGACGGGCCCGGACCCCGAGGCGGCCCGCACAACTACGACGGCCCCGGACCCTGCGACGGGCCGGGGAGCTGCGGCGGGCCGGACGCCGCGGCGGGCCGGGGCCTGAGGGGGCCCGCCCCGAAGGCCGGCCCCCGGTGTCCGCTCCCGGTCCGTCGCGGCGCCAGGGCCGGCGTCAGAACGTGCCGGCGCTGAACATGCTGGCGAAGAACAGGAAGACCAGCAGCGGCAGCAGCACGGTGGCGATGATGCCGCAGACGAGACCGGCGGTCGCCGCGCCCTTGTTGGTGGCCTCACCGCGATTGGCCTTACCCCGGCCGATGGCACCGAAGATGATGGCCAGGATGCCCAGGATCATCCCGAGGATTTCCATGGCGATGGTGAGGCTGCAGACCACGCCGATGATGCCCAGCACCAGTCCCGTGGTGCCCATGCCGTTGCTCGGCTGCATCGGCATCCCATAGCCGGGGGCCTGCGGATACGCCGCGGGCGGCGCGGCCGGATAGGACGGCCCCGACTGGGGGTGGCCGTATCCGGGCCCGGGCTGCTGCGGGTATCCGTATCCCGGCGGCTGCTGCGGGGCAGGCTGACCGAAACCGCCGGCTTCCGGGTTGATGTTGGACATGAAGTGCTTTCCCCTCCGTTGACGATCAAGCGCATCGTAGTGGCGCGCGCAGGAGGAGGGGGCGGGTTCCGGCCGACAGGTGCCGCAAGGCCACGGCCCGGCGGACTCAGCGGTCGGCGGCCACCGTCACCGAGACGCCGCGGGCGGAGGAGTCGTCGTAGGGGTCGGGGTGCGTGCTGCCCTCATGGATGGCGGCGGTGATGCCGATCGCGAGCAGGACGATCACGACGATGCCGAGCACGATGCCGATGATGCCCATGATCAGACCAGCCTGGGCCTGACCGTGATTGGTGGCCTCGCCGCGATCGGCCCGCCGGCGGCCCTTGATGCCGAAGACCACCGCGAGGATGCCCAGGACCACCGAGACGACGCCGTGCATGCAGAACAGGCACAGGGAGAGGATGCCGAGCACCATCGCCGCGGTGCCCATGCCGTTCTGCGGGGCCATCGGCATGCCGGGCCAGCCGTAGCCGGCGGGGTAGCCGGGATAGCCGGGGTAGCCGTAGCCACCGGAGGCGGGCGGTGCGGGTATGCCGGGTCCCGAGGGCGCGATCGGCGGGGGCGGTACCGCCTCGCCGCCCACCGGGGCCGGGCCCGGCACGCCGAATCCGGAGGCGGCGGTCGGCGGCGGGAAGCCGGGAGGAGAGGTGGGCGCGGTGAAGCCGGGGGCAGCCGCGGGCGGGGCGAAGCCGTCGCTCTGCAGGGAGGTCATGGTCGCCTGGTCGTGCACGGACGGCGGCTGCACGGGAGGCTGATCCTGCGGCTCGGGCTGCTTCTTCTCCAGCGAAGTGCGGTGCTCGGGCGGCGCCCACGGGTTGTGGTCGCCCCCCGGGACTCCACTCGGCTGCGCTCCGTCGCTCACGGGCATGTCCCCCTCGGTCGTTCGTGCCGCCATGCTACGGCCTCGCCGCCGCACCCCTGCGGCCCGGTCCCACCGGAGTCACGCAGGCCCCGGCGGTCCCGACCCTCGCACCGGACCCGGCACGGGCGCCGGCCGCACCGCCCCTCCGCCGACCGGCCCGCACCCGCCGCCCGCCTACGATGTCGTCCGTACCACGATCAGCCGATCACCCGCGCCGCGCCCGCACCGGGCCGCCGGCGCCCTGTTCGGGGAGGACCCCATGACCGACAGTTCCGTACCCGCCGCCGGCCCGGCCGACCGCGATCTGCGGACCTTCATCGCCGGACTGCCCAAGGCCGAACTGCACGTCCACCACGTCGGCTCCGCCTCCCCGCGCATCGTCTCCGAACTGGCCGCCCGGCACCCCGACTCCAAGGTGCCGACGGACCCCGAGGCCCTCGCCGACTACTTCACCTTCACCGACTTCGCCCACTTCATCGACGTGTACCTGTCGGTCGTCGATCTCATCCGCACCCCGGAGGACATCCGGCTGCTGACCTACGAGGTCGCCCGCGACCTGGCCCGGCAGCAGGTGCGCTACGCGGAGCTGACCGTCACCCCCTTCTCCTCCACCCGGCGCGGCATCGACGAGCTGGGCTTCATGGCGGCGATCGAGGACGCCCGCAAGGCGGCCGAGGCCGAGTTCGGCACCGTACTGCGCTGGTGCTTCGACATTCCCGGCGAGGCGGGGCTGGAGTCCGCCGAGGAGACGGCACGGCTGGCCACCGACGACCGGATCCGGCCGGAGGGACTGGTGTCGTTCGGGCTCGGCGGGCCCGAGATCGGCGTGCCCCGGCCGCAGTTCAAGCCGTACTTCGACCGGGCCATCGCCGCCGGACTGCACTCGGTCCCGCACGCCGGCGAGACGACCGGCCCGGAGACGGTCTGGGACGCGCTGACCCATCTGCGCGCCGAACGCATCGGGCACGGCACCAGCTCCGTGCACGACCCGAAGCTGCTCGCCCATCTCGCCGAGCAGCGCATCCCACTGGAGGTCTGCCCGACCTCGAACATCGCCACCCGCGCGGTCCGCACCCTGGACGAGCACCCGATCAAGGAGTTCACCCGGGCCGGGGTGCTGGTGACGATCAACTCCGACGACCCGCCGATGTTCGGCACCGACCTCAACAACGAGTACGCGGTGGCCGCCCGGCTGCTCGACCTGGACGAGCGGGGCCTGGCCGAGCTCGCGAAGAACGCCGTGGAGGCGTCGTTCCTGGACGCCGCCGGCAAGGCCCGGATCGCGGCGGAGATCGACGCGTACACCGGCACCTGGCTCGCCTCCTGACACACCCCACATCGGGGGCACCCCACAATGGGGGCCATGCAGACCGTGACCGCCGTGGCTCATCGCGGCGACCCCTACCGTGTCCGTGAGAACACCATCGACTCCCTGCGTTCCGCGCTCGACCGGGGCGCGGACGCGGTCGAGATCGACGTGCGGCTCACCCGCGACGGCGTCCCCGTGCTGCTGCACGACGAGACGCTGGAGCGGCTGTGGGAACTCGGCCGGCCGCTCGGCGCGCTGTCCGCGGCGGAGGTGCGCGGGCTCACGGCGGGCGGTGTGCCCACGCTGGCGGAGACGCTGGCCGCGACCGGCGACAGCCGGGTGATGGTGGACCTGTGCGGACGGGTCGAGCGGCGGATGGTGGACCGGGTCATGGACGTGGTCCGGCAGAGCGGGGCCCAGGACCGTGTCTACTACTGCGCGGGCGCCGAGGCGATGCTCGCCGTCCGCGCCGCCGACCCGGCCGCCGAGATCGCGCTGACCTGGACGAGCCTCGCCCCGCCCCGGCCCGCGCTGCTGGACGCGGTCCGCCCGCGCTGGCTCAACTACCGCTTCTCGCTGGTGAGCCGGGAGCTGGCGGCCCGCGTCCACCACGACGGCTATCTGCTGTCCGTCTGGACCCCGGACACCCGCCGCTCGATGAGCCGCCTGCTGGACCTGGGCGTCGACTCGATCACCACGAACCGGGTCGACGTCCTGCACGCCCTGCGCAACGGCGGCGGCACCGGCGGCCGTTAGGCACCGGCGAACTCCAGCGGTGGCGCGATGGCCTGGGCGTCCGCCCTCTCCCCCACCCACAGCCCGATCAGCAGCGCCGCCGTCGCCTCCAGCAGTCCGGCCCGGTGCAGTCCCCCGGCGTTCAGCGGTGTGCAGCCGAGGTCCCGCACCAGCCGTCGTGCGACGGTGAGGGCGTCCTCGTCGTCCCCGCACAGCGGTACGGCGAGCGGGCGGCCCCCGAACACCGGCGGGGTCAGGCGCCAGACGCTCTCGTGGCACAGATTGAACGCCTTGACCACGCGGGCGTCGGGCGCGGCGGCAGCGATGCGCTGGGCCGCCGCCGGGCCGCCGGCCGTGAGCAGAGCGAAGTCCGGGCCGCCCACCGGATTGGTGCAGTCGATCAACACCCGCCCGCGCAGGGCGGTTCCGAGCCCGGCGACCAGGTCCACGGCCGCCGCGTAGGGCACCGCCAGCAGTACGGCGTCGGTGCCGTGCTCCACCGCCGCCCGCACCTCGCCGCGCGACCTGCTGCCCGCGACCACCTGGTGTCCGGCCCGCTCCCACTGCCCGCCGAGCGCGTCCGCCATCGCGCCGGTGCCGATGATTCCTATGCGCACAACTGCCTCCCTCTACCGGCCTGTTGAATACGGGCACGACATTAGGAAGCCGCTCGGGCACCATTCGGTGTGTGACCGACGACCACGCCTTTCTCGCCGACTGCCGGGCCCGGCTCGCCTTCGACCTGCTGGCCAACACCTGGAACTCGGTGGTCCTGTGGGCGCTGCGGGACGGCCCCGGCCGGCCGGTCGCGCTCCGTGAGCGGATCGGCGGGATCAGCCAGAAGGTGCTGACCGAGACGCTGCGGCGACTGGAGTTCAACGGCCTGGTGGAGCGGCGGGCCTATGGCGGCTCGCCGCCCCGTGTGGAGTACGGACTCACCCCGCTCGGGCGGACGTTGCTCGGGCCGATCGATGCCTTCGGTGCCTGGGCGTTCGAGCACGGGGACGAGGTCATGGCCGCGCAGGAGCACTACACGCGCGAGCGTTGAGGCACCGTCGACGTGTCGGCCGGGGTGGCGCGGGTGAGGTACCGCGGGACGGGTGCGGAGCCCTTGCCGGTGTCGCGGACAGGCCGTACCGGATGGCGCCCTGGGCGACCCGGACCTTGGCGCGGTGCAGGTCGCCGGCATTGTGCAGCATGCCGGGGTGGGCGAAGGCCCGCTTCGTCGCCGGCGTGGTCTGGGCCGCGTCGGCCCCGGCGCCGGAGAACGCGGCGATCCCACCGCCGAGGCCTCCGGCCGCCGCGAGTCCGCCGCCGAGGGTGAACAGGCCCCGGCGGGTGAGGCGGTGCTTGTTGGCGCGCTTGTGGGTGGGGGTGGGCATGGGGGACGGCTCCGTGCGTGAGGAGGCGGGACGTGCAGGAGACGGAGCGCGGGCCGGGGGGATAACAGTTTTTTGCGGCTGATCACGGCACGGTTCAAGCAGCCGTGAGCGCCTCCAGCCGCTTGGTCTTCTGCCGTACGACGTACAGCGGCACGGCCCCGAGCACCCCGAAGGACATGTCGATCAGCGACCACCAGAAGGGGATGCCCCGGATCGGTCCGCACACCAGGGCGAGCGGGACGATCCCGGCGCAGGCGATCATTCCGAACTCGACGACCCAGATGTTGCGGACGGGGTCGCGGTAGGGCCCGTAGAAGGCGACGGCGATGACGAGGTGGGCGAAGGCCAGCCAGTCGGTGCCGTAGAGCAGGAACGGGTAGTCGGTGTCCGCGGCGTCGAGCCCGTCCCGCACCCGGGAGATCCAGGCCGTCAGCCCGGGCAGCCGGTCCGGCACGGACAGCGCGCGCAACGCGCTCTCGGTCCAGCGCAGTTCGTGCACCAGGGGGAAGGCGGTGGCCCCGCTGAGGACGAGGCACACCACGAAGAAGACCAGCCAGACGCGAATGCCCTTGAGCAGGGCGGCTCTGTCGCTCATGGGAGGAGCGTACGCCCAGAGTTGAACGCGTTCAAAAGGCCCCCTCCTCCCCCTCCCCTACTCCAGCGGGTCGTCCAGCGGCACCTGCCGCATGCCCGGCAGATGGCCGTCCAGCTCGCCCGGTTCGAAGCGGCACATGCCGACCACGTGCCAGAACTCGCCGGTGACGTCTCCTTCGTACTTGTACCCACCGGACGGGGACAGCGCCGCCCAGCCGCCGGGCATGCCGACCAGGGTGACCCGCAGGGTGGCCGGACCGTCGGCGGGCACGTTCCACAGCCGTACCGTGCCGTCCTCGCCGCCGCTGGCCAGCAGGGAGCCGTCCGGACTGAAGGCCACCGCGAGGATCCGGCCGGTGTGGCCCGTCAGCCGAGCCGTCTGCGCACCGGTGTCCGGGTTCCACAGGCGGACGGTCCGGTCGTCGCCCGCCGTCGCCAGCAGAGGCCTCGACGGATGCACCGCCGCCGTCCACAGCTTGCCGGTGTGGCCGGTGAGCCGGTGGGCGATCTCGTCGTCCTGCCAGATCACCGCCGTGCCGTCCCAGGAGGCGCTGGCCAGCCAGGAGCCGTCGGGAGAGAAGGCCACGGCGTACACCCGGTCGTCGTGGCCGGCGAGTTCGGCGGTGATGCGGCGGCCCTCCATGTCCCAGATCCGCACCTTGCGGTCGTCGCAGCCGGTGGCCAGGACCGTGCCGTCGGACCGGAAGGCGATCGCGCGGACCCGGCCGTAGTGCTCGGTGATGGTCGCGACATGCGCCCCGGTGGCCCGGTACCACAGCCGGACCGTGTCGTCGTCGTTGGCGGTCGCGAGGAGTTCGCCGTCGGCACTGAACGCCTCCGCCCACACATGGTCGGTCTCGACGTCCAGTTCGCGCTGGTACTCGCCGGTGGCCGCGTTCCACAGGTAGAGGTCGCCGTCACTGCTCGCGGTGGCCAGCAGGGGCCCGGCCGGGCCGAACGCCGCCGACACCAGACGGTCGCTCTGGCCGGTGAGTTCCCGCAGACGGCGGCCCGACGAGGAGTGCCAGACGCGGACCACGCCGTCGTTGCCACCGGCCGCCAGCATCGAGCCGTCGGCGCTGAAGGACAGCGTGCCGACGCGCCGCCCGTGGCCGCGCAGGATGCGCCGGCCCTGTCCGGCGGCCGGCTCCCACAGCCGTACGACACCGTCGTTGCCGCCGGTCACCAGCAGCGCGCCGGGGCCCTGGACGGGTGTGTCGCCGTGCGGACGGAACTTGCACACCCACACCGAGCCGCGGTGCTCGGCCGGCTGCCGGTTCAGCGGCGCCGCGACCGGGTCGGCCTCCGGGTCGACCCCCCACAGCCGGACCACCCCGGCGCTGTCCCCGGCGGCGAGCAGGCCCCCGTCGGGGTCGAACAGCACCTGGTACACCGCCCCGCGGCAACCGCCGAGCAGCCCGGCGGAGCGCCCGCCGGCCAGGTCCCACAGCCGTACCTCCCCTTCGGTGTCCCCGCTGACCAGCAGGGCGCCGCCGGGGTGGAAGTCCAGGGTGTAGACGCGGCCGGAGTGTCCCGTGAACTCGTGCCGCGGGGCGCCGGTGGCGAGGTCCCACACCCGGACCGTGCCGCCCTTCCGGTCGTCGCCCTGGTCGGTGGTGGCCAGCAGGGTGCCGTCCGGACTGAACCGCGCCCGGTACACGGCGCCCTGATGCCCGGGCAGTTCGCCGGTCCGCCGCCCGCTCTCCAGGTCCCACAGGCGTACGGCGCCGAAGGCGTCACCGGTGACCAGAGTGGTGCCGCCCGGCCCGAACGCCACGGTGTAGACGGGCGCGGAGTGACCGGGCAGCCGGTGCAGCGGGGTGCCCGAGGCGGTGTCCCAGACGGTGACCACGCCGTCGGCGTCACCGGTGGCCAGCAGGGCGCCCTCGGCGTCGAGGACGACCGGCCAGACCCCGTCGGCGTGGATCTCCAGCCGGTGCAGGCAGCGGCCGGAGACCGGGTCCCACAGGCGTACGGTGCCGTCGGAGCTGCCGGTGGCCAGGACACGGCCGCGGAACTTGACGGCATAGACCCGGCCCGTGTGGCCCTGCAGGGTGCGCAGGGGGATGCCGGTGGCGGCCTCGCAGACCAGGACGCCGCCGTCCTCGCTGCCGACGGCGAGCAGTTCGCCGTCGGGGCTGTAGGAGATGGGTTCGGGCAGCCGGCTGGTACGCATGTCGAAGCCGTACGGCACACCGACCGCGGAGGGCCGGAAGCCGGAGTCGACGGCCATGCCGGGCGCGATCGCCGCGGTGGCCAGCTCGGGACTGCGGTGCAGGGGGCCGGTGGTCGCCGCGATCAGCGCCGCCCGCCGCCAGCGGCCGCCCGCCACCCGGGCGCCGGTCAGGTCGGTGCCGATCAGCCGGGCCCGCCTGAGGTCGGCGCCGCGCAGGTCGGCGCCGGTCAGATCGGCGCCGTCGAGCCGGGCGCCGACCAGCCGGGCGCTGCGCAGCACGGCGCCGGAGAGGTTGGCGCCGACCAGCCGGGCGTCGGTGAGGTCGGCGCGAGTCAGGTCCACGCCGGAGAAGTCGCGGTGGGACAGGTCCTCCCCGGCCAGGGCGGCGCCGCGCAGGTCGGTGTGGGCGGGCACGCGGAGCCGGCTGAGGATCTTCACGGCGTTGGCGCGCGTGGCGTCCGCAGAGGTGTCCTGGGAGGTCCCGGACAGCTCCCGCTCGGCCCACCCCTGGCAGATCCGGTGGTCGGCGAGGTCGCACAGGAACTCCACGGCCAGCTGGCTGAGTTGGCGCCGGCCCAGCAGGGTGCTGTCGCCGTCGGTGATCCTGCGGGCGCACTCCCGGGCAACCAGCCATTCCACCACCGAGCCGTGGATGAACCGGAACACACCGTCGTCGCTGCGCACCAGCAGGCTGCCGGAGCCGATGGCGTGGGCGGTCTGCGGCACCGACAGCCGGGCGTCCGCGAGCCCGGTCAGGGTCTCGGCGACATCGGTCAGCTCGTCGAGCCGCAGCGAGTCCTGGCCGCTCTCCCACAGCCGCAGGGCGAGCGCGGTGACCGCGTCCCACAGCTGGTCCAGGCTGAGCCCGGGCGCCCGGCCGGGGCTGCCGCTGCCGCGCTGCGCCTCGAAGCCCAGCCAGGCGGTGAGCACCTCCTCGTACAGCCCGGCGGGGCTGAGCGCGCGCCCGGCGCCGGCGACCGCGCGCAGCCGGTCGTCGTCCAGGTCGGCGACGAAACCGAGCAGCCGGGGGTTGCGGCACAGGGCGAGCAGGTCGGGGATGGCGTCCAGCAGCCGGATCCGGTGGTCGGCGGCGCGGTCGTCACCGTCGTAGCGGTTGACCAGGTAGGCGCGGATCTGCTGCGGGCTGAACTCCTGGACGGCAAGCACCCGGCGGTGCGGGAGCAGGCCGACGCGTTCGCCGAGCGCGGTGAGCACCTGCCCCTGGGAGCGGAAGTGCTGGGTACGGCTGGACACCACGATCTTGGCGCTGTCCACGGCGGAGTCCAGCAGCACCTGCAGCCGCTCGGCGGCGCGGTCGTACGTCACCTGGTTCACGAGTTCGTCGAAGCCGTCGAAGAGCAGCACGATCCGCCCCTGCTGGAGCATGTAGCGGAAGGCCCGCAGATCGATGTTGTCGACACCGTGGGCGGCGAGGTGCGCGGCGACGAGACCCTCGAACGAATAGGCCCGGTCGAGGGCGTTCAGCTCGATCAACAGCGGGACCAGGTGCGGCAGTTCACCGGGGATCCGGCCGGCCAGCTCACGCAGCGCGAAGGTCTTGCCGTGCCCGAAGTCGCCGAGGAGCAGCAGGAAGCGCCCCTGGTCGGAGTCGAGCAGCCGCAGCATCTCGTCCACCAGCCCGTCGCGGTCCTCGGCGTCGAGGCGCTCCACCTCCCGGTACCGCTGCGGCAGATACATGCCCGGGGGATAGCGGGGGTCGGTGCGCAGCCGCTCGCTCTGCCCGGCGACATAGCCGCGCAGGTCCAGCAGCCCCTGGAACTCGGTGAAGCTGCGCACCCGCACGCCCCGCCGCCGGGCCGCGTCCCGCAGCTCCCGGGCGGGCGGCGGCCCGTCGTGGACGAGTTCGGCCTCCGCCTCGGCGTCGGCGGCGTGCACGAGGGCCACGAACCGGTCGACGTCCTGCGCGGTCGGGGTGCCGGTGTGGACCGCCACCCGCTGCTGCCGCACGAAGCCCGACTGGCTCCAGGTGACGAGCAGTTGCGGCACCGGCCCGTCCACCGGGCGGATCTGGGCGCCCTCGTGCCGGGTGCGGCAGACCTCGGCGACCCGGGCGAGCAGTATCTCGGCGGGCGTCTGCACGGCACGCGGCTCGGGCTCGGCGGCGGGCGCGGGAGTGCGGTCGCGGTCGTCGGCGGGCGCGGCCTGAGCCCCGAAGGCCCGGTCGGCCCGCCGCCACTGGACCGGCCGCCGCCGCGGCTCCCCCGGCCCCTGCCAGACGGCCAGCCCCTCCCGGCCGACCCGCACCAGCTGGTGCGCACCGGGCCGCCCGGCGCCGATCACCGGCACCCCACCGGAGGCGGTGGCCAGGTCGGGCAGCGACGCGCCGGGCTCGGCAGGGCCGTGCAGGAGCAGATGCAACCGTGGCCCGGTCAGCCGGGTCAGCACATCGGTGTCCCGCAGCGGTCCGGCGCCGTCCAGGGCGGCCGTACCGGCGCGCCGCACACCAGGGGCGGCCACGCGGGCGGCACCGGGCGAGTGCCGCACCACCCCGATCCTCAGCCACCCCTCGGTCTCATGGGGCCGCAGCGCCTGCGCGAACCAGGCGGCCTGCTCGCGCCCGACCATCCCGTACTGGTCGTCACGCCGATGGCTGTATGCCATGGAGGAGTTGAGCCCCGCGACCACGGTGTGCAGCTCGGGCACGGGAAAGAGGGTCCACGGCTGATCACTGTCGAAGACGAGGTCGAGCCCCTGGTACAGCTCCTGGAACAGCCGGGCGAAGTGCCGCCACTTGGGCCAGTACGGCGGCCGGGGCGGCATCTCGTCGGCCTCGCAGGTGCTGAAATAGGCGTGGCAAGCCGCCTGGTTGACGTCCTGGCCGCCGGGGACGAGGGCGACCCGGTGCGGTTCGAGCCCGAGCAGGGCACGCAGCCCGGTGAGAAAGGCGAGGGCCTGCTCGAACTCGCGCCGGCTGCCGGAGGCGGTGAGGTCCCCGGTGACGACCAGCAGATCGGGCGAGGGTGCCCCCGAGTCCGCCAGCTCGACCAGATCCCCCCAGATGGCCGCCTGCAACTCGGCGGGATCCTGCCCCCGCCCGAAGGCGGGCCCGGCCAGCTGGAGCACGGTGACCGCCTCCCGCTCCCGGACCGCTCCGGACACCCGCGGGTACGACGGCGGCGCGGCGGGTCTACGGCGCCCCGCCCACCCGGGCCCGCCGAGCGGCCGCCCGGGACTCGGCGCCGCCGGGGCGGCGGCCACGGGACGGCCGTTCGCACCACCCGGGTAACCCGGCGGCAGGCTGGGCCGGGCCCGCCCGTCGAGGGCCTGCCGGACCCGCGCGAGCAGCAGCTCCCGGGCGGCCGCCGGATCGGCGACCGGCACCAGGTCCACATACGTGATGGTGGCCAGCAGCCCCTCCACGGGGATGTCCTCGACCCGTACGGTGATCAGCCGCCGCTCCGGCGCGTCCGGGTCGGCGCGCAGGGCCGCCTGCCACTCCATCCGCCCGTACCGCGACCGCTCGTAGTTCCTGGACAGTACGGCGATGACGGCGGCGGACTCGCTCACACCGCGGTCCATGAAGTCGACGAAGTTCGTGCCCGGCACGAAGTCCCAGGCCTGCAGGACCGTCCGGTACCCGGCCTCCTCCAGGGTCCAGGCGATCCAGGACGCCCAGCGTTCGTCCGCCGGAGAGTAGCTGATGAAGAAGTCCAATGGCCCGGTGTCCCCCGGGGTGTTCTGTCGAGCCACCATGTATTGAATGATGCCGTGAAAAGAGAGGCGGACACCGGTCGTTTCCAGGCGTTCGACAGCGCCCTGGTCACAGCGACGTACAAACGTGCGACCCTTCCAACCGTGCGTGCCTTACTGCTGCGTCTGCATGTCATCGACCGGGTGGCGATCGGTCTGCTGGCGACCGGACTGCTGTGCGTGGTCACGGGACTGCTGCCGACGGGTTCCGCATCCGACGCGATGACACGCATCGCCCCGCTGCTGGCCTTCCTGGGCACGGTGATCGTGCTGGCCGAACTGACCAGCAGGGCCGAGGTGTTCGATGTGATCGCGGCGCGGGTGGCGCGGGCGGGGAGGGGCAGCTATCCGCTGTTGTTCCTGTTGTGCGTGCTGTTCGCGTCGGTCACGACGGTCGCCCTCAACCTTGACACGACGGCCGTCCTGCTGACTCCGGTGATGCTGGCGCTCGCCTCCCGGGTGGGCATCGCGCCGGTGCCGCTGGCCATGACGACGGTATGGCTCGCCAACACGGCGAGCCTGCTCCTCCCGGTGTCCAACCTGACGAACCTGCTGGCCGCCAACCGGGTCGCGCTGTCCCCGCTGGGCCTGGCGGGCCGGATGTGGGCACCGCAACTCGCTGCGCTGGCCGTGACGATGGCTTGTTTGTGGCTGTTCTTCTGGCGGCGGGGGCGGCGTGGGGGGCATGGGGGGCCGGTGGTGGACCGATCCGGCCTGATGGCCGCCGTTCCGGTGTCGGGGCCGGGCGCGGCGCGTGCGGGGGATGTGCGGGCGGACGCCGCCGACCGCTATGTGCCGCCCGCTGTGCACCGCCCCGCCGACCCGGTACTGTTCCGCGCCTGCGCGCTCGCCTGCGCCGGCTTTCTGCTGGCCATCCTGGTGGCCGACGTACCGCTGTGGGTGGCCTCGGGGACGGCGGCGCTCGTCGCCGTCGCGGCGTACGGGGTACGGCAGCGGTCCGCACTCCGGCTGTCACTGATCCCGTGGCGGCTGCTGGTGATGGTGCCCGGCATGTTCCTGGTGGTCGAGACGTTCGACGCGCACGGGCTGCACCATCTGCTCGCCTCGGCGGTCGGCACCGACGGCGGCACGCTCGGCCTGTTCCGCGCGGCAGCGGTCGGCGGCGGCCTGTCCAACACCCTCAACAACCTCCCGGTCTATCTGGCCGGGGAGGCGGCCGTCCCCGTCGGCAACCACGACCAACTGCTGGCCCTGCTCGTCGGCACCAACGCCGGCCCCGTGATCACACCGTGGGCGTCCCTGGCCACGCTGCTCTGGTACGAGCGCTGCCATGCGTACGGGGTCCGGGTGCCGGTCCGCCGGTTGATGGGGACGGGCGCGGTACTGGCGGCGTGCGCGGTGGGGGCGGCGGTGGCTGCGCTGGCTCTGACGCGCTAGGTCCGGTCAGTAGGTGAAGCTCTTCTGAGTCCCACTGACCTCCGGGTTCGTGATGGTCGGCGGGATATGCCCGGCGGGGTAGACGCTGATGCACACCGTGTACTCGGCTCCCTGGACCAGGTTGACAGGCACCACCGCCTGTTCCCACTGCTGCTCGGACGAGGTCGCAGGGTAGGCACCTTTGCCTTGCCATGAGAGGGCGTTACTGGCCGGGTAGACCGCTTGGCCGCTCGCGTCCTTCAGCCAGAGATAGACGTCGACCGTTTCCGCGCCCTGCAGAGCGTGCCATTCCCCGACCATGTAGATGCGTGAGCCCTCGCGCCGCCAACAGGGCCGGACCTGGACGTTGGCCATGTCAGTCAGCGTTTTCCACGGTCGGCAGTTCTTGGGATCCGCCGGGTTCGGCGGGGCCGCCGGCGCGGGGGCGGAGCTCTGCGTGTCGGAGATCGGGCCCTGCGACGGGGTGGAGGATGCCCTGGAGCCGCTGCTTGCCTTGGGTGTGGTATTTCGCGTTTTGGCGGAGGGGGAGGCCGGTGATCGCCCGGAGGCGGGTGCCCCTGCGGAGTGGGGGGCCTTGTCCCCGCCCGCGGTTGCATGGGCCGGCGTGAGTTTCGGCCACAGCCATACGCCGCCACTGGCCAGCGCCACCAGCGTGACGACGGCCATGGAGGCGATCCAGACCGGTCCGGGCCTGCCCCTGCTGGGGCGCTCCGCCGCGGCGGGGGCGGGGTTGGTCACCGGCCCGTGGTAGTGGTGCTCGTGGAAGTGCTGGCTTCCGGCGGCCTGATAGGCCCTGCCGGTGTCCGACGGCGAGGAGTTGAAGGACGCCGACGGCTTCGGCTCCTCGGAGGCTGACGGTCTCTCGGTCATCGCTCGTGGAAGTTCTGGTCCCGGCCCGCCTGGTAGACGCGGGCGTTTCCGGTCGGGTTCGCATGGAAGACGATGGGTGCGGCCTGGGCCGGCGCAGGCAGTGCGGGGATCAGTTCCTCGTGGACGATGCGGTGCACCTCCCGGGCGAACTCCGGTTGCGTGATGAGCAGCCGACGGAACTTGTTCCGCCACTCGGCGATCCCCTCGTCGAGTCCCGGCGTACCGGAGCCGGTCTCATCCCCGGTGGCGAGGAGCAGTTCCCGGGTTTCCAGCAGCTCGGCCTCGACGGTCTCCACCCGGTCTGGACAAGCACGTCCCCACAAGGTCGAGACCGCTGTCTTAGCCCTCTCCCAGGCGTCGGTGGTAAGGAGCGTCACCACGGTCGTACCGGCCGTCGAGGCGAGCGCCATCAGCTCTGCGTCCACGCACAGACCCTTCTCTCTTTCTGCCGTAGACGCGTCATCATAAGCTGTAACACGGGCTGCTCAGCGCGGAGTTGACGCCCGTTGAGGCCTTCCCACCTCCGACGCTAGGCCTTGACAGCACGGACGAACACCGTCCAGGCCGACGCCGAGAAGACGACGGCGGGTCCGATGGGGTTCTTGCTGTCGCGGACGGGGACGTGGGTGGGGGCGGCGGTGTCGTTGACTTCCAGACAGTTGTCGCTGCTCCCGCCGCTGTACGTCGACTTGCGCCAGGTGTCAGAGAAGGTCTGCTCGCTGCGCTTCATGTTCGTAATCCTCCGCGACGGACCTGAGCAGGTCCAGGGACTTTAGGCGCGACAGGGCGTCGCCCAGAGCTTGATCGTAGAGCTCTTGGCAGGCTCGCACCATGGACGGCAATTCCATGATCCGCCCGCTGTTCACACCTTCCGCGTAGGCGATGGGTGGGAGGTCTTCGAACCACATGAGGGAGAGGAAGCCCGCCTGTAGAGCATGGGCTCCCACGGAGTACGGGAGCACGTGGACGCGGATACGGCGGCTAGCGCCCAACTTCGCGATGTGACGAAGCTGCTCGCACATGACGGTCGGCCCGCCCACGACGCGCCGTAGCACCGCCTCGTCCAGGAGGAAGCGGACTTCGGGCGCGTGGAAGTTGTCGAGAATGCGAGCCCGTTCCAGCCGCGTGGCCACCAGCGTTTCCAGCTCCTCATCGCTCTTGCGCGGGTAGCCGGAGCCCAGGATTTCGCAGGCGTACTCCTTGGTCTGCAAGAGACCCGGCACCAACGTGGGCGCGTACTCCCGGATCTCGATCGCCTGGCCCTCGAACTCCAACGCCTCCGCGAAGTGCTCCGCCACCTTCCTGCCATCCAGCGTCGGCAGAAACCGCTCGAAGAACTTGTCCGGGCCCAACTCCCGGTCCAGCCGCCGCGCATCCTGTACGTCCGGCCTCCGCCGCCCCGCCTCGATGTGGGCGATATGCGTGCGGGACATCACGACACGTTGGCCCAGCTCCTCCTGCGTGAGCCCCGCCGCCTCCCTGCGCCGCCTGAGTTCCTCCCCGTACCGCACCCGCGAGATGGGATTGTCCTCGATGGCCACCCTTCAACTCCCCCTCGTGCTGACTCCGTCGTCACGCTCGGTCATCTTCCGAAGGTACTCGCGCCCGCATCACTCTGTGCACGGATCGCCACAGATAGTGAAAGGCGCTGCAATGCACGACGAAGAAGACGGCTACGTCAGGGTGTTTCTCACGCTGAGGGTCTCCCGGGACGGTGGCCGGACGTGGGGGCCCAGGGTGACGTACCGGCCGCCGAAGAACGCCGCGCCGTTGGACCTGTCGGGGCGGTTTCCGCCGTGTGAGTGTCCTCGGTGCCGGGAGAGAAAGGGCTGACGAGGTCGAGAAGGTGGGGCAACAGCTCCGGGCGCCCGGCGACAAAAGAACGCCCCGTGTCGGGGCCGCCGAAGCCGCCGCCGAACTCCGCGCCGTCGAGGTGCCGTAGGGAGATGCCGGCCTCGCGGGCCAGCAGCGCGCCGGCGGGCAGGTCGATCGCCTCCGCGCGGTAGCCGACGAAGCCGTCGATGTCGCCGCGGGCCAGCATCGCCCAGGCGACCAGTGGTGCCCAGAGCTGGAGCAGGCGCCGGGAGCGGAGTTCGAGGGTGTGCCTGAGGGAGCAGGCGAGGGGGTCGTCGCGGGAGACGGCGTGGCCCTGGGTCCAGGCCAGCAGCGGCCCGGCAGCGGGAAGCGGACGGCCATGCGCGGGGGCGGCGAGCCGTCCGCCCGGACCGTGGGCCCCGCCGCCCCGCAGCGCGGACCACGTACGGCCGGTCATCGGATCGTGGACGACCCCCACCACGGGCGTGTCATCGACGCACAACGCGATGCCGACGACGTACACGGCCAGCCCGATCACCACGTTGTTGCTGCCGTCGAGCGGATCGATCAGCCAGGTGCGGCCCCCGCCGTCCCCCACCAGTTCACCGGACTCCTCGGCGAGGATCCGGTCGCGCGGGAAGCGGTCCCGGATCCGCCCGACCACCAGTTGCTCGGCCGCGATGTCCAAGTCCGTGACGACGTCTCCGAGTTGGCCCTTGGGCCGGGCGGCGAAGCCGTCGGGAAAGCGGGAGCGCAGCAGGGCCCCGGCCTCCTCGGCGGCGCCCACGGCCGTACGGCGCTCGACGTCGTAACCGGCCGGCGAGGACCGGGGGTCAGGGTTCGGGCTCATGGATCCTCCTGAGGGCGGCCCGAGCGATCCGGGCGGTCTGGGTCGCGTCACAGGTCCGGCGGACCATGCGGTGCCCCGGGGCGGACGGCGGGCCCAGCGAGAGGTCCACCCGGCCGGGCAGGGTCCGGCCCAGCACCAGAGTGGCGGTGGGGCGGCCGTCCGGCACCACACTGGTGTGGAATTCACCCGCCGGGAGGGCGTAGCTCTGGCCCCGCACACTGGTCTGCCGCACGCCGGGCCGGCAGCGCACCAGCCGTTCGGTGGGCCGTAGTTCGTCCACGCCGGACGGGTCGCTGAGCACTTCGAAGACCCGGTGGGTGGCGTCGCCGGGGTCGTCGTCGATGTGCACCCGCCGGTTGTCGAGTTGCCCGTAGAGCACCGTGCTGGTCAAGTCCCAGCTGTGGCAGTGCACTTGAGGTACGGAGTCATCGGGCTCCGCCTCCGGTGTGCCGAAGACGTGGACGCAGACGCCGTCGTCGCCGTCGCGCAGGATGGGCAGGCAGACGAACCCCAGTGGATGGCGTACCGCGCGCAGGGCGCGGCGGCCGGAGACGATCAGGTCGAGTTCCGATACGGCGTGTCGTGTCAGCTCGGCGGTGGCGTGCCGCCGGGCGGCCCGTTCCAGGGCCGGGTAGTCCATGGTCCTTCCCCCTCGGTCCCCCTCGATCCCCCTTGGTTCCCTTTGGTTCCCCGTGGCCGGAACACGGCGCTCGCTCACCTGCGGTACGGGTTCTCCGCGCGCAGCGCCTTGTCGATGATGTCGCCGACGTCGGGGTCGGTGAAGCTCGGCGGCAGGGGCAGGCCGAGCCGGTCGAGCAGGCGTCTGACCTCGTCGACGGTCGGTTCGTCGGCGAGCGGGACGGCCTCGCGCAGATCGAGCTTGACGGCCTGTTCCCGGCTCTGGTGCAGCTCGGTGACGTAGTAGTCGTAGAGCGGGCGGTCGTGCTCCACGCAGAGGCTGACCCGGCTGGGGTCGTCCTGGGTGATGATCAGGCAGCTGTCCGAGAGGTCGAACCGCAACGCCGGTGCGACGGAGGACAGATGGACGTCGACCTCCAGGGTGTCCAGCCGCTGCCGGTGCCAGCTCGCGGCGACGACGGTGGCGTACGCCTCCTTGCGGGTACGCTCGACGGTCCACTCGGCGTCACCGGGGCCGGAACCGAAGGTGCTGCGGAACCGCGCGTAGGCGGCGCACACCTGCTCATCGGCGGGATTGATGATGTCGATCTTCATGCTGAGGGAGCGCCGCTGCCGCTGTGCCTCCAGCACGCATTCCGGCAGCGTGACCGCGCGCAGATAGGTGCCGGTGCCGCCCTTGAACACCCAGCGGGTGGTGGTGCGCCGGGCCCGCTCGTGCGCGAGGGCGACCTCGGCGCCGGAGAGCGTGCGCACCATCGCCAGATCCTCGATGGCGCGGCTCGTCCCGGCGGTCGCGGCGCGGATGTCGGCCATCCGGCGGCGGCGCTCGGTGAGCGAGCCGTACACCAGCGCCGCGAGCACCAGCAGGGTGGCGCCCGAGACGATGTTGGTGTCCATGTTCTGGTTGAGGACGTCCATCAGCCCGACGACGAGGGCGACGGCGATGGCGACGATCCCGTCCAGGTTCCGGACCGCCCAGGCGATCGCATCCTCCAGCCGGCGTCCGGCTCCCTGTGGTGCGCTGTTCGTCACGTCCACCCTCCCCCGACGGTGGCTTCCATCGTAGGAGCAAGGAGACATCCTCAACCATGCGTCAATCAGCCGTCGCCTTCTCGGCCGTGAGACCGACGCTCGGCTCTCAGGACAGGTCGTCACGTCCCAGCCAGGCCGGCTTGACCGGCACTCCGTCCGGGTACCGCTCGATCTGATCGACCTGGCCGACCTGCTCCTGCGGCGCGGCATCGGGCTCGCTCGGCGCGTCCACCGGTTCCGGGACGACGGGCGCGGCGGAGTCCTCCAGCAGCTCCGCCACCGTGAACCGCGTCGCGAAGGACTGCCACGCCCCGTCGACGACGAGCAGAAACCCGTCCCCGACCCGAAGGAGCCTACGGCGCCTGGGACTTCTGGGGTGTTCGGGCGAGTAGCTCCGAGCCCGCCGCTCCAACTCCGCGAGCGCGTCGGCACGCGACCCGCAGACATGCGCGATCACGTCGGCCTCGATGTGCTTACGGTCGCCGGCGCTCCTGGTCGTCTCGACGACCAGCCCCCATATCGTCATGTTCTCCGCCCGTGTAGGTTCCCTGGCCCGGTGTGACAAGGACTCCTAGTTGGCACTAGCTAACGATCCTGACCTGCAGTTATGCCAACCAGATTCAGCGACTGGCGTATCGGCATCAGAGAGATAGTTGGCACATTGGTACAACGCAGGTCACGAGGGGTGTCGCCGCAGCCGGAGATCCTAGACGCTTTGCGATCTCGGCAACGGAGTCTCGGTCATCCGGCGCTTTTGGCCGCTCCCGAGTGGGCGACGTCGCCATGAGCCTCGGGCTCAGAAAACCGGCCGGTGAGAGCAGCGCAAACCATCGGGGCATGGGGGCCGGATCAGTGCCACGGCCCCCACGCCTCGACCATTCCTAGGAGCCTAGGGTGTCGAGCGCCGCGTGGAGCACCGGCTCGACGCGCAGACGGGTGCCGTCCCTGTCTAGGGCCTGGAGGGTTTCCAGGCAGGTGAGGGCCCACCGTGCGTCTTCCTCAGCGAGGCCGGCGAGCTCAGCCGCGGTCACACAGTCGCCTTCGGGGTTCCAACCGGTGCCAAGTTCCTCGACCACAGCTTCGTAGCCACGCCTGACCAGGTCGTCCTCACCGTCGGTGTCGGTCAGGGTGTCCTGCGCCAGGCCCACTGCCTCGACGAACTCTTGTGCGTTCTCTTTGCGGGCCAGCCATTTCCCCAGCTCTTCCAGAGCATTGTCCTGATCACGGTGCTGGTCGCGTAGATCCAAGACCTTGTCCAGCAGGAACGGCCAGCCTCCAGTGATCGCGGCCAGCTTGGTCAGCCGCTCCTCCGTCTCATAGGCGCTGTGTTGCTGCGTCCAGTCCCTCAGGCCGCGCCGGTCGTAGCGACGCAGCACCACCACGGTGTCGTCGTCCCCTCCGGCCGTCTCAGGGGCGGTGAGCAGGTCGCGCCAGAAGCCAAGCTGTTCGGGGCTCGACACCAGGACCACCGATCGGGTCGCTTCCGCGACGGTGGGCAGTATCGTCCTGGCCTGTTCGAGCGACTGCCGACAGGACTTGTCACTGCCCAGCGCAAGGTCGCTGATGAGCAGGCGTCGTTCTCCGGCTCGGCCCGCTGCGAGCTGCTTGCGATAGGTGTTGGCGTTGCCGATCGGTGGCAGGATCCAGCCGGCCACCCGGCCCGTCGCGTCCCGCAGCGTGCGCTCCACGTCACCAATGCCCGTCGCCCGGGTGCCGAGGACGACACGGACCTGGTTCTTCCGCTCACCGAGCAGGTAGTCGACCTGGTTGATCGTCAGCGGCGCGGAGCGGCGTCCGTCGTCGAGGCCAGGGCGGCTCTCCAGCACGACGGCCTCCTCCAGACGGTACTCCCGCTCGGCGCCCAGGAGGCGTGCCTCGATCTCCTGGGCGGTGCCAATCATGCGCAGAGCATTCGGTCCACGCAGGTGCCAGCCCTGTCCGTCGTGGTTCGGTGCGAGGACGCCCAGGCCCACCATCTCCTGCAGATAGGCTCGGAAACCCTCGCTGTCCAGTTTCTCGAAGCCCTGCGGCCACCAACCGGCGCACTCGTCACGCAGTTCCCGGTCGCTGAGCCTGGTCTCCAGGCCGTTGTCGCGAGCATGTTGGGCAAGGACGTTGGCCACGACGTTGTAACGGTCGTCGAGGGCCAGAGTGTCCTTGAAGGCCGCGGTGATGTCGGATCGCAGAGATGCGTCCTGCTCCACTGCATCTACATCGGCCGCCTCGATCGTGTAGGGCGGGGGAAGCAGCGGCTGCCGTGCCCGCTTTTCCTGCATGACCTGCACCATCCGGCTGCCGAAGATCTGCAGCAGGAAGGGCTGGTACGAGCAGAATCCCAGGACCCTGTTGACGAGGTCGACGTCCTCGAACTCGAATCCCAGGGCCCGCATGGGGTGGACGATCAGATCGGCGGCGAACTGCGGCGTGAGTGGTCCGACGACGGTCGGTGTCTGGGCGAGGTGACTGAATGGTCCGTTCCTGGCAAGGCGGGTGAAGCGCTGCACGGAGTGCAGACCGGCGAAAACGACCTTCGCTCGGCCGCGAGAGTCGTCACCCAGGCCGCGCAGCCGACGGGTCTCCGTGCACTCGGGCACGTCAGCCTCAAAGAACCGGTCGCATTCGTCGAGGAGGATGAGCAGTCGCCGGTCGGAGTCCTGATCCAGCCAAGTGGCGATGCCCTCCGTGACCCGTTGCCACGGCTCCGACTTCGGGCCTCTGCGACGGGGCTCCTCGAGGACGCCTTCCTTGGTCAGCTCCTGGTCCAGTGTGTTCCAGATGACCGCGGCGCCAAGGGCGGTGCCCTTGCCGATACCGATCTTGTCAAGGTTCAGGTAGAGCTTGCGGTGCGATCCGGGACGCTGTTCCACGAAGCGGTCGCCCGCGTCGGCGAGCAGCGCCGACTTTCCTAGCCCACGGCCGCCGTAGATGATCTGCGTCCCGGCCGGGTCGAGAATGCTCTTGCGTTCGCGATCACGTCCGTAGAACATCTCACGACCGATCTGTCCCCGCTTCTCCTTGATATACGGGTTCACTCCGGAGAACGGCAGAAGCATCTCGGTGGCGGCGTCGACCCGCCTATTGCCGTGCGCGGTGAGGTAGGCCAGTGCCGCGTCGTCGACCACGAGAATGGGCTTGCCCCCCTGCGTGGCGCAGGCCAGTTCGGTGCGCGTCCTGCTGTCGATAGTGCCGAAGTGCACGACGAGCAGGCTGCTGTCGTCGGGATCCTGAGAGATGCGGCTGATGAGCAGTTTCGCCGCCGGACGTCCCCAGATGAGCAGGGCGCGCAGCTTGTTGCCGCGGTCCTTGATCTGCGAGCCGAAGGCCGGCGCCCAGGCCCTGCCGGTGACCTCCGTTTCTGCGAACTCGAAAAAGCGATAGTCGTTGCCGTACCGCAGCTCACGCAAGGGCGGGGCTTTCCTCGCCTCGAAGCCGAGCAGGGACAAAGCCGGGATCAGGTCCACCCGCGGATTGATGTTGGCTCTGTCACGGGTCGAGGCCAGTTTCGCCCAGCGTTCGAGGGCGTCGGCAGCTCGCTCGGCCGCGCCCTCGGACAGGACCGAGTAGTCCAGCACCGCCGACTCGTGCAGCTGTCTGCGAGACCGGACGGCCTCGATGAGATCGGGAGTGACGCCTCCGGGCAAAGCGTCGGGCACGGCGGGGAAGAACATCTCCAGGTGCGAGTCCTCGGCCCTGATCTCGGGGACCGACTCGCCCAGTTCGAGGAAGTAGACCAGTTCCGCGGCGGTGGCCAGACTGTCTGTTTCCAGATTGTGCAGAACGCGCCTGCGATCGTCGTCGCTGACTGCTGGCAGGGCGGTGAGCCGCGCCCGGAGCCGGTCCGCGGCCTCCTTGCGGTGGTGCGGAATCAGCTCGGCCAGCCGGTCCAGGTTGCGCCGGATCACCGACAGCTCACGCGGTGAACCGCTCTCCGTTTGGGGTGCGGAGTCGGCAAGAAGTTCCTGGAGGTTGACGTCCTGCTCGTCGGTGAGGGCACCGTCCGCCTGGGCTCGCCGGAGTTCCGCACCGAGTTCCCGTGCCTTGTCGGCAAGTACACGGTGCCGCTCCTTCTCCGTCTGCACGAGACGGGCGAGGCGGTCACCGGACGATTCCAGGGCCTGGCCCGCGGGCAGGACCCCCCGCTCCGCGAGACTCAGGAGCGTACGTACAGCAGTGAAGCCGTCCAGCGCGGCCTGAAAGCCGATCGCCTCCTCCCACGTCCGGTCCACAGCCGCGATCAGCGCAGGCACGGTGGGAACCGTGCCGGGCCAGTCCGGTAGCTTGTACAGCTCGACGTCCAACAACTCCGAGACGTCAGTGTCGATCGCGTGGAGCGCCGGGGACGCACCCGAGTCGAGTTCGGTGAAGAGCCCTGTGAACATCTCCTCGGAGGCTGCAGCAGCGGCCCTCGCTACAGGACGGGACCGCAGACCGGCCGACGCCAGGTCGCTCATGACACCCTTGCGCAATCCCAGGAGGGACAGTCTCAGGCCGGCCACCGAGTCCGCGGCCCATGCCGTCTCCTCGGATCGCGCGCTCCCCAGCTCCCGCTGGATCATGTTCCATTCCCACACGGCGGCGCGCACCCGTTCCAGGAACTGACGCACATTGTTGCGGCCGGACCCGTGGATGACGCGTCCGCCTGTGCCGCGGAGTTCGCCGTCCATCCTGTCGATCTCATCCTCGAGGTGCGCTGTCCGCTCCAGCCGCTGCAGCAAGGCGTCGGCACGGTCCGCAGCGTCGGCGGAGCCGTTGACGATGGACGTCAGGACGCTGCCCAACAAGCCGTTCGGCAGCAGCCACTGCTTCACCATCTGGGAGGCCCGCTGAAACCGCATCCGAGGTGCTACCAGCAGGTTCCGGCATGATTCGACCGCGTCCTGGAGTCGGTTCTCGGTCTGCGACACGTCGGCGACGACGGTGTGTAGCGGCGCCTGGACCAGCGCACTGTTCAGGGTGCGCTCGGCCACCTCACCGGCCACCTTCTGGAGAGTGCCCGGCAGATGCGGGGAGAGCGCTCTGAGCTGAGCGCCGATGACCGGTGCCCCGGTCACCAACGCCGCCTTCACGATGACCGGCAGCAGGAGCAGTTCCAGTCCGCCTGCCGCAACGCCCTCCTGCGCGTCCCATTCGCGCAGCGAGTCCTCGACGAACCGTGCGGTCCCTTCGGAGCGTGGGTTTAGCAACGCCGACACGGCGGCCAGGCGCAGCACCGCGGATTCCGCGCGCGGCCGGCCTGCCGCGCTGGACAGGTGAGCGGCGAGCCCGAAGCGCCTCTCGGTGATGAGGCGGGCAAGGATCGGCTCGACATCCTCCGGGTGACCGGTCAAACCACTCTCCGGGCTGGACGCGGCGTCCACACCGGCAACGGCCGACGGCAAGTCGGTGTCCGGGCGGACGACCGTGTCGGGGCGGGATGCCTTCTTCATGAGGTCGGCCACGTACCACTCAGACCGTGAAGCCGACGGTACGGGCGCCTCAGCCGTGACGGAGCCGGAATCACTCGAGGTGAGGGCCAACGCCCCGTGTGTCTCCGGCGCGGGCCGGTCGGCGTCTGCGGAGGGGGTCTCGTTCACTGGACCCGTCTGCGGGACCACCATGCCCCGCCAGTCCTGCCTCTCCGCGCTATCGGTAGACCCTTCGGCCACCGTCTGTTGCGTGGTTGCCAGCCCCTGGGAGGACATCACCGTGATCTGGTCATGCAGCACGGCGGCCACGGCGTATGGAGGGTGGGCCAGGGACAACTGCTGCTGAACCTCGACGAGCGTCTGCTGGGAGGCCTCTTCGTCCCTCACCTTGACGAGGCGCACCAACAGGGTGAGGAAGCCGGCGCAGGCATCGTCCTGCTCGTCCCATTGCAGCTTGGCAAGGAGGCCTTCGGCGCGCTGCCTGGCATCCGCGATCACGCCTGCCACTGCGCTGTCCCGCTGACAGCCGAGGGTGAGAACTGTGGCGAGGGCTCGGCGACTCCCGTCCTCCTTCTCGTTTCGCTCCACAGTCGCGTGGAGGGCGTCGACAGCCGCGAGGACATCATCGAGACGATCGGGGACGTCAGTGAGACCGGCCTCAGCGAGCCTCGTTCGGACACGGGTGAAAGCCTGCTCGACCGCGGCAAGCTGTTCCAGATCGGGAGCGGCCGGCGGACGTCCGTTCTGCAGCGCGAGCCGCACGCGATCGGCGGCGTCTCGCGCCTGGCCGACGGCGCTCACCAATTCCTCCCTAAGGGAACCGAGGCTCTGCAGCGTGATCCGTGCCACAGGCGGGTTTTGCGCCTGGTCCTCTTCGACAACGTTGTGAGGCTGACGAGGCGTTGGTACGACAGCGGCCTCCGGACTCTCTCCCACGGACTCGACCTCTTTCACGACCTCGGTCTTCCCCTTCACGCCGTCGCCATCGCCGTCTTCGTCGAACGCGGTGCCGGGATGGTAGTCCGGAGCCGCATCGACGATCCGCTGCGCCGCCGCACGCACCGCCTCTCGGGCCTCGTCGTCCGCCTCTGTCCCATACCAGTCCTGTTCAGCGGCCCGTACGAGGAGGTGTGCGTCGAAGACCGACGCCTGGATCCGGGAGAAGAGCGCAAGGCGGATCAGTCGGGCACCCCACCGATCGACAGGGCTACCACCGCGGCGGTCTGGAACGTGTCCCATAGCCTCGCGAACGATGTCGGCCACAATGCGGTTGGTGAGGTGCGATGCGGCATGGCACCGCTCCACGGCCGGTTCCCGCCGCTGCATCCGCCTGAGAACCTGTTCACTCAGCACCTGACCGAAACGACGTGGTACGACCATCCGGAACCCGAGGCTTCGCATGATCGCCTGCCGGTCCCTTGTGCCAAGGGAGTTGAGCGCGAGGCTCGTCTCTTCGACGGTGAGTTCCACGAGGGCTCTGTCCACGACCGGACCCAGCCTGTCGAGGCTCGAGGCCAGCTTTTCGAGGAGATCAATAGGTACGCCTGGCGGCGACAACGGGCGTTCTGTGACCACCGCATAGCTGAGGCTCATTCTGTGTCCGACTTCTACGTCAATGTACTGAGTGGTGTGTACGTGGTGTGTGAAGTCCAGTGCCGCAACGAGGCGAGCATGACGCGGCCAGTGCTGCGAGGGCAGCTCCGGCAATGTGTGGCCCCTCAGCGCCGTCGGGAGTGCGGTGTGACGAAGGTGTAGCCGCGGGGCAGCTCCCAGCCGTCGGCCTTTCCGACGTGACGGCAGTGCTCTCGGTAGGCAGCGCGCTGGACGTCGCTCGGTTCTCGGCCTGCGGGCAGTCTTCGCAGAAAGCCGTGAACGACGTACTCGACGCCTGTGCTCTGAGGAATTCCACCACCTCCTGCCCCCGACCGCGGCACGACCACAGGTCTGGGCGCATAGCCCACCAGAGGGATCGGGGGCTCGCCGTCGCGAGCGGGGTGGTGGGGCTCACCGTCTGCGCCGCGGCTCCCGGCCGCCGCATACAGGTGCCGTTCGGCGAGCAGTTGCTCCACGGCCCGCTCCACCGCGGTGACCTGGTTGGGCGCGGGTGAGGCGTCATAGATTCCACGGGGCAGTGCGTCGCGGTCGAGCAGGGCATGTCCGTCGGGTGTGAGCCGGCCGAAGCGGCGTACGGCGCGCAGCACCAGTCGCCTGTCATCAAGGCCGGCGGGCGAATCACCGTCCCGGGTGCTTCCCGGAGCACCGTCTCGGGTTAGCACCTGAGGGTCGTACTGGTGAGTGACAAGCTGTCCGTCGATGTCGACAGGCTCCTCCAGTTCGAGTGTGAAAAGCCTCAAGGCGGTGCTCCCACGGGGCCATTGGAGCCGTAGGCGGAGTCCGGGGAAGAAGTCGATGGGCCACTGAACGTCGCGGAGCATGCCGACTTCTCCGGCGAGGTCCAAAGTGACCTCCTGCACTTCCTCGAAGGGATCGATCATGCCGCCGGGGTGGTGTATCTCCAGCCGTACGCGGACGGTGTCCGGACCGAGGTAAGCGAGTGCGCCCCGGACCATCCGGTTCAGCGGAATCCTGTCCTCCATGAGATGGGCAAGGCGCAACGGCTGCTGCCAGCAGAGTTCGCTGTCGTCAATCCGGAGGAAGTTCCGGAGGCCGATCTCCTCCTCATCGGTGAGGGGGGTGTCGGCGAGGGGAGCATCGACCGGCGGGATCTCGGCAGATTGCTCATCCTGCGGGATGCTCCGCGGAGGGAGCCCGGCGGTACGGGTCACCAGCGGGTTCACCGCCTCGCGCCAACCCCGCCCTGCCGGAACCAGGGGGTCACCCCCGTCCATCTCCTCCGAACCTGGGTAGTGGGAGCGCCAGATTCCGCCGTTCTCAAAGGTGTCGTCCAGGGTGATTCTTACGTCGCTGCCGCGACGCAGGCCATTGTCGGTGTCGCCGCGGAGAAAGTCCGTCACGGCGAGGTTGGCCCGGCAGACCGAGACCGCGTACTCCGTTCCGGTCAGCAGCGGTTCGGCGCCTGCCACCTCGCGCAGCCAGGGGGCGATCGCCGTGTACACGGTCCGCGAGCCGCTCAACCCGCGACGGCGACGAGTGCTTGGGGTGACCGCGCGTTCCAGGGAGCCCACAAGATCGTACAGGTCCGATCCTCCCAGCGGTCCGTGCTGGCGGAGACCGGACCCAATGCGTTCGCGAGTCAGCGCGTAGTGGCCCCAACCCCGCAGGCTGTCGGTGGTGTGCAGTGCGTGAGCGATCACGTCCATCAATCCGGTGAGGGCGGACCGCAGACGCTCCTCGTCGTTGCCGTCCGCCAGGTGGGCGACGGATACGGGGACGAGTGGGCTGAGGAGCGATTGCAGCTGGTGGTTGAGGAGGTAGTCGACAAAGGCCGCCATGTCGTCAAGTGCTGCATCGTGCGGAGTGGCGTAGCGCGCGTCGACCAGGACGTGGCCGTCCTCGTTGAGCCACTTCCCGCGGGCACGCAACCTCTTGAGTTTCGTGTCGTCGAGCTGGAGCGCGGGTCCGAAGGCCGTGAGATCGGGGACGAGGAGTTCTCTACGGACGGCTGTCTCGGCCTCCTGCTCTTGGGGGCCCTGTGCACCGGCCGGGGCTCCAGATACCCAGGACGGCACCTCACCGCCTTCCCCGATGACGGGATGGCGGCCCTCCTTGTAGACAATCTCTGCGTACAGCGGGTCGGAGCCCGTTTCGATACGGACGAGGGCTCCGACGGGGCGTGCCGCCACCTCGTTCCCCAGGGTCAGGGTGGGGAAGCCGTCGAGCTCGAAGGGGCCATTTCCATAGCCTTCACCGCCGAGTTCGTAACCGAAGTACGCGGCGTTGAAGGCGACCGTCGTGTGTACTGGACAGCTGCGGTCGGCGACGACCGCCTCCAGGTAGCGGCGCAGCCGGGCCATCTCATCGGGAGGTGTGATCTGGTGCCCGCCGGTCATGGCCGGGGTGAGCACGGGGTGGTCGTCGTACGGGCGCCAGACGCCGGCCCCGCCGCTGATGATCGCCGTCACGCCTCGCCCTCCCTCCGCACGGTAAGGGTCAGAGCTTGTCGTGCCGGACGGATCGCACGCCAAAGGCCGTCCGGCCCCTCTGCGGCGGCTCCGCCCGCGGCCAGGCGTGTCAGACTGTCGCCAACCGCGGCGTAGGGAAGGTCGGCGCGGCCTCCGAAGTGACGGCTGTCCCGTATGGCCTTGGGCAGAGAGATCATCTTTCGGCTCCTCGGATGGTAAGAGGATTCGTCACCGCGTAGCGCGTGCCAAAGGCGCCGGGGGTGCATGCCCTGCGGCTGGAGCTGCAGCAGCCGGTGGATCTGGATGTCGACGCGCTGGTCGCGGTGGGCCGTGTCGGTGCGGCCGCCGCCACGGAGGGCCGGACTGTAGAAGGCCTCTGCCACGGCGGGGCACCGTTCCTCCACGGGCTGGTTGCCCGTGTCCCAGCAAGCGGAGCATCGGCAGGCGGCAGTGGAACAGCAGCCCTCGGGGAGGTCGCTGACGCCGAAGTAGTCGGCGAATAGCCGCGAAGCGCAAACGGTGGTCGCGTCGAAGAAGCGCCTCAACTCCGTTAGTTCCTCCGCGGCTCGGCTGCCGCGCCGGTGGAGTAGCGGAAGGTAGCCGTCGGGCAGGGTGCGCGTGTTCACCGTGAGGCCGGTGACCAAGCGACGGCTTGGTGCTGCCGAGACGTCCAGGAGACCGCGGTCATGGAGGTCGGCGAGGAGCTCCCAGGTCGCCGCGGGTCCGTGGACGACAGACCGGTAGTCGGGACAGCGGACGGCGAGTTCCCGATCGAGAGCCTGGACGTCGACTCTTCGCGGGGTGTCCCACGACAGGGCGATGTCGACGACGGCCTGCTCGATCCTTACCGGCTCGGCTTCACGCCCGTCGGGCTGGCCACCCGGGGGGTCGGTCGGTCGCACTTCGTGTCGTACGGGGCGCAGGTCGCCGAGCTTGATCGCACAGTGCGGCGGGTGGTCGCCGAGGTCCCCGACGGCTCCGAGGTCGGCGAGAGCGCCGAATGCCCGCATCACGCCGCTCCGGTACCGGTCCTGGGTGTACCGGTCCTGCAGTTCGGACTCGCTCAGGTGGCCGGTGGCAGCGTCCTCAGCCATGAGGGTCTCGGCCAGCCGCACCGGGTCGATTGTCCCGCCATGCTGCGCGAGGACAAGGGTGCCCATGCGCCGCAGCAGGGAGGAGGGCAGTTCCTGGCTGGTCATGAAGCGGACCATGCGTATCCCCTGGCTCGTGACTAGGGCGAGACCGCTGTTGACCGGGGTGGGGGCAGTCGTCCCCGCGCGTGCGGCGTCCCGCCCTGCCCGGCCGATCTGCTGGTACAAAGCTGCCAGGTCGGTGGGCGGGGACACGCACATCACCGTCCGTACGTCGGGCCTGTTGACCCCGAGTCCGAACGCGGAGGTAGCCACGATGACCAGGGGTACGAACCCCTCGTCGCCCTCGCGCGGGGCCTCCCGGAACTCGTTCATGACGGCCGCCTTCTCCGCCTCGGTGAGACGACCGTGGAACCGCAGGATGCGCACTCCGGCGTCACCGACGTACTCGCGCAGGTGCGTGTATAGGGTGTTGACCTCTTTGACGGTGAGGCAGTACAGGATGGCGTGGCCTTCCAGGGCGTCGATGACGCGCTCGGCCAGGGCCGCCACGCCACCCTGTCCCGGTCGGTCCAGGGAACGGCGGAAGACTGCGAGTTCGGGCCGGATCGGGTTCTCACGGACGGTCAGAAGTCCGCCGACGACTCCGAGGTGATCTGCCTCAGCGGCTGCCTGGGCTGAGTTCTGTGCGGGAGCATCCGCGGGCAACGCGAACAGCCCTTCGCGCAGTGCCTCGTGAACAGCCCTGTTGGCGGTGGCCGTCACCGCCGTGACAGCCACCCCGTGGTCCCGGCGCAACTCGTCCAGGAACCGGCTGACCCGGCGCATGCTGGGGCGGAAGTCCTCCCACTGTGCCAGTGTGTGCGCCTCGTCGACGGCGATCCGGGTCACCTTGCCGGCCGCGGCAGCGGCCCGCACGATCTCGCGAAAGCGCCGCTGGCACAGGCGTTCCGGGCTGACGTACACGAGGCGGATCCCGTGATCGGCGCGGCCGAGGAGCTGGTCCGCGACCTCGGTCTTGCCAGCTCTGCTACTGGACTCCCGCAACGGGGAAATCAACGCGCGGACTGCTCCGCCGATGGTCCGGTTGAGTTCGAGGGCCTGATCGTGCATAAGAGCGACAAGCGGGCTCACGACCACGGTGACACCAGGAAGGACCAGGGCGGGGAGCTGGAACGTGAAGCTCTTGCCAAACCCGGTAGGGAGCAGCCCGAGAACGTTGCGGCCCTCGGCCACGGCGGTGATGACAGCCTGCTGGGCGGGCTTGAGGGGCACTGGTTCGTCGGAGAAGCCGAGCAGACCGCCGATCCGCGCGCAGCGTTCCAGCACCTCCTCGGCAAGCAGGTCCTTTTCACGCAGCCGGTGGGTCTCTTCGGGAGTCAGCTCCAATTCCCGGATGCGACGGGTGTAAGGGAGGAGGGTGTGTTGGTCGAGTGCCTTCTCGGTGCACAGCTCGGCGGCCCGCGCCGGGTCCAGGAGCCCTTGTGCGGCCATGAACTCCCAGATTCGGCGCCAACCTTCGGCCATGGTGGTGACGTTGCCACCGCCAATGTCGCCGTTATCCAAGTCGGGGCGCTGCAGCCCCTCGTCAAGGCTGCCGAGGAAGGCGCGCCGGTAAGAGCGGCGCAAGCTGCTATGTCCTCCGAGTTTGCGGTCGCTGATGATCACGACTCCACGATGTCGGTCGGACCGGATGAGTCGGCCGACCGCCTGCCGGAGCTGAAGAGCGGCGAGTGGCAGGTAGTAGTGCTCAGTGGCTGCACCCTCCGGGTCGGGGTGGCCGGCCTGTGCGGCCCGTTCGGCCACGGCCGCGCGGCGGGCTTCGATGATCGGTGCGGCGAACGGTGCGAAGGGGAGTTTGTTGATCCAGACGAGGTTCAGGCGTGCGGCGTCAGAGACATCGACGCCCTGCCATAGCCCCTTGGTCCCGACGAGGAAACCGCCACCGTCCCGCCGATCGGTGAACGCCTGGTAGGCACGGCCGTTGCCTAGGGCGAGCGCTTCGACAACCGGGATGTTCAAGCCGCGGGAGCGGACTTCCTCCAGGAGGTGGCAGCCGATGCCAGCGGCGGTCGAACGGGCAGTGGTGAGGATCATCCCTCCGCCGTCGAAGCCGTTGCCGTCCGGTCGCGCCCGGGTCATCTCGGCGGCGAATCCGGCCACCTGATGGGCCACGGTGCGCAGTGCGCCCTCCTCCTGCTCTGCCCAGGACGGGAAGTCAGTGAAGCACACCACTTCGGCCTGGGTGTCCAGGTCGAACGGAGAGGGCAGGGTGAGGGCCGGCATGTTCCCTGACAGCCCCAGCCTGCTGAGGACGAAGTCCCACTTCCCCTCGACGCGGAGGGTCGCCGAAACGTAGTGGACGCGATCGAACGAGTCCAGGTAGCGCCGCCACTCCGGGTCAGCGGGCAAGTCGATGGGGCTGGTGGCAATGCGGAACCGGTAGGAGCGCAGCTCCGCCTTCGGTTCGGCCAGCTCCTCCAGGTGGACGACGCGGGAGGGAAGCTCCTCGTCCAGCGTGCCGACGGGATCAAGGAAGTCGCCAAGGTCGGCTGTGATCCGGCCGAGGGACGTGGTGAGGCTGTCGGTGTGCAGGGCGAGCGCGTTCAGTCGCTCGCTGACCAGTGGGTCGAGGTGGGCGGTGTGCTGGGCAACGTACCGCTCCAGGGTGATGCGGCAGGTCACCAGCGCCTTGGCAATGCGCTCCAGCAGGAGTGACAGTCGCCGGGTGTCCCGTGTGCCGGAGGTGCCCGTGTGGGGCCCGGCGAGCGTGGTCGCCCGGTTGCCGATCCGTACGCCCACTCCCTTGGCCCGCATGTCGAAGGCCTGGGCCGCGAGCCTGGGAAGCCGTTCGTCGTCCAGCAACCGTGCCAGTTCCGCGGCTGCGGCCACGGCCTGGTCCCGCTCCGGGCCGTGACGTGCCTCCGTGACCCATGTTTGGTGCTCAACCAGCACCTCTTCGAGGTCCTGGTAGTCAACCGCGACGGTCAGCGCGGTGGTGGCAGCGTTCTCAAGCTCGTGCGCCTCGTCGAGGAAGAGGAGTACGTCCGGGCCAGTGGCACGCAGGTCGTCCAGGTGAGAGAGAACCAGGGCGTGATTGGCAAGGATGAGACGGTGGCTGCCTATGGCCTCCCGGACTGTGTTCGTGTGGGCGGTGAGAGGGTTTCCCATGGCGGGGCCGTAATCGCCGTCACGCTGGGACAACGACTCCAGCCAGAAGGAGAGCGCAGGGCCCATGTAGTCACTGCAGAAGGCCGGCAGGTCCACCGGGTCGACGGACCTCGCCGTCCAGGACCGCGGGGGTTCCTTGGAGGCGATCAAGCGCAGGGCGAGGAGGACGACGAGCTCGCGGAAGCGGAGATCCCGCGTCTGACGGGCTCGGCCCCGAGGCGCGCGCCCTCGTGTGGCCTCCGCAAGGGCCTTAGTGAGGGCAGCCAGGGAGAGCCGGTTGGACTGCCCTTTGACCAGGTCGGTGACACCAAGGACACCGGGCAGCGCCCGTTCCAGGTCCTGGACGTCTTTCGCCATCTGGCTCTGGAGCTGTTTGGTGTAGGTGGCGATGACCGCCGTACGGCCTGCCTCGCCAGCGAGCCAGTCAAGGGCAGCGGCGAGCACCGCGTAACTCTTACCGGTACCGGTAGGTGCTTCCAGCAGCCCGCTGACTCCGTCGTCGGTCCACTGGTGCAATGTCGTTGTCATGCGCTGTTGCACAGGCCGCGGTTCGACGTGAGGACCGTGCACGACACGCGCCAGAGCGGTCGAGTCGACCCTGCCGTCGGGCCCCCGGAGTACGTCTGGGACGACGACGGCCCGACGGCCCGGCATCCGACCGTCAGGGTTACGGCGTGGTGGGTGCTGCGCGAACTCCGCGCCCAGCAACCGGGCCACGTGCGCCTGCTCCCAGACGAGAGGTTCCCGCGCGGCGGCCCGCTCTCCTTCGGTGAGTTCCCGCACCAGCCGCCAAGCGTCGGACTCAGGGCATACGTCGGCGACAAGGGCGCGCAGCTCAGTTGCCTTCTCCGAGAGCTCGGCGGCGGCCCGCTCAACGAGGCGGACAAGCAGAATCGCGTCACCGTCCGCGGTGTGTGCACGCATTCCCGCCTCAGAATGACCGAGCATCGAGGCCAGGTCCTGAAGCCGGTGGGAGGAAGCCGTCGGCCACATCGCGTGAGCGAGGTACAGCGAGTCAACGAACCGTACGGTGGCGAGTGGGTCGTCCACGCCTGCCTCCGTTGCCGCCTGGCTGACGACCGGGAAGTCCAGCACGGTGCCGTTGTGAGCCACGACGACATCTGCGTCTGCGAGGAAAGCACGCAGCTCCGTCCACGCCTGGCGCACTGAAACGCCCCGGTCCAGCACGGCGTCCCGAACATCGCCGTCCCTCAGTTCATCACCGTCACCCGGGAACCGGAGGTATCGCTGCCAGCGCGGACCGGCCGCGACCCAGTCCCGATCCGCGCCGAACCTCACGGCCGCCACGTCGTACACATGACGTTGCACGTACGGCGCCGTGGCGGTGGTGCGTACGACGCTCTCGACGTCCAGCGCGACGGCCCGGAGAACGGGCGTCCTGGAGGTCAATACATCACCGCACTCCATGGCGTACGAGGGCTGCGAACGGTTGAGGGGCCGCGCACCGTCCGAAGGCTTCGTGCCGCTCGTTAACGGCCGCACGCCGAGTGAATCCTCCTGCTGGACGACTGAAATGAGGCGGTGGCGATCCACGCGCAGCAAGCCTCCGGCGACGGCCTCGGCAATCAGCTTGGCCAACCGCTGCTCAGGCAGCCCCCGAAACCGACGGGTCGCCTCCGTCAGAAGGTCTCGCTCCAAGATCCCGGACGGTTGGTCCCGCACCAGTTCAACGATCCGCCGCGCCGCGGCGGAGACCCCTTGGGCCCCACCCATAAACAACCCTCCCCTGCTGGACTCCTGACCGGCGCTCTGCCAGTGCGCCCACCAGAAGCCCGCCCCCTCCCCAGGGAGCCAAGGCACATGCCTCCGGCACCATTTATGACATCTTCATCCGGCAGAGTTAAGCCCCTGGGCTTGTCGAATATTTGATCAATCGCCCGGCGGCCTAGCGGTGTGAACGGCGGCCGAGGCGTACGGAAGGCTGCCCGGATCAGCGTCGTGGGCGGGACAAGGCCGCATCCGTCTGCGGAGAGCAGGCGTCGGCCGCCTGGATCCGATCGGCGGAGAACCGCATTCAGCGAGTCGGCCGCAGCTCCCTGACAGCACAGTAAGTGAGAAGTAGAGTGTGAAGTGTGGACGGGATGGAGCGGGGACCACTGTTCGAGCACGTGCTGGTCGACGACGTGCCACTGCCTCGTGCGCCTCTACCCAGAGTGATCGGCCAGTTGCGCTTCGGCACACTGTCCGTGTTCGCGTCGGGTGACGAGGCCGCACAGTCCTTCATCAAGGACCTGTCGGACACCTACCCCTTCATTGAGCAAGGGATAGAACAGACTCTACTCTTCGCCCCTGGCCAGCCGATGAAGCAGTCCGAGGTCGGCAAGGTCTGGCGTCTTCGATCCGCGGACCGTCAGAGCGTCGTAGCGCTGACGAACGGGGCTCTGACTCTGGAGACCGCCGCCTACCCCGGACGCACCGACTTCTGTGGCGAGTTGAGTCGCCTTGCGCGCGTCCTGCAGGGCGTAACCCGAGTGCCCTCCTACCAGCGCGTCGCAGTGCGCTACACCAACCGTCTGACCGGTACCGAGACGCTTGGACAGCTGGCCAAACTCGTCTACCCCGAGTTTCTCGGTCTGGTCGGGGCCCCACTGGGGGGCGGCACTCAGCTCACGTACACGCTGTCGCAGGCACTCATCACCTTTGAAGGCGCCGCGAGGCTGCTTGCCCAGTTCGGGCTCCTCCCGGCCAGCGGCAGTTTTGACCCGACGCTGCCGGCCGTGGACGAACCGAGTTGGGTGCTGGACCTTGACTCCTACGAGGAGTTTCCTGACCCGCGCCTGGCTCTGGCAGCAGACGCCGATGAGGTTACGAGGGCCGCCATGGACTGTGCTGCGCGCGCTCACACGCTGTTCCGCTGGGCCGTGACGCCGGAGTTCCTTACTCATTTCGGCGGTCAACCATGACGGGCACTCTCCTGAGCCCTGGGCTGTACACCGCAACGTCGACGCAGTACGACCAGGCCGGTGAACGTCGGCATGTCGCCTCCGCATCCCGCGTCCGTATCTGGATGGCGGGTCCTGTGGCAGCGGCTTGTCTCGCAGGCAGTATGACCTTTGGCGCCGTAGCCGCCCCCGCTGAGGCAGCCCCCCTCGAGGCTCGTACCTACACTCCCCAAGTACGCAAGAACCGGGGTGAAGACTGTCAGGCAGACACACAAACCGCCCCGTCTGCACGAACACCCGCCTCGGCTCGTACCACCACCGCAGCCTTGGTCTCGTATCTTCATGATCACTCGGGCCTGACCTGGGACCAACTGGGAAAGCTGTTCGGGGTCAGTCGGCGTGCTGTGCACATGTGGGCTGCCGGTAAGCGGATGAATGCGCGGAACACGGAGCTGCTGGGAGAACTGGTACGCGCCGTCAACTCAGCCCCGGGCAGCACTGCCGAAGAGCGCCGCGCCTGGCTTTTTGCGCCAAGCCCCGACGGAGTGACCCCGATTGAGCGATTCTTGAACGAGCACCGCCGCCGTGGACAGCCACTGAGTGGCTCCGGGTACACCCCGGCGGGACTGTTGGGGATAGCTGACGAGTAGCGGGGGGCTTCGCAACATGACCGAACCATCCGTCCCTGCGGATGGAGTGGGGGACCCGCTCGTCGAGCCGACCTCACCGGCGGAGCATGCACCAGTTGATCTTTCTGATTACCAGCAGGCGGACGTGCTCAAGACGGACCGGATCCCGCTTCGCGGCGCCTCAGGTGAGGTGATCTGGCATCCGACGCCGGGTGGCGTGGTGATCATCAGCCAGACCTGCGACGTGGTGCAGCGCAACAAGGCATACCTCCAGGTGGCTCCGGTCGTGAAGTTGCCGGACAACCAGGTGAAGCGGGCCGCGAAGGGAGCCAGTCCCGGATACGTGGCCGTGCCCGGGGCAGGATCCGACGCCTTCGCCGATCTGGACCATATAGCCACCGTCGCGAAGGCTCATGTGGCCCTTCTCGCGCCGCAGCGAGGCGTCGCTGACACGGGCGCCCTGCGTACATTCGGGATGCGTGTCGGGCGTCGCTTCTCTCGCTTCGCCTTCCCGGATGAGGTGTCACCCTGGCTGGAGCCGCTCAAGAACACAGTGATCAGTAAGGTCGGCAATACTGACAGCCCTCTTGGACGTGTGCTCGACGAGTGGGTGGAATCGCTCCGGCTGGAGTGCTCCCCTAGCTGGGACGCCGGTCTGCCCTACCAGCTGACACTGCTCGTGCTAGTCAAGCCGGACCTCCTGCCGGTGTTCGATGAGGACGAAGAGTCCCAGCCACCTGCCGCCCTTAAGCAATGGCTGTGGGACGAGGCAGGCAACATCAAGCAGGGTCCGGCCGCAATCGCCGAGCGGCTCCTCAAGCTCACCGCTGCCGGAGACAGGGACCAAAGGCTTTGGCTGTGGGAGGGTTTTACTCAATCCCTCGCCGCCACATGCAAGCCGAAGCCATCCGCTCCGGACGAGGTGAAAAACGCCGTCGTAGGGAACGAGATCGGCGCCGAAGTCGCAACGATCCGAGACATCACCTACGACCGCATCCTGCAGAGCGAAGACATCGATATTGATCACCTCTCACCGCCGCTGCCACGCTGAGATAGGCGGCCCATATCTGCGCTGTAACCGGGATTCCTAGTTGGCATCTGTGCACAACGCAAGTCACGAGCCGTGCCGCCGGGCGCCTACGGTAACCAGCACAAGGCCACCTATTGCCCGACATGACATCCAAACATCTTAGAGACTGGACCCAGGAGGCCCCGCCAGTCCACGCGGCAGGTCACGCTGCCCGCCCCGATCAGCCAAACAGGGTGACCACTCCTCGGACTTTGGGCAGTCACCCGGGCCCTCCCGCAACGCGCCGGACCCGGTCCGGGCCCGAGTAGGCCCGGACGGCTTCGCGGCCTGCTCGTTTGGCCGGCGTTGATCAGCGTGCTTCCGGCTCAGACCGTCTTGATCGTGCCGCCGTCGATTACATAGTTGACGCCGGTGATGTTGCCGGCCGCGTCGGACAGAAGGAAGGCAATAAGTGTTGCTACTTCCTCGGGCTCGGTCATGCGGCCGGCCGTGACGTTCTGGCTCTTCACCATTTGGGCTCGGCCGGCGACGGATGGTGCCGCGGTCGGCACGCCGAACCGGGTGCTATGCGCCCCGACGGCGGTGCTGCTGGGGTCGGCGATCGAGGGCGGTGTGGCGTTGTGTGCACACGTCGACGTCTCGACCTTGGCGGTCTGTCCTGGGTCAACAAGCAATCGAACAGTGGCACCGCACCGATACCCTCTCACCGACCTCTGGAGGGGCCCCACAAGCAGGAACGCCGACGACAGTGCTTCCTTCCCACGAACATTGAATCGATGCGACGGTACCCAAAGGGGCGGAAGGACCCAACGGCAGCGCTTCGCATGCGACCTGAAAGGTTTCGCCACCTTCGACCACCAGCACAGGAGATCCATTGATTCACGCCCTCCGGAGGCCGAACTCGACTATGCTCCGTGTAGAACCCCAAGGACGGAATCAAGGTGCACTGTGCCTGACCTAAGCGACCGCCCTCGTCAATTAGCCCGAAGCCTCGCCCCTCTATCCGAAGAGTCCTTGTCAGGGTTCCTTCTACGTGTTTCATTCCGGCTGGAACGCACACCTCGCTACATTGCCACCCGACTCGGTCTAACACAAAACAAGCAGAGCATCCCAAATTCGCTCTTACTCTCCCTTCCACAGGAGTTAATAGAAAATTTCTGCCATATCGCACGCATGTCCCACCAAGAGGCCCGAGGCCTGACATTGCAATGCTTCGTGGGAAATTACACGACCTTAGGCAAGGTAATATCCAACCCAGCACACATCAAAGGCGGAGGCGCCACTACTGCTCAATGGGTCTTCTCTCGGAGACGCCGCTACTGTCCACAGTGCCTGGCTGGCGACAGTAGCCCTGTACAGAATGCCTTCGGCGGCGCCTGGAAGTTGCGTTGGCATCTTCCGGTTATTTTCGCATGCCAGCGCCACAAAGGCCTCCTGGAACACGTATGCCCTACCTGTAACCTCCCTCTCAATACCTCAAAGAATAACCTAATCACCCTCATTGATCATCCGAATGCTATCGGCCTACACCCCCTACAATGCCGCAATCATTCCGCCAGCGAGTCCATGCAAGCTGTCAGAGCCGTCCGGAACACTCCACTTCCGCTTTGCGGTGCACGACTAGATTCGGCAGCTCCCCCGTCAAGCTCGGCGCTTCACTGCGATCACATGGATCAACTCCTGGCACTGCAACAGCAAATCGAACGGCACTTGACACCTGATAGCAATCCAGACGTCAGGACACCGTCGGATTCCTTTTACATACCCGACCTCGTCACAGCAACACACTTGATCAAACTTTCCTGGCCGATGGGCCGAGATCTCCTCCCATCAGATGCCATGGCCGCTCTTGTCGACCGGCACGTCACGCCACTCAAATCCGCAATCGCGGCACGAGATCACGGCCCCCAGGCTTCCACTCTTTACGGAAGCCGGGCTGCACCTGCAGACGCAGCCACTTGTGGCGCACTACTTCTAGCGGCAAATAATCTCCTGGGAAATCGAGATCCGCAGGCACTGGCGGAGCGAGTTGGGCCCCTTGCTTTCGAAGCGCACCGGAGGTCGTACCAATACACTAGGAATGCGCTCCGGGAAGGGGGAATTTCCTCGAATCTCGCCCGAGCCGCATCCGCACGGAGCCCCAACTATCGCGTCCGGGATCGTTCTCGCGCTTCGCTGCACGACTACCGGTTTACCGTGGAGCATGTGCCGCCGTTTCTACCTCACAATTGGTTCATAGACCACTTCGGCGAACTTCGGCGACTCCTCCCCGATGCCACGTACCGTGATGACCGGCTACTCCGGTACGGCGCCTCATTTCGCCTCGCTGAGTTGGTCATCAGACGAAAATGGGCGGAGTGTGCAGAGACCTTGGGTGTAGAAGGGGGGACTGCCATCTACACACAGCGCACTCTAGGGAAGAAATTCGCCCCCAATCATCTATGGCCTGTATTTTGCCACGCCGCGGATCAGGTTGCTCATCAGCTAGATAACCAAGAGGTTCGGGTCGACTACGCCAACCGGCGCCGGAGGATGGCGAATTGGGTATTGCCAGAAAATGATTGGACGCATCTCCTCAACGGACTGACTCGACTCAACCCCGAGCGAGGAATTGCGGATTCACGCGTCGCGGCGATTATCGTCTGGAGCGAAGTCACGCAGACCGAGGCCCCTCGTTGCCCCTTGGTTCAGAAACTGCGTGCTGCGGGGGACGCAGCCGGCGTCACGTCCCGCGTCGGCATGCTCTACGAGGCCGACTTGGGCCGAGGCCACCTGTTTCGACTTCGCCGACGCCTCAGCCTCTACGCGGCGCAACTCGGAACGTCCTGCGACCAGAGCCGTCCCCTGTACGTCTCTGCAACCGACATCGTCACTCACGAGGAGCAGTTGCACACCGCGCCATCGCCGTAATCAGACCTGCGACGCGCCAGGTCAAGAAGGGCGAGCGCTAACACAGAGAGGTTCCAGGCCCATCAGATTCGAGCACTGTCGTCGGTGCCAACTATCTCTCTTAAGCGCCAACTGAAATTCTTCGTGTGCGACACGAGGTCGCACCAAGTCATATGAGTGCCTGTCTGCGGAATGAGCGCTCGGTGCTGACGTGACCACCATACGGTCGTAGCGCTCTTGCGGTTCGTCTCGATGTACGAAGGGGCCAGCGGCGTGAACGCCGATCACGAGAGGCAGGCCCGAGGCGTTTCAGCGCCACCAGCAACCAGATGACACATGGTCCGATGCCCGCGGGTTGGAGGATCTGGCACTCCTGTACGACGGGCACACCGTGTATGCCACCCAGTTGGACCTTGCCGATCGCTGGCCGGTGAGGTGGGCGACGGCGTGGAGGTACGGCCAGAACACTGACATGGAGGGGAGCGCGATTCAAGCGATACACCGTGCGGAGCAGGAAGCCCGGCAGGGACCCACCTTCCAGCGGCCTAATTGCACGGGAGTTGTCGGGCTTCATGCCACCGCTCTCCTCCTGCGGGAGCGCTTCATGTCTCTCGCTTACAAGAGCAGGGCAGGGTAGCTCACGAAGGGCTCGGCGGGCATGCGCGTCCGCCACCCGAATCGCAGCAGCCTCGCAGTGAACCGGCGCGAATCACAGGATGGTCAGCTTTGCCCGCGAAATCACTCGTACGGGTGGCGTGCGAAAGGACGACCGACTTCAGCAAGGTCGGACACCGTAGCGTCGTCGCGATCTTGGGATTCGGATCAGGAGACAAAGAAGGCCAGAGGAGCCGCAGGTGAACTCGACCGATTTTAGGCGGAGTTTGCGATTCACAGCCACAGTGCCCCCCGGTCCCGCATGGTCGGACGCGTGCACCCTGGCGGACCTCGCCGTGCTAGATACAGGGTTCACGGACTACGCGCAGGCCTTGGACCTCGATGAGGAGTGGCCCGCGCGTTGGACCACGACGTGGAAGTTCGGCCAGACGCCGATCACCAGCCCGGTGCGCGACCTGGACAAGGTGAATCTTCGGCGGAGTGTTCCGGTACGCCGCTTCACCTGGCGCACGGACCAGTACCACCGCCCCGGGCTCGAGTACCTGATGGCTACGGACCGGCACCACGGCTTCGAGAGCCATGAGGAGGAGCGGCTGCTTCTGGTTGCCGACTTCGCCGCCGGCCTGGTGGAAGCCCTGTGTCAGCCGTTCCGGCTGCGATTCCTCTCCGAAGGCAAGGCGATCCTGCACACCCCGGACTTCCTGCTGGTGACGGAATCCGGGCTCTTCCTGATCGACGTACGTCCAGCCGACCGGATCAAGCCGGAGGACGCGCTGAAGTTCGCCGCGACGGCGGAGGTCGCGCTGTCGGTGGGCTGGCAGTACGGGGTCGTGGCGGGGTGGCGTCAACACGTGTGGACGAACGTGGATGCGCTCTCCGCGGAGCGGCGCCCGCTGCCGGATGTGCTGGCGACTCAGGGTCAGTTACGGGAGGCAGCAGCTCAAGGTCCGTTGCCGTTTGCCGAGTTGGCGGAACGGTGTCGAATCCCAGCAATCGCCCGGGCCCATGCGGTCCACCTGCTCTGGCATCGCCATCTCGGCGTGGATCTCTCCGGGCCGTTCGGGGACGCGAGCCTGGTCCGGCTGGCGCCCCAGCAGCATCACCGGGAGCTGCCGCAGTGAGCACTGCACTAGATCCCATGTGGAACCTGGCGCCTGGTGCCGAGCTGATCATTGGCGGCAGCGCATGGCGGATCCAGTCCTGCCTGCCTCACCTCGGCCATGTCACGCTCGTCGACGAAGACGGCGAGACGTGGAAGACCTCGCTGAGCGAACTGATGCATCGCCCGGACTGCCGACCCTCCACCCGGACCCGTACGGACCTGCCGGCCGCGGACCGTGGTCGGCAGCCCAAGGCGATGGACGACCTGGAGGAGCACGAACGCGAGATCGTCATGCTTCGCATGGAACACCTGCGGGAGGTCGAGACGGGTTTCCGCAGCGGCGATCCGCTCGACGCACTGCCACATGAACCGCGGCCGCAGTACGACCCGGACACCACGACGCTGACCCAGCGCCGCCACGCGAAAGCGAAGGAACTACTGAAAGCGGCGGCTGAGGCCCCCGCGGAGGCGAAGGCGAACGGCCTGCATCGGGCGAGCGTGCGCACGCTGATCCGGTGGGACACCGCTCGGGCGAAGTACGGTCCGATCGGCGTCGCGGACGACCGCTGGCTGCGGGAAGCGACCGGACACACGATCTCTCCCGAGCTGCGCGAGGCCCTGTTCGCGGTGTATGCCGAGTCATCGGATCGCCGCTCGAAAATGACCATGCGGGACAAAGAGCGCCTCATCCACCAGTACATACGTGAGGTGTTTGGCTCCGAAGATGCCGAACCCGCCGACGGTGATGCCACCGACGCTGAACCCGCTGATACACCACGTGTGAAGATCCCCAATTACGATACCCTGCGCGCCATCTGGAAGGAGTGGTTCGGCTCCAACGGGGCGCGGCAGCGCTACGCACGCTCGGCGGCGAAGGCGAAGCAGTACGCGACCGGCCGGCACATCGTGGTGCACCGGCCGGGCCAGGTGGTGGCGCTGGACAGCACGGTGTTGCCGGTGAAGGTGCTGGACAACGTGTTCGGTGACCCGGTGTCCGTGTATCTGACGCTAGCCGTGGACGTCTACACCCGCTCGATCGTCGCGTTCCGGCTCAGCCTTGTCTCCGACAAGTCGATCGATGTGGCGATGGTGCTGCGGGACATGATGATGCCGCTGCCGATGCGCCCGGACTGGGGCAAGGACGTCGAGTGGGCCTACCCCGGCGTCCCCAACACGGTGGTCGCGGAGTTCGCCGGCTACGAAGTCGCCGGACTGCCGTTCTTCCCTCCCGAGACCGTCACCACCGACCATGGCTCCGTCTACCGCAACCACCACCTGGTCGAGGTGCAGCGAGTCATCAAGGCGAACATCAAGCCCAGCCGCGTGCTGCGCCCTACCGACAAACACTCCGTGGAGCGGACGTTCGGCGCCATCAGGTCACTGCTGTTCGCCCTCCTGCTCGGCTACCAGGGCACGGACGTCGCCGACCGGGGCGTGGACCCGGAGGCCGACGCCTGCCTGACTGTGACGGAGATGGAACACCTCATCGCCACCTGGGTTGTCGAGACCTGGCAGAACCGCCGCTTCGGCTCGTACGCCCCCAGCTGGGACCCGCGCGGCGACCACAGCCCCAACAGCCTGTTCGCGGCGGCGATGTCCCAGGGCGGCTTCGCCCTGCGGATTCCGCCCGCCGAGCTGTACTACAAGCTCCTGCCGCGCCACAAGGTCGTGATCCACGGCAAGCGCGGCGTGAAGATCAAGAACCTCTGGTACGACGGCCCCGCCTTGGACCCCTACCGCGGGGAACTCTCCCGCCGCGGCGGGAAGGACAAGAACAAGTACGTGATCCACCGCGACCCACGCGACCCGTGTTTCGTGTTCTTCCAGGACCCGAATACGCACGACTGGCACACGCTGCGCTGGACGGGCCTGCCCGAAGAAGGCGAGGTGCCCGCCTTCAGTGACGCCCGCGTCCGGGAAGCCATGCGGGAACTCCGCAAGACGGGTCTCGCCCCGAAGGCCGACACCGAACTCCTCCCCGTGCTCCTGGAGTTGATCGGCGGCAACATCCCGGTCGAGAAGTGGCCCACCCAGCTCTCCAAGAGGCAGCGCACCGAGCACGCACGCGAAGTTGCCCAGGCGGCCGCGGCGGCCGCCGACCGGCCCGCAAGCGCGGTCAAGAAGGAGCCGCCGACACAGCCCGCCGCCGTTCCCGCAGCTCGGGCAGGTTCCCCCGATGGCAAGGTCGTAGCGTTGCGCCCGAAGGACCGCGCCCAGCAGGTAAACGATGCGGTGAACAGCGAACGCCGGCGCCGCCGTGAAGCCGCGGTCCCCGACGAACTGCCGACGCCCCCCGATCTGTCCGAACGGCTGCGCTCTTCAAGCCTGTTGGCGCTGCTGGCTGACGACTTCGACGATGACGACGCCACCATCACGGCCGACAAGGCCGAGGAAGAGGCCAACCAGTGACCTCGAAGCAGAACCCGCTGTCGTTCCTCCCCGGCCCGGCGGTAGACCGCACCACCTTCGAAGGCTGGAACCGATGGTGCGAGACCCGCAAAGCCTTCATCCCCGCGCCAATCCTCACAGCCGAGGAGTACGACCGCCTGACGAAGCGCCAGAAGCGCATCCACGATCTGCACCGCCTCGCGACACACAGCTCTCTGCCGATCCAGACCACTCCCATGAGCGAACGCGTCGCCAAGGCGGTGCTTGCCCGCGTCGAGGACGGCGCCTACAGCCACAAGGCCGGAACCCGCGGCGGCATCATGGTCAACGGCGACGGCGCCCAGGGCAAGACCGAGACGATCTGCGAAGCCCTGGCTGTCTTCCAGGAGGAATGGCTGGCCCTGAACAACTACGCGAACCCCGACGCCATGCCCGGCACCCGCGACCTGGTCGCCCCCGTCGCCTACGTACGGTGCCCGGTCAGGGCCACGCCCATCTCCACGTGCCAGCGGATCCTCGACTTCTACGGCGAGGACTACAAGGCCATGCGCTTGGAAGACCTCGTGCGCACCGTCAAGACCGCGGTCGTCGAGCACGCCACGAAGGCCCTCGTGATCGACGACATCACCCGCCTCAAGCTTCACCGGGAAGCCGACCAGGACGTCCTCGACCTGATCCGCGAAATGATGAGCATGCCTGTCACCCTCATCCTCGTCGGCGTCGGTATCCCCACCTCGGGCCTGCTGCGCGAGGGCCGCCGCGACCCCAAGACCCAGGAGTGGATCTACGAGCCGGTCAAGGACATCGGCCGCAGCCCCAACGCCCACGCCGCCAGCCAGCACGAACGCCGCTTCCAGGTCGTCGACCTCGGCCCCTTCAGGTACGTCACACCTGCGGAGATGGAGGCCTGGATGGCCCATCTCCAGCGCCTGGAAGGCGAGTTGCGGTTGTTGAACAACACCGCTGGCATGCTCACCGGCGGCGACATGCCCGAGTACTTGTTCAACCGGACCGGGGGCGTGGTCGGCATCCTGGAGAAGCTCATCCAGCATGGCTGCCGCCGCGCCATCGAGGACAAGAGCGAACGCCTGACCAAGGAACTGCTCAACCAGTTCACCGTCACCCCCGGCGACATGCCCGACCTCGACGCCGAATCCGGCGAACAGCCCCGCATCCCGCCCCACGAGCCGACGCAGAAGAAGAGGTCCACGGGGCGCAACACCGTGTTCGACGACGACGGCCCGGCCGCAGCCGACGCCGGATGACCGAGGTGCGACACCGCCCCCTGGCCCGCAGCCTGGAGCCGCTGCCGGAGGAGTCCCTGCCCGGGTACCTCCTCCGGCTCGCCTATCGGCTCGGCCGCTCCCCAGGGCGCGTCGCTGAGGTATGCGGGATCCACAATGGCCTGCAAGGCCGACTCACTGTGGATCACCTGCTGAGCTTGCCCGAACAGATGGCCGCCGAGTTCGCCCACACCACGCGCCTGCACTCGGCCGAGGTGGATGCCCTGGGCCTGCGCCGCTTTGCGGACGTGTACCCAGCACTTCAGTCAGGGAGGAGCGCGGCGGCTACCGCAGGCACGGCGCGGAGAAGGGGAGCCCTGTTTGGCAGCATCCAGGACCACTACAGTGATCGTTGGGCCGTCAACTTCTCCAGCCGTTTCTGTCCCGACTGCCTACGCGGGGACGGCAGCCCCGTCCAGGAGGCGTACGGCGGAGCATGGAACCTCCGCTGGCACCTGCCCGTCGTCTTCGCTTGTACGACTCACCAGCAGCTGCTCAGCAGTCGCTGCCCAGAATGCCAAGGACTCCTCAATCCCCAGGCCTACGTGGGCCGAGCTTCGCTTCTCGCCATGCCGAGCAGCCCCCATCGCCTACATCCACTGCAGTGCCGCAACCACGCCGTCGGCCGAGGACGCCAGACGCGCCCCTGCGGGGCCCACCTTGAGGAGACCGCCCCGTATCCGTACTGCCGACTCCCTTCCGCCGATCACACACGTCTTCTCGCCCTCCAGACACGTATCAATCAGCGTCTCGTCAGCTCACCACTGGAAACTTCGAGCGGGCTCAGCCCAGCGCTGCCCACCTTTCAGGACCTGGTGGACACTGCCCAGTTGATCAAACTGAGCTGGCCGGCCGCCCGAGACCTGGTCCCCTCACCAGCGCTGGCCGAACTCATAGACAACCACACCAGCCCACTCCACGCTGCGCTGAAGTCCACCCCGTCCAAAACCCACTCCGCCTTCTCCCGGCTGTGGCGCGCGCCTCAGGACAGCGCGGAGTGTGGCGCACTGCTCCTCACAGCAGAGTCCCTGCACCGCGACGCGCCCGACGCCGCAGAACTACGCGAACGCATCCGCCCCCTGGCCCAATACGCTTTCGAAAACGCTCACCCAGGTGCCGGTCGCTCCTACTTCAGCCGCTCCAGTCGCTCCACTACGCTGGCCCGCGCCATGGCGCGACGCCTGCATGGCTTCTACGCCGCTGGCCCGCTCGAGTACGCCCATTTGCGGGTCCCTTCCCGCGACTGCCACTTCACCGTCGAGGACGTCCCCTCCCATCTCCCCCAAGCCTGGTATGAAACTTACTTCACTGATTTCGCCGACCACGTGCCCGGAGCAGGCGTCTACACCGTGCGGCACTTGCGGCGAGCCGCCGCACTCAAGCTGGTGGAGATGGCTGCCGGCGGCTCGTGGCGCGATTGCGCCCGGTCCCTCGGAATCCCGGAGAACAAAGCATCAACCGCCCTGAAAAAACTACGCGGCCAATTTGGTGACGCTGACTTATGGCCCCGCTTCGAGGACACCACCGAGCAGATAGCCCGGTATCTCGACGAGCTGCCGCAACGGACCAACTACGCGAACCGGCGTCGCGTCATGTCCGACTGGACGATGCTGTACGGCGATTGGGTGACGCTGTGCTCCGGACTTCCACAAGCCGACCGCCTCACATCCCGCCACGGAACAGTGATCGGCACCGTGCTGGTCTGGGCGGAGGTCACTCAGGCCGACCATCTGCTCTGCCCGCACCTCCAAAACCTACGGGAGTCTCGCATCGACCACAGACCCTTGATCGATGAGATCTCTCAGTTCCTCACGCCCGTCAATCAGCGCGCAGGTCGTCTCACACTCCGCCTGCGTCTGCAGAGATTCGCTCGCGAACTCGGCGGCCGTATCGATGAGGGAGACGCACTGCGCGACCCAACCTTCGTGAGGCAGCCGCTCCGACCGCAATCGGACACCTGACGGCATCAGTCATAAGCCACGACACGGCCGCGGCAGGACGGGGACGGGCCCGCTGAGGAGACTGGCGCAGGACAGGCACGGGCGAGCCGCAGGCGGTGCGCAGGCTCGCGGTTCCGACGATCACAGGCGTCATTGCGCACGACGTTGATCCGCGCGAGGACTTTCAGGCGCCCGGGTGGCTCTGGATCCACGAGAGGCCTCCGAGATCGAGTCGACGACGCGCGCGCGTCACGGCGACGTAGGCAAGTTGGGCGTCCTTCTCGCTCACGGGTGGCGGGGGCGGCTGACCACAGTCGTCGTTCTGATCCGCTTCCGCAGGCTGAGGAAAGTCGTCGGCGATCCTCACCTGCGACCACTCTCGGCCCTTCGCCTTGTGGGCGGTGGAGACCGTGACGTCGGCCATTGTCTCGTCGGTCAGGGCGTCGACCGCGGCGATGATGGCCTGCGGGCCGTGGGCATCCACGACTTCCACGAAAGGCTGAAGGTCACGGCCAGCGGGATCGTAGGTCGCGTAGTCCTGCAGCTCCCCCCAGGAGGAGAAGAGTGCCAGTTCCGGGTGGGATGTGCAGCGGCCGTCCTTGAGGTCCCGCGCGGCGAGAGCCAGTGCTGTCAGTGTCTGTCCACCACGGGTCAGAGCGACTCGTTGACCGGCGGCGAGCAGTCGCATCACCTCGGTCACGGCGCCGATGTTGGTCCGGCACAGCACGGCATCGGGGCTGGTGACCACGCCGACCTCAGTCGGGATCTCTTCAGTGCCCGTCAGCCGGATGGACGCGTTCGCGAACGACAGCCACCGGTTTGCCTCCTCCGCCAGCGCCGGGCCGAAACGGAAGGAACGGGTCAAGGTGAGCTGGTTGGCCTCGAAGCCGGTCATCACGTCGCGGGCACCACGCCAGCCGTAGATGGCCTGAGCCGAGTCCCCGACCATGACCAACTGAGCGTGAGCACGTTGTGCGGTGAAGACCTGCTCCAGAACCGGGTTGGTGTCCTGCGCCTCGTCGAGGAAGAGGAAGTCGGCCTCAATCTTGGGGTCGGTCAGCGCCCACATCTTCAGGTAGTGGTCGTGTTCGAAGCGGACGACGCCGCGCTCGGGACTCTGCAGGTCGTGCCAGGCGCGCGCAGCGAACGGTAGGACAGCATCTGAGAGTTGAGTATGGTCCTCGGGTGCTTCGAGGCGGCGCAGAACCGGCACGTGGTGAGACGCCAGCGTCCGGTCCGCCGAGTGGCAGAACCGCGTCACGGTACGCAGTACAGCCTGAGACAGCGTTCGGTGGCTGATCTCGTGATCGCCGATGCGGACGGAGGAGTCGACGCCCAGCGACTTTCCGATCCTCCATGCGGGCTGTCGCGGGCTGTTGAGGCGGAGGACGAAGCGGTGCCCGAGGGCAGCGAAGGCCGTGGCGTGGGCCGTCTTGCATTGCACGGAATTCGGAAAGCGGGTACTGGCATCGCGTGCGATGTCCTTGTTGAAGGCAAGGTAGCGACCTCGGCGTTTTGTGCTCGTGGCGAGCATGCCGAGTGTGCTGGTCTTGCCGGTGCCGGCACCTGCCTGCAGCACCAGGTGATCGCCGCTACGGAAGGCGTCGACGGCATGGGCCTGTTCGTCGGTGGGCGTGTGCAACGGGGGCTCCGCGGAGGTGGACTATGGGGTGCGAAAGCTAGGAGGACGACTGCGGAACAAGGCGCACGCTGCACAGGCCAGTACGTCCCCAGCGCCGTGATGGGCAAGAAGGACCGCTACCTCTGCTGCCAGTTGGCGGGCTGGATGGTTCCTGTCCCGTTCCAAGGCAGCCACAACGGTGCGGACGAGGAGGTCTGCGGGCTTGCGACCGCGGTCTGCCCCGGTTCGACGAACCGTTGAGCACACATCCCGGGAAAGGGCGACATGGAGCAGGACCTGGCCGCTTGCATCGGGGTAGTGGGTCGTCAGCACATCGATGGGTAGCCGGCGGTCGCGGCTGTGACGAAACGACCGCAGGGCCCGCCCGGGCGACTTGGCGCACTGAACCGTCAACAGCCGTATGCGGTCGGCGTTCGCCGCCAGAGGGAAGGCGCGGCGGGCTCGGCGAAGCTCTGCGAGAGTGGCAGATCTCGTCAGGAGGATCTCCACTGCGTACTGGTGCTTCATCGCCAGACCCCCTCCGACTCACCGGTTCCGCGGCGCGGCTGACGCACGTGAGTCGGGAGACGCGGGTGCACGTAGGCGTGGTGGACCGCCGGGTCGAAGGGCTCCCAATCGGTCAGTGCGAGATCTGCTGACGTCAGGGCGGCGGCATGGTGAGGGCATCGCTGCGTACGCCAGCGCAGCTGTTCCGCGTACGGCAGCGAGGAAAGGTCGTAGAGAGCCATCACCTCAGTGGGAAGCGCAAGTTGACCTTTGGCGGCCGTTGCGGGGGCCAGGATCCAGGTGCCTTGAAGGCTGTCCGAGGCCAGCATTTTCGTGGAGCATCGGGTGCGATGCCGCGTCTGGGCGACGCACTGGATCTCGTCCAGGGGGCGGGCGGCGAGGTAGCGGACATACAGGATCTGGACGACAGGCCTGGCGGGTCGGCACGTGCCGTTGGACTGCGAGCGGCGGGTGACGTCCGTGGGCGGGACGAAGACACCGGCGTCAGTCAGGCGGCGCGTGTTCACAGCCAGCGACCGGCGCAGCCAGGTCAGAGCGGGGGTGATGTCACACGGGGCGTCGCGAGCGGGGCAGACGACGGCGTGGGTCAGCCGACACCAGGTGCTGCCGTCCCCGGCTGGATGGGCGAGGCCTGAGCTGACGTGCCAGCGGTATGCGGCGGGCATCTCGGCTGCGGGCAGTTCTTGTGGCTGCAGAGGCACGGGCCGGTCACGGCCCCGGTGGTACCACTCGACCGGGTTTCCGCACTCACGGCAACAAGCACGCTGTGCACAGCGCAGAAGGCGGGTTGGGCTGTCGGGGTGGACGCGCAGGGACCGTCGCTGTGGGGAGGATGCGGGGCTGCCGTCCCAGTGCCGGGATGCGGATGAGGGGTGCATGCGCGAGAAGGTGCCAGCCAACACGCTGTCGAAGCACGGCCCTGGCTGGTGACGTCCGTCGAACGGCCGCATCCATGGCAACGCCTGTTCGGATCATCGCTCAGACGTTCGCGCCTTCCTACCCAATCGGGTGGTTGCCCCGCAGGCTGGGCCGACCCGTCAGCCGCCCGCCTGACGAGGTGGCTCGTGCCCCTGACAGAGAGTGCCGAAGAGTTCGTCGAGGGGAGTGCTCAATGCGTGGGCCAGAGCGTGCCACGTCTTGAGAGTGCCGATAGTGCGCCCCTGCTCGATCTCGATCAGAGTCCTTCTGGCCAGGCCGCTTCGAGAGGCGAGCTCGTCGTAACTCCATCCCCGCGCCGCACGCAGCCGGGCGAGTTCCAGGCGCAGGGCCTCGAAGTCCGGGTCGGGCGGAAAGATCGTCACCCGACCATCCGACGGTGCAGACACCTGCCCTGTCAGTGCACACCTCTGCCCTATTTCCACCTGTCAGCTGCACTCCGAGGGGCAGAGGTCTGCACTACCGTGTGCGGCCGACCCCAGCCCGCCAGAGGCCGGCGCGGACACGGCAGGAGGAACTCGCGCGCCATGAGGCTCTGCTTCGCACAGTCAGATGTCCGGCGTACATGGACGGTTGAGCTCCTCCCCCAGCCCGGCGGGCCGGTACTCGTCTGTCAGCAATGTGCGCAAGGTGGGCAGCGGCTCACCGGCCCAGCTGCTCGATCAGAGGTCCTGGCGCATCTGGCGTCCCACGCGCGCCGAGACCTGCTCCCTGCCCATCTGCGGACGTGCCAGTGCCACGAACGGGGCTGCGGCTGGCATCCCCGCCACCGCGGCTGCCACGGCCCGATCCGCCTTCTCCTGGCCCGTGACCACGGCGGACGGACGTGGCGCCTCACCGATGCATGCACGGCGTGTGCGGCCGCCACGTCACAGGCCGCCGTCGTGCCCGAAACGATCCTGGCCGCTGCGGTCTCGTCGCGAGGACGGGCGAACACACGCCGAAGACGCCACCCCAAAGGACCCGACAGCCGAACCCGGGTACAGGAGATGCTCAACTACCTTGCCGTCGCCCTGCCGGCCGGCACGGGGGCCGACGCCCGGTTGATCGCCTTGCAGTGCGCGCTGCGCATGAACAACATGGCGCGCGTCCGCTTGCCCCTCGGGCTGCTGCGAAGCCTCCGCCTGGGATCTGCCGCAGAAGCGTGGCGCGAGCTGAGCGAAGCGGGATGGCTGCGGCCATTCATGTCCGACCGCGGCGTGGTCACGGCTCAGATGCTCGACGCAGCCCTGCTCACACAGCACCCGGCTCGCCCCGATCGACTTCAGGCCGCCGACTGGGCGGTGCGCTCCGCCTCCAGCATCCAGACAGATTCCGCGCCGCTTCCACGGCTGGCCGCTCTCGCCCTGGCAGCGCACACCGTAGCCGGAGAGAACCAAGGAGCGGTACCAGCGGCGCAGATGGCGCGCGAATGCGGCTGCCGTATTGCAGCACTGCCCATGATTCTCAAGCACTTGGTGGCCGAGCAAGTCCTCGTCGCTTGGACGGGGACTGGGGAAGCGGGAGACTTGCGCTGGGAGCTGGTCTCCAACCGCGCCTGACTCGCACTGAAGGGGGTAGGTCGACGCCCGGCTCAGCTGCACACCATCAGGCGGTTGTATGGCCATCCCGGACTGATGACGCCGGAGAAGGCCTCACGGGCCACACACAGATGCCTCCGCTGGTCCAGGATGTGTCCGAGTTGGAGCGCATCGCGCATGAGTGCGGACTCGTTCCCCCCGCGGAGCTCATCGCTGTGCTGGATCGGTTGGCCACATGCCTCATCGGATGGCACGTTGCCTCCAGTTCGGGAGATCTGCACTGGGAACTGCTGCCGGAGGCGTCGGTATCAGCGGACAGGCGGTCGATGTGCCGCGTGGGTTAACCCGGAGAGCACGGCCACCTCATGCTCGACGGCATCGACCTACCGCTGGAGTAGCAGTCGCTGCGGTCCGAACAGGCGTCATGGGGGCGGTATGGGCCCGCGGTCGTGGCTGCACAACGCGCATCCACCGGTGGACCGTTGTCTGCGCGAACGAGGGAACGCTGACCCGCTGACACGCGGCCTCTGTGGCGCTGGCGTCTCCTGTTCCCACTGTCGACGACGAACATGTCGAACAGCACTCCGTCGTGCGGCACAAGCGCGACCGGGCAGTGCACGTGGTGGATCAGAGCGTGCCCGACCGGCCCGGTGTGCGGGCCGACCACGGCACAACGCCTTCGGCTGCCCACCACGAGCGGCCCCGCACCGGCCGCGGCCCGGACGAGGACGTGCGCCGGCCACCCCTCACGGAGCTCTTCCTTCACGACGACGGTGGGTACTTCTCGGCCTCGCCCTGGCGCTGGAGGCCATGAACAACGGGGCACGGGTCCAGATCGTCGAGTGGCGGCCTGATCCCGTCCGGCCCTCCCGCCCCACCGCTTGACGTCAGCGCAGCAGTTGGTGCGCCCAGTCGCGTTGGATGTCGTCGCCGGAGCAGTCGAAGTCTCCGATGTTTCTCCGGGGCGCCGCGAGCGTGCGGTTCGAGTTCACGCAGCTCAGAAACGGTCAAGGCGACCATAGCGAGTGCAACGGGTGTCGTGCACGCAGCCCTGCGCAGATTCACTCGCCAGGAGGCTGACCGGATTCGGGTCGCCGGCTCAGGCGCTAGCGGATCGTCCGATGATTGTTCATCCGCTCAAGCCACTCAGTGATGTCGTCGTCTGCGAGTGGGGGAGCATCGACGATCCAGGCCAGCCGCGTCAGCCGCTGCTTCTCGCCTGGGTCACGGTCGACGGAGGCCAAGGCCTCAGCGGTGTCCACTCCCTCGCGAGTCAGAAGGTCAGTCCACGGAATGGCATTCTCGTGGCGGGGGCAACACTTTGCCAGCCAGCAGATCCCGCGCATCCATTCGACGACGGATTCCGGCACTTTGAGAGTCTCGGCCAGCTCAGCCCTGTCTGTTTCGCGGTCGATCAATTCCTCGGGGAAGCGGATGCCAGCTCTCTCTAGGTTGCGCCGATAGGGCTTGAAAGCTTCGATGTCCGTCAGTTGAGGTTTGTCCACCAAGGCTTCAAGCTGCGCAGCAAACCGCCTATTCTTCCACAGAGCCTGAAGGGACGGATCGGTCCGGACTTCAATCCGGTACTTCTTCAAGCCGAGGGCAAGGTCCAAGCGTTCCAACGCCTTGCTGTAGCGCCTTCGCTTTACGTCGACACACGCTTGAGCGTAGTAGCTGGAGGGCGCGTGAGCCTCTCCATCGAGGAATGGGTAGGAGGCGGACTTCTTAGCAACGTATGAATAGAGAATTTGAGCCCTATGTTCCATTTGCTCGGCGAAATCCCTTACCCCTTCCTCTCGGTCATTCTTGGCATTGTCAACCATTTCAAGCAGCTTGCCGCACACTTTGGCCGCGGCGTCGAACTCTTTTTGCCGTAGCTGTCGACGAAGCAGCAGCCCGTAGTTAATTCGAGCTGATGCGAGAACGTGTGCAGCTCGCATACACAGCGCCTTGTATCCGGCCTTGTCCTTCTTCTTGAGTAGGCGTTCGTACAGCAAAGCCAGCCGTGTGACGTAGCGCCGCTCATTCTCCGCCGTACCGACGGCGGTACCAGCCCGCCTGTACAGGTATCCCAGCCACGCCGCGTCATTTCCGGGGTCTTTTTCCACCGCCGTTGCGAAGAGCTGTTCCGCAGCATTCGGATCTGCGTGCCAGGGCGGGGTACCGGCGAGGACCTGGCAAGCGAGGCTTCGCCAGCGCTTTGTTCCGCACAATCCCTCTTCCAAGTCTGGGTGTTTCTTGCTCAGTTCAAGCAGGAGGAAGGCAGCGGCCGCAGTGAGGATGTCGTGGGAGACCACAGATCCGCTGGGAGCGGAACCAGCGTCGGTGTCGAAGCCGTTCAGCCCGAGCTCGCTGCGGAAAATGAGGGTGGACGCCACTTGTGCTCCATTGCGCCGCAAATCTACGGTCGCCGTCGTGTCGTCAACGAGCACGACGTCGGCGCGCCAGGGGGCAATGGAGAACAGTAGGATCCCGAACCGGAGCAGGCCCGCGGCCAGTTGCCCCTGCGAGGGGAGGGCTGCCACAGCTTCCTGCGGCAGCTTGAGCACGTCGGTCCCCTGGGGCGCTGAGAGGCCTCGCGGTCGATTGTGGCCCATGGTTGAGATTCGGGATACGACATACGCGGCGCTGGCGGCGTCCTCGCTGCCATCGGTCCTCCGGACCGTCAGCCGCATCCGAAGCCGGAGGCCCAGTCCGAGACCGAAGGTGACCACTCCTGTGGCGGTTAGGGCTCCTGCGACCAGGTAGCCGCGGACCGGTTGTGAGGTAGCCCCGAAAGTCGCCCACACCGCAGCAAGCAAGAAGAGCAGGGTCCACCAGTCTCTGTCCTTGATCCCTTGCCTAGCCAGAGCGAGGACGGCGATTGAAGCGAATCCGGCTACGAACAGCATGCCCCGTGTGGCCCCGTGGCTGGCCGAGCTGTCAGCACCAGTTACGGCGAAGATCGTCCAGGGCACAGTCACTGCGAGGATAAGCAGGAGGCCGCTCCATGCGAGCTCCAGCCATCTGGGCTCCTTGGGCGACCATGTCATGGGTGGGCGAACGGCGAACCCTACCAGCCGGGCCAAGACTAGAAGACCGACGAGGACAAGGCACCACTGGGCAACGACCGCCCAGAAGTTGGCCTCCAGAAGCACAGCTTCAGCAGACACAGCCATCACCTGCTGGCTCAGTTGTTGTAACGAACTCCGTGCGCCCCAGGTGCTCTCGCCATCGTCTCACCGCGTACGCGGTCCCGCGACCTGCCGTCGACACGCTGGTCGAGAGAGCCTCGAATAGGTTCCTGAAGTGCGCTTCTCACTCCTCTCGTCGATTCGAGTCACGGTTGAGCTGGGCCATGAGCTCGCGGTTGGCTGCGAGGTCGTCGTCGCGGTCCTGGAGCTTGAGTTTCAGGTCGACGACCTGCTGTTCGAGGGTGGTGATCCGGGCCTGAAGCTGTTCGGTGTCGTCGGGGCCGCCGATGCCGGACTCGCGCCAGACCTGCTCGCCCAGGACCTCGCTGAGGCGGGTTTCGAGGGGTGGCCTCGGCGCGGGCCCAGTCGTCGGCCTCGGTCATCGACCGCAGCTTCTCCCGCTGCCGCAGCAGGCCGTCGAGGTAGGCGCCGAGTTCGGGGAGGTAGGAGACGTCGGTGGAGAAGTGGTCGCAGCCCACGCAGCGGAATCGCAACGGGCAGGCGCCGCCTCCGGCGGCGACGTTGGAGGGCTCGGAGCAGGTGCCGAAGGGGACCTGCACCGAGCCGATCGCCAGGCGGGTGCGTTCGGCGTCCAGCAAGGTGGTGACCGCTCCCCAGACGCGCTGTCCGTGGCGGTCGAACTGCATGGTGGTGACCTTGTCGACGGCCTCGCGTAGGCGTACTTCCTTGACCCGGTAGTAGCAGCGAGTCGACTGGTAGGAGTCGTGATCCATCAACGGTGAAAGGACCTCGATGGGGACGCCGGCGTCCGCGTGACGCTGGGCGAAGGAGTGACGGTAGGCGTAGGGGAAGATCTCCTCCTTGTCGAAGACGGTGCCGTCGTCCAGGCGGAACTCCGGCAGGGCGGTGACCCATTCACGGTGCATTCCGCTGAAGTGGTTGGAGTCGATGCCCTTGGATCCGAGCTGGTTCATCACCGACGACGGCAGCAGGGCCATCTGGGACAGCGGACGGTCCGGGTAGAGGAGGCGGACGCGCTCTTGCTGGTCGCGGATCAGCTGCGCGGTGGGTTCGTGGATCGGCAGTTCCCGGGGGATCCGTTGCTCTTTCCAGTTGTTGTAGACCAGGACGGGCTTGCCCTGCCGGTCCCGGTTCAGGCAGTGGAACTCCAGCTTGCAGATCTCCTCGGGGCGCCGGCCGGTGTCCATCAGCAGCTCCACCGCGACGCGCAGTTCACGGCAGGTCATCTCCTCGAACAGGTCCAGGTGAGCGCAAAGCTGCCGCATCACCTCGGGCGGCAGATCCTGGCCCTCCTCCGAGGGCTCCGGCGGCCTTGGGACGTCGTGCCGGGTGATCACAAAATCGTCGGGCAGCCCCGCCATCGGCCCACCTTCCCTGGTCAGGCCCATCACGCGGGACTGCCGCAGCACGTTGCGGGCCGCTCGGACGTAGGTGGTGCGGGTGCCAGCGGCGATGCGGCCGTTGGCCTCCAGGAACGTTATGCGGTTCAGGTAGTTCTCGATGTCCGCCCGCCCCAGCGCCGCGGTGTCCATGCCGTGGTCCTGGCGGGCGTCCAGACTCCGCGACAGGAAGGACAGCCCGGTCAGGTGCTGGCGGGCGTGGGAGGACGTGCTGCGAGACCGCACCCGGATCAGGTAGTCGCGGGCCCAGCGCTTAGCGGCCTCCTTCAGCCAGGGCTGGTGGAGGGCGGTGAAGTCCATCGAGCCGCGGTGTCCGAAGACCGCCAGGTCCCAGGTGTCCTTGCCGTACTCGCCCTCCGGCGTCTTGAAGGCCCGCAGCGCGTAGGCGGTCAGCCGGTTGAGCAGGATCGTCGCGGTGCTGTTCGACTTCGGCTCAGGAACGTCTTCCAAGCGGCCTGCCAGGGAGGGGCGGATGGTGCGGTCGATGAGCGGGCGCACCCCGCCAACGTCGGTCTTCGCCCCGCGACGGCAGCGGTGCTGCAGCCCAATCAGCAGCTGAGCGACGACCAGGTCAGGCAGGCCTGCGAGGCCGCGACCGTCGGAGTGCCCGATCGCTCGGCCACGGCGGGATCAGAGCGGTCGCTCGTGCCGCCGGCGTCCGTGAAGCGACTGTGTCCCTGGGCGTGCGGGAACTCGACTGTGGCCAGGCGCCATTGGGACGGGTCCGCAGGGCGGCGATGGCCGCAAGCCGCACCGGCGCCTTGTCCACAGCGCTCCTCGGCAGCAGCCGTATGAAGGCGAACACGCTCGACACGGCTGGGCAGGGCAGTCGCAACAGCACGATCCACCAACCTGACACTGCGCGGCCGAGGGGTCCTCACCTGGCCCGGTCGCGGGCCTCGGTCAGCTGCCGCTGACGTTTTCGGTGGCGTTGCCCGTACGCGGCATCGCGCACCTCCTCGGCGTTCTCGAGTCCTGTCCCGAAAGCACCGCCGATCATGGAGCTGGACGTGACGAACCAGCTCAGCGTGAGGTAGTCCGAGGCACCGACGGCGTGGTGCACGATCCTGCCGAAGACGGATGGGGTCACGACCAGGAACGAGACCGCCACGAGGGTCACGAACAGCGCAGCGTAGAGGAAGAACACCCCCAGCCCGATGGTGAGGAGCGTGACCAGGTTATAGGGGTACAGCGGCGTGTGGGCGCCAGGCAGGTCCCCGGCGCGTTCCCACAGCCGGTGGTCGATGATGATCCACGCGGTGAGGGCGAGGGTGGACAGCGCGGCGATGAGCGTCAGCTGCGGGATGCCCAGAGCGGTGGCGACCTGCCAGGTCGTGGCGTTGATGAAGCCGACGGCTGCGGTGGCGAAGACCCCGGCCATGGCGCGGGAGAGGCTCGCGAACAGTCGCCAGGGACGGTTGGCGCGCACCATGCCCAGGACCAGACGGACGTGGCCGCGCAGCCCCGGCACCACGTAGCGTTCGCGGTCGGACTCCTCCGCGGGTGCCGGACGGCCGACGGAGGAATCCAGCGGTTTTTCGTCCTGCGCGGTCAGTTGCCTGACGGCGCCGACCACCACCTGCCGCACCCGGCGCCGCAGACGCCGGGAGCCGAGGGCGGGCAGTGAGACCAGCGCGATCCTGTGCTCCGGGTCGACTTCGATGCTGACCGGGTTGCGCTCCGCCCGGCGCGGCAGATCGGTGAGCAAGACGCCGATGTCCCAGTCGCCGTTTTCGAGATGGGTGCCGACGATTTCGGCCACGTCGGACACCTCGACCTGCTCGTTTGCCACCAAGGGCGCCGTCACAGTGTCCACCTGCCAGCGGATGCCCCTGCCGATGCGGCGGCGCAGATGCTCCGGCAGACGGGGGGCGAGGTCTCGGGCGATTTCGGAGGGCAGGCCCGGGTCGGCGACCAAGACGAGCCGCAGGTTCCTGACGGTCGTGTCCGCGTCGGGCTGTCTCATACACCCTCGTCCTGCCGGGTAGGACTGGTGACGTCGTGCCTCGTCCCTTCCACCAGGCTGCCATCACAGGGAGGGCTGCGCCCGTCCACCCGTTCGGCAGCACGCCGCGCCCGCGGGCGGTGGCACCCCTAGCATGCTGAATGTGCGACCCATTCTCCCGAAGATCGAGGGCGGCCGGGTACAGGGCCTCCTACAGCTCATCGAGGACGGCATCCACCTCGTCGTCGCTGCGCTCCTCGTACTGCTCGCGGGGATCCTGACCGTCGGGGTCGTCCATGACGTCATCCGGTCGGTCCAGGGGCCGTACCACGAGGAAACGGTCGTTCTCTCCGCCCTGGACAGCAGCCTGGTGCTGTTCATCGTGGCCGAGCTGCTCCACACCGTCCGCCTCACCATCAGGAACCAGACCCTCGACGCGGAGCCGTTCCTCGTCGTCGGCCTGATTGCCGGCATCCGCAGGGTGCTCATCGTGACGGCCGAGGCGGAGAAGTCCTTCCGGTGGAACGTCGAGGGGATCGAACTGCTCATCCTGGCGGGGCTGATCCTCGTGATGGCGACAGCGGTGTACGTGTGGCGGCGCTCGACGCGGCCGGGAGACTACTTCCCGCTCCAGGAGGCGGGGCGCTCCCCGTCGCCGACTTCGTCACCCACTCCGGTGCGCGGCTCCTGATCCGTCACCTTCGGCCGCCGCGGCCGCCCGCACTCTCTGCTCCTCGCGAGCAGAGCCGACGTCCCGTTCCAGGGGTGTGCGGCTCACGGCCGTCGCGAGGTGCTCCAAGGCTTGCTTCTGCAGTTCCGCCTCGCGCCGCAGGACCGGGCTCCGGTCCCCGGCGGCGCCCTCCCACGCGTGGAGCGCCTCCTCCACGCGCCCCCAGTCCGGATTCCTGTGCTCGCGCACGTCGGCTGCCGCTTTCGCGGTGTCCGCCTCCAGGGCCTCGGCGAACCGCTCCGCCTCGGGGACGAAACGGCTGTCGGCCCGCGGGACGTGGCTCTCCATGAGCATCGTTGCCCGGCCGAACCCCTTGAGCGCCTCCTGCGCCTCCTGCGCCTCGCGCGACGTGAGCCCCCGGGGGCGGACTGGTTCCTGCCTTGCCCGGTCGTATGCCTCCTGCCAGGCGGCACGTGCCTCCCTGCTCTCCAGCAGTGCCCTGCGCATGTCGGCGTGATGCTCTCGGGTCGGTTCGGCGTAGTTGCGGAGCACCGCGGCCGCGTAGCGGCCGTTGGCGGCGAGCCAGTCCGCAAGCCGGCCCGGCAGTCGGGGTGTCTCCCATGCGGGGAACACCAGGTACGCCAGCATTGCCAGGGCTCCGCCGAGCAGGGTGAGCACCACCCGCTCCGGGACCGTCTGCTCCCATGCCTGGCCGCCCATGCCGAGCAGGAAGACGACGTACGCGGCGGTGAAGCACTGGGAGTAGGCGTAGCCGGTACGGATCAGCGTGTACGACAGGCCCGCCGAGACCACCGCCAGCGCGCCGGACACATGGGCGTCCGGGCCCAGGCCCCGCACCATCCCGGTGGCGAGCGCGACCCCCGCCAGGGTCCCGGCGAGACGGGCCACCGCACGCGCGTACGTCCGGTGGAAGTCCGGCCGCATCACCATCACCGAGGCAATGGGTGCCCAGTAGCCGTGACCCAGGGGGAGCCGGGCGGCGATCAGATAGCCGAGCGTGGCCACCGCCGCCAGGCGGACGGCGTGCCGGAACACGGGCGAGTCCCGGCGGAGCTCACGGCGCACCGCCCGGACGACGACCGGGACCAGCCGGAACAGTGTCGGGCGTACCAGGAACTGGGCGCCCGCGGGGCCGGGCGGCGTGGGCGTCCTCCCGCGCGCGCAGCCGCTCCCGGCGATCTCCAACGCCTCGCCGAGCAGTTCCACGAGCCGCTCGGCGGCCTGCCGCGCGGGGCCCTCCAGCACCTCGTGCTCCTCGTCGACGCGCAGGACGTCCGTGCTCTCGGGCCGCACCTCGGCGGGGGTGCCGCGGCGGATCGAACGGGCGACCGCATCCAGAACGTCGGCGGCCGCGTCGAGCAACTCCCGCGCGCGGTCCCGCCCGGGTCCCTCCGCCGGGGCGCCGACGTCCGGGTCGGCGAGCGCGGCGACCACCGGCCGAATGCGCTCGGCGAGTCCCCGGGGGCCGTGCAGGACGGGGGGACGGGCGCGGGCCTGTGACGGTGTCACGGCGGCCGCGTCACGGGCCGTCATCAACGGCTCCGGGTCGAACGGGGCGGTCGGGTCGTGCCGCAGCCGGCGGGCGTAGTCCGCCACGGCGGCCAGGGCGTCGGCGAGCGCGTCACGATGCGCCCCCCAACGGCGGATCGGGAACAGCAGGATCAGCACGGCCTGCGTCACTCCCCCGAGCGCGATGACCCCGGCGTGCTCCAGGGCTCGCCCGAAGCTCGTGGGAAGGGTGATGGTCACCAGCATGCTGCCGACCGTCGTCGCTGCGACGATCCCAGCGGTCGATCCGACGGCCCACGCCATTCCCGCGGCAAAGGCCCATACGGCCAGCAGTGGGAGGAACGTCACGAGTCGCCCCGCCGCCAGGTAGCCCACGAAGGTGCTGAGCGCCAGACCCGCGCCCGCGCCGAGCGCGATCACCTTGCGTGGACGCCAGGTGCGCTGAAAGGTGGCCCCACCCGCGGAGTAGGCGCCGAGGGCGGCGGACGCGGCATACGCAGGGGAGACCAGCCACAGCGCCGGCCCGATGACGATGGCCACCCCAGCGGCCGTACGCAGCGCGAGCAGGGGTTCCAGCCGCGTCTCCTCGATCGTGAGCCCGGATCGCACGACCTCCCCGAAGGCCCGCAGCCACGTCACGGGTGTGAGCCTAGCCGGAACGCCCTGCCGGGTCGCGTCGGCCGCGCCGCCGCCTCCTGGCTGCGCCGCGCTCGGCGGACGCGCGATCCCGGGCCGACCTACACCCACAAACCGGCACCCTCGCGTACAGGGCGATCGGTGACCACACCCCCAGCGCCGCCTGTTCACCACCAGCGGCCGCGGCTCGACGTCGTCCTCGTGGCCGATCCGGGATGGCCAACGGAGGACGCGAAGCGACTGAAGAACGGACCGGCCCTACCAGGACAACACTCGCCCCGTCATCGCCATGATCGGCCCGCCGGAGCACATCGCGCTGCTGTCGCTGCCCATGCTCAGCCTGATGCGCGCCGCCCACCGGCTGAGGGGCGCGGCCCTCGGCGTGATCGGAGCGCTGATCCCGGAGTCCGGCAACACCCTGTCACCCGGGAGGATCCAGTACACCAGTGAGGCACCGCACGTCCGCGGGCGGTTGCGGCTGCTAGGCGGGATGGTCCGCGTCAACCGGCCCTGGCTGTGCTGTTCACCGGCCTCTCCCGAGCGCTCGCCGGCGTGTTCGCCACCGCGGCGTTCGGCCTCATGAGCAGCGACATCTGGGGTCACCCTTTACGTGGGGCAGCTCCGCGACGCGGTGTTCGCCCTGCTGTCGATCCGCACGCCCGTCCGACTACCCGGGCAGTCGGACGCCTGGGCCTGGCAGGGCAATACAGAAAGGCTAATTGGGCCCGGCATGCGCATGCGTTCGCGCGCCCCGTCGGCCAGGCTGAACGGGAAGCCCAGGGGCCGGGAGCCCACCCGGCGCCCGCAGCCGGAGGTTGCCGTCATGACCGTGATGTCCATCGCCAGGTTCGAAAGGTTCTTCCGCGCGGCCGCGGGGCTGGACGTCGACAAGAACGATCTCAAGCGCTACAGCGACTTCGTCGACGCCAAGCTCTACGATCTGCTGACCGTCGCCCAGGCCACTGCCAAGGCCAACGGGCGCGACCTCATCCGGACCTGTGACCTACCGATCACGAAAGGCTTGCAGGAGAGCATTCACCACTTCCGGAAGATCGACCAGGAAGTAGAACTCAAACCGATCCTGGAACAGCTCGCCACCCACCCGGCTCTGGACCGCACGCCCGACGAGGAGACCGAGGCGGCCTATCCGGACATCATCGGCGGACTCAGCCTGGCCCTGGCCCAGAGCTTCAAGATCCTCCACCCCGACCTGAAAAACCCCCAGACCCAGCACTGGGACGAGGCCCGAGCCGTCTTCGACCTCCTGCTGTGAGTCGCGACCGGACCAGACGGTGCAGACCACGCCCAAACAGCGTCAGCGCGCTCTGCTTCCTCGGCTGCCGCAACGACCTGCTGGCTCGCCGCAGGCCCTCGTCCACGTCCAAGGTGCTGCCCAAAGCGGGCATGGGCGGTGAGCTGGCCGAGACCGCGGCGGGCGCCCGCCGGCTGCTGGAGCGGATCACTGTGCGGCTTGCGGGCATCCGCACGATCCCCCGACCGGCTCGTGACGTCAGCCGATCCCGAAGCCCGACCGATCCGCAACGGCAAGCTCCAACACCCAGGCTGATCGGCTCACATCTCGGATGTCGGAGAGCTCAGATTGTGGCGGCTCGATCTCGCGGGGATGATCGAAGGCATGGACAGGAACATGTCCGTCGGGTCCGGTGAGCGACTGCTGGAGGAACTGGTCAGAGCAGCCCAGCTGGCATCACCTGCGGAACTGCCCGTGGTCCTGAACCGGTATGCCGAGGCCATGGGTCTGGGCAGGGCCGTTGTCTATCTGGTCGACATCCAGCAAAGACTGCTGGTGCCGATTGTCGAAAGCGAGCCGGAACTGGAGCTCGACACTTCGCTGGCCGGATGGGCCTACCGCACCGACTCTCTCCGAGTGGAAGAAGTCCCCTCCGGCGGACTGAACGTATGGCTGCCTCTGGCCGACGGAGCGGAGCGGCTGGGCGTCGTGGAGCTGAACATGAGCACCCTGGACGGGCTCAAGCTGCGGCGCTGTCGAACGACGGCGCTGCTCCTCGCACTGATCATCACATCCAAGCGCACCTACAGCGACACCATCGCACAGCGCATGCGTACCAGGCCGATGCACCTGCCCACGGAGATGGTGAGGGCTTTTCTTCCTCCCCGCTCGATCGGCACCGGGCGGGTCGTTTCGACGGCGGTTCTGGAGCCTGCGTACGAACTGGGCGGCGATGCTTTCGACCATGCGTTCACCGAGGACGTGCTGCACGCCACGATCCTTGACGGCATGGGGCACGATCTGGCGTCCGGACTTGCCACCTCTGTCGCCATGGCAGGTTGCCGTAACGCCCGGCGCAGCGGGGCAGACCTGGACGAACTCGTGGGCACCATGGACGAGGCACTGGCGAAGTGGCTTCCGGAACAGTTCTGCACGGGTGTCTTCACCCAGTTGCACATGCCCACCGGTGTGCTGCGCTGGTGCAACTGCGGCCACCCGCCCCCGTTGCTCATCCGTCGCCACCGCCTGCTCCACAATGCCTTGGAGCGGCCACCTGAGCCTCCTTTGGGTCTACCCGCCAGTCTCGGCGGGACCGCCCGTCAGGTGCACGACGTCAGCCTCGAACCCGGTGACCGAATACTGCTCTACTCAGACGGCGTCGTAGAGTCACGCGACGAGGCAGGCGAAGAGTTCGGCCTGGAGCGCTTCACCGACTACATCATCCGCTCGACCGCAGCGGGGCAGAGCGCCCCGGAAGCGCTGCGCCTGCTCATCCACGCCATCCTCGAGCACCGGCACAACAAACTCAGCGACGACGCCACGATCTTGATGTTCGAGTGGCAGCCCCCTGACCGGTGACCGCAAGAGCCGGAGAGCGCAGCCGTGGCGCCGGCTTTCGTTCTGGGCGCCTCACGAGCTCAGTCCGCGAGGTCGGCCTTGCCGAACAGGACCGCGTAACTCGAGGGGAGTTGACTGATGATCTGGTTCAGCTCTCCGCCGGTGACAGCGTCGGCAACGGTGGTCAGGACCGCGCTGGCGTCCCACTGCGCCGTACGCGGCCGGGCATGGGTGCGCTCGGCGACCCGGCGGTAGAACTCTTCGATCCCGAAGCCTCGCGCCTGCTGCGGCGTGGCATGGTCCAGAACTTGTCCCAGCGGGCCGGGCAGCTGGGATGCGAGGTCCTTGACCTCTCCCGGGCTGATCCGTTGGGCCAGCACTTCCAGCACGGCGTTGGTGACGTCCGCGGCTTCGGCCTGGTCGTTGTATTCGCCTCGCTCGCGCACACGGGCGAGGAATCCGTCGTATTTCATAGCTGCCTTCCTTCTGCCCCGGTCACCGCTGGTCATGAGGGTCGCCCGGTGCGCTGTCGCGCCGGGCGGCAACCACCACGACGATCGTCACTTCGAGCCCGTCCAGAATCCAGACGGCTCCCAAACGAATGACGATCCGCCAATGGAATCGGGACCACGCAGCCGGCCGGCCGGGCGGGGACCTTGGTCGTCACGACACCGAACTCGTCAGTGCTGGTCGTGCCACGCCTCCTTGTTCAGGGCCATGGGCTGTTGCTCGGAAGGTACAGAACAGGCGGGTATGGACAGGTCCGCAGCCGGTGGGGAGCCGCGTGCCGCGGCTCCGCCGCCGAGGGGTTGTGACGCGGGACGTCATCCATGAGTCACCCGGGTGTCGAGCGTCGCCGGCCCGGCCGCGGTGCCGGACGTGTGTCCGGAACCGCGGCGTTCGCGTCTCAGCCGCTGCTCTCGGTGCTTTCACTCGTCTGGCTGATCTCGACGTGCCGCGGCTTTGCGACCTCGGCCTTGGGGACGGTGATGGTCAGCACCCCGTCCGACATCTGCGCATTGATCTTTTCGGTGTCGACCTCTCCGGGCAGCCGCAGCCGGTACTCGAAGGCTCCGGTGCGGCGGGTGCTCCGGCGCAGGACGCCTTTGCGTTCCTTCTCCTTGATCTCTCCGGTGACCACCAGCTCCTGGCCGTTGGCTTCGACGTCGATGTCCTTGCTCTTGACGCCGGGGAGTTCGATCTCGACGTGGAAGGCGTCGTCGGACTCCGTGACATCCGCCAGTGGTGTCCACGCGACTGCGGGCGCCACGCCTCCCACCGTGGATTCGATCAGTCCGCTCATCTCGCCGAGCAGTTGGTCGAACTCCGTCAGCGGATCGCGTGCCCAGCCCAGGGGCCTGTGCTGCACTGCGCCACCGCGGTGGCGCCGGACGGGCATGGTCATTCCCATCGCCTCCTTCTCCTCGCCCGCTGGGCGTCATGCGAGCCAAGCGGACTCCTTCGGACGGGTGTACGGGGAGCTGTCGGTGCCGCCCGGCGCGGCCGCGTGGCCCAGGTAGCGGTGCACGAAGTGGATACTCATCGCGCCTTCTCCGACCGCGGAGGCCACACGCTTCACCGAGCCGCTGCGGACGTCGCCGGCGGCGAAGACGCCAGGCAGGCTGGTCTCCAACGTCAGGCAGTCGCGGCCCTGGCTCTGCCACAGTTCGGGAACGGAGCACGCCTGCGCCTCCGCGCCGGTGAGCACGTAGCCGCGCGCGTCGAGGGCGAGCGCGCCGGACAGCCACTCGGTGTGAGGGTCTGCGCCGGTGAAGACGAACAGGGCCCGCACCGCGAGGTGGCGGTGCTCGCCCATACGGTGGTCGACCACGGTGACCGCCTCCAGCGCCTTGTCGCCGAGTGCCTCGGTCATCTCGGTGTGCAGCAGCACGCGCACCCGCGGGTGGCGCTCGATCTGATCGATCAGGTAGCGGGACATGTGCGCCTCGAGGCTCGGCCCACGGACGAGCAGATACACCTGTGGTGCGTACCCGGCCAGGAAGAGCACGGCCTGGCCTGCGGAGTTGCCGCCGCCGACCACCGCCACCGGGTCGGTACGGCACTGCTGGGCCTCGTAGAGGGTCGCCGAGTAGTGGACGCTCGCGCCCTCCAACGGTTCGATGCCGGGTGCATGGAGGCGGCGGTAGCGGGCGCCGGTTGCCAGGACGACGGTGCGGGCGGTGATCTCGCTGCCGTCGGCGAAGCTGACGGCGTAGTGGCCGCCCCGCGGTTCGAGCCGGGCCGCCTCCGCCGGGACGCTGATCCGGGCGCCGAACTTGCCCGCCTGGAGCACAGCGCGCTCGGTGAGTTCGGCGCCGGAGATGCCGGAGGGGAAGCCGAAGCAGTTGTCGATGCGGGAGGACATCCCGGCCTGGCCACCGGTGGCCATCGCCTCGACCACGGTCGTGCCGAGGCCCTCCGAGGCGGCGTTCACCGCGGCGGCGAGACCGGCCGGACCGCAGCCGACGATCAGGAGATCGCCGTGGCCGTTGCCCGACGGCAGGGGCGGCAGGCCGATGAACCGGGCCAGTTCGGCGTTGCTCGGATTGCGCAGCAAGGTCGTGTCCCGCCAGATCACCAGCGGCGTCTGCTCCGGACCGACCGCGAAGCGGCGCAGCAGCGCCTCGGCCTCCTCGTCCGTCTCCAGATCGATCCAGCGGTGCGGCAGCCGGTTGCGGGCGGCGAACTCGCGCAGCCGCCGGGTGTCGGGCGAATAGCGCGAGCCGATGATGCGGAAACCAGCGCCCTGCCCGACGAGCAGAGCACGGCGGCCCAGGCAGGCGCGCAGCACCACATCACCAAGGATGGAGTCCCGGGTCACCAGGTCACGCAGCTGGTCCATGGACAGGGCGAGAATCTCGCCGGGGTCCCTGACCACGGCGGTGTAGAAGGCCACCTGTCCGTTCAGGAGGCCGAGTTCGCCGATGAAGCGGCCGGGGCCGTGCACGCGTAGCAGGTGTTCATCGGGCGTGCCGTAGCCCTCGACGATGGCGACCGAACCACTGAGGACGACGTAGAACGTCTCGCACCGCTCCCCCTCCCGGATCAGCACGTCACCGGCGTCGACCGCGTGCCGCCGGCCGTGCTGCGCCAGGCGGGCCATCTGGTCGCCCGACAGGCGGGGATAGGCGCCGTAGATGTCGGGCGTCTCGAAGGGGACGCTCTCCTCCGCCTCGTCCGGCACAGGCGCTGCGCCGGGCCGCGTCTCGTCGCCGGACATCACACGAACGCCTCATGGACGAAGCACCACCGCCAGTCCTCGCCGGGCTCCAGCGACGCCACGATCGGATGGCCGTCGGCGGCGGCGTGACGGCGGGCGTGCCGGTTCGGCGAGGAATCGCAGCAGCCGACGTGGCCGCAGGTCAGGCAGAGCCTGAGGTGGACCCAGGGGGAATGCGTGGCCAGGCACTCCTCGCACCCCGGGGCACGCGGGGTGACGGGGCGTACGAGGGCGAGGTGGGGGTCGGTCCGTACGGTCATGGCCGATCACCCTTTCCCGGACGGTTCGCGGCCCGCGATCGACTGCTCCACCCACCGCCGTAGGGCAGGGGCAGGTGCGGCACCCGACTGCCGGGCGATGGTCTGTCCTTTGTCGAGGACCAGCAGCGTCGGTACCGCCTGGACCTCGAACCGCCGCGCCAGGCGCGGGTTCTTGTCGATGTCGACCTTGACCAGCTTGATCGTTCCCGCGAGATCGTCGGCGACCTTCTCCAGCGCGGGGCTCACCATGCGGCAGGGGCCGCACCAGGTGGCCCACAGGTCGACCACGACGGGGACATCGGCCCGCTCGGCGACCTCGGTGAAGTCGTCGTCGCCCGCGTCCACCATCCACCGTAGGGGCTGCTTGCAGTGGCCGCACCTGGGTCGGCCCTCCGCGGCTGCGGGCACCCGGTTGGTGCGCCCGCAGTTCGGACAACTGACGGTTGTCGCCTGCATCGTGCTCATGCCGCCCGCGCTCCCTTCACGTCGTCGGGCTGGGCGTAGGTGACCACCAGCTCTCCGTGTTCGGCGTCGACGCGGACCGTCGCGCCGTCCTGAACGTCGCCGCGCAGCAGGGACCGCCCGACCAGCGTCTCGACCTCGTGGGAGATATAGCGGCGCAGTGGCCGGGCCCCGTACACCGGGTCGTAGCCCTGGTGGGCGATCACTTCCCGGGCAGCATCGGTGAGTTCGACGGTGATGCGACGTTCGGCGAGGCGGCGGCGCAGCTCGTCGAACTGCAGCTCCACGATGCGCTCGATCTGCCGCTCACCGAGCGGCTTGAACAGCACGATGTCGTCGACGCGGTTGAGGAACTCCGGGCGGAAGTGCCCGCGCAGCTCGCCCATCACCAGGGCGCGGGCGTCGGGCTTGATCTCGCCCTCGGCGGTGGCGCCGTCGAGGAGGTGCTCGGAGCCGATGTTGGACGTCATGATGATCACGGTGTTGCGGAAGTCGACCGTGCGGCCCTGAGCGTCGGTGATGCGGCCGTCGTCGAGGACCTGCAGCAGGGTGTTGAAGACATCGGTGTGCGCCTTCTCGATCTCGTCGAACAGCACAACCGAGTACGGCTTGCGGCGTACGGCCTCGGTGAGCTGGCCGCCTTCCTCGTAGCCGACGTATCCGGGCGGTGCGCCCATGAGCCGGCTGACGGTGTGACGCTCCTGGTACTCGCTCATGTCGAGGCGGACCATGTTCTCCTCGGAGTCGAACAGGGCCCGAGCGAGGGTCTTGGCCAGCTCGGTCTTCCCGACGCCGGTGGGGCCGAGGAAGATGAACGAGCCGATGGGGCGGCGTGGGTCGCGGATGCCGGAGCGGGCGCGGATGATGGCGTCGGCGACGAGCTTGACGGCCTCGTCCTGGCCGATGACCCGCTCGCGCAGGATCTCGTCGAGGCGCAGCAGCTTCTCGCGTTCGCCCTCCTGGAGACGGGCGACGGGGATGCCGGTCCAGGCTGCGACGATCTCGGCGATCTCCTCCTCGGTGACGACCTCGCGCAGCAGCCGGTTCTGCCCTTGTTTGGTGGCCAGTTGCTCCTCCTCGGCCTTCAGCCGGCGCTCCAGGTCCTGGAGGCGGCCGTAGCGGAGTTCGGCGGCGCGGTTGAGGTCGTAGGCGCGTTCGGCCTCCTCCGCCTCGTGGCGGACCTGCTCCAGTTCCTGGCGCAGCTCCTGCACGCGGCGGATGGCCTGCCGTTCGGCCTCCCACTGGGCGTGTTTGGCGTCGGCCTCGCCGCGCAGGTCGGCCAGTTCCTTGCGCAGTTCCTCCAGGCGGGCTTTGCTGGCGGGGTCAGTCTCCTTGGACAGGGCCGCCTCCTCGATCTCCAGGCGGGTGACGCGGCGGGTGATCTCGTCGAGTTCGGCGGGCATCGAGTCGATCTCGGTGCGCAGCCGGGCGCACGCCTCGTCGACGAGGTCGATGGCCTTGTCGGGCAGGAACCGGTCGGTGATGTAGCGGTGGCTGAGGGTGGCCGCGGAGACCAGTGCGGTGTCCTGGATCTTCACGCCGTGGAAGACCTCGAGGCGTTCGCGCAGTCCGCGCAGGATGGAGATGGTGTCCTCCACGCTCGGCTCGTCGACCAGGACCTGCTGGAAGCGGCGTTCGAGGGCGGCGTCCTTCTCGATGTGCTTGCGGTACTCGTCGAGGGTGGTGGCGCCGATCATGTGGAGTTCGCCGCGGGCGAGCATGGGCTTGAGCATGTTGCCCGCGTCCATGGCCCCTTCGGCGGCGCCCGCGCCTACGACGGTGTGGAGTTCGTCGACGAAGAGCAGGATGCGCCCCTGGGCGGCCTTGACCTCGCTGAGCACGGCCTTGAGGCGTTCCTCGAACTCGCCGCGGTACTTGGCGCCGGCGACCAGGGAGCCCATGTCGAGGGCGAACACCGTCTTGTCGCGCAGGCCCTCGGGCACGTCGCCGCGAACGATGCGCTGGGCGAGGCCCTCGACGATGGCGGTCTTGCCGACGCCGGGGTCGCCGATGAGGACGGGGTTGTTCTTGGACTTGCGACTGAGGATCTGGGTGACGCGGCGGATCTCGGCGTCCCGGCCGATGACCGGGTCCAGCCGCCCGGACCGAGCCTCGAGGACGAGGTCACGGCCGTACTTCTCCAGAGCCTCATAGGCCACTTCAGGGTTGGCGGAGGTGACGCGCTGGTTGCCGCGGACCTGGGTGAGCGCGCTCAGGAACGAGTCCCTGGTGATGCCGGCCTGTTTGAGCAGTCGCCCGGCGGCGGTTGAAGAGCCCTCCTCGGCCAGGGCGAGCAGGAGGTGCTCCACGGACACGTACTCGTCCTTGAGGCGTTTGGCCTCCCGTTCGGCGGCATCGAGCAGGCGGGACAGGCGCTGAGTGACGAAGACCTGGCCGGGTGCCGCGCCGGGGCCGGTGACCTTCGGGCGGCGGGAGAGTTCCTCGCGCACGGCAGCGCGCAGCTCCTTCGGCTCAGTGCCGGCCTGTTGCAGCAACCGCGGGATCAGACCGTCCTCCTGATCGAGAAGCGCGAGCAGCAGGTGTTCCCCGTCGACCTCGGTCTGCCCCATGCGGACGGCCGCGGTCTGGGCCTCCTGCAGGGCTTCCTGGGACTTCTGGGTGAGACGGTTCATGTCCATGGGGGTGTTTCACTCCTCGTGCCGGCGCGGCGCAGGGCGGCTTCGAGCAGGCTGATGCGGTCGAGCAGGTCCAGCACCAGGCCGATGGATGCGTAGTTGAGGCAGAGTCCGGAGCGCAGCCGCTGGATGCGGGCGAGGACCGCCGGGGCCGTGGGGTCGAACACCAAGTGCCCCGCGGCGTCGCGCTCGGCGTCGACCAGGCCGAGGGCGACGAACCGGCGGATCAGATCGGGGTGGAGGCCCGAGCGACGGGCCACGGCGTTCAGCGAGAGCCTGGGGACAGGCACGAGCGCGTACCGGACAGCCGCCGAGGCGGTGACGTCGGCGCCCGCCCGTACCGGACCGTCACCCACGCCGGCCCGGCCGATGCCTCCCGCTCCCGCGGGTCGGTCGTTCATCGCGTCCTCCTGGGGTCGAACGAGGAGGTGGCGGCGAGCTCCTCGAACAGTTCGCGCTCCCGGTCGCCGAGGGCGGGCGGCACCATGACCCGGAGTTCGGCGTACAGGTCGCCGTTCGCGCCTCGCGGGTTCGGCATGCCTTCGCCGCGCAGCCGCAGCCGCCGGCCGCTGGACGAGCCCGCGGGCACCGTGACCTTGGCCGTGCCGCCGCTGGGGGTGGGCACCGGCACGGTCGCGCCCAGGGCCGCCTCCCAGGGGGCGACCGGGACCTGGACGTGTACGTCACGGCCGTCCAGCCGGAACCGGGGGTGGGGCTGGATACGCACCCGCAGGTACAGGTCGCCCGCGGCGGCGTCACCACTGCCCTGGCCACCCTCACCCGCCAGCCGGATGCGCTGCCCGTCGGTGACGCCCGGTGGCACGTCGACCTCGTAGCGCCGCGGCTGCCCGGTGGGGCCGGCGAGTGTGACGGTGCGACGGCCGCCTCGGTACGCCTCCTCGACGGTGAGCGGCAGTTCGGCCTCCTGGTCCGCTCCGGGGACGCCGCCTCGGGCGGCGCCGGCTCCGAACATGGAGCTGAGCAGGTCCTCGATGTCGATGCCCTCCGCGCCGAAGTCGTCGCCGAAGCCGGTGGCGTACCGGACGCGAGGACCGCCACCGCCTGCGGTCCTCCGAGCGCGGAAGCCGCCGCCCGCTCCGGCCGCGACCCGTTCGTCGAAGTCCTCGGGGATCTTGCGGAAGTCCTCGCCGAAGCGGTCGTAACGGGCCCGGGTCTTCGGGTCCGACAGGACGCCGTATGCCTCGTTGAGGTCCTTGAAACGCTCCTCCGCCCCGGGGTCCTTGTTGACGTCGGGGTGGTACTTGCGGGCGAGTTTGCGATATGCCTGCTGGATCTCGTCCTGGCTCGCGGTCCGCGACACGCCCAGCACCTCGTAGAAGTCCCGTGCCATGACCGGTCACTCCCGCTTCGCGACCGTCACGGCGGCGGGCCTGAGCTGCCGTTCGCCGTCCCCGTAGCCGGGACGCAGCACCTCGACGACGGTGCCCGGTGGGGCGTCGGGGTCCTGGACGACGCCGACCACCTCGTGCCGGGCCGGGTCGAAGGCGACGCCGGTCTCCGCGTGCCGCGGGTAGCCGAGCAGTTCGAGGACGTTCACCGCCTGGTCGCGGACCGCCCGGACGCCCTCCACGATCGCACCCGGATCGGCGCCGGCATGGGTCAGGGCGAGCTCGAGGTTGTCCAGGACGGGCAGGAAGGCGGCCGCCGTACGGGACCGCTCGACCATCCGCTCCCGCTCCAGTTCCCTGGCGTGACGCTTGCGAAGGTTGTCGAGGTCGGCCAGCGCGCGCCGCCAGCGGTCCTCCAGTTCCTGGATCGCGGTCGTGTACTCGTCCTCGGCAGGCGCAGGGCCGGCGGCATCGGGTCCCGGTTCGCCGTTCGCCGCTTCCGGCCGGGGCGGCGGACCCGGTTGCGGCAAATCCCCACGCGGAGGGCGTACGGCGCCTTCCGGGACCGGTTCGACCGGCTCGGACGCGGCCCGGTCGGGTTCCTGGGAGCGGCTGGGCATGGCGCGCCTCAGTCCTTGTCGAACTCGGCATCGATGACGTCGTCGTCACCGCCACCGCCGCCCGGGCCACCGGTCGCGCCGCCCCCGGTGGTGTCCTGGCCGGGACCGCCTGTGGTAGCGGCGCCCTGATGGGCCGCCAGCCCGGCGAGCACCTGCTGGAGTTCGGAGGTCAGGGGCCGCACGCGCTCCACACCCGCCTCTTCCTTGACCGCCGCCCGGGCGTCGGACACGAGCATCTCGGCGCGTGCCTTCTCGTGCGCGGGCGCTGCGTCGCCCAGTTCGGCGAGGCGCTTCTCGACCTGGTAGGCGACGGCGTCGAGCTCGTTGCGGGCGTCGACGGCCTCGCGGAGTGCCTGGTCCTGGCCCCGGTTGCGCTCGGCCTCCTGGACCATGCGTTCGACCTCGCTGCGGTCCAGGTTGGAGCTCTCGCTGATGGTGATGCCCTGTTCTTTGCCGGTGTCCCGGTCACGTGCCTTGACGTTGAGGATGCCGTTGGCGTCGATGTCGAAGGTGACCTCGATCTGTGGTTCGCCCCGCGGCGCCGGGCGAATGTCGGTGAGCTGGAACCGGCCGAGCACCCGGTTGTCGGCGGCCCGTTCGCGCTCGCCCTGGAGGACGACGATGTCGACGGCGGGCTGGTTGTCCTCGGCGGTGGAGAAGGTTTCGGTGCGACGGACGGGGATGGTGGTGTTCCGCTCGATGATCTTCGTCATCACGCCACCGCGTGTCTCGACACCCAGCGACAGGGGTGTGACGTCGAGCAGCAGGACGTCCTTGACCTCGCCCTTGAGCACCCCGGCCTGGATCGCGGCGCCCAGGGCCACGACCTCATCGGGGTTGACGCTCATGTTGGGTTCCTTGCCGCCGGTCAGCCGACGCACGAGGGCCTGGACCGCCGGGATACGTGTGGAACCGCCGACGAGGATGACCTCGTCGATGTCGCTCTCGCCGACCTTGGCGTCGGCCATGGCCTGCTCGACCGGTCCCAGGCACCGTTCCACCAGGTCGCTGGTGATCTGCTCGAACGTGGACCGCATGATCGAGTCGGTGAGATGCTTGGGGCCCGAGGCGTCGGCGGTGATGAACGGCAGGCTCACCTGCGTCTGCGTCACCGAACTGAGCTCGGTCTTGGCCTTCTCCGCCGCCTCGAACAGGCGTTGCAGCGCCTGCGGGTCCTTGCGCAGGTCGATGCCGTTCTCCTTCTGGAAGTCGTCCGCGAGGTAGTCCACCAGACGCCGGTCGAAGTCGTCGCCGCCCAGGTGGCTGTCGCCGGCGGTGGAGCGCACCTCCACCACGCCGTCGCCGACGTCGAGGATGCTCACGTCGAAGGTGCCGCCGCCCAGGTCGAAGACGAGGACGGTCTCGTGCTGCTTCTTGTCCATGCCGTACGCGAGGGCAGCCGCCGTCGGCTCGTTGATGATCCGCAGCACCTCCAGTCCCGCGATCCGTCCGGCGTCCTTGGTGGCGGTGCGCTGAGCGTCATTGAAGTAGGCGGGCACCGTGATGACCGCCTCCGTGACCCGCTCCCCCAGCTGCTTGGAAGCGTCGTCGGCGAGTTTCCGCAGCACCTGGGCGCTGATCTCCTCAGGCGCGTACAGCTTGTCGCGTACCTTGAAGCGGGCCGCCCCGCCGTCGCCCTCGACGACGTCGTACGCCACCGCCCTGGCCTCGTCGGAGATCTCGTCGAAATGCCGGCCGATGAACCGCTTGGCCGAGTAGATGGTGCCCTTCGGGTTGAGGATCGCCTGGCGCCGGGCCAGCTGACCCACCAGACGTTCCCCGGTGTCGGTGAAGGCCACCACGGACGGTGTCGTGCGGTTGCCCTCGCTGTTGGGCACGACGGACGGCTCGCCGCCCTCCCACACGGCGATCACCGAATTGGTGGTGCCCAGGTCGATGCCCACTGCCTTCGCCATGAGGAACTCCTCCCGGTCCGGCGCCTGCGCCGACTCTCCGGATCATGTTCGTTCAGATACGGGTGGAACCTCCGCCCGTGGTCTGCAGCCCGCCGATCAGCCGTACAGCCTCGTCGGCGACCACCTCGTCCACCACGACCTCGTACCGGCTCGGCTGCATCGAGCGGAGCGAGGCGAAGTCCCAGCGACCGCCCTGCAAGGCCTGCAGCAGCATGCCGAACAGCGCGCCGCCGATCACTCCGAAGATCAGCCCGTACAGCGCGAGGAGCAGGGCGGACAGGACGGGGTCGAGCCAGCTCACAAGGCCGAACAGCCAGCCGATCGGGACACCGGAGAACGCACCGCTCGACCGCGGCCCTGCCGTGGTCCATCCAACCGATCACACGTTCGATAACGCGCACGTCCGGGCCGGTAATCACCACCGTCTCCACGGGAAACGCCTGGCCAGAGAGGTGGTCAACGGTGTGTTCGGCTTCCCGGTACGTACTGCACGAGGCAACCGGCCTGCGACGCTGCCCGGCCATCACTCAACCCTTCCTACCGGCGCGCACGGAGGGTTTCGAACACTCCCCAGGGTGGCGAGCCGAGTGGCTCCACGCCTGGGCCTGGCGAGTCAGAAATGCACGGGTCCGGTCCCCCCACGAGCACGAAGGGAATCATCCGGATATCTCGGATATGCCGATCCTGCGCGGGTACGCGAAACACCGCTCGCCTCCCTGTAGGGTTGGAGAGAACGGAGTGATCCCATGGTCGGCAGCCGGGCGCACAACCTGTACCGCCGGCGCTCCGACCGGGAGGGCAGCCTTCCGCGGGGCAGCGCCGGGCGGCACCCCAGGGCCGCGCGCAAAGAGCCTCGCCCACCCGCTCCAACCCCAGCCGACCATGCCCCCCACGAACTGATGGCGCTCTCCCACGCCCTGTTCGACACCCCGGACGAAGGCGAGATCCTGCGCTTGGCCATGGACCACGTAGCCGCCGCAGGGCCATACAGCGCCGAGGCCGGATACCTCAAGGTGGACGACGACCTGGTCCCCAGCCCGCGGAACGGGGAGATCCATGCCCCGGCCGTGGACTGCAGGGTGCGGGAGCTGGCCGGGCAAGACGGCCCTGTGACCGTACCCGGCTGGCCCTGGGCCCGGGCCCTGGGACTCCGCGGACTTGAGAGGCTCCACGGCTACCTCGTGGTGACGTCCCGCTCCCGGCCTACCGAGGCCGAGTACTCCCTGCTCGTCACGCTCGTCCGACACACCGCCGTTGCACTGTCAGTCGCCTTCGCACACCGCCGCCAACGCGAGGACGCGCTGGAACTGCACCGGCTAAGGGAGGAACGCACAGCCCTCCAGCGGCAGCTGATCTCCGTCGCGGCTGAGCTGGGGTACCAGCGGGCCGTTCACGCGCTCATGGCCGACGTCGCTGCCTCGGGCGGCGGCGAGGAAGCCATCACCCGCGCACTGCACGGGCTCACTGGACTCCCCGCGCTGGTCGAGGACCGCTTCGGTCGACTGAGGTCCTGGACCGGCCCTAGCCGACCCGACCCCTATCCGGAACCGGACCCAGTCCGCCAAGACGAAATGCTGCACGCCGTCGCCCGAGAGGTCGGGCCGGTGCGGATAAAGGACCGCCTGATCACCCTGGTCCGCCCGCACGGCGAGATCCTGGGCGTGCTGGCCCTGGTCGATGCCCGGGACGAGGCCGACGAGCACACCGTGCTCGCCCTGGAACACGCCGCCACGTCGCTCGCCCTGGAACTGGCGCACCTGCGCAATCTGGCCGAAGTGGAGCTGAGGCTGCACCGCGAGCTGGTCGACGACCTCCTGGCAGGGACTGACGATGCGAGCGCCTACGCCCGGTCCGAGGCAGTCGGACACGACCTGCACCGCAGCCACTACGTCGTCGTGGTGCAGCGGTCGAACCGGACTGCGGACGACTCCTTCGCACAGACCGTGGGCCGGGCGGCCTCTGCCGTGGGCATGCGCTCGCTGCTGACCCGACGTTCCGACCACGTCGTCCTTATCGCCGACGACAGGCCGCACGCCCGCGCACTGTACGAGGCGCTCGCCCTGGAGACCGGGACACGGTCCGCGACGATCGGGGTGAGCCCCCGTTGCGACTCCTTGGACGACATCCCCCACCGCTACCAGGAGGCGCAGCGCGCCCTGGACGTGCGCCGCCACTCCCGCGAGCACTACGGCACGACGTTCTTCGACGAGCTCGGCCTCTACCGCATCCTGGGACCTGGCAACGATTACCGGGAACTGGAGACGTTCGTCCACGAGTGGCTCGGGCAGCTCATCGACTACGACGCCCGGCACCACGCGGCTATGGTGGAGACCCTGTCCCGGTACTTCGACTGCGGCGGCAACTACGACGAGACCGCCGACTCCCTCGCGATCCACCGCAGCACGCTGCGCTATCGGCTCCAGCGCATCCGCGACATCAGCGGCCACGACCTCGCGAACGTCGAGGACCGGCTCAACCTCCAGGTGGCGACCCGAGTGTGGAAGATCGTGCTGGGCGGACCTGGTTGAGGCGCCCACGCACCGCGGCGCCGGCTCCGCTGTCCCCATCACCGTGGGGAGCAGGATGCGGCCAGACTGAAGAAGAGGTCGTCGAACCGGACCGCGTACTCCTCCAACGCCTGGCGCAGACGGACACGGACGGCGAGCGGTCATCTACAGCCCCCAGCACGGCAGTTGACTCCTACCGCCGGCCTACGACCAAGCCGAACTGCCGTCAACCCACGCCACCGCCGGACTTAACGAACTACCGGTAACTGCGGCCATTTCCGCCCCTTCGCTGATCCACCGTCAGCGCCTGCTTCACAACGCCCTGGTACGACCCACCGAACCCCAGCTGGGTACGTCGGCCGACCTGGCCGACGGAGCCCGGGCCGTGCATCAGACCGCCCTCGAACCCGGCCACCGGATACTGCTCTACACCGACGGCGTCGTGGAATCACGCGCTTCACCGAGTACGTCATCCGCTCGACGGCGGCCGGACAGGACGCCCCGGAGGTCCTCCGCCTGCGCATCCACGCCGTCCTCGCCCACCCAGCACAACGAACTCAGCGACGACGCGACCATCGTGCTGGTCGAGTGGCAGCCGCCCAGCGGCCGTGGCCCGCGCAGTAGCCGTTCTCGGCCCGTCCGGCCAGGTTGAAACGCTTGACGGTCTCGCGGGAGCGGCCGCACTCGACCGGCCTGGAGTTGACGATCCACAATGCTGAGCGACGGCAACCGCGCTCCCTACCGGCTGTCACAAGCCGCAACCGACCAACGAAGCCCAATAGCGCGGCGCCGCACGCGCGGGCCTCATCATGGCCGTAGCGCGTCAAGGCTCCGCCGAGTCGGCGGTGTGCCCCGGACAGTTACGCCGGTTCGGTCGTGTCGCGCGGCCGACGGGCGCCGTTGAGCAGAGCATGGCGATGACACCGAGTCGACCGCTGACACCACGGACGGGTGCGGTGCCACCCGTCCTGCCCACCGAGCGAGCCACGCGGGTCAGGACCACTCACCTGCTTGAGCAGGACCATCCGGGGACGCGCGTCCGGCAGGTGCGGTCGCATGCGCGTGCTGATGCGTGAGCCGATCGGGGTCGCCCAGCGTGCCGGTATGCGCAAGCACTTCCACACCGGACTCAATCTCCTGCACAGTCTGTGTGCCTTCGGTAACGCCGACCGCCTCGCAAGCCGGCGTACGGCGACAACACCGACACGGTGATCGACGAGCGGCCCGCGGGGACGTTCAGCCGACAGTTGCTCCTCGGTGACACTCTCGAAACCGAGCGGATCGAGGTCTCCTTAGGCCTCGAGTCAACCCGAGGTCTGTCGCCGTCCATGGAACAAGCCGGGCGCCGTAGGGTCTGGTGAGTGGAACCAGTTGCCGTCCGCGCTGAACGTGCCGCACGAGGGTGCCGTTCCAAGCGGCCCTGGTGCTCGTCGGCGGAGTCGGCTGGGAACGGTGGGGCGCTGACGGAGTGCGTCCGCCGGAGTTACGAGTCAGGAGCTGGGTGGCTGTTCCGGCTCCCCGTCGTTGGCGGTGAACACTTTGGTGAAGGTGGCTCCGCAGCGGCAATGGGAGTGCTCGATCAGTTCCCCGGCTTCGGACACGCTCAGCCCCTGACTGAGTCGCACGTGCACATGATCGGCCATAAGGAGCTGCTTTCCTTGACGTCCGTTATTCGCCTCAGCGTGACGGCCCGTCGCGTTCGATGGCAATGTCGCAGCTCACACCAAGTGTTTGATCTTTGTGCGCCCGCCAGTCTTCCTTTGCCTTAGCTAAGGTCCCGGCGGCACCTGTTCGGCGCACCCGCAGGCCGCCGGACTGGTCACTGCCTCCCGCTTGCTCCGGGCGGGCGGAAGTGCTCCACGAAAAATTGGCACTCTCCCGCCGGGAGTGCCAATTGACCGGGTCGGGTGACGTGCTCGCGCGGCCCTGAGCGAAGCGCGTGGTCGCACGGGCGAATCGTCGCGGGCGTCGCGCTGCTCCGCCCTTGTCGACCCGGGCATCGATGCGGAGGATTCGCAACAGTGGCTGCCAGGATCATCACCTATGAGGAGGAGGCGCGCCGCGCGCTGGAGCGCGGCATGAACCAGCTCGCGGATGCCGTGAAGGTGACGCTCGGCCCCAAGGGCCGGAACGTCGTCCTCGACAGGGTGGACGACGAGGAGCGCACCGGCGTGGAGATGGTGCGCCGCGCGGTGACCGCCCCCCTCAAGCAGATCGCCCGCAACGCTGGTCTGGAGGGTGGAGTCGTGGTGGAGAAGGTCCGCACCCTGCCTGTCGACCACGGCCTGGACGCCGCGACCGGCGAGTGGGTCGACATGCTCGCCACTGGGATCATCGACCCCGTGAAGGTCACTCGCTCCGCCCTGCACAACGCGGCGTCCATCGCCGGCCTGTTCCTCACCTCAGAGGCCTTGATCGCCGAGAAGCGGGAGGACCGCAGGAGCTGGCGCCGATCTGTGACCGTCGCTGCGTGCGGCGGCAGATCAGCGGGTGTCGATGGCTGAAGTGCTGTCGGCACCCGCTTTCGCGTCGGTCGACCCATGTCGCCCGAGTGTCGGTGATCAGCGCGAGATCTATCTCCCGATTCCTGCAGAACTACTCGAAGGATCGAGCTTTGCGGCCAGAGCGTGGACCGTGCGGTGGGGCGCACCTTGGTCAGCCCATGCCGAGCCAGCCCAGCAGGGTCTGGATCAGAACGACGGCCGACAGCAGGGCGATGACGGACACGCACACGGAGGCCACGGCGCGGAAGAGGGGGCCGTTGGCGGCTGCGCCCAGGACGCTGTGGCGGTTGGCCAGGGTGAGGACGTAGGTGAGCAGGATGGGGGTGATCAGACCGTTGACGACCTGGGCCCGCACCAGAAGCTGGATCAGGTTGCCGGGGATCAAGGCGATGGCGGCGCCGATGAGGATCTGTGCCGAGAACAGCCCGAGAAACAAAGGGGCTTCGCGAAAACGGCGGGAGACGGAGCTTTCCACACCGACTGCCTCCGCGACGGCGTAGGACGTGGACAGCGGGACCACGGCGGCGGCCAGTGCCGAGGCGCCGAGGAGCCCGAGGCCGAAGAGCTGTGCGGCGAAGCGGCCCGCCACCGGCTTCAGCGCCGAGGCGGCCTGCGCCGCGGAGTCCAGCGGTGCCCGAGTGGTGATCGCGGCGGCCGTGGCGATGATGATGAACATGCTGATGGCGTTGGCGAAGATCGATCCGGCGACAGTGTCGGTCTTCTCCCGCGGGTATTCGGCGGGGCCGATACCGCGGTCGGCGACGGCAGCGGCGACGTAGAACTGCATGTACGGGGTGATCGTGGTGCCGATCAGCGCGACCCCGAGCAGCAGGAAGTCCTTGCCGGCGACGAAGTGCGGCCAGGCCAGCTGGGCTCCGGCCTCACCCCAGTCCGGGTGGGCGAGGACGGCGGCGAGAGGGTAGGTGAAGAACGCCAGCGACAGCACCAGGAAGATCTTCTCCGCGTACCGGTAGGAGCCGAAGACCACCAGCGCCCACACTCCCGCCGCAGCGAGCGGTACCGCCATATAGCGGGAGGCGCCGAGAAGTTCGAGGGCGGCGCCGATGCCGGCGAACTCGGAGACCACCAGGCCCAGGTTGGCGATGATCAGGCATAGCAGGGCGAAGGCGGAGACACGGACGGAGAACTGCTCGCGGATCAGCCCGCCGAGCCCGACACCGGTGTAGGCGCCGAGCCGGGCGCACATCTCCTGCACGACCACCAGCGCGACGGTGACCAGGAGCATGAAGAACAGGGTGCGGTAGCCGTACTGGGCTCCGGCCGAGGCATAGGTGGCGATCCCGCCCGCGTCATTGCCCGCGTTGGCGGCGATCAGGCCGGGACCGGCGACGGCCAGGGCAGTGACCAGGCGGCGCCTCCAGCGCGGCGCGGGCCGGTCCGGCGCAGCCGTGGCGGGCACGTCGGGGACGGCGGGTGCCGTGGTGGAGTTCCGCTCCATGACCGTGGCCTTTCCTCTCGGTTATGTGGGCACCAACGAGGCGCGCGGCTTCGCATCAGGGGACGAGGCGGAAGACGCGGAAGCGGCCGCGTTCGGGTACGAGGGCGTCCACCAGGTCGTCGGCGAGGATCCGGCCGACGGGACGGTTGTGGTCGTCGACGACCACGACGGAATGGCGGCGGGTGTCGGTCAGCCGCTCGATCACTTCGCTCAGCGGCGCGTCCGGGGCGACGGTCACCGAGGGCGGCTCTTGGACGAGGTCAGCCAGCCGGGTGCCGGGTTCGGCGAGCAGCAGCCGCACCACCGGCACGTCGTCCACCAGCGCGCCGTCACCGTCGAGGACGCACACGGCGTCCAGGTCGGCGGCGTGCTCGGCCTGCCCGCGCAGCTCGGCCACCACGTCCGCCACCGACCGGTCGGCGGTGGTGGTGACCAGCAGGGACGTCATCAGCGCACCGGCCGTGCCCTCGGCGTAGCCCAGCAGCCTGCGCAGCCGGTCAGCCTGCTGAGGGTGCATCGCGCCCAGCAGCCGCTCCCGCTCCTGTTCGGGCACGTCGCGCAGCGCCTCACTGGCCTCGTCGGGCTCCATCTCCTCCAACAGCCGAGCGGCCTGTGCGGTGGGGGCCTCGCGCAGCAGCGCCTCGAGGTCGGCGGCGTGCATCTCCTCCAGCGCGTCCGCGGCCTTGCCGGGCTCGACCATCTGAAGCAGCTCGCTGCGCGGACCGCGGCCCAGGTCCTCCAGCAGGTCGGCCAGCTCCGCCGGACGCAAGGTCTTCAGGGCGGAGTTCGGGGCGCGCAGCCGCACCTGCCTCGCTGCGGTGCCCTCGCGCTCCGGGCCGCCCAGCGCCTGGATGGCGGCCCAGTCCAGCACTTTCTCCGGTGCAGGCCGCCGGTGCAGGCGACGCGGTCCGATGCGGCGCAGCAGGACCTTCAGCCCGACCTCTGCGCCCACCAGGTGCCAGGTTCCGTCCACGCGGGCCAGATACAGGTCCGAGGCGCGGATCACGCGGACCCCGTCGACGTCCACCAGCTGGTGGTCCAGTACATCGTGGGCGAGGCGTACCTCGCCGTCGCGCACCTGAAAGTCCCGCAGGTCCAGCCGGGCCGAGTTCAGCCGCACGCCGTCGGCGGCCAGGTCCGCGACCGCCGTGACCGGCACATAGGCGGCCCGGTGGCCGACCTTGACCACCAGCCCGGACACCGCCGGGTACCGTTCGCCGTTCCACCGGCAGATCACATCCAGCAAATGGCCGATCTCCTGACCGGCGGGGTTGACGACCACCACGCGCAGCAAGCCCGTCAACGAGACGAGGGCCTCCCGCACAGCCCTTTTGCCAAGGGCCCCGTCCTCGCGACGCTTCGGCCTGGCCGACTGCGGTTCCATTCCCGGCATGTTGAATACCCTCACGCACGCTTCGGATCAGGCAGACACCAACACGCCTGTGGCTGTTGGCTTCGTCCGCGCGGCGCGGAGTCGTGCGGGCTGGGGGATAGCCCGCCTGCTCCCTGTAGCCAGGCTGCCATTACGGCGGTTTCCCGTCCTTCTGGCGGCTCGCCTATCTGGGCAGGTGGAACGGGATGGTCGTGATGACGATCTTCGGCAGTGGTCGCAGAGCCCGCCGCAGTCGGGGGGCGGTCTGGTTGTGGAGGACGCGTTGCCACCAGTGACGCACGACGATCTCGGGGAGGATCACGGTCAGCGTGAGGTCGGGTCGCTGGTGGTGCAGGGTCTCGATGTAGTGGACCAGCGGGGCGACGATCGCGCGGTGGGGTGAGACGACGACCTCGAGCGGGAGGTGGTCGCCCCAAGTCGCCCAGTAGCCGCGGAAGCGTTCCGCCTCGGTCTCGGTCGGGCTGAGATGCAGGGCCAGGAGAGGTTGTCCGAGGGAGGCCGCGTATGCCAGGGCGCGCATGCCGGCGAGGTCGAGCCGGGCGATGGGCACGATGACCAGGTGGTTGACCTCCTCCGGGCGTTCCTCACTCTCGACTTCCTCTAGTTCCTCCGTCTCGGTGTCCGCTGCCATAGGGGGCATGGCAGTCGGCCGCACTTGCGGTCCGGAACCCGGTGCAGACTGTCGGGGCAGTTCGATGACGTGGGGGCGCAGGGTGAGGGCCTGGGTGCAGAGGTCGTAGTGGCGGCGGATGCGCAGGGCAAGCACGACGAGGAGTCCGATCACGAGGACGGCGACCCATGCGCCCTCGGTGAACTTGGTGATGCTTGCGGTGACGAAGACGATGGCGGACAGCAGGCCGCCGGTGGCGTTGAAGGCCAGGCTCTTGCGCCAGTGGGCCTGATCGCGGTGGCGCAGCCAGTGCACCACCATGCCGGCCTGCGACAGGGTGAACGCCAGGAACACCCCGACGGCGTACAGCGGGATCAGGGACTGCGTGTTGCCGGCGAACCCGACGAAGATTGCGATCGCGGCCAGCGCCAGGGCCAGGATTCCGTTGCTGAAGGCGAGCCGGTCGCCGACGCGTAGGAATAGGCGCGGTGCGTGGCCGCTGCGTGCCAGCAGGAACAGCACGCGGGGAAAGTCGTTGAAGGCGGTGTTGGCGGCCAGCAGCAGGATGGCGGCCGTCGCCGCCTGTACATAGCCGTACATGACTCCGGGGCCGAAGGTACGGCGGGCGAGTTGGGAGAGGACGGTCTCGTTGCCGTGCGGCACCACCCCGTCGAGGTGGACCAGCGCGACCGTGCCGCCGAACAGGATGATCAGCACGGTGACCATCCAGGTCAGCGTCGTACGGGCATTGCGCCACTCCGTCGGGCGGAATGCCGGTACGGCGTTGGAGATCGCCTCGATACCGGTCATGGCCGTGGATCCGGAGGTGAAGGCCCGCAGGACCAGCAGCAGGGTGACTCCTTCCGTGACCGGAAGCCGGGGCGTCGGCATGGGCTGGAATCCGCGGCCGGCCGCGTCGGCCAGCCCCACGGCCACAAGCGTGAAGACCGCGATGATGAACGCGTACGTGGGTGCCGCGAAGGCGGCACCCGCCTGGCGTACTCCGCGCAGGTTCCCCACCAGCAGGACGACGATCACCGCCACACCGATCACCACCGCGCTCGGGGCGAGTGCGGGCAGGGCTGAGGTGATCGCCTCGACCCCCGAGGCGATCGAGACGGCGACGGTCATGATGTAGTCGATCATCAGGCCGGCGGCGGCGATCACACCTGGCACCCGTCCGAGATTGTCGCTGGCCACGATGTACGAGCCGCCGCCGTGCGGGTAGGCGCGGATCGTCTGGCGGTAGGAGACGCCGACGGCGAGCATCATGAAGGCGATGACCGCGGCGATCGGCAGGGAGTAGCGCAGTCCGGCGGCGCCGCCGAGTACCAGCACTGCCAGCATTGCCTCGGGGCCGTAGGCGACCGAGGAGAGGGCGTCCGCCGACAGGACCGGCAGGGCCACCAGTTTGCGCATCCGCTCGGCGGCGATCGCGGTGCCCGCGAGCGGAGGGCCCAGCAGCACCCGCCGGACGTGGTGGCCGACGCGTCCGAGCGGCGACGGTGGGGCCTCAGCTTCCTCTTCTGCCTCGACGGCTGGCAGGCCGGTGAGGGGTACGAAGCGACCGAAACGCTTCGGGCGCACGGCGTCCGGGTAGCCGCCGAGGTTGGGATCCACCGGCAGCGCGGACCGCCACGCTTCGGGACCCTCCAGCACCTGCCCCCACTCGCGTCCGACGTAGCGCAGGATCTTCAGGTCTCGCTCACTGAGCGTCGGCAGCAGGGCATCCGGGCTCGGCGCGCCCGCAGCGGAGGTGTCCGCGCTGTCCCCGCTGCCGTTGTCCGTATCCGAAGAGCGACCACGCCCGACTTCCATGCGGATCATGTACCCGATACCTGGACAGTAACCACCAATCACAGGATGGTCGCTGCGGGCGACCGGAGCGCCGCGAGGCCGGGTGGGGGAAGGCGCAGGGTGAGGAGGGCGACGTCGTCGGGGTAGCGTTCGGTGAGGAGTCCGGCGAGGAGTTCATCACAGAAGGCGGGCAAGGGTTCGCGGGCAAGGGCAGCGGCGTGCTGGCGCAGTCGGGTCAAGCCTGCGTCCAGGGATTCGCCGCGGCGTTCGATCAGCCCGTCGGTGTAGAGCCGGAGGGTGGAGCGGGCGGGCAGCGGCTGGGGCCGGCTGAACCTCCAGGTGGCGACCCGTGTGTGGAAGATGCGGCGCCGGCTCCACTGTCCCCATCACCGTGGGGAGCGGGACGCGCTCCGCCGAAGTGGCTCGTCAGGCATCACGCAGACCACCGGCAGCGGTTCGAAGGCGATGGCCTGCCGCACACCGCAAGTGTCCTGCTCCGAGCGGTTCCTCCGCACCGTGGAACTCGAAGCCTCGCCTGGCAGCAACCACCGATCACCACCGACAGCGGCATGAACCTCGGAATCCCCTACCCCCGGGACCGATCGAACGCGGCCCGAGCCACCTGCATCGAGTCGATGCGCCGGCACCTCTGAAAGCCCCCGTGATCTTGGTGCCAGCTATCCCTCTTTTGTGCCAACTAAAAATCCTCGTCACACCCGGCCAGGGCCGCAGGTTACAACCCCACGATCCTGTTCCACCGCTCGGCGAACTCCACCCGCTCCGTGGCGGTGATGTCCCGGGCGATCACCAGGCGCCTGCGCATGGCGGAGTCCGGGAAGATCAGGGGGTTGTCGGCGAGGGCCGCGGTGTCCTTGTCCTTCGAGGAGGCCAGGACGTCCCGGGCCGCGGGCACGGGGCAGACGTAGTTGACCCAGGTGGCGAGCTTCGCGGCGACGGCGGGGTCGTAGTAGTAGTCGATCAGGCGCTCCGCGTTGGCCTTGTGGCGGGCCCGGTTGGGGATCATCAGGGAGTCCGACCACAGCTCGGCGCCCTCCTCGGGGACGACGAAGCGGATGTCGGGGTTGTCGGCCTGGAGCTGGATGACGTCGCCGGAGTAGGCCTGGCAGGCCAGGACGTCCCCGCTCACCAGGTCCTTGGTGTAGTCGTTGCCGGTGAAGCGGCGGATCTGGCCGCGGTGTACCTCGCGCTCCACCTCGTCGCAGACGGTGTGGAAGTCGTCCGCCGTCCATTTGGTGATGTCCACGCCGTTGCCCTGCATGAGGAGGGCGAAGGACTCGTCCAGGCCGGAGAGGAGGGTCACGCGGCCCTTGAGGTCACTCGCCCAGAGGTCCTTGACGTGCCGGATCTCGCGGCCCAGCTTCTTGCGGTCGTAGGCGATGCCGGTGATGCCCGACTGCCACGGCACCGAGAACCGGCGGCCCGCGTCGAAGGCGCACGAACGGAGCAGCGGTTCAAGGTACTTGGCCACGTTCGGCTGGTGGGCGCGGTCCATCTCCTGGACCCAGCCGAGGCGGACGAACCGGGCGCACATCCAGTCGCTGATGACGATCAGGTCGCGGCCGGTGGACTGATGGTTCATCAGCGCGGGGCTGATCTTGCCGAAGAACTCGTCGTTGTCGTTGATCTCCTCGACGTAGTCCACGGAGATCCCGGTGCGCTTCTCGAACGCCTCCAGCGTGGGCCGCCGGTTGGGATCGTGGTCGTCGGTGTCGATGTACAACGGCCAGTTCGCCCAGGTCAGTTTCCTGTCGCCCACGGACTCGTCGGCGACGGCCCGATCACCGGGCGCGACATAGGCGGCGGGCACCCCACAGCCGGCCAGGGCACCGAGCGCGGCGGCGCCGCCAAGTGCGCGCAGAAGGGAGCGGCGGGACATCGGCGACGTACGAGAGAAAGTCCGGGGCACCCCTGAAGGATGCCGTCCCGCCGCAGGGACCGGCAATCGACGCTGCGTCGAGCGTGCCACCGACGGCCCGACACCCTGTCGATCAGGGCCCGTTGCCGGGGTACGGAAACGTAGGACCGGTTGTTCGTCCCACATCGCACAGTGCCTCGGCCGCTTCCCGGGAGGACGATGGCCGGGTGCTGCCACTGGGGAAGCGGCGCCGGGAGGCGCGGGAGGAATCGGCCCGTTTGCAGGGCCAGTTGACGGCATTCGGCGAGCTGCTGGCCGGGCATCCGTTCGCCACCGACCGTCCGGGGACCACGCACGTGATGGCCGTCGAGTACGCCCGTGCGCTGGACGCCTATGAGAAGGCCACCCGGGAGGCCGAACGGAACCCGGCCCTGGCCAGGCAGGAGCTGGACGAGGGTCTCGCGGCGCTGAACCGGCTCAACGCCCGCCTCGTCGGGGCCCCGCCGACCGACGACACGGCGGCGGCCGAGCCACGGGACAGGACGGAGCGGGCCAGGACATGGCCAAAGAGAGCGGGAGACGAACGCGAAGCCCGTCACATCCCGGCCGTCGGGGCGGCGAAGCCGCGGCTGCGGGATCGTTACGCCCCGGAGCAGCTGCTGCTGCGGGCAGCCCTCACCGTACTGGCCGTCTACGGCCTGCTCGTCGGCTTCGTGGCCGGCTGGGTGCAGGCGTTCGTCTGCCTGGTCGGCACCAATCTCGGACTCGGGCTTGCCGGTGGCGGGTTCGTGTTGTGCATGCCGGCCTGGGAAAGCTGGGGTGCCCTGCGAGGGGGACGGGTCCTGGCCCGCTACTCGCACACCGAGAGAACCTTCTCCACCAGAACCCCGTGGGAACAGCACTACGTCCATGTGGATGCGGACGGCCGCGAGCTGACCTATCGGCGCGGAGTGCCCAGCGATTCGCTCGCCCCGCTGCCGAGCCGCCGGCTGTGGCTGGTGGCGGGCGGGAACCCGGTGCTGATCTCCTCCACGCAGCTCTTCCTCTCCCCGCTGCTGGTGCTCGTCGGCGCCCCGCTGTTCCTCGGCGGCCTCGCGCTCACCCTGGCGGCCTTTCCCGGCGCGCTGGTCGGAGCGCTGACAGGCCACCAGTGGTGAGCCGGCCCCCGGACGGGAAAGGTAACCCGTCCGGGGGCCGCGCGCTGCTGTTGCCCGAGCTCACTCGCCCAGGGACGTCATCACGTGCTTGATCCGCGTGTAGTCCTCGAAGCCGTACGCCGACAGGTCCTTGCCGTAGCCGGACTTCTTGAAGCCGCCGTGCGGCATCTCCGCGACCAGCGGAATGTGGGTGTTGATCCACACGCAGCCGAAGTCGAGCTTCTTGGACATGCGCATCGCGCGGGCGTGGTCCTTGGTCCACACCGAGGAGGCGAGGGCGTACTCCACGCCGTTGGCGTACTCGACGGCCTGGTCCTCGTCGGAGAAGGTCTGGACGGTGATGACCGGGCCGAAGACCTCCTTCTGGATGATCTCGTCGTCCTGCTTGACGCCGGAGACGACGGTCGGCGCGAAGAAGTAGCCCTTGTCGCCGACCCGCTTGCCGCCGGCCTCCACGCGCGCGTGGGCGGGCAGCCGCTCGATGAAGCCCTCGACCTGCTTGAGCTGGTTGGGGTTGTTGAGCGGGCCGAAGAGGACGTCCTCGTCGTCCGGCCGGCCGGTCTTGGTGTCCTCGGCGGCCTTGGCCAGCGCCGCCACGAACTCGTCGTGGATCGACTCGTGGACGAGGACGCGGCAGGCGGCCGTACAGTCCTGGCCGGCGTTGAAGAAGCCCGCCACGGAGATGTCCTCGACGGCCTTGGCGATGTCGGTGTCCTCGAAGACGACGACCGGGGCCTTGCCGCCCAGCTCCAGGTGGACCCGCTTGAGGTCCTTGGACGCCGACTCGGCCACCGACATGCCGGCGCGGACCGAGCCGGTGATGGAGGCCATCGCCGGGGTGTCGTGCTCGACCATCAGCCGGCCGGTCTCGCGGTCGCCGCAGACGACGTTGAAGACGCCCTTGGGCAGGATCGAGCCGACGATGTCGGCGATCAGGACGGTGGAGGCCGGGGTGGTGTCCGAGGGCTTGAGCACCACGGTGTTGCCGGCCGCGATCGCGGGGGCGAACTTCCACACCGCCATCATCATCGGGTAGTTCCAGGGCGCGACCTGCGCGCAGACGCCGACCGGCTCACGGCGGATGATCGAGGTCATCCCCTCCATGTACTCGCCGGCCGAACGGCCCTCCAGCATCCGCGCCGCGCCCGCGAAGAAGCGGATCTGGTCGACCATCGGCGGGATCTCCTCGGAGCGGGTGAGCCCGATCGGCTTGCCCGTGTTCTCCACCTCGGCCGCGATCAGTTCCTCGGCGCGCTCCTCGAACGCGTCCGCGATCTTGAGGAGGGCCTTCTGACGCTCGGCGGGGGTGGTGTCGCGCCAGGCCGGGAAGGCGCGGGCGGCGGCCTCCATCGCGGCGTCCACGTCCGCCTCACCGGACAGCGGCGCGGTCGCGTACGCCTCGCCCGTCGCGGGGTTGACCACCTCGGTGGTCCGTCCGTCGGCGGCGTCCCGGAACTCACCGTCGATGTAGTTGCGCAGACGACGCAGCTCGGTGCTCACTGCCGGCCTCCTGATCTGGTTCTTTCCGTCCACTCACTGAGACACCCACCCTAGCCGCCGTGTCCACGTTTTCAACACCCCCACGCCCGCGAGTTCTGCGAAATCCGCACGAGGGGGAGTCTCAAACAACGGATTTCATCAAACGGGGCTTGCGAAACTGTCGAGACCTCGTGCACAGTGAGCTCGTGGCCAGTCGAAGCGCAGACCAGAGGGACTCCACCCGCGAGTCCAGGAACGGCGGCACCCCCCAGCTGGACGCCGTCTCCCTCGCCATCATCCAGCAGCTCCAGGAGGACGGCCGCAGGCCGTACGCCGCGATCGGCAAGGCCGTCGGCCTGTCGGAGGCGGCCGTGCGCCAGCGCGTCCAGAAGCTGCTGGACCAGGGCGTGATGCAGATCGTCGCCGTGACGGACCCGCTCACCGTGGGCTTCCGCCGGCAGGCGATGGTCGGGATCAACGTCGAGGGCGATGTCGAGTCGATCGCGGACGCGCTGACCGACATGTCGGAAGTCGAGTACGTGGTGATGACCGCGGGCTCGTTCGACATCCTCGCCGAGATCGTCTGCGAGGACGACGACCACCTGCTGGACGTCATCAACAAACGCATCCGTGCCCTGCCCGGCGTGCGCTCCACCGAAAGCTTCGTCTACCTGAAGCTGAAGAAGCAGACCTACATGTGGGGAACCCGATAACCGTGAGGACCCGATAACCGTGAGCACCAAGGACCTCAGCCGCACCGCGTACGACCACCTGTGGATGCACTTCACCCGCATGTCCTCGTACGAGAACTCCCCGGTCCCGACCATCGTCCGGGGTGAGGGCACCTACATCTACGACGACAAGGGCAAGCGCTACCTCGACGGTCTCGCGGGTCTGTTCGTGGTCCAGGCCGGTCACGGCCGTACGGAACTCGCCGAGACCGCCTTCAAGCAGGCCCAGGAGCTGGCCTTCTTCCCGGTGTGGTCCTACGCCCACCCGAAGGCCGTCGAGCTGGCGGAGCGCCTGGCCGACCACGCCCCGGGCGACCTCAACAAGGTCTTCTTCACCACCGGCGGCGGCGAGGCCGTCGAGACCGCCTGGAAGCTCGCCAAGCAGTACTTCAAGCTGGTCGGCAAGCCCACCAAGCACAAGGTCATCTCACGTGCGGTCGCCTACCACGGCACCCCGCAGGGCGCCCTGTCCATCACGGGTCTGCCCGGCCTGAAGGCGCCGTTCGAGCCGCTCGTCCCGGGCGCGCACAAGGTGCCGAACACCAACATCTACCGCGCCCCGATCTTCGGCGACGACCCCGTGGCCTTCGGTCGCTGGGCCGCCGACCAGATCGAGCAGCAGATCCTCTTCGAGGGCCCGGACACCGTCGCCGCGGTCTTCCTGGAGCCGGTGCAGAACGCCGGCGGCTGCTTCCCGCCGCCGCCCGGGTACTTCCAGCGCGTGCGCGAGATCTGCGACAAGTACGACGTGCTGCTCGTGTCGGACGAGGTCATCTGCGCCTTCGGCCGCCTCGGCACGATGTTCGCCTGCGACAAGTTCGGCTACGTCCCGGACATGATCACCTGCGCCAAGGGCATGACCTCGGGCTACTCCCCGATCGGCGCCTGCATCATCTCCGACCGGCTCGCCGAGCCGTTCTACAAGGGTGACAACACCTTCCTGCACGGCTACACCTTCGGTGGCCACCCGGTCTCCGCCGCGGTGGGCCTCGCCAACCTCGACCTGTTCGAGCGCGAGAACCTCAACCAGCACGTGCTCGACAACGAGGGCGCCTTCCTGCAGACGCTGCAGAAGCTGCACGACCTGCCGATCGTCGGCGACGTCCGCGGCAACGGCTTCTTCTACGGCATCGAGCTGGTGAAGGACAAGAACACCAAGGAGTCCTTCAACGAGGAGGAGACCGAGCGCGTCCTGTACGGCTTCCTCTCCAAGGCGCTGTTCGACAACGGCCTGTACTGCCGTGCCGACGACCGCGGCGACCCGGTCGTCCAGCTCGCCCCGCCGCTGATCTCCAACCAGGAGACCTTCGACGAGATCGAGCAGATCCTGCGCGCGACGCTGACGGAGGCGTGGACCAAGCTCTGAGCCTGATTCGTCCGATCAGCTGATCTACACCGGCCCCGGTGCCGTCCGTTCGAGTGGGAACGGCGGCCCGGGGCCGTGTGTTGTCAGGCCTCCCGACGACGGCTGCCTAGCGTTCCAGTGACCGATCGGCCCAGCCTTCGTTCCCCCACACGAGGGATGAGGCACGGGAAAACGGATCAGAACCGAGGTGTACGCCCATGGAGGCCGAGGCCCCGCCGGACAACGACGTGCTCTGGGCACGCTCCCTGCACTTCAGGCACCCCGACGGCTCCCCGGGACTCGCCGGGATCTCGCTCGGCGTGCGCGTGGGCGAGATCCTCGCCGTCACCGGCCCGCGCGGCAGCGGCAAGACGACCCTGCTGCGCTGTCTGTCCGGCCTGGTGCCGGTGGACAGCGGCGAGGTGTGGTTCAACAGCGTGCCCATGCACACCTTGGGCCCGCTGCGCCGGGAGCGGCTGCGCCGGGACCGCTTCGGCTGGATCGACCCGGCGCCGGTGCTGGTCCCCGAGCTGAACGTCTGGGAGAACGCCGCGCTCCCCCTGATGCTGCGCGGCACCAGCCGCCGCAGGGCCAAGGTCGCCGCGCTGGAGTGGCTGGAACGGCTCGACGTCGGCGACCGGGCCCGCAACCGCCCGCACGAACTCCAGCAGGCCGAGCGCCAGCGCGTCGCCATCGCCCGGGCGCTGGCCCCGGCACCCACGGTCCTCTTCGCCGACGAGCCCACGGCTCCGCTGCACCGCGCCGACCGCACCCATGTGCTGCGCACGCTCACCACGGCCGCCCGCTCGCACGGCATCACCGTGGTCCTCGGCACGCACGACGCCGACACCGCCGCCCTCGCCGACCGCACCGTGGCCCTGCTGGACGGCCGGCGCGTCAGCACCGTGCACCTGCCCGACGCCCCCGAGACGGAAGGCCGCGCCGCGTGGTCGCTCTCCGTCTGACCGGGGCGGCCCGGCCCGCCGTCCAGCTGCGCCGCCTGCTGGTGTCGGCGGCGGCCGGCGGCACCGGCTTCCTCCTGCTGGCCTGCCTCGGCTACGCCGTCAACCACCCGGAACACTCGGACGCCGCCGCGCTGCGGCTCGCCTGGTGCGCGGTGCCGCTCGCCGCCACCGTGTACTTCGCGCTGGCCGTCGCCCGCACCGACCCCGGCACCCGGCCGCGCACGGGGCTGTCCGCCGTGGGCCTCGGACCGGCGCGTCTGATGGCGATCTCCGCGCTGACCACGGCCCTGTCCTGCACACTGGGCTCGCTGCTGGCCCTGCTGGCCTTCCTCTACCTGCGCGGCGACCTCACGGGCACGCCCTTCGACGGCGCGACGGCGGACTTCCTGGCCGCGGGCAATCACCTCCCCGTCCCGGCGGCCCTGACCCTGCTGGGCCTGGTCCCGGCCCTCGCCTCGGCCACGGTGGCCCTGACCCTCCGCCCCAAGGACCCCCGCCCGGCCACCCCGCTCCTGCGCAGATACGGCCGCTTCGGGGCGTACGGCTACTCGGTGGCACGAGAGACCTTCGGGGCCTACGGGAGATTCGGGGCACGTGGGCGGCCGGGGGCCGGTGGCTCCCGGGACGAGCACGGGCAGATGGCCGACGACGAGCAGTCGGGGGGCGCACACGACGACAGCGAGCGGCCCGGTCGCCGACCCGCAGGCGCACACGACGGCAACGACGACTCGCCGGGCGGCGAATCCGGCCCCGAGTCCCCCACCCCGGTCGGGGACTGGACCGACGGCACCCCCCAACCCCCCAAAGACGCCCCCACCGGCCTTCCCTGGGGCGTCGCCCTCCTCGCCACCGGTCTCGCCGCCCAGGCCTACGCCGACCACGCGCACGCCGCCCTGCTCCTCGGCCGGCTCCTCACCGCGACCGGCCTGGTGCTGGCCGCCCCCGGCCTGACCCACCTGTGCGGCCGGCTCCTGCAGTGCTCCCGCCCCGGCGCCCTCCGCCTCCTGGCCGGACGGGTCCTCATGACGGAGGCCACCCGCATCGGCCGCCCGCTCGGCGTCGTCTGCGCGGTCGCGTCCGCCGGCTACGCCATGACCACGCCGTACTCCGGCTCGGCACCGACGTTCGGCCCGCTGACCACCCTCGGCGCGCTGCTCGTCACCGGCTGCACGGTCGCCACCCTCCTCACCGCGGCCGTGGAGACGCGCCAGTGCCGGGCCGACACGACCGCCGCGCTGCTCCGCCTCGGCGCCCCGGCCTCGATGCTGCGCGCGGCCGCGGCGCTGCGCGCGGCGGCCCTGCTGGCGCTGTTCGGCCCGCTCACCCTGTCCGTCGCCTCCCTGGCGGCTCTCCCCCTGGACCGGTGAAAAACATCTGCGGCGACCGATGAGTTCTCCCGGGACCCCCGGTCTACCCACCGAACACGCTGACCCCAGCACGCACGGACCACCACGGACCGCCTCGGGAGAGACACCTCATGTACCAGCAGATGATCTTCGTGAACCTGCCCGTGAACGACCTCGACGCCTCGAAGAAGTTCTTCACGGAGCTCGGCTACTCGATCAACCCGCAGTTCAGCGACGAGAAGGCCGCCTCCGTGGTGATCAGCGACACCATCGTCGCGATGCTGCTCACCAAGCCGTTCTACGCGACCTTCACCGAGAAGGAGATCGCCGACGCCACGAAGACCAGTGAGGTGCTGGTCGCGCTGAGCGCAGAGAGCCGCGAGAAGGTGGACGAACTGGTGGACAAGGCCCTCGCCTCGGGCGCCACCCCGAGCGGCCGGACCCAGGACCTCGGCTTCATGTACGGCCGCGCCTTCGACGACCTCGACGGCCACACCTGGGAGGTCATCTGGATGGACCCGGCCGCGGTCCAGGGCTGACACCTAGCATGGGCGGGTGCATCCGACACCCGCCCAGCCGAACCGTGCCGCCCGCGACCGTGAGATCGAGTCCCTCGCCGAGTTCGACGAGGTCGTCGCCGAGCACGGCACACTCGTCCAGTACCGCGTCCAGGCCGTCGATCTGACGAGCCGTACGGACGTCCTGCTCACCACCGACACGACCGGCGCCGTCTTCCTCGGCTGTCCCATGGACGCCGAGGCGGCCACCGCGGTGCGCGCCTCCGGGGCCCTGGTGTTCCCGCCGGTCCCGGGGCTGCCGTTCGACCCGTACCGCGGTTTCGTCTATGCGCCCGGCGAACTCTTCGACTCGCTCGACGAGGGCTACGAGGCGACTCCGGACGCCCAGGCCTACGCCTGGTTCCAGCAGACCAAGGCCGACGGCGACATATTCGCCTCGATGCTCCGCTCGGTCCACGACGACGCCGTCTCCGACGCCCTCGACGAACTCCTCGTCGGTGCCCGAGTGGTGGGCGTCATGGGGGGCCACGCCATGGAGCGCGGTGCGGGTGCGTATGCCGGCGCCGCCCGGCTCGGCCGGGAGCTGACCCGTGCCGGGTTCACGGTCGCCACCGGCGGCGGTCCCGGCGCGATGGAGGCGGCGAACCTCGGCGCATACGCCGCGCCCTTCCCGGACGAGATGCTGGACGACGCGCTCCGACTCCTCGCCAAGACGCCCTCGTTCCGGCCCTCCGTCACCGACTGGGCGCGCGCCGCCTTCGAGGTCCGCGAGCGCTGGCCCGGCGGCGGCGCGTCGGTGGGCATCCCCACCTGGTTCTACGGCCACGAGCCGCCGAACGCCTTCGCCGCGCACATAGCCAAGTACTTCGCCAACGCCACCCGCGAGGACGGCCTGCTGGCCCGCTCGAACGCCGGGGTGGTCTTCCTGCCTGGCGCCGCCGGGACCGTACAGGAGATCTTCGACAACGCAACGCCGAACTACTACGGGTCGCGGGGGGAGCCGACGGCGATGGTGCTGGTCGACGAGGCGCACTGGACACGTGAGTTGCCGGCCTGGCCGCTGTTGCGGGCACTCGCCCGGGGCCGGTCGATGGAGTCCCGTATCACCCTGGTTGACCGGATCGAGCAGGCTGCGGACGCGATCAAACGTCTCGGTGCGTAATAAGCAAGTAAAGCCAACGTCCGTTGGCGGCATATGCGTTGACACTGCTTATGGAGCGCTTATAGACCTGTGAGCCTCTTGGGGGTGGTGAGGCACTCACCTCATCCGGTGCCTCAACTCCCCCTGAACCCCCCGCAGTTGCACTCTGTAAAGGACAAACGTTGTCCATAACTCACCGTGGCGTACGCCGTTCCGTGCGCGCTCTGGGTGTTGTCTCCGCTTCTGCCGCGGTCGTGCTGGGTCTGTCCGGCTCGGCGTTCGCGTGCAGCATCCAGGACTTCAAGGCCGAAGCCAAGTGCGACGGCCAAAAGGGCATCATCGTCGTCACCGACACCGACCGCTCCGGCACCCCGGCCCAGGTCACCGTGTTCCTCGAGAGCAACGGTGGCGTCGAGACCCAGGTGGGCAAGCACGAGGTCAAGGGCTCGGCCGAGGGCACTTCGGTCACCTTCCCCGAGGACTGGAAGCCGAACGCGACCTACCGCATCCACATCAAGGCGGCCAACATCCTCGACGCGGACATCAAGCAGAACCTGGTGACCCCGTCCACCGCCTGCAAGACCGAGAGCTCCACCCCGACCCCGCCGGCCTCCTCGACGCCGAAGCCGTCGCCGTCGACGTCCGCCCCGGCCGAGTCGGCGACCCCGACCCCGTCGGCCTCCGGCTCCAGCTCCGCGCCGGCGGGCACGTCCAGCAACGCACCGTCCCCGGCGGCCGGTGACTCGAACCTCGCCGAGACCGGTGCCAACTCCAACACCGGCCTGATCGCCGGCATCGCGGGCGCGCTGGTCGTCGCCGGCGGTGGCGCGGTCTGGTTCGGCATGCGTCGTCGCGGGGCCCGCGGCAACGGCTGACCCCCTTGCACGACAGGTACTGCGCCGCGGCCCGTCCTCCTATCCCCAGAGGACGGGCCGCGGTCGTGTGTCAGCCGAAGCTGGCCCGCTTCCGCCAGAACTCCAGCAGCTCACGCTCGCCGAGGATCTCCAGGCCGGGGGCGTCCAGCGGCAGCCGGTTGTAGAAAGCGAGCAGCACGGAGGTGAGCGGGCCGCGCAGGGCGACCGTGGCCTTCTCGTGGCCGCGCCGCCAGCTCATGCCGTCCTCGCGCAGCTCGATGAGCCACTCGGCGTTCAGCGCCGGGTCGGTGTCGGTGGCGTGCAGATGGATGCTGCGGTCCGGGCCGCGCAGCTCCTTGGCCCACTCCCGCACCCCGGTCCGCTGCACCCACTCCACGAGCTCCAGCCACTCGTCCAGCGTGTCGGCGGCGACCTCGGGCGCGACCTCGTAGGGCGCCCCTACGGTGAGCGCGGCGTCCGCACGGTGAACGGTGATCTCATGGGTCATCCGGCGGGCCCAGAACGCGCTCGTGGACGTGCCCGTCCAGGACCACACCTTGGCGTCGGGACCGGCCTCGCGCAGCGCCCCGACGACCAGCTCGCCGGTCTCCGCGAGCCATGCGTCGAGGGCTGCCGCGTCCCCCTCGGCCTCCGGTCCCCCGCCGAGCGGTACCTGGTCGTGCGGAACCATCTCCTGGGCCCGGGTCCCAACGAGTGTGGCCGCCCAGCGCAGGGCGCCGCCCATGTGCCGTACGAGCTTTTCCAGCGTCCACTCGGGGCACGTCGGCACGGTGGCCGCCAGGTCCGCGCCCGAGGTCACCAGTGCCCTGAACTGGCCCACCTGGAGCGCGATTTCATCGCAGTAGCGATCGTGTGCGAGCAATGTCATGCCCCTCACCCTAGGGGCCCGGCGCTCAGCCGAGCACGACCGTTTCGGTCGCGTCGAACTCCACGCCGACCGACGCGCCGACCTCCGGCGCCTCCCGCAGCGCGCAGGCCGCCTCCAGGCGCGGCCCGTCCGCGGGCTGGAGGTGGACGGCCACATGGGTGCCCTTGAAGGTGCGCGCGGTCACCGTGCACGGCAGTCCGGCGTCGGCCGCCACGAGCCGTACCCCGGCGGGCCGGACGAGCAGGGTGCGCGCGCCCTGCGGGGAGCCGTCGGGGACCGGCAGCTTGCCCCAGGGGCTGTCGGCTGCCGTACCGGCGACGGTCGCCTCGGCCACGTTGTCGAAGCCGAGGAAGCGGGCCACGAAGGCGTCGGCGGGCCGCTGCCACACCTCGAGCGGGGTGCCGGACTGCGCGATCCGCCCGTCCCGCATCACCACCACCCGGTCGGCCAGCGCGAACGCCTCGCCCTGGTCGTGGGTCACGGCGAGCACGGTCGTACCCAACCGGCCGAACAGCTCCCGCAGTTCGACCACCAGGCGTTCCCTGAGCGAGCGGTCGAGCTGGCCGAGCGGTTCGTCCAGCATGAGCAGCCGGGGCCGGGGCGCCAGCGCCCGGGCCAGGGCCACGCGCTGCTGCTCGCCGCCGGACAGGGCGGCCACGGCCCGCCGGGCGGCCCCGGGCAGGCCGACCAGGTCCAGCAACTGCCTGACCTCGGCGTCCCGTTCGCCCTTGGCGATGCCGTGCATGCGCAGCCCGAACGCCACGTTCGCACCGACGTCCCGCTGTGGGAAGAGCTGGTGGTCCTGGAACATCAGACCGACGCCCCGCCGGTGCGCGGGCACACCCGACTGGTCGCGGCCGTCGAGCAACACCCGCCCGCCGGAGAGGCGTTGGAGTCCGGCGACCGCCCGCAGCAGGGTCGACTTCCCGCTGCCGCTGGGGCCCAGCACACACACCACCTCGTGCTCGGCGACGTCGAGATCGACCGCGTCGAGCACGGCCCGCCCGCCGAAGCGCACGGTCGCGGCATCGAGGCTCAGCAGCATCGAGAACCCACCCGTCCGGTCAACAGCATCGAGAACCCACCCGTCCGGTCAGCAACATCTAGAACTCCCCCGTCCGGTCGGTGCGCAACCGCTCCAGGAGCAGCAGCGCGGTGCCGCACACCACCATCAGAATGGTCGAAAGGGCCATCGCCTGGCCGTAGTTGAGGTCTCCGGGGCGGCTGAGCAGCCGGGCCACGGCAACCGGGAGCGTGGGATTGTCGGGCCGGGCGATGAACACGGTCGCCCCGAACTCGCCGAGCGAGACGGCGAACGCGAACCCGGCCGCGACCAGCAGCGCCCGCCGCACCAGCGGCAGGTCCACCTCCCGCCACACCCGCCAGGGCGAGGCCCCGAGCACGGCGGCGGCCTCCCGGAGCCGGACGTCCACCGCGCGCAGCACGGGCAGCATGGTCCGTACGACGAAGGGGGCACCGACCAGCGCCTGCGCGAGCGGGACGAGGATCCAGGACTGTCTGAGGTCCAGCGGCGGCTTGTCCAGGGCGATCAGGAAGCCGAAGCCGACGGTCACGGCGGAGACGCCGAGCGGCAGCATCAGCAGCGCGTCGAAGCCCCGCACCAGTCGTCCGGCGTCCCGCCGGGCCAGCGCGGCGGCGGCGAGACTTCCTACACCCACGGCGATGGCGGTGGCGGCGACGGCGTACTGCAGCGAGGTCCACACCGCGTGCACGGGCGCCACCAGGAACGTACCGCCGTCGGAGTTCGTCAGCGCCCGGTAGTAGCCGAAGTCCGGCGCGTCCAGGGAGCGGCGGACCAGGACGGCGAGGGGCAGGACGAGCAGCAGCGCGATGGTGACGAGGACGCCGGCGAGCAGGGCCCACTGCCCGGCGCCGCGCGGGCGGCGGGCGGTCGACTTCGGGTCGACGAGCCGCAGGGCGGTCTCCCGGCGCCGCACCGTCCAGGCGTGCACGGCGAGGATCGCGCCGACGGCGACGAACTGGACGAGGGTGAGGACGGCGGCCGTGGAGAGATCGAAGACCTCGGAGGTCTGCCGGTAGATCTCCACTTCGAGGGTGGAGAAGGTGGGGCCGCCGAGGATCTGGACGATGCCGAAGGAGGTGAAGGTGAACAGGAACACCATCAGCGCGGCGGCGGCCACGGCGGGCGCGAGCGCAGGGAGGGTGACCTTCCGCCAGGCGCCGAGCGGAGACGCACCCAGCATGCGGGCGGCCTCCTCCTGGCGGGGATCGAGCTGGGACCACAGCCCGCCGACGGTCCGTACGACGACCGCGTAGTTGAAGAAGACGTGGGCCAGCAGGATCGCCCACACCGTGGTGTCCAGCCGTACGCCCCACAGGTCGTCCAGCAGCCCGCCGTGCCCGACGAGAGCGAGGAACGCGCTGCCGGCGACGACGGTCGGCAGCACGAACGGGACGGTGACGACGGCCCGCAGCACCTGCTTGCCGGGGAAGTCGAGACGGGCGAAGACATGGGCGGCGGGCAGCGCGAGCAGCAGGGTGAGCGCGGTGGAGGCGAGCGCCTGCCAGGTGGTGAACCACAGCACGTGCCGGATGTCCGGCTGCGTGACCACGTCCGTGATCCGCCCCAACTGCCAGGTGCCGTCGACCTTCAGCCCGCGCGCGAGGATCGCGGCCACGGGCCAGGCGAAGAACAGCGCGAAGAACGCGACGGGCAGGACCATCAGTCCGAGCCGCGCCGCGCTCCCGCGCATGTCCCTCGTGCGGGGGGCTACTTCAGTACGAGCGAGGTCCACGACTTGACCCACTGGTCACGGTCGGCGGCGATCTTGCCGGGAGCCATGGTCTCGGGGTGCTGGGCGGCCGGCCCGTACTTGGTGAAGTCGGCGGGCACCTTCGCACCGTCGACCACCGGGTAGACGAACATGTTCAACGGCATGTCCTCCTGGAACTCCTTGGAGACCAGGAAGTCGATGAACGCCTTGGCGCCCTTGGGGTTCCGGGCGTTGCTGAGCAGCCCGGCGAACTCGATCTGCCGGAAGCAGGTGCCGTACGACACGCCCGTCGGGGCGGTGCTGGGCCGCTTCTTGGCGTAGATGACCTCGGCGGGCGGCGAGGAGGCGTACGACACGACGAGCGGCCGGTCACCGCCGGCCTTCTTGCCCTCCGACGAACCCGAGAACTCCTGGTAGTACGCCTGCTCCCAGCCGTCGACTACCTTCACGCCGTTGGCCTTGAGCTTCTTCCAGTAGCCCTGCCACCCGTTGTCCCCGAACTGCGCGGCGCTGCCCAGCAGGAAGCCGAGGCCGGGCGAGGAGGTGGCGGCGTTCTCGGTGACCAGCAGGTTCTTGTACTCGGGCTTGGCGAGGTCGGCGAAGGACTGCGGCGGAGTCAGCTTGTGCTTGCTGAAGTAGGCCTTGTCGTAGTTGACGCAGATGTCGCCGTAGTCGATCGGCGTGACCCGGTGCTTGTCCTTGTCGAGCTGGTAGGCGGCGCCGGTCTTGTCGAGGCCCTTGGCGGTGTACGGCTGGAAGAGGCCGTTGTCGAGGGCGCGGGACAACAGGGTGTTGTCGACACCGAAGAAGACGTCGCCCTGCGGGTTGTCCTTGGTCAGGATGGCCTTGTTGACGGCCTGCCCGGCGTCGCCGTCCTGGAGGTTGCGGACCTTGTACCCGGTCCGCTGCTCGAAGTCCTTCAGCACGTTCTTCGAGATATGCCACGAGTCGTGGCTGACCAGGGTGACGGTCTTGGAGTCCGCGGACGACTTGGTGGCGCCGCCGGAACCGCACGCGGACAGCGTGATCAGGCCGAGCCCGACCGCCACGGCCACGAAGGTCTTGTTGTGCACTTGGATGTCCTCCTGGGGTTGGCCAGGAAGAGACGCGGCCCTGCCCGGGCCTTTGTGGAAAGGACCCCGGGCAGGGCGCAACAGCTTGAGTGATGACCGAACTCCCTACCCAGAATGACCTGGGCGAGGTTCAGAGGGTCTGCGGCCCTGTCCGCCGCACTCTCAGCGCTGTGGCGCTCCCCTGTCGGAATATGAAGATGTGATGGACGGTGGCCAGATTACCGCTCGGTGGCCGCCAGCTGACCACAGGCCCCGTCGATCTCCTGGCCCCGGGTGTCCCGGATGGTCACGGGCACACCATGGGCGGCGATGGCCTCCACGAACGCCTTCTCGTCCGCGGGCCGCGAGGCGGTCCACTTCGAGCCCGGCGTCGGGTTCAGCGGAATGAGATTGACGTGCACGGGCTTGCCCTTGAGCAGCCGGCCCAGCCGGTCCCCTCGCCAGGCCTGGTCATTGATGTCGCGGATGAGCGCGTACTCGATGGACAGCCGACGCCCGCTCTTCTCGACGTACTCGAACCCGGCGTCCAGCACCTCGCGCACCTTCCAGCGCGTGTTCACGGGGACGAGGGTGTCGCGCAGCTCGTCGTCGGGCGCGTGCAGGGAGATCGCGAGCCGGCACTTGAAGCCCTCGTCGGCGAACCGGTGGATGGCCGGCACGAGTCCGACGGTGGACACGGTGATGCCCCGCTGGGACAGCCCCAGCCCGTCGGGGGCAGGATCGGTGAGCGCCCGGATGGCACCGACCACGCGTTTGTAGTTGGCGAGCGGCTCCCCCATGCCCATGAAGACGATGTTGGAGAGCCGTGCAGGCCCACCGGGCACCTCTCCGTCCCGCAGCGCCCGCATCCCGTCCACGATCTGGTGGACGATCTCCGCGGTGGACAGATTCCGGTCGAGGCCCGCCTGCCCGGTCGCACAGAACGGGCAGTTCATCCCGCATCCCGCCTGCGAGCTGATGCACATGGTGACCCGGTCCGGGTACCGCATCAGCACGGACTCGACGAGGGTGCCGTCGAACAGCCGCCAGAGCGTCTTGCGGGTGGTCCCCTCGTCGGTCGACAGATGCCGGACGACGGTCATCAGCTCGGGGAACAGTGCGTCCTGGAGCCTGGCGCGCGAGCCCGCGGGGATGTCGGTCCACTGCTCCGGGTCGTGCGCGTACCGCGCGAAGTAGTGCTGCGAGAGCTGCTTGGCACGGAACGGCTTCTCCCCGATCTCGGCCACCGCGTCCTTGCGCTCGGCGGGCGTGAGATCGGCAAGGTGCCGCGGCGGCTTCTTGGCTCCGCGCGGGGCGACGAAAGTGAGTTCTCCGGGCTTAGGCATGGCTGTACCAGTGTCGCAGATCCACTTGGGTGACCTGCGGCTGCCGGTCGCTACGACTGTCATTAGTAGGCGTCACCGGTCGCCACTGAGCGGCCTCGGACGGCCCAGGGACGGCCCAGCGAAGATCACTCGTCGGCTGCCCGCCACTCATCTCCCGGCAACGGTATCGGGCCGCACCGACAGCGGTCTCCCACGTGCGAAGGGATGCTCTGTGCGTGACGCTGGGATCATGACCCGGTATCGCGCGATCGCATTCCCGCCGTCCTTGATGGGTCGCCGAAGGGGCGTCCAGCTCGCGCGTGAAGCAGGACGGTGCCGATGAACGAACGTCCCAACCAGTCGGGTGATCGGCCTGGGCAGCCGTGGGACAACTCGGCTGCGCCTTGGCGTAAGGGACGCGGGAGGCCTCAACCGCCGAGCGGCCCTCCACCTGGCCCCATCTACGGGCCCCCAGCGTCTGCCCCACCTCCGCGACGCCCATGGTGGCGCGCGCCTCGCGTGGTCGTCGGTCTTGCCGTTGCCGTCGCCGTCGTTGCGGTCACTGTGGTGCTTGCCGTTGTTCTCCGCGGCGGCAAAGGCGAGAAAGTGCCGCGCGTCAGCTCGTCCGCCGCGGCTCTGCAATCCGCGAAGCATGTCGCGCTGACACCCCCGGACTGGGGTTCTGGTTTTGTGCAGGCCAACCCTTACGAAAACGATGATTTGGTTGTCTTTTTCCTCGACAGCCGTTGCAAAAGCGTGCAGGAGCCGCTGGTCAATGGCCTTGCGGAAGTGACGCGAAACGTGAAGACATCGGACGAGACCATCTATGCCAACTCTTCGGTCACTGTTTACAGCTCGCCCGCCTTCGCTCAGGCGGACGCCGTCCGAATTCGACAGGATGGCCAGCGGTGCCCGAAACAGACCGACACTTTGAGTAAGGCACGGTGGGAAGGCGTTCACGAGGTCGCCGTTCCAACATTGAAGGGTCTTGACGACCTCGCGGTTGAGGAAGGGCGTCAGACCGCGGATCAAACAACCGGCAAGACCACGAACCAGTTCTACACACTTCTCACAGCCCGCCAAGGGCAGTACCTGATGCAGGTGTACGTCACTCGCGCTGACTCGCAGGACGGGAATCTCAACGATGCGATCAACGCCCTATCGACCATGTTGAGGCGTCTTTAAGGAGGGCCCAGCCGAGCGTGGCTGAGCCCTCCTGGTCCGATGGGCTGTGGGGGTGCGGTGTGATCACCCTATGGGTCCTGGCAACAGCGAGACGGATGCAGGCGTGGCCGACGACATGATCGTCGCTGGGCGGATCATCCTCGGGCTTAAGACGCTACGCGATCACCTCGGCTGCTCTCTGCATGAAGCCCTCGACGCCTACGTCGCACGCTACGAGGTGCTGCGACGGGAACGTCCGGCCGACTTCACTAAGAGTCACGAGGAGTACTGGGCCAACTTCTACTCATGACCCGACGCGATCTTAAAAACCGTCGTGGCGCGAGTCACCGTGGGTTCAAATCCCACACCCACCGCGCAGATTGACGGCCTTTGACCAGGTGAAATGATCAGGGGCCGTCGTGTTGTCAGATGCCCGCCCGGCACCGTGGTTCCCCGTGACTTCCCGCCCGATCGGGCACGGATGGGGCACGGCCACCTTCTGATCCGTAGCTCCGGAGAGATCGGTCAATGAGGGCATGGAAGTGCCCCCTCCTTGCGGCGCAACCGCAGATAGGGGACTTCTTCCGTGTGGGCTACTTCTTGCCGTGGGACGCGTGGTGGCCCGGCTTGTGGTGGCCCGGCTTGTGGTGGCTCGGCTTGTGGTGGGTTGGCTTGGGGTGGCACGGATCCGGGTCGATGACAGTCGGGTCCGTGGCGGTAACGGTGCCGCCTCCGCTGACGGTCGCGGTGTTGGTGACCGTGCCGGTGGCGGTGCGGGCGACGCGGACCCTCAGGGTGATGGGCGGGTAACTGCTCCCGACGGCCAGGACGTTGCTGCGTGTGCAGGTGAGGGTGGACCGGGTCGAGCCAGGAGCGCACGAGGAAGGCGGTGGATCGGGTGTTTCTGCCGGCCCCACATGAGCCTGACGGCCAGAGACGGCCCAGTGACCCACACCAGGCCCCCTGTCCGCGCCGAACGCGCTGGTAGGGGGCTTGTTGCTGCCCAACTACTGCCAGTTCTCCGGGCTTAGGCATGGCGTTACCAGTGTCGCAGATCAAACTCCGTGACCTGCGACCCATGGCTCGTGCGGTGGCCGCCCGATCAGGAGGAGGGCTCGGCCGAGCGTGACCGAGCCGCTCCTCGTCCGATGTGTCACTCAGAGGCAGGGGACGTTGGCAAAGCCCGGGTAATAGAAGCGCCCGGCCGGACCAGCGCTGTGGATGCAGCGGTCGAGGCTGGGACTCTGGGGCTTCGGGCTCTGGGTGGCGGCGGTCGCGGTCGGAGCGACCAGGAGAGTCGCGCCAAGGATCATTGCCGCCACCGCCGATTTCTTGCCCGGCATGTGCCTCCGGAACGTCTTCATTGCCGCCCTCCTTAGGGCCGAGACGGGAGCGCCGCGCGGTTCACAGGGCGACAGTTCGGCGCTCGTGATTTCGCCTATCGTCATATGCCACAGACATGACGTCAACACCCAAATCCGGGCATTCGCCCCTAAAAGGCGGTCGGGGTTGGCGCGCTCACGCCAGAGGAAGGCGGTGTGCGGCACCGGACGGTCGCCGTTGCTGCGTCCTGTGAAGTTCTGCCGGGGAACGGTCGGGTTTGCTGATCGGGGCTTGTCCGGCCCCCTGCGCTGACGTAACCACGAGCCATGAACCTTTTCGGCCGCAACTCCTTCCACCGGCGCGCGCAGCAGTCCGTCACGCCCGTGGCGACCGCCACCCCGGCGGCCGGTACCACCGGTACCGCCGTGCTTCCCGATCCCGGGCTGGCGGCCCTCACCGGCGAGTGGCTGATCGATCCCGCGCACAGCAGGATCGGGTTCTCCGTGCGGCACGCGATGGTGACGACGGTGCGGGGCGCGTTCACCGAGTACGAGAGCCGTCTGTACTTCGACGGCCGCGAGCCGACTCACTCCCGGGCCGACATCGTGCTGTACACGGCCAGCGTCGACACGGGTGTCGAGCAGCGCGACGCGCATGTGGTGGGCCGGCAGTTCCTGGACGCCGGGGCGCACCCGCGGATGACCTTCACGAGCACGTCCGTGCAGCTGGCGGGCGAGGACGTCTACCGCATGACCGGCGATCTCACGATCAAGGACACCACCCGCCCCGTCGACCTGGAGCTCACCTACATCGGTCATGTCGTCGACGCGTTCGGTGACGAGCGGGTCGGCTTCGACGGCACCACCACCATCAACCGCTCCGACTGGGGGCTGACCTACGACGCCCGGCTGGCCCAGGGCGGGGCCATGGTGAGCGAGAAGGTCCGCCTCCAGTTCGACATCGCCGCGATCCGGGCCAGGTGAGGACTCCCCCGGCTAGCCGGCGGCGTGCTCCAGCCGTTCCTTGAGCAGCCGCTCGTTCTCCGGGAGTTCGCGGCGGACCTGGGGGCGTACGACGAGAGGGATCAGCACCCTGCCGAGGCCGTGGCCCTCGAAGTCCAGGTCCATGGTCACGCGGGTACGGCCGTCGGGGAGCGGGACGACCTCGCCGTGGACCCGGCCCCGGACCGGTCCGTCGGTGCCCTGCATGCTCCAGGAGCGCGGCGGTACGAACTCGGTGACCCGCATGGTCATCGGGACGTCGCGGCGGCCGACATGGCGGGTGATCCGGATCCGGGACCCGAGTCCGAAAGGACTGTCGTCGAGCTGCTCGACCGACACCGCGCTCTTCTGCCACTCCGGCAGGTGGGACGGGTCGCTGAGGTACGCCCACACATCGCCCGGACTCCGGTCGACGTCGATCTCTTCATGGAAGGCGGACATGAGGCCCTCCTTTCCCGGACAGAGGGCTTTACCCTCCAGATCGTCCCACCGCAGGAGCCGTACGACCAATGCCGACGGGCCCCTGTCCTGCGCGCAGGACAGGGGCCCGGAAGCCGTACGGCAGAACCCTCACGCGGAGCCGACGAAGAGCACCAGCAAAAGCCAGACCACCGGGGCCGTCGGGAGCAGGGAGTCGAGGCGGTCCATGATGCCGCCGTGACCGGGGAGCAGGGTGCCCATGTCCTTGATGCCCAGGTCGCGCTTGATCATGGATTCGCCGAGGTCGCCCAGCGTGGCGCTGGCCGCGACCGCGAGGCCCAGCAGCAGGCCCTGCCACCAGGTGCCGTCGTCGATCAGGAACTGCATGCACAGCGCGCCCGCGACCATCGCGAACAGCACCGCGCCCGCCAGACCCTCGCGGGTCTTGCCGGGGCTGATGCGCGGGGCCAGCTTGTGCTTGCCGAACCGCCAGCCGACCGCGTAGGCGCCGGTGTCGCTGACGACCGTCAGGAGGAGGAAGGTGAGGACACGCCAGGGGCCGTCCGCAGCCGTCAGCATCATCGCTACGAACGTGGCCAGGAACGGCACGTAGAACGCCGCGAAGACGCCCGCCGTGACGTCCTTGAGATAGCCCTCCGGCGACTCCGTCATGCGCCAGACCAGGGCGGCCAGGGCGGTCAGCGCCATGGCGACCCAGGCGCCCTCGGCGCCGCGGACGTACCCCGCCACGACCATCGCCGCTCCGCCCACCGCGAGCGGCACCAGCGGCGCCTTGATGTCCTTGCGCTCCCGCAGCCTGCTGGTCAGCTCCCACAGGCCGACGACCACCGCGACCGCGATCACCCCGACGAACACGGCCTTCTCGATGAACAGGGAGGCGACGATCACCACACCGAGCCCGACCCCGACGCCTATGGCCGCGCTCAGGTCACGGCCCGCGCTCTTCTTCTGCGGCGCTGGGGCCGGCTGGTGGGCGTCGGGCATGGGCTCCGGATTCTGGTTCTCGACCGGCAGGGCGTGGGCCCGCGGGGGCTCGGGGCGGAACTCGTCCTGGAATTCCTGGAACAAGGGGCCGCTCCGCCGAGCGGCTCCCGGGTCGCCGCCCTGGTCTCCGCGGTACGCGGGTGCGTCGGGCACGATGGGCATGGGGCGAGTCTGCTGCGCCTCAGGCGCATCGTACGTGGGACCCGCCGGGACGGCCCCCGGGACAGGCTGGGCGGGCCCGCCCTCGGTGGGCCCCCAGTACCCGGCCTGGCCCGCCGACGACGGCGCCCCCCAGGAAGAGTCGCTCATCAGACTTCGAGCAGCTCCGATTCCTTGTGCTTCAGGAGCTCGTCGACCTGGGCGACGTACTTCGCCGTGGTGTCGTCCAGCTCCTTCTCCGCGCGGCGGCCCTCGTCCTCGCCGATCTCGCCGTCCTTGATCAGCTTGTCGATCGCGTCCTTGGCCTTGCGGCGCACGGAACGGATCGAGATCTTCGCGTCCTCGCCCTTGCCCTTGGCGACCTTGATGTACTCGCGGCGGCGCTCCTCGGTCAGCTCGGGGAACACCACCCGGATGATGTTGCCGTCATTGCTGGGGTTGACGCCCAGGTCGGAGTCGCGGATCGCCTGCTCGATGTTGCGCAGCGCGCTCTTGTCGAACGGGGTCACGACCGCCATGCGCGGCTCCGGCACGGAGAACGAGGCCAGCTGGTTGATCGGCGTCGGGGCACCGTAGTAGTCGGCCACGATCTTGTTGAACATCGCCGGGTGCGCACGGCCGGTGCGGATCGCGGCGAAGTCCTCCTTGGCGACCACGACGGCCTTCTCCATCTTCTCCTCGGCCTCGAGGAGGGTCTCTTCGATCACCACTTGCTCCTGCGTGTCTTGAGTAAGGCCCGGCTGCGGTTCCTTAGGCGGGCGGCGGCCGGCTGCGTCGCGTCTTCTTCCTGCACGGTTCCCGACCGGCAGGACATTGTCCATCCCCCGACCAGGGTCCGGACCCCTTACGGGGCCGCGCGCCACCGGCCGGGTCGATGCCGGGTCAGTCCCGGCTGCCCTGGTCACCCACCAGCGTGCCGATCTTCTCACCCTTGACGGCCCGGGCGATATTGCCCTCCGCGAGGAGCTCGAAGACGAGGATCGGAAGCTTGTTGTCGCGGCACAGCGTGATGGCGGTGGCGTCGGCGACCTTGAGGTCGCGGGTGATGACCTCGCCGTAGCCGAGGGCGTCGAACTTGACGGCGTCGGGGTTGGTCTTGGGGTCGGAGTCGTAGACCCCGTCCACGCCGTTCTTGCCCATGAGCAGCGCCTCGGCGTCGATCTCCAGGGCGCGCTGGGCGGCGGTGGTGTCGGTGGAGAAGTACGGCATGCCCATACCGGCGCCGAAGATGACCACGCGGCCCTTCTCCAGGTGCCGCACGGCGCGCAGCGGGATGTACGGCTCGGCGACCTGGCCCATGGTGATGGCGGTCTGCACCCGGCTGTCGATGCCCTCCTTCTCCAGGAAGTCCTGGAGGGCGAGGCAGTTCATCACGGTGCCGAGCATGCCCATGTAGTCGGAGCGGGCGCGGTCCATGCCGCGCTGCTGGAGTTCGGCGCCGCGGAAGAAGTTGCCGCCGCCGATGACGACCGCGACCTGAGCCCCGTCGCGCACGACGGCCGCGATCTCGCGGGCGATCTTGTGCACCACGTCCGGGTCCACGCCCAGGCCCCCGCCGCCGGAGAAGGCCTCTCCGGACAGCTTCAGCAGAAACCGGCCGCGTACTTTGCCGTCGTCGCTCTTCTGGGCCTTGGTGGTCATGGGAGATCCCGCCTCTTTCACGTGTTGCACATACGAAGAAGGCCATTGCCGGTGGGGTCGCTTTTCGCTCCCATGCGCGGCAATGGCCTCCTCGTCAGATCTGCTGCCGTCCGCCCCACGCCGGGGTGTGGCGGTGTGCGCGGACGACTGCTGTCGACCCTACCGAGAATTTCCCGTGGGTCGCGCGTCGATCGCGGAACGGGCTCAGATGCCGACCTTGATGCGCGAGAAGCGCTTCAGGGTGACACCGGCCTCGTCCAGCACCTTCTGGACCGACTTCTTGTTGTCGAGCGCGTACGGCTGGCCCAGCAGCGTGGCGTCCTTGAAGAAGCCGTTGAGGCGACCCTCGACGATCTTGGCGATCGCGGCCTCGGGCTTACCCTCGGCGCGGGTGGTCTCCTCGGCGATGCGGCGCTCGGACTCGACGACGTCGGCCGGCACGTCCTCCTTGGAGAGGTACTTCGGCGCGAAGGCGGCGATGTGCTGGGCGACGCCCTTGGCGACCTCGGCGTTCGGCTTGTCGAGCTCGACCAGGACACCGATCTGCGGGGGCAGGTCGGGCATGGTGCGGTGCATGTAGGCGAGCACGTAGCCGTCGGCGAACTGCGCGAAGCGGTCCAGGACGATCTTCTCGCCGAGGTTGGCGTTGGCCTCGTCCACGAACGCCTGGACGGTCTTGCCGGGCTCGATCTCGGAGGCGAGCAGGGCCTCGAGGTCGGCCGGGGAGGTCGCGGCGACGTGCTCGGCGATCTTCTTGGCGACGGCCTGGAACTTCTCGCCCTTGGCGACGAAGTCGGTCTCGCACTTCAGCTCGACCAGGACGCCGGAGGAGTTGTCGTCGGCGATGATGGAGACCACGGCGCCGTTCTCGGCGGAGCGGCCCTCGCGCTTGGCGACGCCCTTCTGGCCCTTGATACGCAGCGCCTCGACGGCCTTGTCGACGTTGCCCTCGGCCTCGTCCAGCGCCTTCTTGCAGTCCATCATGCCGGCGCCGGTGAGCTCACGGAGCTTCTTGACGTCGGCGGCGGTGTAGTTCGCCATGAGTCTGTGAGTCTTTCTCGAAGTCTGGGAGATCTTGAGATCCGCACGGTTGCGTTCCACATGTAGCCGCGGAGCGCATACGTCGTGCCGACCTACGGGTGAACAGCGGGGGTGGACTTCACCGCGCCGAAGGCGCTGTCGGTGCCGGTACCGCCCCCGCCGTCAACGCGTGCGTCAGGCCTGCTCGCCCTCGGCGGCCGGAGCCTCGGCAGCCGGGGCCTCGGCGGCAGCCTCGGCCGGCTTCTCGGCCTCGTCGGCCTTCTTCTCACCCTCGAGCAGGTCGCGCTCCCACTCGGCGAGCGGCTCGCCCGCGGCCTTCTCGCCCTTCTCGCCGGTGGCGACGCCGGAGCGGGCGATGAGGCCCTCGGCGACGGCGTCGGCGATCACACGGGTGAGCAGGGTGACGGAGCGGATCGCGTCGTCGTTGCCCGGGATCTTGTAGTCGACCTCGTCGGGGTCGCAGTTGGTGTCGAGGATCGCGACGACCGGAATGTTCAGCTTCCGGGCCTCACCGACGGCGATGTGCTCCTTCTTGGTGTCCACGATCCAGACGGCGCTCGGCACCTTCTGCATCTCGCGGATACCACCGAGGGTCTTCTCCAGCTTGGCCTTCTCGCGCGAGAGCACGAGAAGCTCCTTCTTGGTCAGCCCGGACGCGGCGACGTCCTCGAAGTCGATCTGCTCGAGCTCCTTCAGGCGCTGCAGACGCTTGTAGACGGTCGAGAAGTTGGTGAGCATGCCGCCCAGCCAGCGCTGGTTGACGTAGGGCATGCCGACGCGGGTGGCCTGCTCGGCGATGGCCTCCTGCGCCTGCTTCTTGGTGCCGACGAACATGACCGTGCCGCCGTGGGCGACGGTCTCCTTGACGAACTCGTAGGCGCGGTCGATGTACGACAGCGACTGGAGCAGGTCGATGATGTAGATGCCGTTGCGCTCGGTGAAGATGAAGCGCTTCATCTTCGGGTTCCAGCGACGGGTCTGGTGACCGAAGTGGACGCCGCTCTCCAGCAGCTCCCGCATCGTGACGACGGCCATGGCCGTATCTCCTTGAGTTTCTCGGTTGTGCCGCGGGTGCCGGACGGCTCCCGCGCCTGACGCCCACGACGCGCCTTGCCGCTGGGGACCGAGAGGCGCTGACACCGACCGCTTGACGGCCTGGTGTCGGGGCGTGCGAAGTCGACCCGGTGACCCGGATCGCCAGAAGAAGTGTACGGGACCGCCGGGGCAGCGGGTGACGCCGCTGTCCACAACCGGTGGGTTGTCCACAGTCTCCGGCCGTGATCGGCGGGGTGCGGGACCGTTGTCGCATGCGAGAAGCGATGCGATGTGTCCTGCTGTCGGCGGGTCTGCTCCTCGGCCTGGCAATGGCCGCCCTGGTGCCCTGCCGGTCCTGGGCGGACACCCCGCCTCCGGCCCCCGCACCGCCCCCTCAGGCACCGGTCCCGGCCATCGCGCGGACCTGGCCGGTGGGCGTCCGGCCCCTGGTGTTACGGGGCTGGGAGCCACCGGCGACGGTGTACGGCCCCGGCCACCGGGGCGTGGACCTGGCGGCGCCGGCCGGTTCTCCCGTACGAGCGGTCGCACCGGGCCGGGTGTCCTTCGCGGGGCGGGTCGCGGGGAGGGGGGTGGTCTCCGTGGAGCTGGCGGGCACGGATCTTCGTACGACGTACGAGCCGGTGAGTGCGTTGGTGCGGAAGGGGGACGAGGTGAGGGCGGGCGAGACGGTGGGCACGGTGGAGGCGACGGCCTCCCACTGCGCCGCTGCCTGCGTCCACTGGGGCCTGCGCCGAGGGAAGGCCTACCTGGACCCACTGTCCTTGCTACCGCCGTGGCTCCTGCACCGGGGGCCACCGAGACTGCTGCCGGTGCTGGGGGTACCGCTGCCGTCGTAACTGCGTGGTTGCGCGGCTGCGGCTGCGTGGGGGCCGGTCGCGCCGTTCCCCACGCCCCGTCCGACAGCCGATGTCAGCCCTTCACACCCCGCAGCACCATGGCCACCGCGGCGTCCGTCACCACCGCAGGGTCCTCAGCCGCACCCAGCTCGATACGACGAACGGCCGCGTCCACAACCCCCTGCAGCAACATCGCCGCCAGCCGAGGCTGCTCATGCCCCATCTCCCCGAGCGCCTCGGCGATCATCGTGACGAGCCCGCCGTGCGCCGCCCGGATCTTCTCCCGCGCGCCGGCGTCCAGCTCACTGGCGGAGATGGCGACGACCGCCCGGTGCCGCCGGTCCCCGACCAGCGCCAGCTGCTGCCGTACGTACGCCTCGACCTTGCCCTCGGCGGACTCGGCCCGCTCCATCGCGGCCGCCACCTCCGCCGCCCACAGCGGAAAGTCGACCTCGCACAGCTCCTCGACCACGGCGGCCCGCGACCGGAAGTACTCGTACACGGACGACCGCGCCAGCCCGGTCCGCTCGGCCAGCGCGGGAAACGTCAGCGCTTCCGTCCCGCCCTCGGACAGCAACGACCGAGCCGCGTCCAGCAGGGCGGCTCGCTGCATCGAACGGTGCTCGGCCACGGAGGCCGCTCGAATCCTTGGCACGTCAACCACTTTACGGACGCCCCCACCCGAACGGGAGCCACTCGCCGTGACGGCACCGGTCGTGCCGCCGGCCTCAGCGCCCGAAGCTCGCCAGCTTGGCCCGCAGCTGCAGCACGGACTTGGTGTGGATCTGACTGACCCGGCTCTCGGTGACCCCGAGGACATTGCCGATCTCGGCGAGGGTGAGGCCCTCGTAGTAGTACAGCGTGACCACGGTCTTCTCCCGCTCGGGCAGCGTGTTGATCGCCCGCGCCAGGAAGCGGCGCAGCTCCCGGTCCTCGGCCACCTCCACGGGATTGTCCGCGGCGGTGTCCTCCAGGGTGTCCATGAGGCTGAGCCGGTCCCCGCCCTCACTGCCGACGTGCAGCAGCTCCTCCAGCGCGACCACGTTGGCCAGTGACAACTGGCTGAACACGGCGTGCAGTTCGTCGATCTCCATGCCCAGCTCGACGGCCACCTCGCCCTCGGTCGGGGTGCGCCGCAGCCGCGCCTCCAGGGTGGCGTAGGCCCGCTCCACGTTCCGCGCCTTCTGCCGCACCGACCGCGGGATCCAGTCCAGCGCTCGCAACTCGTCGATCATCGCGCCCCGGATCCGGGTGATCGCGTACGTCTCGAACTTGATCTCCCGGTCGATGTCGAACTTCTCGATCGCGTCGATCAGCCCGAAGACGCCGGAGGAGACGAAGTCGGCCTGCTCGACGTTGGGCGGCAGGCCGACGCTCACCCGGCCCGCGACGTATTTCACGAGCGGCGAGTAGTGCAGGATCAGCTGCTCCCGCAGCCGGTCGTCCCCCGTCGCCTTGTACGACCGCCACAGCTCGTCGAGCGTCGAGGGAGCGGGCGGCCGCACGCTGCCACCGTCGCGGGCGGCTGGGGGGATCGCCGCCCGGTCGGACCCGGAGGTGTGCTGGGGCATTCGTCGCCTTGTGCCGTTCTGCCGTGAAGTGCTGTGAAGTGCTGTGAAGTGGGATGGCTGGGGTTCGTGGGGCGATGTGGGCTGCCTGGGTGAGCTGTCGGTCTGGTGTCGAGTTGGCGCGATCTGTGTCGGCGCCCTCGTGAGCGTAGCGTGACTGAGGTGTCGCGGTGTGCGAACAGTGAGGCTCCACCCGTGCGCGGGGCGCTCTCGGCGGTGCCGCGCACTGGTTCCGCGGCTCGCTCTGCGTGACCGGCCGGGGCGTCAACTCCGGGAAACCCCAAGGGTGTCGGAGGTTCCCCCGGACGGCCGAACACGCTCGGTCAGCACGGACCGCGAACGGTGCGGACCGACATCACCGCCTGGCGTGTCAACTTCCAGCCATCGCCGTGTCGTTCGACGTAACCAAGTGCGCGGAGTTCGTACAGTCTCGCGATCGCCTCGTCCCGGGTGGTCGGCGTGCCGAGCGCGATCTCCTCCGCGGTGGCCGCGCGATGGCCGGGCAGGGCGGCGAGGACGGCACGGGCGGAGGGTTCCAGCAGGTCGCGCGGCAGCACGGGCCCGCGCCGGACCGGCGCCAGCTCACCCATGTCACCCACCAGTTCGACGATCTCCGCGGCGTCGGTGACCAGGGCGGCCTCTCCGCGCAGCAGTTCGTGCACGCCGGCGGAGAGGGCGCTGGTGACGGGGCCTGGCACGCCCATGGTGAACCGTCCGAGGCGCGCTGCGGCCCGTGCGGTGGCCAGCGAGCCGCTGCGGCAGGCGGCCTCCACGACGACGGTGCCTCTGGTGAGGGCGGCGATGACACGGTTGCGGAGGATGAACCGGCTGGGCGTGGGATGGTCGCCCGGCGGCAGCTCGCCCACGACCAGTCCCTGTTCCGCGATCCGGCTGATCAGGGCGGTGTGGCCGCGCGGGTACGGCCGGTCGACGCCGCAGGCCAGAACGGCGACGGTGGCTCCGCGGGCAGCGAGGGCGCCTCGGTGGGCGGCGCCGTCGATGCCGTACGCGCCGCCCGACACCACGACCCAGCCCCGCTCCGCGAGGCCGCCGGAGAGGGTGGCGGCGACATGGGTGCCGTACTCGGTGCAGGCCCGCGCTCCCACCACGGCGACGGACCGCAGCGCCCACATCCGCAGACTGGCCCGCCCGCGCACCCACAGCCCGATCGGCCGGGCATCCCCCAGATCGTCGAGCTGTCCGGGCCACTCGGCGTCCCCGGGCCCCACGAATCGCGCCCCGGCCTCCCCGGCCACCGCGAGATCCCGCTCCGGCTCGGCCCGCCGGGCCCGCGCGACCAGCCCGGCCCACCGCACCTCGCTCACCCCAGGCAGGGCCGGCGCGCCCTCCCTCAGCCGCCGCACCACCTCCCCCACCCCGAACTCCCGAACCCACCGCCCACCGACCTCGTCCCCCGGCTCGATCACCCGACAGAGAAGGACCCGCCCGAGCAGCTCGTCTCCGGGGTCCTCACCCGTGCTCATGCCAACGCCCCGATGGCCATCGGCACCCCTCGCGGCACTCCGGTGCGCAGTTGCAGGGCCAGGGCGACGTCGGTGGCGTCCGGGCGGTCGTGTCCGACGAGGTCGGCGACCGTCCAGGCGACGCGCAGGACCCGGTCGATGCCGCGGGCGGTGAGCACGCCCCGTTCGAGGTTGCGCTCGGCCTCGTCCATCGCACCGGCGACGGGGTGGTAGCGGCTGCGCAGTTCCCGGCCGGGAACCTCGCTGTTGGTGCGCCAGGGGGTTCCGGCGAGGCGGGCTGCCGCGCGCTCGCGGGCCTGCCGTACCCGCTCGGCCACGGTCGCCGTGGACTCGCCCCGGGCGCCCGGTTCGACGAGCTGGGCCCGGGTGACCGGATCGACCTCGACGCGCAGGTCCACCCGGTCCAGCAGCGGACCGGAGAGCCGGGACTGGTAGCGGCGGATCGCGGACGGCGGGCACTCGCACAGGGAGTCGCGTTGCGAGAAGCGTCCACAGGGGCAGGGGTTGGCCGCCAGCACCATGAGGAAGCGTGCCGGGAACCGGACGACGCCCGCGCTGCGTGCGATCACGACATGGCCCGACTCCAGCGGCTGTCGCAGGGCGTCCAGCGTCTGGCTGTGGAACTCGGGCGCCTCGTCCAGGAACAGCACGCCGCGATGGGCGAGGGAGACCGCCCCGGGTCGTGCGATGCCGGGGCCTCCGCCGACGAGGGACTGCATCGTGGCCGAGTGGTGCGGGGCGCAGTAGGGCGCCACGTCGATGAGCGGCTTGCCCGGCGGCAGCAGCCCGGCCACCGAGTGCACCGCCGTGACCTCCAGCGATTCCTCCCTGGTGAGCCGGGGAAGGACGGCGGGCAGCCGCTCGGCGAGCATGGTCTTGCCCGCGCCGGGCGGGCCCTCGAGGAACAGGTGGTGCCCACCGGCGGCGGCCACCTCCACGGCCGTACGGGCCGAGGTCTGGCCCACGACGTCCGCCAGGTCGTGATCGTGTTCGTGCTGTGCGGTGCCGGCACTGTGCATGCCGGTGGCCGCGCCCGTGCCCGGCACGCGCAGACCGGCCAGGAGGGGATCGGGACGGCCTTGCTCGTCCGGTTCCTCCTCGGGGACGGGCTCGTCGGTGAGCACCGCGATGAGCTGGCGCAGACTGCGGACGCCGAGCACGGAGACACCGGGGACCAGCGAGGCCTCGGCGGCTGCGCACTCGGGTACGACCACTTGCTCGTAGCCTGCGTCGGCCGCGGCGAGCACGGCCGGCAGAGTGCCGCGGACCGGTCGGACCCGGCCGTCCAGGCCCAGCTCCCCGATCATGACGATGTCCGCGAGGACACGCGGATCGATCCGCTCGGCGGCGCCGAGCACCGCACAGGCGACGGCCAGGTCGAAGCCGGAACCGGCTTTGGGTACAGAGGCCGGGCTGAGTCCGACGGTGAGCTTCTTCTGCGGCCACTCGCCGCCCGAGTTCACCACCGCCGCCCGGACCCGGTCCCGGCTCTCCGTCAGGCTCTTGTCCGGGAGACCGACCAGGGTGAAGGCGGCGACGCCTGGTTCCAGGTCGGCCTGGACCTCGACGACCACTCCCTCGACGCCGACCAGGGCCACCGAACAGGTGCGGGCGAATCCCATTCAGGCCACCCCCCGTGCGTGCTCGACGGACGGGGCGCCGCGGTGGGGCAGCAGGACGCCGACCAGGTCGATGCGGACGCCGCCCGGTGGTGCGCCTCCATGGGCCTGGATCCAGTGCTCGGCCAGCCCGCGCAGCCGGGCCGCCTTCTCGGGGGTCACCGCGGCCATGGGGTGTTCGTAGCCGCCGCCCCTGCGGGTCTTCACCTCGCAGACGACGAGCGCGTCACCGTCCCGCGCGATGATGTCGATCTCGCCGGAACGGCCGCAGCGCCAGTTGCGCTGCAGAATGGTCATTCCGGTCTCGGCGAGCCGCCGGGCGGCCAGGTCCTCGCCGTACTTGCCGAGTGCTTCTCGTGCGTTCATGTCGGCACCACCTCCGGCGCCAACCGTCACGCATCCCGCCCCAAGATGTTGATCTTGGGGGACAACTCAGCGGTTGTGGAAAACCCCGTCACCCGCCCGGCAGCTCCAGGTCGCTCTTGTTCAGCTCCTCAATGTTCACGTCCTTGAACGTGAGGACCCGCACTTGCTTCACGAAGCGCGCCGGCCGGTACATGTCCCAGACCCAGGCATCAGCCATCGACACCTCGAAGAACACCTCGCCCTGTACCGAGTGCACCTGCATCTCATAGTCGTTGGTGAGATAGAAACGCCGCTCAGTCTCGATCACGTATTTGAACAGACCGACGACATCTCGATACTCCCGGTAGAGCTTCAGCTCCATCTCGGTCTCGTACTTCTCGAGGTCCTCGGCGCTCATGGCATGTTCCCCTTCAGCCGTGCGATCCCCCCATTGTGCGCCAGTCCGACGGGCCCTCAGACGATTTCCGCGTCGAGGGTCACAGGACTGGCCGGGGGACCTTCGTCGAGCAGCGTGCGCAGCAGCTCGGCGAGTCTGGTCGGATACACCGTCTCATGTGCCCGGGTCAGTTCCTGACACGTCCACCAACGTGCCCCGGCGACACTGCGCCGCTCCAGCTCCGTCAGCCCCGGCGCCGCGGTGGCCGTCTGCGTCGTACGGGCCAGGTAGTACCACTCGTCCTGGTCCCAGCGGCGGCCCGCGAACGGGAAGGAGCACATGCGGCGCCACAGCACCGGGCCGAGTTCGACGTCGGTGATGCCGGTCTCCTCGGCGAGTTCCCTGAGCGCGGCCTCCTCGCGCGTCTCGGCGCCCTCCAGACCGCCGCCGGGGGTGAACCACCAGTCGTCGGCCGGATCGTCCGGCTCATGGCCGTGCAGAAGCAGGATGCGATCCTCCGGGTCGAGGAGGACCACCCGGGCGACCTTGCGCAGCCCGCCCCCGTACGACTCCCCGCACGAGTCCTCGCCGGTCCGCGTGGTCTCAGCGGACACCGGCCGCCTCCGGGCGGGCGGTACGCGCGCGGGAGCGGCCCATGCGACCCGCGATCGGGCCGTAGGCGCCGCCGGCCAGCACCAGGACGGCGCCGACGGCGATCAGCAGCTCGATCGTGGAGAGGGGACCCGGCTGCGAGAGGGCGCCCAGGGCCTCGAAACCGGTGGGGCGCTTCAGCGAGCCCTTCCAGGGCCAGACGACCGCGTCCACACGGGCGTTCACGGCGTCGCGGGAGACCGTGCCCTTGGCCGCGTCGGTGAGGTGGGCCGTGGAGTCCAGGGAACCCTGGCGCTCGTCACCGAGGAGGAACAGTCGGCCCTGCGGGACGGTCACCGTCGGGAAGTTCTGGATCTCGGCCAGGCTGCCCTTGGGCAGATAGGGCTCGTCGATCTGCTTGCCGTTGACGGTCAGCTTGCCGTTCGTGCAGCAGGAGACGGTGTCGCCGCCGACCGCGACCACCCGCTTGACCACCTTGGCATTGGTGACCCAGCTCTTGTCCGTGAAGACGACGACGTCACCGCGCTTCACCTGACCGCCGTCCACCTTCTGCGCGAGCACCCGGTCGCCGGCGCCGATCGTGGGCGTCATCGAGCTGGTCGGCACGGTGTACGGCCGGTACGTCACCGCCGCCCAGGCGAATCCACCGAGGAACAGCACCAGACCCAGTGCCACGGCCACTGAGGACAGCCGCTGTCCGAGCCGGCTGCCGCCGGGCCGTGCCGTGCCTGTGCCGCCGCTGCGCGGGGCCGTACGCGTCGTGCTCTCGCCACCCATGGACCCGCACCCTACCCGGCAGTACCGGGCGGGGGCAGCCCCTCTTCCGCGACCGCCGCCGGACGGTGGGGCAACGGCCCGGCAGACGCCGGACTCACAGGTTCCGGATCGCCTCGGCCAGGTCGGGCCCGTACGAGGCCCAGCAGCCCACCGAGCCGTCGTCCCCGAGGGAGCCCATGTACCACTCACCGTCGTGCTCGACGAGGCACAGCTCACCGAAGGCCGGCACGTACGAGGGGTACAGCGGCTCGGGATCGCGGCCGCTGCCGTCCTCGACGTACACGAGCCGGTCCGGGGAGAGCGGGACCGCTCGCGCGTCGCCGGAGTGGGCACGCAGGCGGCCCACCGTCCAGCCGTCGGGGAGCGCCGGGACCTGTGCGGTCACCGGCTGCCCGCGGCCGTCTTCCGCTCGGTCTTGGACTCCAGCCGGTCCGCGCGCCGGCGTCGCCACACCGCCAGGGGCAGCACCGCGGCGATGGCCACGCCCTGCGGGGCCACCGTCAGGGCCTCGGACGCCGAGGACTGGTCGTTGATGCCGGGCTGGTCGAAGGTGTCCGGGACCGGCAGGGTGCCCCAGTGGTTGATCGGCCAGGCCTTGACGATCGCGCGGCCCACGACGTCGCCGACCGGGACCATGCCGTGGTGCTTGTCGGACTGGTTGTAGCGGGAGTCCCGGGAGTTCTGGCGGTGGTCGCCCATCACCCAGATGTAGCCCTGAGGCACCGTCACCTTGAACTGGCCGCCCAGCTCGTCATCGGTGCACGGCGTGTTGCCGGGGTAGATGTACGGCTCGTTCAGCGCATGGCCGTTGACCAGCAGCGGGCCGGTGCCCTTGCACTGGACGGTGTCGCCGCCGACGCCGATCACGCGCTTGATGAGGTCCTTCTCGTTGGCGGACGGCATCAGGCCGATCCAGCTGAGAACCTGCTGCACGGCGTTCGGGCTGGCTGCCGGTTCGCCCGCCAGCCAGTCGTCCGGGTCGTGGAAGACCACGACCTCGCCACGCTCGGGCTTGGAGCCGAACCACGGGGTGAGCTTGTCGACCAGGACACGGTCACCCACCTGAAGGGTGTCCTGCATCGAGGCCGACGGGATCGAGAACGCCTGCACCAGGAACGTCTTGATCAACAGCGCCAGAACGAGCGCGATCACGACGAGGATCGGCAGCTCCTTCCAGAAGGAGCGGGGCTTCCTCGGATGGTCCGCCGCCTCGCCCGCACCCGCGCCCTCGGTCCGCGGCCGCTGCTCGTCGTCCGGCGCGCCCTCGTCGCCCGCCGCGTCATTCCCGGAGCTCATGGCGCCGTCCGGCACGGGGGCGTTCGCTTCCACGGGGTGCCCGCGGTACTCCTCGCCGTCGTGCCCCGACCGTGCGCCAACCGCCACATCCCCCACGCCAACTCCTTACTCTGTGCCGCCGCCTGCCCCACGTACGACGCAGGCCCACCACTCCCATAACGAGCGGGAGTTCCGCAGGGGTCGGGAGCTGGATCGTTCCGTTCGGATTCTCGGAGGCAACCCTATGCGACAGCGGGGTACCGGCGGTCGCACCAGGCGGGGAGTCGGCCACGCTTGCGAAGGTTTTAGGTTCCTGAAGGCGTGTCCAGTGGCCGATCGGCCAGCCGATGGCGACGGCCCGGCCGACGACGGATTTCTCGGACACCGTTCCGCCGTACGGGGTGTTCTGGTGGAAACGGGAGTCCGCGGAGTTGCCCCGGTGGTCGCCCATGACCCACAGCCGGCCCTTGGGCACGGTGATGTCGAAGGGCTGGGCGGACGGGGCGTCACCCGGATAGATGTAGTCCCCCTCGGTGAGCGGTACCCCGTTGACGGTGACCCGGCCCTGCTCGTCGCAGCACTTGACGTGGTCTCCGCCGACCCCGATGACCCGCTTGATCAGGTCCTTCTCGTTGTCGGAGGGCAGCAGTCCGATGAAGGTGAGGCCTTCCTTGAGCTGCTTGACGACGACCGGGTCGTGCTTCTTGGCCGTCTGCTCGTCCGCCAGCCAGCCGCCCGGGTCGTGGAAGACGACGACGTCCCCGCGCTGCGGCTGGGCACCGAACCACGGGGTGAGCTTGTCGACCAGGACGCGGTCGCCGATCCGGATCGTCTGCTCCATCGAGCCGGACGGGATCACGAACGCCTGGACGAGGAAGGTCTTCAGGACGAGGGCTATGAGGACGGCGACACCGATCAGAAGAGGGATCTCCCGAACGGCTGAACGCCGGCGCTTGCGTTTGACCTTGCGCTGGAGTTTCCGTCGCTCCGCGCGCGTGCGGCCGCCGCCGGGCGCGGAAGTGCGGCGCGATCCGGTGGGCAGCAGATTGTCGGCGGGGTTGCTGGGCACCCCGCGCGGTTTGCCGCGGTTACCCATGCGCGCCCCCCGGGGTGGGCACGCGCGCGTAGGCGGAGGGCCGCGTCAGATGCCTCCAGTGGTCGTACGGCCACAGGATCCAGTCGGCGCGGCCGATGACGTCGCCGACCGGGACCATGCCGCCGCCGGGCGAGCCGAGATGGTCGCGGGAGTCGCTGGAGTCGCTGCGGTGGTCGCCGAGGACGAACAGACGGCCGGCGGGGACGACGACGTCGAAGGGCACGCTGGAGGCGCTGTCCCCGGGATAGAGGAACGCCGACTCGTCGACGGCGCGGCCGTTCACTTCGATCCTCCCCTGCCTGTCACAGCAGACCACATGGTCTCCCCCCACACCGACCACGCGCTTGATGTAGTCGGCGTCCCCGAAATAACCCGTACCGTCGAACACGATCACGTCGCCGCGCTGCGGCTGGGCACCGAAACGGTACGCCAACTTATTTACGAGAACGCGGTCCCCGATCCTCAAGCCCTGTTCCATGGATCCGCTCGGAATCTGGAACGGTTGCACCACGAAAGCGTTGAGGACGAGCAAAAACGCCAGGCAGAGGAAGAGTGTGAGGGTGATCCGGCCGCCCGGCAGCCAGTCGGCGATCCGCGCCACCAACGCGAAACGCGACCGTCCCTCCGGGCCCGGGGAATCCGGGTGGGAGGAGCGGTCGCGTTCCGTCGGCTGTGCTTCGGTGTCCATCGGGGCGAGATGCTATCCCGCCCGGCCATGGACTCCGGAGCGTGCTCAGCTCTCGCGCTTCTCCTTGATCTTCGCGGCCTTGCCACGCAGGTCACGGAGGTAGTACAGCTTGGCGCGGCGCACGTCACCGCGGGTGACCAGCTCGATCTTCTCGACGATCGGGGTGTGCACCGGGAAGGTGCGCTCGACGCCGACGGAGAACGAGACCTTGCGGACCGTGAAGGTCTCGCGGACACCGGAGCCCTGGCGACGGATCACAACGCCCTTGAACTGCTGCACACGGGAGCGGTTGCCCTCGATGACGCGGACGTGGACGTTGACGGTGTCACCCGGACGGAAGGCCGGGATGTCGCTGCGCAGCGACGCGGCGTCGACGGAGTCGAGCAGGTGAGACATTTCGTCTGCTTTCTTCGCTGATGCCACAGGTCATCAACGGAAACTAGGAGTTTGCACGAAGCCGTGTGCGGGTCGGGACGGGCGTCGTGTCCCCCTGTGGCAGGGGCGCACGCCGGACGAGCGCACAACAGCGGTCTATTCTTCCATGCCCTCGGCCCGCCGCCAAAATCGGCCGTACGGGTGACCTTCCGGGTCCGGTTCCCAGCCCAGGATGGAGAGCATCTCGCGGTCCTTCTTGTCGAAGGCCTTGGGCTCGCAGCGCTCGATCAGGTCGGGCCGGTTGGCGGTCGTACGCCGGAGGGCCTCGTCGCGGCGCCAGCGGGCGATCTTGCCGTGGTGGCCGCTGAGCAGCACGTCCGGGATGTCCCGGCCGCGCCAGACGGGCGGCTTGGTGTAGACGGGGCCTTCCAGGAGGCTCGCCATCGCGCCGGGCGCGAAGGAGTCGTCGCGGTGGGACTCGGCGTTGCCGAGGACGCCGGGCAGCAGCCGGGCGACGGCCTCCGTGATGACCAGGACGGCCGCCTCGCCGCCGGCCAGCACATAGTCGCCGATGGAGACCTCGTAGACGGGCACGCGCGTGGCGTACTCGTCCATGACGCGCCGGTCGATGCCCTCGTAGCGGGCCGGTGTGAAGATCAGCCAGGGGCGCTCGGAGAGCTCCACGGCCAGCTCCTGGGTGAAGGGCCGGCCGCTGGGCGTGGGCACGATCAGCGCGGGGGCCTGGGCGCCGGTCTCGTAGCCGTCGGCGAGGATCGTGTCCAGGGCGTCTCCCCAGGGCTCGGTCTTCATGACCATGCCGGGGCCGCCGCCGTACGGGGTGTCGTCGACGGTGTTGTGACGGTCGTACGTCCACGCGCGCAGATCGTGCACATGGACATCGAGCTGCCCACGCGCGCGTGCCTTGCCGACGAGGGAGACGTTCAGCGGGTCCAGGTACTCGGGGAAGATCGTGACGACGTCGAGGCGCATTACGACTCTTCCCCGTTGTCGCGGGAGGACACGATCTCGGCGCGGTCGTCGATCAGACCGGGCGGTGGGGCGATGACCGCCTTCTGCTCCTCCAGGTCGATCTCGGTGACGATCTCCTCCACGAAGGGGATCATGACCTCGGTCCCGTCCGGGCGCTCCACGATGAACAGGTCCTGGGAGGGCAGGTGCGAGATCTCGGTGATCCGGCCGACCTCCACCCCGTCCTCGGTGACCACGTCGAGGTCGATGAGCTGGTGGTCGTAGTACTCGTCCTCGCCCTCGGGCAGCTCCTCCGGGTCGACCTCGGCGATCAGGAGGGTGTTGCGCAGGGCCTCGGCGGCGTTGCGGTCGGTGACGCCCTCGAAGCGCAGGAGGAGGCGGCCGCTGTGGACGCGCCCCGTCTCGATGGTCAGCGGTCCCGCGGAGGCGGGGTCCGTGGCGAGTACGGCGCCGGGTGCGAGCCTGAGTTCCGGCTCGTCGGTACGTACCTCGACGGTGACCTCGCCCTTGATGCCATGGGCACGGCCGATCCGTGCGACTACCAGCTGCACGTGTCCAATTCTCCTGTCATCTCCTGCCTGCGTCCTGCTCATACGACTGCGGGCCGGGGACGGCCAGTGGCCCTCCCCGGCCCGAGCCGGTTGCGATGAAGCGTCAGCGGACGTGGTCCACGTCGACGAGGTCGACGCGGACACCGCGACCGCCGATGGCGCCCACGACGGTGCGCAGGGCACGCGCGGTACGGCCGTTGCGGCCGATCACCTTGCCGAGGTCGTCCGGGTGGACCCGGACCTCGAGCACGCGCCCGCGGCGCAGGTTGCGCGAGGCGACCTGCACATCGTCAGGGTTGTCGACGATGCCCTTCACGAGGTGCTCAAGCGCCTCTTCGAGCATGCTGCTCAGGCCTCGGTCGACTCGGACTCGGCAGCCGCCTCGTCCTTCTTCTCAGCCTTCTTCTTCTGGGTGATCGCCTCACCCTTGCCCTCGTCGTCACCGCCGAGAGCCTCGAACGACGGACGCGCGGCCTTCGGCTCGGCGACGAGCAGCGGCGCCGGGGCGGGCTCGCCCTTGAACTTCTGCCAGTCGCCGGTCTTCTTCAGGATGGCGAGAACGGGCTCGGTCGGCTGCGCGCCGACACCCAGCCAGTACGCCACGCGCTCGGCGTCCACCTCGATGACCGACGGGTTGTAGGTCGGGTGGTACTTGCCGATCTCCTCGATGGCCCGGCCGTCACGGCGGGTACGGGAGTCGGCGACGACGATGCGGTAGTGAGGCGAACGGATCTTGCCCAGACGCTTCAGCTTGATCTTGACTGCCACGGGAGTGGGTTCTCCTGGATTTGACGTGGTTGGGCACGGCGAGCTGCCGCGTGGGGTTGCGGTACCCGAGTGCCCGATGGACGCGTCAGCCGGAGGAGAGAGGGGTCCTGTGCGGCTGTCGAGTACAGCTAGCCATTGTGCCACACCCTGCGGGTCGCTTCGGGCCGAGGGTGGGTCGGTGAGCTTCGGGCATGCCTGGGAGGCACCCGGCGTGGAGGTGAGTCACGTCGGGTGCGCTGCCCGGTACTGCGCAGTCGCCGTCCGCAGCCCCGGCACCCACGAGATGCCGGTACTTCCGCGGCTCGCGATCATGCAGCTCCCGCGACCTCCGGGATTCTGAACGGCTTGCCGCAGCCGCCGCAGACGATGGGCGCCTGGGCCAGGACCGAGGGGACCACGCGGACGTTGCGACCGCAGTCGCAGACCGCCTTGACCCGGACGCCGCCGCCGGAGGAGCCGTGCCGGGCGGCCGGGCCGCGGAAGCTGCGGGTGGTGTCCGAGGAGGTCGCCGCCGTGTGGGCCTTCAGGGCGCGCTGCAGCCGCTCGATGGTCGGGCGGTAGCGCCGCTTGGCCTCGGGGTTGAGCGTGACCAGCGAGAAGCCGCTGCTCGGGTGCGGCTCCTCGGGGTGATCGAGGCCCAGCTCCTCGGCGATCGCGAGGAAACGGCGGTTGTGGTAGCGGCCGGCGCGGGAGGTGTCGCGGATCCCACGGGCGGCGGCGATGCCGTGGACTGCCTCATGGAGGAGTCGCTCGAAGGAGAGCTCGTGTCCACACGCGGACGACGACTCCCCGATCAGGGATTCTGGCGCGGCAAGGTCCGGCAGCTCGGGGTGGTACCGCTGAATGTCGGCCCACGCCTGCGCCAGCTCTGCGGCGAGAACAGGTGGTGTCTGTGTCGTGCTCACGTAATGACAACGAGCGGGGGCTCGAATGTGTTCCTATTCCGGGGCATCCCAAATAATTTGCACGTACCCGTCAGTTGCCGCTGATGCGTCCGGACGAGGGCGGGTGCGCTGATCTGCGGAGAAGCCGCACAGCTCATACCAAGCTGGTGCGTAGTCCGCGCTACGACCCGGCGTGCAGACCTCGTTGCGAGGGTGGCCGGTGGTTGCGCAAGAGACGTTTCGGCCGCTCTCGTCGTGAAGGCTCACTCCGGTCAGCGTCCGTGACGCGCGTGACGTTACTGCCCGCTGTCCGACCCCCGGCACCGGCTCGTTCCCCAGGAGCGGACACCGTACGGCCATCCAGATTGCCGGGACGTGAAATCTCGCCACACCCGCGCCCGGAGCCCAAGCAGGGCCCCACGACCCCTGGACGGGGCAGCGAGCCGGGAGTTACCTGACATACGTGGGAAGTGCGCGCGCACGGCACGGGGGCCACGCAACCGGGCACAGCGGTGAACTCTCGGCGGATTGGGGCGCTTACCTATGACACCTACGCTCGTGCGGCAGCACGTGCCTCACGCGGATTCCGCACCCCGCGTGGACCTGTGCGCACGCGCGCGTGACTGGTCCGAGATCCAGGAGCGGATGCTGGTGCCGCTCTACGAAGCCGTCTACGAACGGCTCGAAGTGGGCCCCGCCACCCGGCTGCTGGGCCTGCGCTGCGGCGCCGGGCTCGCGCTGCTGCTGGCGGCCGGCAGAGGTGCCGGCGTCACCGGTGTCGAGGCCGCCTCGCCCGAGCGGCTCGCCCTCGCCCGCGAACGCCTGCTGCCGGACGCCTCGCGCGGCGGCGACGGGAGCGTCTTCGGCCGGCCCGGGGAGCATGGCGGGAGCCGTGGCGGGCCGGGGGTCCCCGGCGGACCCGATACGCCCGGGGGCAGCGGTGACGGTCCCGGTCGGGCCGGGACGCAGAGCAGAGGCGGCGGTGAGCGCGGGGTCCCGGGTGCACACCGCGTCGGCGAGCCCGCGGAGCCCGGTGTGGGCGGCGGCACAGGGCGCGCTCCGTACTGCGTCGGCAGGGGGCGCAGCGCGAGCGGCCGGCCACGCGCGCGTGCCGTGCAGCTCGTCGCGCGCTCACCCCGGGACGCGGCCGGGGAGGAGACCGCCGGCTACACCCTGGTGACCGTCTTCGAGCCGATCGGGTGTCTCGCGGGCGACTCCGAGGGCCTCGGTGAACTGCTCGCGGACGTGTTACCGCTGGCCGCGCACGGGGCCGCCGTGGTGCTGACCGGCTGGGGCCCGCCGGAGCGCTGCGCCACCTCCTCGGTGCTGCGGGTGGCGACGAAACTGGCCGATCCCCTGCGCAGCGCGCGCAGCTGGCGGCCCGCCCAGCGCGACGACCTGGAGGAGGTCGCCCAGCGGGCGGGGCTGAAGCCGGACGGCTCGGGGCGGGTGGCCTGTCCGTTCGGGTACGCCGACGTCGACAGCGCCGTACGGGGACTGCTGTCGACCGGTCTGTTCGACGCGGCGATGGCGGCGACGGACGCCAAGCAGGTCGACAAGGAGCTGACGGAGGCCCTGCACCCGTACCGGCGCCCGGACGGGACCGTGTGGATGCCGAACGTCTTCCGCTACCTCGTCGCGCGCGTGCCCTAGGAGTCTTCGCGTGACCCAGGAGTCCTTCAGAGAGTCTTCGCGTGCCCCAGGAGTCCTTCAGACCTCGCTGTCCTTGACGAGGCGCGTGATCCCGGCGATCCGGTACGCGTCCGCCTCCTCCAGTGTCTCGTTCTCCAGCAGCGCCTGCGCCAGGCCGTCCAACTGGCCGCGGTGGTCGCGGAGTTTGCGGCACGCCTCCTCGTAGCACTCGTCCACGATCCGGCGCATCTCGGTGTCGATCACATCGAGGGTCTGCGGGGCGGCGGAGAGGCCGTAGGCCTGCTGGGCATCGCTCGGGAGGGCGGACAAACGACCGACCCGCTCACTCATGCCCCAGCGGGCCACCATCCCGCGCGCGATGTTGGTGACCTGTTCGAGGTCGTTCTCCGCACCCGTGGTGACCACTCCGTAGACGACCTCCTCCGCCGCCATCCCGCCCAGGGCGCCGATGATGCGACCGCGCAGGTACTCCTCCGAGTGGGCGTACCGCTCCACCTCGGGCGTGGACATGGTCACGCCGAGCGCCCGGCCGCGCGGCACGATGGTGATCTTGCGGACCGGGTCGGCGCCGGGCTGCAGCATGCCGAGGAGGGCGTGGCCGCTCTCGTGGTAGGCGGTGCGCCGGCGGTCCTCCTCGGGCATCACGAGGGTGCGCTCGGCCCCCAGCTGGACCTTCTCCAGCGCCTCGGACATGTCCGAGGCGGTCACCTGCTCCTGTTTGCGCTTCACCGCGAGCAGCGCGGCCTCGTTGGCGAGATTGGCCAGATCCGCGCCCGTCATGCCCGGGGTGACACGGGCCAGCTGGGTCAGGTCGACGTCGGGCGCGAGCGGGATGTCCCGGGTGTGGATGCGCAGGATCGACTCGCGCCCGGCCCGGTCGGGCGGGGCCACGTTGACCACCCGGTCGAAGCGGCCGGGACGGGTCAGGGCCGGGTCCAGGATGTCCGCGCGGTTGGTCGCGGCGATGACGATCACGCCCTCCGCGCCCGAGAAGCCGTCCATCTCCGTCAGGATCTGGTTCAGGGTCTGCTCGCGCTCGTCGTGCCCGCTCATCGAGGCACCGCCGGCGCGCGCCCGGCCGATGGTGTCGATCTCGTCGATGAAGATGATCGAGGGTGCCACCTTCCGGGCCTCGGCGAAGAGTTCGCGGACGCGGGACGCGCCGACGCCGACGATCATCTCGATGAACTCGGACGCCGAGGCGGAGAAGAAGGGCACACCGGCCTCGCCCGCGACCGCGCGTGCGAGCAGGGTCTTGCCGGTGCCGGGAGGACCTGCGAGCAGCACACCGCGGGGCAGCTTCGCGCCCATCCTGCGGTAGACGTCGGGGTGCTCCAGGAAGTCGACGACGTCGTCCAGTTCGCCCTTGACCTCGTCGATGCCGGCCACGTCCGCGAAGGTCGTGCGCTCGGTGCCCGGCCGCAGCCCGACCGGTTTGGGCGGCGCCCGGCGGCCGAAGAGGCCACCCGCTCCGGGCAGGGCCCCGCCGAGCCGCCGCGCGAAGAAGATCCACACCGCAACCAGGACCGCGATCGGGATCAGGGACATCAGCACGTTGGCCATGAGGCTGCGCTCCTGCACGACCGGCCGCGCGGTCACCGTCACCCCGTGGCTGCTCAGGTTCTGCCAGAGCCTGTCGGCCGCGAAGGCCGGGCGCTGTGTCTTGAACCTGGTGTACTTCCCGCCCCCCTCGGGGTTGGCCTGCGCGGTCTTGAGCTGGCCCTGGATCGCGTCGCCCTTGGAGTAGATCTTCGCGACGTTGCCGGCCGCGACCTGTCGGCTGAACTCCGTGTACGAGATCGTCGGCTGGTTGCCCTGGCCGAGATAGTTCAGTCCGACATAGGCCAGCAGGAAGACGATCACCGCGGTGACGAGCAGCCCCCACCACTTCCCGCCGCGGATCCGTCCGCCGCCGGGCCGCCGGGGCGATTCGTCGGGGGTGCCCTCGGTGCGCCACGGTTGATCAGGAGTCTTGCGCGGTGGCGCCGCATCGCTCATATCTGGACGTTAAGGCATACGGCGGACCTCGGCACGCGCTGAGGGCGCCCCCTCGGCCAGGGGGCGCCCTCAAGGACGTACGAGCGGCGCTCAGCCGACGAACTCGTGGATCGGGACTCAGCCCATGAACTTCTTGAACTCGTCCGGCAGCTCGAAGTCCTGACCGCCCTGCTGCGGCAGCCCGAAGGCGTTCCCGCCCTGCGCGGCGGCCTCGCGGCGCAGGGCCTCCTCCAGCTCCTGCTGCTTGCGCTTCATCGGGTTGCCGGAGCGCTGCTTGCCCTTGGCCTTCTTCTGCTGCTTCTTCTGCCGGCCGGGGCCGCCGCCCATGCCCGGGATCCCCGGCATGCCCGGCATACCGCCGCCCTGGGCCATGCGGGACATCATCTTGCGGGCCTCGAAGAACCGCTCGACCAGGTTCTTCACCGCGCTGACCTCGACACCGGAACCCTTGGCGATACGGGCGCGGCGGGAGCCGTTGATGATCGTCGGGTCCTGGCGCTCGCCCGGGGTCATCGACTTGATGATCGCGGCGGTGCGGTCGACGTCCCGCTCGTCGATGTTCTGGATCTGGTCCTTGATCTGGCCCATGCCCGGGAGCATGCCCAGCAGCTTGCTGATGCTGCCCATCTTCCTGACCTGCTCCATCTGGGCCAGGAAGTCGTCCAGGGTGAAGTCCTGGCCCTTCTTGGACGCCAGCTTCGAGGCCATCTTGGCGGCCTCTTCCTGGCTGAAGGTCTTCTCCGCCTGCTCGATCAGGGTGAGCAGGTCACCCAGGTCGAGGATGCGGGAGGCCATCCGGTCCGGGTGGAAGGCGTCGAAGTCGTCGAGCTTCTCGCCGTTCGACGCGAACATGATCGGCTTGCCGGTGATCTGCCGGATCGACAGGGCGGCACCACCGCGGGCGTCACCGTCGAGCTTGGAGAGCACCACGCCGTCGAAGCCGACGCCGTCGCGGAAGGCCTCGGCGGTGTTGACGGCGTCCTGACCGATCATCGCGTCGACGACGAACAGGATCTCGTCCGGGGAGACGGCGTCGCGGATGTCCGCGGCCTGCTGCATCATTTCGGCGTCGATACCGAGGCGGCCGGCGGTGTCCACGATCACGATGTCGTGGACCTTGGACTTCGCGAAGTCGATGGAGTCCTTGGCGACCTTGACCGGGTCACCGACGCCGTTGCCCGGCTCGGGCGCGTAGACGGCGACGCCGGCGCGCTCGGCGACCACGCTCAGCTGATTGACGGCGTTCGGGCGCTGGAGGTCGGCGGCGACCAGCAGCGGCGAGTGGCCCTGCTCCTTGAGCCACTTGGCGAGCTTGCCCGCGAGGGTGGTCTTACCGGCACCCTGCAGACCCGCCAGCATGATCACGGTGGGCGGCTGCTTGGCGAAGCGCAGGCGCCGGGTCTCACCGCCGAGGATGGTGACGAGCTCGTCGTTGACGATCTTCAGGACCTGCTGGGCCGGGTTCAGCGCCCTGGAGACCTCGGCGCCGAGCGCCCGCTCCTTGACGTTCTTGATGAAGGTCCGGACGACCGGGAGGGCGACGTCCGCTTCGAGGAGCGCGATACGGATCTCGCGCGCCGTGGCGTCGATGTCCGCCTCGCTGAGGCGCCCCTTGCCGCGGAGATTCTTGAAAGTCGCGCTGAGGCGGTCGGAGAGGGTATCGAACACGGTGGCGTCGGTCCTCGAGGTCGGAGTCAGTTCGGGCTGCCCTCCAGGGTATCGGGCCGCGCAAGCAATTCGTCCCCGCCCGCTCTGTTCAGCGACCGGGGACACACGCTCACGCCCGCAGCGTCTCCTCCAGGACCCGTGCCAGCGACCCGGCGTCCGCGCCCGGCAGCGGCTCACCCGCGCCGGTCGTGACGTAGAAGGCGTCCACCGCATTGGAACCCAGCGTCGACACATGCATGCTCCGTACCCGCACCCCCGCCTTCTCCAGGGCCATCCCGATCCGGTGCAGCAGGCCCGGGGCGTCCTGGGCGCGGACCTCGATCACCGTGGCGTGGTGGGAGGCCGCCGGAGCGACGGTCACCCTCGGCGGCGGCGCGACCCAGCCGCGGCGCCTCGGATAGGCCGCGTCCCGTTCGGCGAGCCGGCCGGCGATGTCCAGGGTGCCGTCCAGGGCGCGGACGAGGTCGGCGCGCAGCCGGGTGGCCTGCGGCAGGGAGCCGTACTCGGCGGCGACCCGCCAGTTGAGCAGCAGCACCGAGCCGTCGTCGACGTCGTCGGGCAGGCGCAGGGCGCGCAGCTCGGCCGTGCGGACGGTGAGCCGGTGCACCGCGAGGACACCGGCGACGGCGGGCAGGACGGCGGGCTGGTCGGGTACGGCGATGACCAGCTCGACGCCGAGGGGTTCCTGGGCGGACTCCTCCTCGGGGACCGGTTCCCGCTGGGCGCGCAGCGCGAGGACCGGGCCGCCCGTGCGGTAGGCCTCGATCGCCAGCCGTTCGTGCTCGGCCGTGGGCGCTGCGGGCTCGGGTTCGTCGGGGGCGTCGCCGGCCAGCACGGCGGAGACCCGCCGGACCAGGTCGGTGACGAGGGAGCCGCGCCAGGAGGACCAGGCCGCGGGGCCGGTGGCGAGGGCGTCGGCCTCGGTGAGGGCGTGCAGCAGTTCCAGGGTGCTCTGGGTGCCGACCGCCTCGGCGACCGAGCGGACCGTGGCCGGGTCGTCCAGGTCGCGGCGGGTGGCCGTCTCGATCAGCAGCAGGTGATGGCGGACCAGGACGGACAGCACGTCGACATCCGCGCGGTCGAAGCCGATCCGCGCCGCCACGTCCTTGGCGATGATCTCGCCGGCCACCGAGTGGTCGCCGGGCCAGCCCTTGCCGATGTCGTGCAGCAGCGCGGCGACCAGGAGGAGGTCCGGGCGGCTGACGCGGCGGGTCAGTTCGGAGGCGCGGACGGCCGTCTCGATCAGGTGCCGGTCGACCGTCCACAGGTGGACCGCGTTGCGCTGCGGGCGGCAGCGGACCCGTTCCCAGTCCGGGAGCAGGCGGCTGATCAGGCCCTCCGCCTCCAGCGCCTCCCAGACGTCGACGGTCGGGCGGCCGGAGCCGAGCAGCGTCACCAGCTGCTCACGGGCCTCGGCGGGCCAGGGCGTGGGCAAGGGGCGTGCGGTGGCGGCCATGCGCCGTACGGCGTGCAGGGAGAGCGGGAGGCCGGCCTGTGCGGCGGCGGCCGCGGCGCGCAGCGGGAGCACGGGGTCGCGTTCGGGGCGTGCGGCGCGGGCGAGCACCACCTCGCCGTCCTGTTCCACCACTCCCTCGGCCAGCGGCGACCGCTCCGCGACCGGCTTGCCCCCGCCGAGCATGGCGCGCAGCCGGGGACGGACGGCGCGCGAGCGCAGCACGCGCCCCACCTCGCGCCAGGTGACGTCGCTGGCGTACGAGATGACCCGCGCCGCCTCGTAGACCTGCCGCAGCAGGGTGTCCGCGTCCAGCAGCCCCAGCTCGGCGGCCACCTGGTCCTGCTCCTGGAGCGCGAGCCGGTCGGTGGCACGGCCGGTCGCCAGGTGCAGCGCGTCCCGCACGTCGAGCAGGCGCCGGCGGGCGTCCGCGAGGCCCTCGCGCGGGGCGTCGGCGAGCCAGGAGGCGGCTACGGCGCGCAGGGCGGTGGCGTCCCGCAGGCCGCCGCGGGCCTCCTTGAGGTCGGGCTCCAGCAGGTACTGCAGCTCGCCGTGGCGCTCGGCGCGCTCGGCGCAGAGTTCCTGGAGTTCGGGGAGGCGTTTGGGGGCCTGGTTGCGCCAGTCGGCGAGGACGGCCGTACGCAGGCCGGTGGTGAGGCCGGGGTCGCCGGCGAGGTGGCGGGCGTCCAGGAGGCCGAGTTGGACTTTCAAATCCTCCCCGGCGGTCCTGCGGGCCTCCGCCGGGGTGCGCACGGAGTGGTCGAGGGCGAGGCCCAGGTCCCAGATCGGATACCAGAGGCGGTCGGCCAGCGCGGCGACCGCCTTGGGGTCACTGCCGTCGTGCAGCAGGAGCAGGTCGAGGTCGCTGCGCGGGGACAGCTCGCCACGGCCGTAACCGCCGACGGCGACCAGGGACGCGCCCGAGAATCCCTCGGCGGCCGCCTTGAACAGCCCGGCGAGCCAGTCGTCGGTCAGTTCCGCGAGGGCGGCACGGCGCGGCGGCCCGGACCGCGCCCCCTCGGTGAGGAGGCGCAGCCGGGCCGCCGCGTAGCCGCTGGGTCCCGAGTCCTCTGCCATCCGCTCGTCCGTTCCCGTCACCCAGCGACTCCCGTTCTGAGAAGTTGTGGTCAGAGCGCGTCCGGACCGCGCTCGCCGGTGCGGACCCGTACGGCCGTCTCGACCGGCAGGGACCAGACCTTGCCGTCACCGATCTTGCCGGTGCGGGCCGCCTTGACGATGACCTCGATCAGCTGCTCGGCGTCGTCGTCCTCGGCCAGGACCTCTATGCGGATCTTCGGGACCAGGTCGACGGTGTACTCGGCACCGCGGTAGACCTCGGTGTGGCCCCGCTGACGACCGTAACCGCTGGCCTCGGTGACCGTCAGGCCGTGGACGCCGAAGGCCTGCAGGGCCTCCTTGATCTCATCCAGCCGATGGGGCTTGACGACGGCGGTGATGAGCTTCATGCGTCCACCTTCTTGGTCTGCGTGGCGGCCGGGGCCGGGGCCTGCGCGACGGAGCCGATGACACCGCCGCCGGCGCCGCTGAAGTCGTAGGCGGTCTCGGCGTGCTCGGCCTGGTCGATGCCGGAGATCTCCTCGTCCTCGGTGACCCGCATGCCGATCGTCTTGTCGAGCAGGAAGGCGAGGACCGCGGAGACGATCAGCGAGTAGGCGAGGACCGCGCCGACACCGGCGCACTGCTTCCACAGCTGGGTGAAGGAGTGGTCGCCGTAGAAGACACCGGTCGCGGTGGACTGCCCCTTGCCGGTGGCGAAGAAGCCGATCAGCAGGGAGCCGATGATGCCGCCGACCATGTGGACGCCGACGACGTCGAGCGAGTCGTCGTAGCCGAACTTGAACTTCAGTCCGACGGCCGCGGCGCAGGCGACACCGGCGATGGCGCCGACGGCGATCGCGCCGAGCGGGGAGACCGCGCCGCCGGACGGGGTGATCGCGACCAGACCGGCGACCGCGCCGGAGGCGGCGCCCAGCGTGGTGAACGCGCCGTGCCGGATCTTCTCGTAGGCGAGCCAGGCCAGCATGGCGGCGGCCGTGGCGACCTGCGTGTTGACGAACATCAGCGCGCCGACGCCGTCGTCGTTGCCGAGCCAGGAGCCCGCGTTGAAACCGAACCAGCCGAACCACAGGAGCCCTGCACCGAGCATGACCAGCGGGAGGCTGTGCGGGCGCATCGGGTCCTTCTTGAAGCCGACGCGCTTGCCGATGACGAGGATGACACCGAGCGCTCCCGCACCCGCGTTGATGTGGACCGCCGTACCACCCGCGAAGTCGATCACGCCGAGCTTGTAGGCCCAGCCGTCGGCGCCCCAGACCCAGTGGGCGACCGGAACGTAGACGAGCGTGAGCCACAGGGCGATGAAGAGCGACCAGGCCGAGAACTTGACGCGGTCCGCGAGGGCGCCGCTTATCAGGGCCGGGGTGATGATCGCGAACATCATCTGGAAGACCATGAACACGAAGATCGGGATGGTGTAGCCGGGCCAGAGTTCCGTCAGACCGATCTTGCGGAGGCCGAACCAGTCGGAGTCCCAGCCGATGAGGCCGTTGTTCGTGCCGAAGGCGAGGGAGAAGCCGTAGAGCACCCACAGAATGGTGACGATGCCCATACTGATGAAGCTCATCATCAGCATGTTCAGGGTGCTCTTGACTCGGACCATGCCCCCGTAGAAGAAGGCAAGACCCGGCGTCATGATCAGCACCAGGGCGGAAGCGATCAGCATGAAGCCTGTGTTGGCGGACGACAGCTTGGGTGCGTCCGCCGCAAGCATGATGGCTGGTGCCATCGGCGTCTCCTCGTCGGTTGGTACGGCCCCGTGCGGGCGGTGCCTGAGCGGTCCGGCGGGTGTGGGGTGTGGGCCGGTTATGCGCCATGAGATTGACGCAGCGCGGTTTCGGTGGAAGCCCCTCGTTGTTTCGCCGGGGTGACGAAGGCGCCCTGCTTGTTACGCCTGGATGAACCGCCGGATTCGCGGCTCGCCGATCGTTATCGTGACGCAACCATCGCCGGAGGATCCCTGCCGTGACACAGGCCGGCCGCGGCGGACCTCTCCGATGACCTGGCGTGGGGGAGCCGAGTCGGGCAGTTCGGGAGGACCGGCCGCGGCCGGGGCGGGGGAGCCGGGTGTGTCAGACCGCTTCGGCGGTTTCCGGCAGGTCGACGGCGAGCTGATCGGTGAGGTCGACGACGACGGCGAGATCGCCGTAGTCCCGTACGGCCGTATCGACCGTCTTTCGAATACGAGTGTTCACACGCTCGGAGCGGACTTTCCTGGCGATCTCCATGGCCTGGGAGGCATAGGCCGTGCTCCGCTCGGGCTCGCGCTGGAGCAGATGCACGGTGGCCATGCCGATCAGGTTCAGCGCGTACGACCGCTGGTGCTCGCTGTCCTCGGCGAACTTCTCCACCGCCTTTCGCATCAGCGGCTCGGCGAGGGAGGCGTAGGTGGGGCTGCGTCCGGCGACGTAGGCGAGGTCGCGGAAGGAGTGGGAGTTCTCGCCGTACAGCTCGGCCTCGGAGAAGAAACGGATCCAGTCGGGGTCCGGCTCGTCCCACTCGTCGGCCTCGGCGAAGGTGTCCTCGGCCATGCGGACCGCGCGCTTGGTCTTGCCGGGCTGGCCCATGTTGGCGTAGGCGCGGGCCTCCATCGCATACAGCATGGACTGGGTGCGCGGGCTCGCGCAGTCCCGGCTGCCGTACTGGGCGAGGTGGATCAGCTCCAGGGCGTCGTCGGGCCGGCCGAGGTGGATCATCTGGCGGCTCATGCTGGAGAGGATGTACGAGCCGAGGGGCTTGTCGCCGGCCTCCTTGGCCGCGTGCAGGGCGAGGACGAAGTACTTCTGCGCGGTGGGCTGGAGGCCCACGTCGTACGACATCCAGCCGGCCAGTTCGGCCAGCTCGGCGGCGACCTTGAAGAGCGTCCGGGTGGTGGCCTCGGGCTGGGGTTCCTGGAGCAGGTCGGTGACCTCGTGCAGCTGGCCGACGACCGCCTTGCGGCGCAGGCCGCCGCCGCACTGCGCGTCCCACTGCCGGAACATGCGCGTGGTGGACTCCAGCAGGTCCAGCTCGGGCTTGGACAGCCGGCCGGGCCTGCGGGAGTCCAGGACGGGCTCGGGCTCGACGGCGACCGGGGAGGCGGGGCTCGGGACGAGCCAGCGCTGCATGGGCTCGATGAGGGAGGGACCGGCGGACAGCGCCAGCGAGGTGCCGAGGAAGCCGCGCCGGGCCAGCATCAGGTCGCTGCGCGAGAACTCGCTGAGCAGGGCGACCGTCTGCGGGGCCGTCCAGGGCAGGTCGACTCCGGACACGGAGGGCGACTGGCGGGCTGCGCGCAGGCCGAGGTCCTCGATGGAGACCACACAGCCGAAGCGTTCGGAGAACAGCTCCGAGAGGATGCGCGGGATCGGCTCGCGCGGGTTCTCCCCGTCCAGCCAGCGGCGCACGCGCGAGGTGTCGGTGGAGATGTGGTTGGCACCCAGCTGGCGAGCCCGGCGGTTCACTTGGCGGGCCAGCTCGCCCTTGGACCAGCCGCTGCGCACGAACCACGAGCCGAGCAGCTCATTGGGGCGCCTGTCAGCGTTCGCTCCGCTACCGCCGTTGCCGCTCACTGGAACGCCCCCATCCCTGAGACCACTTGTCGTCGAGTGCGCCAAGCCTTATCAGAATGCCGGTAAATACGGCCTCTTGTCCGCCGGTTCTCACCCTTCGAACGAGCTGACGACTCGCCTCCGGCATACCCAACTACGCATATGCCGTCCGGACTCGCACACTCACAGTAATCCTACGATCACCCGCTCAGCCACGGGGATCCCGGAAACGCCACCATTCGCCACCCCTTCGAATGAACTCACGGTCGGTGGTACGCGATTCACTTGACATAGGACGGCCGGAAGTGGGCGGAGCGATGCACGCGGGGGCGCGAACACCCCGATGCGCCACCCGTTGCACCTCAAGGCGCCGCCTTCACCTCGCGTCGACCGGGGAAGGCGGAGCCGTAGCGTTACGTTCCGCTTCCGCTTCGCTCCGTGTCGTAACCACCGGCGCGCTGGACCCGTTGGAGGGGGCATGGGCTTCACGATCGGCGGCATTCGCGAGATCCGCTCCGGCACGCGCCGCCGTGGCCGTTCGTCGGAGTGCACCGCCGTCGCCGAGTTCACCGGGCTGTGGGGCTGGGACGTGGTGCCGGGAGCGCGGGCCGCGGCGGGCGTCTGCTCGTGCGGACACGACGACTGCCCGGCGCCGGGCGCGCATCCGCTGGACTTCGCGCCCCAGGTGCCGGCCGGGGCCACGCTGGACGAGGTGAGCAAGGCCTGGTCGGAGTTCCCGGGCGCCGCGGTGATGCTTCCGGTGGGTCAGGCGTTCGACGTCGTCGAGGTCTCCGAGGCCGCCGGGCGCCGCGCCCTGGCCCGCCTGGAGCGGATGGGACTCCCCCTCGGTCCGGTGACCGCCACCCCGGACGGCCGCGCCCACTTCTTCGTCGCCCCCGGCGCCGCCACGGAGCTCCCCCGGCTGCTGTACCGCATGGGCTGGGACGACCCCTCGGCCCTGGACCTGCGCGGCCTCGGCCCCGGCACGCACATCACCGCGCCCCCCTCCGACCGGGGCGGCCTGGGCCCGGTCCGCTGGCTGCGCCCACCCGCCCTGGACTCGGCGACCCGCCCTCCGGCGGCCCGGCTGCTGCTGGGCACGCTGGCGTATGTGGCACACCGGTCGCGGGCGCGAGCGTAGACCGGTCGTATCGTCCACGAACGCCTCCAGCTCGGCCTCGGCCCGGTGCGGTGGCGGGCGCGAGCGTAGTTCTCCCCTGCCCGCGACCACAGCAACCATCGATCGAGGCACCACGACGGCGAGCAACCACGTCCGCGAAAGCGGCGGCGGTTCAGGCGCAAAAAGGCCAAGCGCCCGACCCAACTGCACCTTGGGGCGGGCGCTTCTTGTCGGCTACCGGATTCGGTAACCGGTCAGTCACCGATCAGCGCATCCACGAACGCCTCCGGCTCGAACGGCGCCAGATCGTCCGCGCCCTCGCCGAGGCCGACCAGCTTGACCGGCACGCCCAGCTCACGCTGGACCGCGACGACGATGCCACCCTTGGCCGTGCCGTCCAGCTTGGTCAGCACGATGCCGGTGATGTCCACGACCTCCGCGAAGACGCGGGCCTGCACCAGGCCGTTCTGGCCGGTGGTGGCGTCGAGGACGAGCAGCACCTCGTCCAGCGGCGCGTGCTTCTCCACGACCCGCTTGACCTTGCCGAGCTCGTCCATGAGACCGGTCTTGGTGTGCAGGCGGCCTGCGGTGTCGATGAGGACGACGTCGACCCCCATCTCCTTGCCTTCCTTGACCGCGTCGAAGGCGACGGAGGCGGGGTCGCCGGCCTCCGGGCCGCGCACGGTGTAGGCCCCGACACGCTCGCCCCAGGTCTGGAGCTGGTCGGCGGCGGCGGCACGGAAGGTGTCGGCGGCGCCGAGCACGACCGTACGGCCGTCGGCGACGAGCACCCGCGCGAGCTTGCCGGTGGTGGTGGTCTTGCCGGTGCCGTTGACGCCGACGACCATCACGATGCCGGGCTTGCGGTCCTCGGGCTCGGTCTTGACCGTGCGGTCGAAGTCCGTGCCGACGACCTTGAGCAGCTCGTCGCGCAGCAGGCCGCGCAGCTCCTGAGGGGTGCGGGTGCCGAGCACCTTCACGCGCTCGCGCAGGCTCTCGACCAGCTCCTGGGTGGGCTGCACGCCGACGTCGGCGGTGAGCAGCGTGTCCTCGATCTCCTCCCAGGTCTCGTCGTCCAGGTGCTCGCGCGAGAGCAGCGTGAGCAGGCCCTTGCCGAGGGCGTTCTGGGAGCGGGACAGGCGGGCGCGCAGCCGGACCAGCCGGCCCGCGGTGGGCTCCGGGATCTCGATCTCGGGAGCCTCGACAACAGGAGGCTCCTCCACGACGACCGGTGCGGGGCCGCCGGGGAGATCCACCTCCTCGATGGTCCGGCGCGGTTCTTCGCGCGGCGTCTCGGCCTCTTCGCCGATGTGCGGCTCGGCCGGGGGCGCGGTGATGTCGGGCGCCTTCGGCGGCGGCGGAGGCAGCGGCTTCTTGCGCCGGGTGCCCACCACCAGCCCGCCGAGCGCCGCGAGCACGACCACGGCGATGACTACAGCAAGGATGACGGTTTCCATAACGGATCCAGTATCAGCCATGGGTTGCCGCGGGAGCCGTTTGTGTCTTCGTCCGAGAGACAAACGCCACTTAATACAAGGACTCGGCGCAAAGTACGATGGCGGCGGCTCTGTCGACGCGCGTAGAGTCGCGACCGTCCCTGTCCCCCCACGTCTGGTGCCCCTTTTTCATGAGCAAAACCGTCGAGACCGAAGGCGCTCTCGAGACCCGAGGTATCGAGCAGGTCCCCGATCACGAACGCACCGCGAAGACCCGTGAGCTGTTCCCCACCTGGGTCGGCGCCAACATCAGCGTGCTGCTGCTGACGATGGGCGCGAGCCTCGTCGTGGCGTACCACCTGGACATCTGGCAGGCGCTCGTCGTCGCGGTGGCGGCGCCGGTCGTGTCGTACGGCCTGGTCGGTCTGATCGGTATCGCCGGCAAGCGCGGCGGCGCGCCCGGCATGGCGCTCTCGCGCGCGGTCTTCGGCCAGCGCGGCAACCTGCTGCCCGGGTCGCTGATCTGGGTCGCGCGCTGGGGCTGGGAGACGATCAACGCGGTCACCGGCGCCTACGCGATGCTCACCATCCTGGACATCCTGTTCGGCATCAAGGCGAACAGCGTGCTGGACATGGTGATGCTGCTGGTGTTCGTCGTGGCGACCTTCGCGATCTCGGGCCTCGGCATCAACGCCGTACAGAAGTGCAACAAGTACGCCACCTATCTCTTCGGCGTCTTCTCGGTGCTGGTCCTGGTCTACCTGGTGGCGAACACGAACTGGTCCGAGGTGCTGCACCACGGCGGCGGCTCCACGGCCGCGGTGATCACCGGTGTCGGCATGATCGCGGCGGGCGGTGTCAGCTGGATCCCGACGGCGCCGGACTTCACCCGCTACCTGCCGCGCACGGCGTCCTCGAAGGCGATCGTCGGCACGGCGGTCGGCGGCGCCGGCATCGTCGTGCTGCCCATGGTCCTCATGGGCGCGGTGATGGCGGTCTCCACGCCGGACCTGGCCTCGGCCACCGACCCGGTGTCCTTCCTCGGTGAGATCCTGCCGACGTGGATCGCGGTGCCGTACCTGTTCATCGCGCTGATCGGCATGCTGCTGATCAACTCGATGTCGATGTACTCGGCGGGCTTCACCGCCCAGACCCTCGGCATCAGGGTGCCGCGGCACTGGGCGGTCTCGGTGAACGCCGTGATCTCGCTGGTCTTCGGTGGTGTGCTGATGCTGGTGGCGACGAGCTTCATGGGCTCGTTCATCGCCTTCCTGTCGCTGCTGGCGGTCGCCTTCTCGGCCTGGGTCGGTGTCTTCGGCGCGGACATGCTGGGCCGCACCGAGTACGACGGCCGCGCCATGACGGACACCACCCGCACCAGCGCCTACTGGTACAAGGGCGGCTTCTCCCCCGCGGCGGTGGCCGCCTGGGCGATCGGCCTGGTGTCGGGCCTGATGTTCACGACCTCGGACTGGTTCACCGGCCCGCTCGCGAAGAACAACGTCATCGGCGAGTACGGCCTCGGCTGGGTCGCCACGATCGTGATCTCGGGCCTGCTGTACCTGGCGCTGCCGAAGCCGGCGGCAACCAAGCCGGCCGAGGTCGCCGAACCGGCCGAGGAGCGCGCGACCGCCTCCGTGTGACGGGCCTCAGCCGGGCAGGCCGCTCTTGTGCGGGGCGGCACTCGCCCGGAAGCGGAGACGCGAGCAGCGGGGCCGGCCACAGCGCGACCCGGCCACACCCTGCCTCGGCCCGCGGATCCGTGGGTGTGGCTTCGCCCATCCCGCGCCCCTGCCCTCCTCTCCTCCATGGCCATCTGACGCAACGTCAGCTAATGTCCCCCTCCACCGCATCGCACCGGAGGGGGACTTCCCATGCCCGTCACGGTCGTCCGTTTCAACCTCGTCGCTCCCGGCGCCGGCCCCGCAGCCCTCTCCGCTCGCTACCGGGCCGCCCTGGAGATGGCCGCGTACGCGGACGAGCACGGGATCAGCACCGTGCAGACCGAGGAGCACCACGGCGCCGACAACAACTGGCTGCCGTCGCCGTTCGCCTTCGCGGGCGCGGTGTTCGGGGCGACCCGCCGGATCACGGTGACCGTGTCGGCGGTGATCGGCCCGCTGCACGACCCGCTGCGGCTCGCCGAGGAGATCGCCGTACTGGACCTGCTGAGCGGCGGACGGCTGGTGACGGTGGCCGGGATCGGCTACCGGCCCGAGGAGTACGCCCTGTTCGACGTGGACTGGAGGCGCCGGGGCCGGCTGCAGGACGAGGTGCTCCAGACCCTGCTGAAGGCGTGGTCCGGCAAAAAGTTCGGGTACCGGGGCCGTACGGTACGGCTCACCCCGCGCCCGTACACCGACCCGCACCCGCTCCTCCTGGTCGGCGGCTCCTCCAGGGCCGCCGCCCGCCGGGCCGCCCGGCTCGGCCTGCCGTTCTTCCCGAGCGCGCACCTGCCGGAGCTGGAGTCCTACTACAAGGAGAAGCTCACCGAGTACGGCACCGAGGGCTGGGTCATGATGCCCGCGGCCGAGACTCCCCTGCTGCACATCGCCGAGGACCCGGAGCGGGCATGGGCGGAGTACGGCGAGCACTTCCTGCACGAGGCGCGGACCTACGCCGCCTGGCAGTCGGGCCAGATCCGCTCGGCGGTGAAGTCGACGGCCACGACGGTGGAGGAGCTGCGCGCGGAGGGTGTGTACCGCGTCCTCACGCCGGAGGAGTGCGCGGGCGCCGGGCTGGACAGTCTGGTCCTGCACCCGCTGGTGGGCGGAATGCCGCTGGAGGAGGGGTGGCGGAGCCTGCGGCTGTTCGCGGAGCGGGTGCTGCCGGCGGTGGGAGGCTGAGCTGCGGCGGTGTTCGATCGGCCCTGCCCCGCGCACCCAAGACCGCCGCCCCCGCACCGGGCAGTGGCCGGTGCGGGGGCGGCGGGTGGAGCGAGGAGAGGGGCAGCGGGGTCTTGGGCCCCTGCTCCTCGGGCTCGGGGGCTGTCCGTGCGGGTCAGCCCATCTCCTCCAGCGCCTTGCCCTTCGTCTCCTTGACGAACTTCAGGACGAACGGGATCGAGAGCGCGGCGAAGACCGTGTAGATGACGTAGGTGCCGGAGAGGTTCCAGTCGGCCAGCGACGGGAAGCTCGCGGTGATGGCCCAGTTGGCGATCCACTGCGCTGCGGCGGCCACACCCAGGGCGGCGGCGCGGATCTTGTTCGGGAACATCTCGCCGAGCATGACCCAGACCACCACCCCCCACGACAGGGCGAAGAAGAGGACGAACACATGGGCGGCGATCAGGGCGACCCAGCCCTGGGTGCTCGGAAGCTTGCCGTCGACGAGGTGGTACGAGAACGCCCAGGCCTCCAGCGCCAGGCCGACGGCCATACCGATCGAGCCGATGAGGGCGAGCGGCTTGCGGCCGACGCGGTCCACGAAGATCATCGCGATCACGGTGCCGATGATGTTGATGATCGACGTCGTGAAGGAGTAGAAGAACGAGTCCGTCGGGTCGACACCGACCGACTGCCACAGCGTCGAGGAGTAGTAGAACGCGACGTTGATGCCGACGAACTGCTGGAAGACCGACAGGCCGATGCCGACCCAGACGATCGGCTTGAAGAAGAAGCCGCCGCCGAGCAGGTCCTTGAAGGTGGACTTGTGCTCGCTGGTCATGGCGTGCTCGATCTCGGCGACGCGGGCGTCCAGGTCGACGTCCTTGCCCTCGACCTCGGCGAGGATCTCCTTGGCGCGCTCACGCTTGCCGACGGAGAGCAGGAAGCGCGGGGACTCGGGGATCGCGAAGGACAGCATGCCGTAGAGGACGGCCGGGATGACCATCACGCCGAGCATGACCTGCCAGGCCTCCAGGCCCATCAGGTGACCGCGCTGGTTGCCGCCGGCGGCGTTCAGCAGGCCCCAGTTGACCAGCTGGGAGATGGCGATGCCGACGACGATCGCGGCCTGCTGGAAGGAGCCGAGGCGGCCGCGGTAGGCGGGCGGGGCGACCTCGGCGATGTAGGCGGGGCCGATGACGGAGGCCATGCCGATGGCGAAACCGCCGACGACGCGCCAGACGGCGAAGTCCCACAGGGAGAAGGGGAGCGCGGAGCCGACGGCGCTGACGACGAACAGGAGCGCGGCGATCTGCATGACCCGGATACGGCCGATCCGGTCGGCTATGCGGCCGGCGGTCGCGGCGCCGACGGCGCAGCCGATCAGGGCGATCGCGATGACCTGGGCGAGGGCCGCGGAGCCGATGTCGTACTTGGTCCGGATGGCCTCGACCGCGCCGTTGATCACGGAGCTGTCGTAGCCGAAGAGGAAACCGCCCATGGCGGCAGCCGCCGCGATGAAGATGACGTGCCCGAGATGTTCGGGTTGGGCCGTCCTGGCTCCTGACTGAGGTGCCTGCGCTGTGCTGGTCACGTAAATCTCCTCGGGCCACGGCAACGCTGCCGGTGGGGGTAGAGCCCTTACAGGTGAGACCTGAAGGTAAAAGCAACGTTGCAGAGACTATGCCTTCAAGTTTCGAAGTCAATAGCCCAGCGGCTGTGAGATTTTCGATGCAGTGAAGCACTCGATGTTCACTTCTTGAACACCGAGTGAGTTGATCTTGAATGCCGGCGCTACCTGCGGCGCTAACGAAGGCGCTGGGAGATGACCTTGGAGACGCCGTCGCCCTGCATCGACACGCCGTAGAGCGCGTCGGCGACCTCCATCGTGCGCTTCTGGTGCGTGATCACGATCAGCTGCGAGGTCTCCTGCAGCTCCTGCATGATCCGGATCAGCCGCTGCAGGTTGGTGTCGTCCAGCGCCGCCTCGACCTCGTCCATGACATAGAACGGGCTCGGCCGGGCCTTGAAGATCGACACCAGCAGGGCCACGGCCGTCAGCGAGCGCTCGCCGCCCGACAGCAGGGAGAGCCGCTTGACCTTCTTGCCCGGCGGGCGCGCCTCGACGTCCACGCCGGTGGTGAGCATGTTGTCGGGATCGGTCAGCACGAGGCGGCCGTCACCGCCGGGGAACAGCCTGCTGAACACGCCCTCGAACTCGCGGGCGGTGTCCCGGTAGGCCTCGGTGAAGACCTGCTCGACGCGTTCGTCGACCTCCTTGACCACCTGGAGCAGGTCGGCCCGGGTCTTCTTCAGGTCCTCCAGCTGCTCGCTGAGGAACTTGTGCCGCTCCTCCAGCGCCGCGAACTCCTCCAGCGCCAGCGGATTGACCTTGCCGAGCTGCTGGTAGGCCCGCTCGGCGGCCTTGAGCCGGCGCTCCTGTTCGGCCCGGTGGAAGGGCTTGGGCTGGTTGCGCGGGTGCTCGGGGTCGTCCGGCAGCACCTCGCCCTCGGCGGGGGGCGAGGGCGGCACGAGCTGGTGCGGGCCGTACTCGGTCACCAGCCCCTCCGGCTCGACACCCAGCTCCTCCAGCGCCTTGGACTCCAGCTGCTCTATGCGCAGCCGCTTCTCTGCGCCGAGCACCTCGCCGCGGTGCACCGAGTCCGTCAACTTGTCGAGTTCGGCCTTCAGTTCCCGACCGGCGGTGCGCGCGGCGGTCAGCTCCTGCTCCCGCTGCGCCTTGGCGGCCTCGGCGGCGGTGCGTTCCTGCTCGGCGCGGGCGAGGGACACCTCGATGTGCGCGAGCAGCTGCCGGGCGCCGGAGGCGACGGCCTCCGCGACGGCCGCCTCGTGCCGCAGCCGGGCGCGGCGCTGCTCGGCACGCGCGCGTGCCTCACGTTCCGCGCGGGCGGCACGGTCGAGCGAGTCGGCCCGCCCGGCGAGCCCCTTCACCCGCTCCTCGTGTGTCCGGACCTGGAGCCGGGCCTCCATCTCGGTCTGCCGGGCGTTGGCGCCGTCGGCGGCGAGCCGGTCGCGCACGGAGGTATCCGGCTCCTCCTCGACCGGCATCTCCTCGGCGACCGCCAGCCGCTCGGCCAGCTCCTCGGCCTCCTGTACGGCCTTCTCCAGCGCCTCCTGCGCGCGTGCGGCGGCCGCGGCCGACCGCTCGGCCTCGCCTGCGGCACCCCGCGCCTGTCCGGCGAGCCGGCCGAGCTGCTGGGCGACGGCCGACTTCTCCCGGTCTGCCGCCCGGCGCCGCTCTGCGAGTTCTTCTACGAGGGTGGCGGCCTCGGTACGCCGCTCAGCCGCCGTTCGCTGCTCCTGGGTCAGCTCCTCGCAGCGCACCGCCAGCTCGGCCAGCTCGGCCGCGGCCTGGTCGACCGAGGCCTGCACCTCCAGCAGGCTGGGTGCGCCGGCGGAGCCGCCGTGTGCGAAGTGGGCGCCGAGGAGGTCGCCTTCGGCGGTGACGGCGGTCAGGTCCGGGTGCGTGCCGATGAGGTCCTCGGCGTCCTCCAGGGTGCCGACGACGACGATTCCCTGCAGGAGGCGGTGGACGGCGGGCATGAGGTCGGCGGGGCCGCGGACCAGGTCTGCGGCGAGGCGCCCACCGGCGGGTGCCACGGTCGGCGGTTCGGCGGCCGCGGGTTCGTCGTGGCTGGTCGCGCCCCGTGGCGGAGCCGCAGATCGATGCTGCCCCGCGCCCCCTTGGGGCGCGTCCGCCGCCAGCAACAGTGCCGCCCGGCCGCCGTCCTGCTTGCGGAGCATGCGGATCGCCTCGGCTGCCGCTGCCGGGGTCGATACGGCGATCGCGTCCGCTGCCGCGCCGAAGGCTGCGGCCAGGGGGATCTCGTAGCCCGGGGTGACCGTCAGCAGTTCCGCCGCCGGGCCCAGGACTCCGGTGAGGCGGTCTCGGGCGCCGAGGAGTGTGCCGGTGCCGTCCTTGCGGCGCAGGCCCAGTGCCAGCGCCTCATGGCGGGCCTGGGTCGCGGCGCGGGTGCGCTCGGTGGTGGTGAGGGCCTCGCGGGCCGCGCTCAGGGCGGCCTCGGCCTCGGCGAGCCGCCGTTTGGCCGCCTCGTGCTGTTCGGCCAGGTCCGCGTCGTCGGCGTCGAGGCCGTCCACCTCGGCCTGCAGGGCCTCGTACTCCTCCTGGGCGCGCACCGCGCGTTCCTGTGCCTCGTCGCGGGCCGTGGCCAGGCGGTCGATCTCGGCCTGGGCGGAGGCCGCGCGGGAGCGGGCCGCGTTGACCTGGCCGGACAGGCGGGCCAGGCCCTCGCGGCGGTCGGCGATGGCGCGGGCGACGTCCTTCAGCCGGCGTTCCTCGACGGCCAGCTCCCGCTCCAGTTCGGCGCGGTGGGCGACCGTGTCGTCGAGGGCGTGCTGGGCCGCCTCCAGGGCCGCCTCCAGCTCGGCCTCCTGCTCACGGATCCGGGCGGCCTCGCGCTCCAGGTCCTCGGGGTCACGGCCGCGCCGCTCGTCGGGGGGCGCGGACGTCGCGCTCTTCACGCGTGCGTCGGCCAGCGAGATCGTGCCGCGGACGCGTTCGGCCAGCTGGGACAGCTCGTACCAGGTCTGCTGGGCGCGCTGGAGGCGGGGCGTGAGCTGCCGTACCTCGTCCTCCAGGAGGCCCTCACGGTGCAGGGCCTTCTTCAGGTCCTGCTCGGCGGCCTCCTTGCGTTCCTTCAGGGCCGCCTCGTCCGCGATCTCGGCCTTCAGCGCCTCGCGGAGGCGTACGAGATCGTCGGCCAGCAGACGCAGGCGGGCGTCGCGCAGGTCCGCCTGGATGACGGCGGCCCGGCGGGCGACCGCCGCCTGGCGGCCCAGGGGCTTGAGCTGGCGGCGGAGTTCGTCCGTCAGGTCCTGCACGCGCGCGAGGTTGGCCTGCATCGCGTCCAGCTTGCGCAGCGCCTTCTCCTTGCGCTTGCGGTGCTTGAGGACGCCGGCCGCCTCCTCGATGAAGGCGCGGCGGCCCATCGGGTCGGCGTGCAGGACGGAGTCGAGCTGGCCCTGGCCGACGATGACGTGCATCTCCCGGCCGATACCGGAGTCGGAGAGGAGTTCCTGGATGTCCAGGAGGCGGCATGTGTCGCCGTTGATCTGGTACTCGCTGCCGCCGTTGCGGAACATGATCCGCGTGATGGTGACCTCGGCGTACTCGATGGGCAGCGCGCCGTCGGAGTTGTCGATGGTCAGGGACACCTCGGCGCGGCCCAGCGGCGGGCGGCCGGTGGTGCCGGCGAAGATGACGTCCTCCATCTTGCCGCCGCGCAGCGACTTGGCGCCCTGTTCGCCCATGACCCAGCTGAGCGCGTCCACGACATTGGACTTGCCCGAGCCGTTCGGGCCGACGACACACGTGATCCCCGGCTCGAACCGGAGCGTGGTCGCCGAGGCGAACGACTTGAACCCACGGAGGGTCAGGGCCTTGAGGTGCACGCCGCTGGACTCTACCGGGCGCCGCTATCTCACTCCACGAACACTCGCAACCCCACGGTTTCGCCATTGAACATGCAGGGCACACCGTACGTTAAAGACAGTGAAAGGATGCGCGGGGCAAGAAGGAAGGGACGCCGAAGCGTCCCTTGCAACTCTGACGGCCGGGTTGCGGTCGTCCGATCAACTGAGCGGTTGATTACGGCAGCCCGATCGCTGCGACTGCTGTCGTGGAGCGATGCAGTGATCAGGTGAGCGCAGGCTCCGCCTGGTGTGCGTCGATGCTCTCCATGATCCTGTCCTGAGAGGCGGCAGCCGTCAGCGCATCGTTCTCCGCCTGGATCCTTACGAGCTCGGACTCCAGGTCCTGGACGCGCTGCTGCAGCCGTCGCATCTCGGCGAGGAGTCGAGGGTCGGAGCCGCCGACGTAACCGAGAAGCGCCTTTGCCATGATGGATGGTCCTCCACAATGAGTGACCGACCGATGCGGTGTGGGTCGTGAGGGATTGCACCCGCGGTGCTTGGCACATCCGGGTGTTGCTCTGCTGTTGCTCCATGCCAAACAGCTAAGGTGCGCGGGGCTTTCAGCGTCTCACCAAAAAGTTTGACGGTCAACACGATCACGCCCTGTATTGGCGGGCAAACCGGGGCGCGCGGCCGGAAAAGCGGCGGCGCAGCGAGTCATCCGGGGCCCTCAGGGCGTGGCGATCAGCTCTTGCTGCGGAGCCTGCCATGCCGGGCCGTTCTTGGCAACCACCAGGTCGTTTCTGCTGTGCGCATGTGCCCCCGGCAGCTCCCCGTGCGCCGGCCTGCGCGCCTTTACAGAATCGGTTCAGCGGATGGCGAAGCCGTCGTACCCGCCGCGGGGTGTGTCCCAGATCTCGGTGACTCCGTCCACGTGTCCGGGCGTGTCGTCGCCCTGGAGCCAGTCCAGCAGCCCCTCGCAACCCTCGCGCGATCCCTCCGCGACGACCTGGACGCGACCGTCGGCCAAATTGAGAGCAAAACCACTCAGGCCCCCGATCTCCAGCGCCTTGGCACGCGTGAACCAGCGGAAACCCACACCTTGCACGCGTCCACGCACCCAGGCGATCAGTCGCACATCCTCGCTCATGGATGCAACCTAACCGGCCGATGTCGCTCGGTTCACATCGGCCGCCGACGGCATGCGGTACCGTCCCGACCCGATGTCTCATATGAAACTCACTCGATCGAGTGAGTTTGGTCGGCCAGGGGGAGTCACTCGCCGCGCAGGCGCCGGTCGACCGCGAGGACGAGGAAGGGGGCAAGGACATGGGACGCCACCGTCGCTCCACCGCCGGCCGCGCCGCCACGGGCCGGGCCACGGACGTCACCCACACCCACCACCCCCGCACCGGGACCGGCACCCCGCAGGACTCGATCAACGGTGAGCCCTGGCAGGACTCGTACGCGGGTGGCGGCCGGCGGGACTCGTACACGGGGGGCACCCCGCAGGACTCGTACGCAGGTGGCACCCTGCAGGGCTCATACGCGGGTGAGGCCTGGCTGGACTCGTACGCAGGTGGCACCCTGCAGGGCTCATACGCGGGTGAGGCCTGGCTGGACTCGTACGCAGGTGAGGTGGTCCGGCGGAACCCGGACGCAGGCGAGAACGTCTGGCAGGACTGGAACCCGGGTGAGAACGCCCGGCGCGAGCCGTACACCGCTGAGGACATCCGGCAAGACTGGAACCCGGGTGAGAACGCCCGGCGCGAGCCGTACACCGCTGAGGACATCCGGCAAGACTGGAACCCGGGTGAGAACGCCCGGCGCGAGCCGTACACCGCTGAGGACATCCGGCAAGACTGGAACCCAGGTGAGAACGCCCGGCGCGAGTACGCGGCTGAGATCGTCCGCCGCGAGCAGGCGCGGATCGTCCGGCGCGCACAGGCACCCCGGGGCATCGCGCCGTATCTCAACCCGGAGGCCTATACCCCGGCGACCGGTCTGCAGCCGCTGGCCCATGCGGATGCGACCGCCGAGGCGCAGGCCCATCTGTTCGCGGCGGAGGGCGGCGGCCCGGGCGGCTCCGGGGACGGTGGCTTCTCGCCGGCCGGCCGCGCCTCCTCCGGCCACCGGCACCGGAAGAAGGCCGCGCGGCCGGTGCCCTCGGGCCTGCTCGGGGTGTCCGCGGCCGTAGCTCTCGGTACCGCCGCGGTGGCCACCGGAGTGGTGCCGGGCCTGCAGAACTACCGGCTCGGCGGCGCCACGCACACCACCGGCGGCGAGCGGGTGCAGGCGGCGGACATGCCGAGCAACACGACCGCCGAGCAGGGCGGCACCTCGGGCAGCGCCGACACCCCCGAGGGCGGCGCCGGCCCGAACTCCGGGGGCTCGGCGTCCCCGAGCCCGTCCGCCTCCGCGTCGAAGGCGGCGACGGCGTCGGCATCGGCCTCGCCCAGGCCCGCCCCGTCGAAGACGGCGACCGGGAAGCCGACGCCCCGTGCGACGCCGGCCCGCAAGCCGAAGAGCACCCCGTCGCGTACGGCGTCCAAGGCACCGAAGACGCCCAAGGCACCGAAGACGAGTACTCCACCGGTGGCGGTGTCCACGGCGGACGCCGCCGAGGCGGAGGTGCTGAAGCTCGTCAACCAGGAGCGGGCGAAGGTCGGGTGCAGTCCGTTGACGGCGAACTCCTCGCTGACGAATCTCGCCCAGTCGTTCAGTAACGACATGGCGGCGCGGGACTTCTTCGACCACACCGACCCGGACGGCAGGACGCCGTGGGACCGGGCCGCGGCGGCGGGGATCACCGACCTCGGCGGCGAGAACATAGCCCGCGGCCAGGCCGGCGCGGCGGCCGTGATGGAGGCCTGGATGAACAGCCCCGGCCACCGCGCCAACATCCTGAACTGCGACTTCAAGACCCTGGGCGTCGGCGTCCACTTCGGCCCGGACGGGCCCTGGTGGACACAGGACTTCGGGTACTGAGAATCCCGCGGACAGCCTCTTCCACTGCCGGCCCACCGATCGCTAACCCGGATTGTCGACCCGGGTCAGCCCGGCGCCATCGGCCGCCGGAGGACCAACGAACAAGGTGGGCGAGTTGAGCAGGCACAACGCCACGCAGGAGCGGTGGTTCAAGCGGAACGCCGAGGCGGTGAGCCGATGGTCTGAGCGTTCGATATGTCTCGGCGCCTATGCCATGGGCATCCACCGCGTATACCAGCACGCCTTCATCCACGCCTCACTGTGGTTCGCCGCCGGCGTTGGCGGCACATTGATGTACATCGCTGACGCACGACAAGCGAAGCGCAACGCCCAGCGAGCGCGACAGCAGCAACTGCACAGGCTCGCCGAGCTGTTCCGCGAAGTCACCGCGCGGAAGAGCCTGAACCGTCACTGAGCCCTCAGGCCGCACGCCCCCGCGTGAACACCCGCGCCGTCTCGGTGACGCGGCGCCCCAGGTGCTCGGCCGTGGCGATGTCGGACTTGTGCACGGCGTCCGGGCCCTCGTCCACGTTGGTCTGGGCCGCAGCGCCCGCGAAGACACCGAGGCGGTTGAGGTCGTTCTCGGAGCCCGCGCTGTTGTTCCAGCCCGGGTGCAGTCCGAGGTTGATCCAGTTCATCCCGTGCTGCGCCGCGAGGATCTGGAAGAACTGCAGGGTGTGCAGCTTGTCGCCGCTCTTGGAACCGGAGTTGGTGAAGCCGGCGGCCAGCTTGTCCTTCCAGTCCTGGCCGAACCAGCGCTTGGAGGTGGCCTCGGCGAAGACGTGGAAGGCGCCGGAGGCGGTGCCCATGTAGGTGGGCGAGCCGAAGACGATCGCGTCGGAGCGGTCCAGCGTCTCCCACTGCTCGTCGGTGATCTCGTCCACCTTGATCAGGTGCACCTCGGCGCCCGCCTCGGCGGCACCGGCGCGGACGGCCTCCGCGAGAACGGCGGTGTGGCCGTAGCCGGAGTGGTAGGCGATGGAAACGACAGGGGTGGTCACGATGCGTACTCCTGAGATGGGCAGGTCAGTGATACTGATGAAAGGAAAGCACTAACCTTTGGAAAGTGCAACCTGCCGGTTAGCGCTGCGTTCGAGTACGCTAGAGGGATGGACACCACGCAGGAGCGCACCGAGGCGCAGGACCTTCCGTACAACGTGTTCGCCAAGGCCTGTCCCTCGCGCGGCACGCTGGAGCACGTCACGGGACGCTGGGGCGCGCTCACACTCGGCGCGCTGCACGAGGGCTCGCTGCGCTTCAACGAGCTGCGCCGCCGCGTGGACGGGGTGAGCGAGAAGATGCTGTCCCAGACGCTGCACGCGCTGGAGCGCGACGGCCTGGTGCACCGCGAGGCACAGCCGACCAACCCGCCGCGCGTCGACTACGAACTGACGCCCCTGGGCCATCAGGTGGCCGGGCGGCTGCTGGCGCTCATCCACTGCGTGGAGGACGCCATGGACGACGTCCTCGCGGCACGCGCGCGTTACGACGAGACGCGCGGCGCCCTCTGACACTTCGGGCAGAAGTAACTGGAGCGGTTCATCCAGGAACGGCGGCGGATCGGGGTGCCACACCGCCTGCAGGGCTCGCCCTCACGGCCGTACGCGTCCAGGGACCGGTCGAAGTAGCCGGACTCGCCGTTGACGTTGACGTACAGGCTGTCGAAGCTGGTGCCGCCGACCGCGAGGGCGGCGTTCATCACGTCCCGGATGTGGCCGAGGAGTTCGGTGGTGACCGGGCGGGTGAAGTTCGCCGTCGGGCGCTCGTAGTGGATACGGGCGCGCCACAGCGCCTCGTCCGCGTAGATGTTCCCGACGCCGCTGATCAGCGACTGGTCCAGCAGGGCCCGCTTGATGGTGCTCCGCTTGCGGCGCAGCGCCAGGTGGAACGCCTCGTCCTCGAACAGCTCGTCGAGGGGGTCGCGGGCGATGTGCGCGATGACGTCGGGCAGGCCGTCGGGGGTGTTGTCGTGCAACGACAGCCCGCCGAAGGTGCGTTGGTCGACGAAGCGGAGTTCCGTGCCGAGGGAGTCGGCGAACCGGATCCGGATGCGCAGGTGCCTCTCGTCCGGCGCCTCGTGCGGCTGCACCAGCAGCTGACCGCTCATACCGAGGTGGGCGAGCACGGACTGGTTGGTCTCCTCCAGCGGCAGCCACAGGTACTTGCCACGGCGGCTGGGCATGCCGATGTGGTGGCCCTTGAGCCGGTGCGTGAAGTCGTCGGGCCCCGCCAGGTGCCGGCGCACGGCGCGCGGGTGCAGCACCTCGGCCTCGGCGACGGTGCGGTGGGTGACCCAGCGCGCGAGGCCGCGCCGGACGACCTCGACCTCGGGCAACTCGGGCATCGGAACCCCCGTACGAAGCGGTGGACGAGCGGAGCGCCCACCCCCTCGGAACGGCGGGGCGGGCGCTCGGTACTGCTGTGGGTCAGGCGGGAGCGGACGACGGGTCGCCGTCCTTGGCGACGGCCTCCCCGGCAGCCGGGTCGCCGTCCTTGGCGACGGCCTCCTTGGCCGCCTTGACCGCCTCGGCGTCCGCGGCGGCCGCTTCCTTGGCCGCCTTGGCGCGCTCGTCCGCGGCGGCCTTGATGGCCCGCCAGGCGGACTCGGCGGCCTGCTGCTCCGCCTCCTTCTTGCTGCGGCCGGTGCCGGTGCCGTACGAGACGCCTCCGACGCGGGCGGCAGCAGTGAAGGTCTTCTCGTGGTCGGGACCGGTCTCCGTGACCAGGTACTCGGGCACGCCGAGTCCTTCGGTCGCGGTCAGCTCCTGGAGGGAGGTCTTCCAGTCCAGGCCGGCACCGAGGTTCGAGGACTTCTCGATCAGCGGGTCGAAGAGCCGGTGCACCAGCTCGGACGCCGAGTCGAGGCCCCGGTCGAGATAGACCGCGCCGATCACCGCTTCCAGGGTGTCGGCGAGGATGGACGCCTTGTCCCTGCCGCCCGTGCCCTCTTCACCACGGCCGAGCCGGATGAAGGAACCCAGGTCGAGGCCACGCCCGACCTCCGCCAGCGCACGCGAGTTGACCACCGCGGCCCGCAGCTTGGCCAGCTGGCCCTCGGGCAGGTCGGGGTGGGTGCGGTACAGCGTGTCCGTGACGACGAGACCGAGGACGGAGTCACCGAGGAACTCCAGCCGCTCGTTCGTCGGCAGACCGCCGTTCTCGTACGCGTAGGAACGGTGGGTGAGCGCGCGCACCAGAAGGGCGGACTCGACCTGGTAGCCGAGCCGCCCTTCCAGAAGCGTATGGGACGAGGCCTGGTTGTCCGCCTTCTTCTTGGCGGGTGCGTCCGCCTTGGCGTCTTCCGCCTTCTTGGGACTGGACACAGTGCCTCTCACCAGCCCACTCAGACTTCGAGGACCTGGCGCTTGTTGTAGGTGCCGCAAGACGGGCACGCGATGTGCTGCTGCTTGGGCTCGTGGCAGCGCTCGCACGCAACCAGGGTGGGGACCGCAGCCTTCCACTGCGACCGGCGGTGGCGCGTGTTGCTGCGCGACATCTTCCGCTTCGGAACAGCCACGGCTACTTCTCCTGCTTCTCGTCGACGCCCGCTTCGGCGCCGCTCATCTCGTCCTTCTCGCCGTCTTCGAGTGAACCGGCGAGTCCCTGCAAAGCCGCCCAACGGATGTCGACGGCGTCGTGGTGGTGGTCCGGGTCGTCCGCGAGCCGCGCTCCGCACTCGGAGCACAGGCCTGGGCAGTCTTCCTGGCACACCGGCTGCATCGGCAGTGCGAGCACCACCGCATCGCGCAGCAGAGGTTCGAGGTCGAAGAGTCCGTCCTCGAGGAAGTACCTGTCCTCGTCGTCCTCGGCGTCGTCGCCCGGTTCCGCGATCACACGGCCCCGGTCGTCGGCGTCAGGGTACGAGAACAGTTCCTGGAAGTCCGCTTCGAGCTCCAGCTCGACCGGCTCCAGACACCTTACGCACTCCCCCTCGGCCTGTGCACGGGCGGTGCCTGTGACGAGCACCCCTTCCATGACCGACTCAAGGCGGAGTTCGAGCTCCACCGGGGCGCCTTCCGGCACTCCGATGACTCCCTGGATGCCGAGATCCGCGGGAGCGTCGATCGTGCGGGTCAGGCGCTGCAGCGCGCCAGGACGCCGACCCAGCTCGTGCGTGTCGAACACGAGGGGGTTGCGGTGGTCGAGGCGGGCGTTGGAGGCCATTCCTGCTTTCGATCTTCGAGCTCGGAGGGCCGCCGCCCGTCGGTGTCGAGGGCAGCGGAGATCGCGGACGTACGCGCGACCGAAGAGCCAGGATACTGGACCTTTCGCTCTCGGCCCAATCCGGTGGTCGCGGGCGCTCGCGCCGCGCGTTCCGCGCCCTACAGTCCCCGGCCCTGCTCGTACGCTCTCAGCTGCTCCGCGCTGATCATGCTCGTGTCGAAGAGGCTGGTCTCATCGAGAGCGTAGCCCTGCTGGGGCTGCTGTTGCTGGTGGGACTGCTGGGGGTCGTAGGCGGGCTGCTGCTGGTCGTAGCCCTGGTATGCGTACGGGTCGGCCTGCTGGTAGCCGTACGGGTCCTGCTGGCCGTAGGCGGGCTGCTGCGGGAACCCGCCGTAGGGGTCGGGCTGCTGCTGGTCGTACGACGCGTAGGCCGGCTGCGGTTCGTACGACGGTTGCTGCTGCTGCGCGGGCTGGGCCGGGCGCTCGGCCGGGGCGTCCTGCTCGGCGAGGGCGGCGAGGTCGGCGAGGTAGTCGGCGTCGCTGGAGTGCTGGAACGTCGTGGTGTCGTCGGCGAGGGCGCCGAGGTCGTCCGTGGCGATCCGGCCGTGCAGTTTCTGCCGGCCGCGGCCGACGGCCTCCAGGGTCTTGGCGAGCACCGCCTCGAAGGCGCCCAGCTTGGCGTCGACGTACTGGTCGGCGTTGTGGCGCAGGGTCTCCGGGTCGTGGCTGCGCTCGGGGGCGTCCTCGTCCTCGTAGCCGTTCTCGTCCAGGCCGGGCCCGGTACCGAGGAGCTTCTCGCGGCCCCTGCCCACCGAACCGAGGGTCTTGGTGAGGACGACCTCGAAGTTGGCGAGCTTGGAGTCGACGTAGTCGTCGGCCTCGGCGCGGATCTCCTCGGCCTCCTTGCGGGCCTCGGCGAGAATCCGGTCGGCCTCGGCCTGGGAGCGGCGGGCGATCTCGGTGTCGGAGATCAGCGAGCCGCGCTCGGCGTGCGCGTTCGAGATGATCCGCTCGGCTTCCTGACGGGCCTGCTCGACCATCTGCTCGCGGTCGCCGATCAGCTCCTGCGCCTGCGCGAGGGAGCCGGGCAGCGCCTGGCGCACCTCTTCCAGCATCGCGAGCAGGTCGGCGCGGTTGACCACGCAGGACGCCGACATGGGCATGGAACGGGCGCCGGAGACCGCGGAGACGATCTCGTCGAGCTTCTTCTGCACGTCCACCTGTGCTCGCCACTCTCTACAGCCGGGATGGAGACGGACGGGACGACTGTAGTCCCATCGCTCCCATCAGACCTTGCGCAGGCGCTTGTTCAGGGCCTCCAGCACCGGGGCGGGCACCAGGTGGGAGACGTCGCCGCCCCAGGCCGCGACCTCCTTGACCAGGGAGGAGGACAGGAAGCTGTAGGTGGGGTTGGTGGGCACGAACAGCGTTTCGACGCCGGTGAGGCCGATGTTCATCTGGGCCATCTGCAGCTCGTAGTCGAAGTCGCTGACGGCGCGCAGGCCCTTGACGATGGCGGGGATGTCGCGCTGCTTGCAGAAGTCGACGAGCAGGCCGTGGAAGGCCTCGACCCGGACATTGGCGTAGTCGGCGGTGACCTCGCGGATCAGCTCGATCCGCTCCTCGATCTCGAACAGGCCCTTCTTGGACTTGTTGATCATCACCGCGACGTAGACCTCGTCGTACAGACGGGAGGCGCGGGCAATGATGTCGAGGTGTCCGTTGGTGATCGGGTCGAACGACCCGGGACAGACGGCGCGGCGCACTTGAGATCCCTCGCTCTCCGGTCCGGTCATCGTGCGTCTTCGCACGTAGAGGCGGCGCGACCGTACCAAAACGTTCCCTCGCCGTAGCGACGGGACCTGATCGCCTCGAAGCCGTCCGGCCACTGGAATGCGCCACCTCTGGTGCTGCGCTCCACGGTGACGAGAGCGTCCTTCGCGAGCCAGCCTCCCGAGCGGAGTGTGAGGAGAATCTCGCGAAGATCGTGATCTGTGACAACGTACGGGGGGTCGAGGAAGACGAGGTCGTACGGCTCGGCGGGGAGTGCGGTTCTGATGACTTGTTCCGCTTTGCCTGCCCGCACTTCGGCGCCGGGGAGGCCGAGGTTTGCGACGTTCTCGCGGACGGTTCTGGCCGCGCGGGCGTCGGCCTCGACGAGGAGCGTGTGGCTCGCGCCCCGGGAGAGGGCTTCGAGGCCTACGGCGCCCGAGCCGGCGTAGAGGTCCAGGACTCGCTCGCCGTCCAGGGGGCCGCCGAGGAGGGACTGCCAGGTGGAGAAGAGGCCCTCACGTGCGCGGTCGGAGGTGGGCCGGGTTCCGGTGCCGGGGGGTACTGCGAGGCGCCGTCCGCCGGCCCGGCCGGCGATCACGCGGGTCATGTGGGGTCCTTCTTCGTCGGCGGCTTTGGGGTCCATTGTGGCTGGTTGCGCCCGCGCGGCGGTAGCCGCATACGGAGGCGGTAGCCGCATATGGAGCACAGCCCCGCGCCCCTTGAGGTGAGTCCGCCTCAGCCCTTTTCCAGGTACTGCTCCCTTTCCTCGTCCAGCAGGGCGTCCAGAGCCGTGCGGAGACCCGGCAGACGCTCCAGGTCCGGATCGGTCGCCACCAGGGCCGTCGCCTCCTGCCTCGCCTCCGCGATGACCTCCTCGTCCTCGATGACCGCGAGGACGCGCAAGGAGGAGCGGGCGCCGGACTGGGCCTGGCCGAGGACGTCGCCCTCGCGGCGCTGTTCGAGGTCGATCCGGGAGAGCTCGAAGCCGTCGAGGGTGGCGGCGACGGCGTTCAGCCGCTGGCGGGCCGCGCTGGCCTCGGGCATCTCGGTGACCAGGAGGCACAGGCCCGGGGCGGAGCCCCGGCCGACGCGGCCGCGGAGCTGGTGGAGCTGGGAGACGCCGAAGCGGTCGGCGTCCATGATCACCATCACCGTGGCGTTGGGGACGTTCACACCGACCTCGATGACCGTCGTGGCGACCAGGACGTCCGTCTCCCCGGCCGCGAAGCGGCGCATCACCGCGTCCTTGTCGTCCGGGTTCATACGGCCGTGGAGGACCTCCACCGTCAGGCCCTGGAGGGGCCCGCGGCCCAGCTGGTCGGCGATGTCCAGGACCGCGAGCGGCGGGCGCTTCTCCGCCTCGTCCTCGGGGGACTTCTTCTTGCCGGCCTTCTTGGGGTCGTCCTCCTCGTCGCCGATGCGGGGGCAGACGACGTACGCCTGGTGGCCGTTCGCCACCTCCTCGCGGACCCGCTCCCAGGCGCGGGTGAGGAAGTGGGGCTTGTCGGCGGCCGGGACCACATGGCTGGCGATCGGGGAGCGGCCGGCGGGGAGCTGGTCGAGGACGGAGGTCTCCAGGTCGCCGAAGACCGTCATGGCGACCGTGCGCGGGATCGGGGTGGCCGTCATGACCAGCAGGTGCGGGGGCTGCTTGCCCTTGCCGCGCAGGGCGTCGCGCTGTTCGACGCCGAAGCGGTGCTGCTCGTCCACCACGACCAGGCCGAGGTCGTGGAACTGGACCTTGTCCTCGATCAGGGCGTGCGTGCCGATGACGATGCCGGCCTCGCCGGTGACCAGGTCGAGCAGGGCCTGGCGGCGGGCGGCGGCGCCCATGGAGCCGGTGAGCAGGACGACCTTGGTGGCCTGCTCGGCGCCGCCCAGCATGCCTCCCTCGGCCAGCTCGCCCATCATCTCGGTGACCGAGCGGTGGTGCTGCTGGGCGAGGACCTCGGTGGGCGCGAGCATGGCCGCCTGCCCGCCCGCGTCGACCACGGCGAGCATGGCGCGCAGGGCCACCAAGGTCTTCCCGCTTCCGACCTCGCCCTGGAGCAGGCGGTGCATCGGGTGTTCCGTGGCGAGGTCGTCGAAGATCTCCTTGGAGACCTTCTGCTGGCCCTCGGTGAGGGTGAAGGGCAGGCGGTCGTCGAAGGCCGTGAGGAGGCCGTCGGGCGTGGGTGTGCGCGGGACGGCGGGGAGCTGGGTGTCCGCGTGGCGGCGGCGGGCCAGGGCGACCTGGAGGACGAAGGCCTCGTCCCACTTCAGGCGGGCGCGGGCGTCGGCGATGTCCGCCTTGGTGTGCGGGCGGTGGATCTTGAGCAGGGCCTCGGGGAGCGGGACCAGGCCACGGCCCTCGCGGAGGGAGGGGGGAAGTGGGTCCAGCGCTTCCTGGGCGGTGGGCAGCACCGTCTGGACCGCCTTGCCGATCTTCCAGGACTCCAGTTTGGCGGTGGCCGGGTAGATGGGGATCAGGGCGCCGGCCCAGCTCTCCACGGTCTCCTCGCTGTCGCCTCGCAGCAACTCGTAGGCAGGATGGGCGAGTTGGAGGCGGCGGTTGAAGACCGAGACCTTGCCGGCGAACATCGCGCGTGTGCCCGGCAGCAGCTCCTTGTGGGGCTTGTGGACGCCGTTGCCGAAGAAGACCAGCTGGAGCCGGCCGCTGCCGTCGGTGATCGTGACCTCCAGGCGCTGGCCCTTGCCGCGGGGGGCCTTGGCGGAGGCGAAGGTGTGCAGGCGGGCGTCGGCGACCTGGGCGACCACCGTGACGTGCTCGTCCATGGGGAGCTCGGCGAGTTGGGTGAGCTGGCCGCGCTCCTCGTATCTGCGCGGGTAGTGGTGGAGGAGGTCGCCGACGGTGTGCAGGCCGAGGTGCTCGGCCATCACCTTCGCGGTGGCGGGGCCGAGCACCGACTTCAGTGGCTGCTTCAGTGGTTCTTGCAGTGCGGGCACGAGATCCATTGCACACCACAGCACTGACAATGCCGGGAAATCCCTGGTCAGCTGGACTGTTCGGCCCTAGGATGGCACGCTCCGGCCATCCTTCGCGGTCACCGCCCCGCCGGGGCCGCCCGACCCCGCGCCGCACGCACTCCCCCTGTGGCGCAGTGACGATGGACTCCCAGACCTCACAGCCAGCTCAGGCATCCCAGTCACCTCATACACCTCACATGTTCCAGGTCGACCTGCGCGGTCTGGTGGACCTGCTCTCCCATCACCTCTATTCCAGTCCCAAGGTCTATCTGCGCGAGCTGCTGCAGAACGCCGTCGACGCCATCACCGCGCGGCGGGGCGAGGAGCCCGACGCCCCGGCCCGGGTGCGGCTGTACGCCGACGGCGGCGGCCTGCGGGTGGAGGACAGCGGGATCGGGCTCACCGAGGCGGACGTGCACGAGCTGCTCGCCACCATCGGGCGCAGCTCCAAGCGGGCCGAGGGCCTGCAGGAGGCCCGTTCCGACTTCCTCGGCCAGTTCGGCATCGGCCTGCTCGCGTGCTTCGTGGTCGCCGAGCGGATCCGGGTGGTCAGCCGCAGCGCCCGTACGCCCGGCGCACCACCGGTGGAGTGGACGGCGTGCGACGACGGCTCGTACACCGTGCGGACCCTGCCCGACTCCGCGCGGCCCGAGCCCGGTACGACCGTCCACCTGACCGCGCGGCCCGGGGCGGCCGAGTGGCTGGCGCCGGAGCGGGTGCTGGCCCTGGCCCGCGACTTCGGTGCGCTGCTGCCGTACGACGTCCGGGTGGGCGAGGAGCCGGTCACGGATCTGCCCGCGCCCTGGGACCGGCCGTATCCGAGCCCTTCGAGCAGAAGGGTGGCGCTGGCCCGGCACTGTCACGAGCTGTTCGGGTTCACCCCGCTGGACTCGATCGACCTGGACGTGCCGCTGGCCGGGATCCGTGGGGTGGCGTACGTGCTGCCGGCGGCCGTGAGCCCCGCCCAGCGGGCGACCCACCGGGTGCATCTGAAGGGCATGCTGCTGACCGAGCGGGCCGAACAGCTGCTGCCCGACTGGGCGTTCTTCGTGCGCTGTGTGCTGGACACCGACAGTCTGCGGCCGACGGCCTCGCGGGAGTCGTTGTACGAGGACGAGACGCTGGCCGCAGTGCGGGAGGCGCTCGGGGAACGGATCCGCTCGTGGCTCACGGGGCTTGCCGCCGGTGATCCGGAGCGGCTGACGTCCTTCCTCGCCGTGCATCACCTGGGGGTGAAGTCGCTCGCCCGGCACGACCGGGACATGCTGCGCACGATGCTGCCCTGGCTGCCGTTCGAGACCACCGACGGGCAGCTGTCGCTGGAGGAGTTCGCGCAGCGGCACCCGGTGGTGCACTTCACGCGGACCGTCGAGGAGTACCGGCAGGTCGCGCCGATCGCTTCCGCGCAGGGCGTCGGGGTGGTCAACGGCGGCTACACGTACGACGGCGACCTGGTCGAGGCGCTGCCGTCGGTGCGGCCGGGCACGGTGGTCGCCGAGCTGGACGCGGACACCGTGACCGCGCATCTGGACGCGGTCGACCCGGGCGAGGAGCTGGCCCTGTCCGGCTTCCTGGCGGCCGCGCGGGCGCAGCTGGACCGGCTGGGCTGTGACGTGGTCCTGCGGGCCTTCCATCCGCTGTCGGTGCCCGCGCTGCACCTGGACGACCGTTCCGCTCGGCACGAGCAGGCCCGTGCGGCGGCCGAGGAGCAGGCCGACGACCTCTGGGCGGGCATCCTCGGCTCGCTGCGCGGCAGCGCACCGCGCGCGCGTCTGGTGCTCAACCATCTCAACCCGCTGGTGCGGCGCATCGGTTCGCTGAAGGACCCGGAACTGATCGGCACCGCCGTCGAATCGCTGTACGGGCAGGCCCTGCTGATGGCGCAGCGCCCGCTCAGGCCGGCCGACTCGGCGCTGCTCAACCGGGCGTTCATCGGCCTGCTGGAGTGGGCGACCCATGGGGAGGGTGACGGGCGATGAGCGAGATCGCGGACTTCGACGCGCTGCGCCGGGCGATGGCGGAGAACTCCGAGCAGCCGGAGGGCCCGGCCCGCAACGCGCGCGCGGAGCGGCTGCTGGCCGAGGCGGAGGGCCTCGGCATCCCGCTGGCCGTCATCGAGGCGCTCGGGCACCAGCTGAAGGTCTACAACTACAGCTCGGAGAAGGACAAGATGTTCGTCCCGTTCGCGCGGCTGCTGCGCATGTGGGACGAACGGCCCGAGGACTTCGACGCGTACGAGGCGCACTCGCTGCACTGGGTCTTCAAGTGGATGTCGGCGGGCATGCTGGACCAGCCGCACATCCCGCTCGCCTCGATCGAGAAGTGGCTCGGCGAGATGGAGCACCGCTACCGGCTCGCCGGGCACTCCGAACGGGCCGTGCGCGGCGCCGAGTTCACCGTGGCCGCCCACATCGGGGACCTGGCGCGCGCGGAGCGGGCGTACGCCGCGTGGCTCGCCGCGGACCGGGACACGATGGCCGACTGCCACGCGTGCGAGCTGCACGGGCAGGGCGAGTGGCAGGTCCAGCGCGGCAGGGACGCGGATGCCCTGGAGCTGTGGCGGCCGGTGCTGGAGGGCGAGTTCGCCTGCGCGCACGAACCGCACACCGTGCTGGCCTCCTCGCTGGTTCCGCTGCTGCGCCTGGGGCGCGTCGACGAGGCCCGCGCGAACCATCTGCGGGGCTTTCGTCTGGTCCGCCCGATGGAGTCGATGCGCGGCGCCTACGCCGACCATGTGGAGTTCTGCGCGCTGACCGGCAACGAGGCACGCGCTCTGGAGCTGCTCGCCGAGCGGCCGGCGTACTTCACCGACACGGGGCATCCGCGCAGCCGGCTGGACTTTTTGGCCGTGGTGACGCTGCTGATGGACCGGCTGACCGAACTGGGCCTCGGCGGGCAGCGGGTGCCGGGGCCGGCCGGGCGGAGTTGGACGGCACAGGAACTCGCCGCCCACGCGCGCGTGGAGACGCTGGACCTGGCCGAGCGGTTCGACCGGCGCAACGGCACGTCGCACATCGGTGACCGGGCACGCGCGCGTATGGCTCAGCGGCCGCTGGTGGAGCGCCTGCCGCTGGGCGTGCGTACGGTGCGCGCGGCGGCGGCCCCGGTGGCCGTGCCCGCGCCCCCGGAGGCGCAGGACGAGCCCGACCTGGCGGCCCTGCTCGCCGAGGCACGCCGGCTGTCGGAGACCCTCCAGCCGCACGCCCTTCAGGCCTGGGCGGCGGTCGGGCGGGCCGCGCACGGTACGGAGCTGGAGCCACGCGACCGCGCGGAGCTGGCCGACCACGAGGCGATGGCCTGCGGCCCCGAGGGCATCGAGCTGTTCGAGCGGGCGGCGGCCCTGTACGCCGAGGCGGGCGACCCCGGCGAGGCCCTGGCGGCACGCGCGCGTGGAGCGTACGTCCGCGCCCTGACCGGCGACGTGCAGACGGCCCTGGCGGTGGTCACCGGGCTGTACGACGAGGCCCTCGCCCTCTACGCCGAGGAGGCCACAGGCGTACGGCAGACGGCGTCGGTCCTGATGAGCCGGGCGCGGATTCTCATGCGCCGGGTACACCAGGGGGCGCCGGTCCTGGAGAACCCGGTACGGGACGCACCGGTGCCGGACGGCTCCGCGCCCGGGGATGCGGCGCCGAAGGCACCGGGCCCCAACGCGTCGGCCTCGGACCGGCCGGGGGCCGAAGTACCGGGACCGGGCGGGCCGGACACGGACGGTCTCGCGCCCAGGGATGCGATGCCGGAGGGGCCCGCCCCCCACACGCCGGCCTCCGACCAGCCGGGAACCGAACTCCCAGGACCGGACAGGCCAGACGCCGACGGCCCCGCGCGCGGGGACGCAGCGCAGAAGGGACCCGTCCCCGCCACGTCGGCCTCCGACCAGCCGAAGGCCGAGGGCCTGGTATCAGGCGGGGCGGCCCCCCAGCAACCGGAGCCCGACGGGGCCGTGCCGGGCGGGGCGGCCCCCCAGCAATCGGAGCCCGATGGGGCCGGGCCGGGCGGGGCGGTGGCCGGGTCGGTGCGGGATGCGTTCGCGCAGGTCGAGCAGGCCGTGCGGGAGGTGCTGGCGCTCGTCGGCGGGCGGACCGGTGATGATGTGCGGTTGGCGGCTCGGGCCGCTGAGGCGCGGGCCATGCTCGCCGAGCTGGCCGGGGTGCGCGGGGACGGCGGGCGGGCCGCGGAGTTGTTCCGGCGGGCGGCCGACGCGTACGTGAGCGCCGGGCTGCCGTGGTTCGCCGTGGAGTACGAGGTGCAGGTCGCCGCGCTGGCCCATCAGGCCGGTGAGCCGGGCGAGGCAGAGCGGGCGCTACGGGCCGCCCTGGAACATGGCGGGCCGTACGTGGAGCCGGTCGGCCGGGCCCAGCTGCATCTGCAGCTCGCCGAGCTCGTCGGCGCCCGGGGTGAGGTCGTCGAGGCCACCGAGCATGCCCTGGAGGCCGCGCACTGGGCCGACGAGGCGGGCGAGAGCGGCACGCTGGGGGCCTGGGCGCGGCAGCAGCTGGGCGGGCTCCTGCTGCGGCAGGGGCGCTGCGCCGAGGCCGCCGAGGTGCTGGAGTCGGCGCTGGCCGACCTGTCCGCCGAGACGCACGGGGACGGGGCGGTCGTACAGGCGCAGTGGTGGCTCGGCGACTGCCTGGACGAGCTGGGTGATCACCGGGCGGCGGCGGAACACCGGCTGCGGGCCGCCGAGACCGCCCGGCACTGGCCCGAGCAGCAGGACCACGCCACGCTCGCCCACCTCGCCGCCGAGTCGCTGAGCAAGGCCGGTCTGCTGGACGAGGCCGACCAGGCCTACGCGCGGGCGGGTGAACTGTGGCGCGCGCTGGGCAACCCGGCCTTCCTCGTCCGCTCACTGCGCGCCCGCGGCTGGCTGGCGCTGCGCGGGGAGGGCGGCGCGGAGGGTGCGCGGGAGCTGATGGCGCAGGCGGTGCGCGAGTGCGAGCAGGCGCGTGAGGCCGCGGCCGACCCGGTGTCCCGGGAACAGCTCACCGGCGAACTCGCCCATACGCACCGGCAGTTCGGCGAGCTGCTGGCCCGCTCGGTGACCGAGGAGGCAGAGCGGGCCGAGGAGGCCGGGGACGGCGCGATCCGGGCCGCGTTCGAGGCGGCGCTGATCCAGCTGGACCGCGCGGCCGACCTGTTCGCCAAGCTCGGCCCGGACGGGCTGCACGACCGCACCGGTGCCCAACTCGCCGCCGGGCGGCTGGCGGCGGACCTCGGCCGGCCCGCCGAGGCGACGGCACGCGCGCGTGCCGTGCTCGCGGCCTACGAAGGTGCCGACGACAGGGACGAGACCGTCCGGGCACGCCGGGTGGAGGCCGCCGGGATGCTGGAGCAGGAGTCGTGAACCCGGCTCACTCCACGCCGATGAGCAGCAGGGTCCCCTGCCTGCCCCCCTGGTACACGACCGTGTCCACGGCGAGGTAGGACTCCCGTACGCGGGCCTCCAACTGCTCGGCGACGGTCTCGGGGGCCCCTTCGCCGACGACGAGGGTGACCAGCTCGCCGCCGGCCTGGAGCATGCGGTCCAGGACGGTGCGGGCGGTGGCGGTGACGTCGGGGCCGATCACCGCCACGTCGCCGTCGATGAGCCCGAGCACGTCCCCGGCCTGGCAGATGCCGGCCGTCGTCCAGGACTGGCGTTCGGCGACGACGACCTCGGCGTACCGGGTGGCGCCCGCCGCCGCGGTCATCTGGACCACGTCCTCGTCGAACCGGCGCCCCGGCTCGTGCACGGCGAGCGCGGCGATGCCCTGGACGGCCGAGCGGGTCGGGATCAGGGCCACCCGGATGCCCTCGGTGCGGGCCTGCTCGGCGGCCGCGGCGGCCGTGTGGCGCAGCTCGGCGTCGTTGGGCAGCAGGACGACCTCGCGCGCGTGGGCCCGCCGCAGCGCCTGCACCAGCTCCCCGCTGGCGGGCGGCTCCCCGGGGCGCGCGAGGACGGTCGTGGCGCCCGCCTCGGTGTACAGCCCGGCCAGGCCCTCGCCCGGTACGACGGCGACGACGGCACGCTGGGCACGCTCGCGTGGCGGCCGCTCGCCGCCGGTGTGCACGTCCCCCAGCCCGAAGTGGGTGATCCTGATCCGGTACGGCCGCCCCGCCTCCACGCCCGCCTCCACGGCGGCGCCCGCGTCGTCGACGTGCACATGGACGTTCCACAGCCCGTCGCCGCCGACCACGACCAGGGAGTCGCCGAGCGCGTCGAGGCGTTCCCTCAGCCGGGCCACGGCCAGGTCGCCGGCCTCCAGGAGATAGATCACCTCGTAGGCGGGCCCGCCGGCCTCGGCGCCCTCGACGCACAGGCCGGCGTCGGGGACGGCCACCCGGGCGTGCGCGCCCGCAGCGGAATCGGCGCCCACGCGCGCGTACACATCGGCCTCCGCACCGGTGCCCGCAGCACCGCAGACCCCGCCCACGCGCGCGTGGGCGCCGGAAACGGCGTCCGGGGCATCCCCGGCATCCCGTACCGCCGCGAGGCTCTCCCGCGCGGCCGGCAGCTCCCGTACCGCCTCCCCCGTGAACGCCTCCACCAGCGCACCCAGCACCGCCACGAGCCCGCGTCCGCCCGCGTCGACCACCCCGGCCCGGCCGAGCACGGGCAGCTGGCGGGGAGTGGCCGCCAGGGCCGTCCGCGCGCCCTCGTAGGCCGCCCGCGCGACCGTGCCGCAGTCGCCGTCGGCCTCCTCGGCGGCCTCGGCGGCGGCCGAGGCGACGGTCAGCACCGTGCCCTCGACGGGGTGGGCCACGGCCTGCCGGGCGGAGTCGGCGGCCCGCCGCAGCGCCAGCCGCAGCCCCGCGCCGTCGATGTGCGCCGCCTCACCGCCCTGAGCCAGCACCTGCGCCATGCCGCGCAGCAGCTGCGCCAGGATCGTCCCGGAGTTGCCCCGGGCCCCGATGAGCGCCCCGTGGGCCATCGCGTGCACGGCGTCCGCCAGGGAGGGCTCCCCGACACCCGTCTCGTACCCGGCGAACACGGCCTCCACGGCGGTGGCCGCCGATTCCAGCGTGAGGTAGAGATTCGTTCCGGTGTCGCCGTCGGCCACCGGATAGACGTTGATCGCGTCGATCTCCTCACGCGCGCGCCCGAGCGCTCCGAGCGCCAGACCGCACCAGGTGCGCACCGCGAGAGCATCGAGGAACGTCTGCGGCACCTGCGCCACCTGCGCCTCCCTGAACTGGCTGGACGTGGGACGCAGCGTAGACCCCGAAGCGGTGTCCACCGGAAGTGGGCCGGGAGCGGGGTCCTGAGCTGCCATGGTAGTTTCGTTCTACGGGCGCAGCCGTTGTATGCTGCTCCGGTTGCCCGATCCTGATCGGGCCGTTCCCCTGGCAACGCCACTCAAGATCTCAGGTCTTAGGATCTCGATCCCGGCATGCCGGGATTAACCGTAAGTGCATCTGAAGTCTTTGGAGTGACCCGTGGCTGCCAACTGCGACGTCTGCGGCAAGGGGCCGGGCTTCGGCAACAACATCTCGCACTCGCACCGCCGTACGTCCCGCCGCTGGAACCCGAACATCCAGCGTGTGCGTACCGTGGTCGGCGGGACGCCGAAGCGCGTGAACGCTTGCACCTCGTGCATCAAGGCCGGCAAGGTCTCGCGCTGACGCTACAGCTGAGCGCGCGGCCACTGCCTGGTTCGCTGCACTGAGCCGGTCCACCCGAGGGTGGGCCGGCTTTTTGCCGTACCCGAGACCCGACAGCACATCACGCACGGAACCGCCACCCGTGATCCACCGGCCCGATCCCCGCCCCCAGCGCGAACCCGGCGGCGATCGCGCCCGTGACGTACTCCTTGGCCGCCGTGACCGCCTCCGGCACGCTCAGGCCCTTCGCCAGCCCCGACGCGACGGCGGACGCCAGTGTGCAGCCGGTGCCGTGCGTGTGCCGGTTGTCGTGCCGGGGCGCACGCAGCCGGTACTCGTCGGCACCGTCCGTGAGCAGATCCACGGCCTCGCCCGCCAGATGCCCGCCCTTGATCAGCACCCACCGCGGGCCGTACGCCAGCACGGCGTCCGCGGCCCGGCGCAGATCGTCCTCCGACTCGACCCGCACCCCGGTGAGTTGCGCCACCTCGTCGAGGTTCGGGGTGGCCACGGTCGCCACCGGGAGCAGCTTCGTCCGTACCGAGTCCAGCGCGGACGCGGCGAGCAGCGGGTCGCCGTGCTTGGAGACGCCCACCGGGTCGACCACGGCCGGCGCGTCCGTGCCGGAGATCAACTCGGCGACCGCCTCGGCCAGTTCCGCCGAGGCGAGCATGCCGGTCTTCACGGCCTGCACGCCGATGTCGTCCACGACGCTGCGGTACTGGGCCCGCACGGCCTCCACGGGCAGCTCCCAGGCCCCCTGGACGCCCAGCGAGTTCTGCGCGGTCACGGCCGTGATCACGCTCATCCCGTGCACGCCGAGCGCCAGCATCGTCTTCAGGTCGGCCTGGATGCCGGCCCCGCCCCCGGAGTCGGAGCCGGCCACCGTGAGCACCCTCGGCAGGCTCATGACTCGATGCCCCCGAAGTGGTCCCAGCCGCCCTTGCTGGTCCAGGGCGCCCCGTCGACGGTCACCTGCGGCAGCGCGGAGGGGTTGAGGACCTCGCCGATGACCTTCCAGCGGGCCGGCAGCTTGGTGTCCGGCGGGAAGGTCGCGACGATCGCGTGGTCCTCTCCCCCGGTCAGCACCCACTGCAGCGGGTCGACGCCGACGGCCTGCCCGATGTCGTTCATCTGGGTCGGGATGTCGATCGCGCCGGAGCGGATGTCGATGCGGACCTTGCTCGCCTCGGCGATGTGCCCGAGGTCGGCGATCAGCCCGTCGCTCACGTCGCACATCGCGGTCGCGCCGAGCCCGGCGGCCGCCGGACCCGCGTGGTACGGCGGCTCGGGGCGCCGGTGGGCCTCCACGAAGGCGCGTGGGGAGCGGAAACCGCGGGAAAGGACCGCGTATCCGGCCGCGGACCAGCCCAGCCAGCCCGTGACGGCCACCAGGTCGCCGGGCTGGGCGCCGGCCCGTGTGACGGGCTCCTGGTTGCGCAGATCGCCGAGCGCGGTGATCGACACCATGATCGTGTCGCCGCGTACGACGTCACCGCCGACCACGGAGGCGCCCGCGACCTGGCACTCGTCGCGCAGGCCGTCCATCAGCTCGCTCGGCCAGGTCACCGGGAGTTCGGCCGGAACGACCAGGCCGAGCAGCAGGGCGGTCGGTACGGCGCCCATCGCGGCGATGTCGGCGAGGTTCTGCGCCGCCGCCTTGCGGCCGACGTCGTAGGCCGTGGACCAGTCGCGGCGGAAGTGCCGCCCCTCCAGCAGGATGTCGGTGCTCGCCACCACCCGGCGGTCGGGCGCGGCGACCACCGCCGCGTCGTCGCCGGGGCCGATCCGGACCGCCGGGGTGGTGGTGAGACGGGAGGTGAGCTCCCTGATGAGCCCGAACTCACCGAGCTCACCAACAGTGCCCTTCATTGCCTTGCTCCCCTTCTCTGCCATGCCGTGCCCAGTCGCGCGTCATCAGTGTCCCCGATACCGTCGAGGTGACTGTCGATTCGGTCCGGATGACCGTCGCAGCGGTCTTGCGACCGTCAACTTCCGTCGTGCCTGCACCCTGGCGCGCAAGCCTGGTTCCCGCAGGTCTCCCCGCGGGGAGCGGCGACGCGATACCGTGGCGTTCCTTTTCCCCACATGATCCTCGTGGCCGCCCTGGAGGTTCCGTGGTACAGGCGTACATCCTGATCCAGACGGAGGTCGGCAAGGCGTCGACCGTCGCCGAGACGATCAGCAAGATCCCTGGAGTGCTCCAGGCCGAGGACGTGACGGGACCGTACGACGTCATCGTGCGCGCCCAGGCCGACACGGTCGACGACCTCGGGCGCATGGTGGTCGCCAAGGTCCAGCAAGTGGACGGCATCACCCGCACCCTGACCTGTCCGGTCGTGCATCTGTAGCCCCCGTCTACGCTTGGCCGGTGAAGTTCTTCGCTCACCGGCCCCTCGGCCTGCTCGCGCCCGCGCTGCTGCTCGCGGTCGCGGGCTGCTCCTCGGCAGACGACAGCGCGACCGTGGCGGTTCCCAGCCCCGACGCGAAAACGGCGCCGGTGTGCCGGAATCTGCACCGGGTGCTGCCGCAGAAGCTCGACGGGCGAAGCCGCAACGACCCCGAACCCCGGTCCGCCTACACGGCGGGCTGGGGAAACCCGGCGATCATACTGCGCTGCGGTGTCGTACGGCCGCCGAAGATGATCGATCCCAAGGTGGCCGAGGGCGGTGACCCCGATGCCATCGCGGGCGGGGTGAACGGCGTCGACTGGCTGATGGAGAAGCAGGGCGACGGCACCTGGCGGTTCACCACGGCGGGACGTGTGGCCTATGTGCAGATCGGCCTGCCCAAGGGGATGTCCGCGCAGGAGGAGGGCACGGCCGTGCTCACCGACCTCGCGGCGGCCGTGAAGAAGGCGATCCCCAAGGGGATCGCCTCCATGCGCGGGTGAGCCGGGTGCTCAGCGCAGCCCGGTCGAGCGGCGCAGCGCCGCCTGCACCAGGCGGTCGATCAGCTCGGGGTAGCTGACGCCGCTGGCCTGCCACATCTGCGGGTACATCGAGATCGGCGTGAAGCCGGGCAGGGTGTTGATCTCGTTGATCACGAACTCGCCGTCCTCGGTGAGGAAGAAGTCGGCGCGGACCAGGCCCTCGCAGGAGACCGCCTCGAACGCCTCGACCGCGAGCCGCCGCACCTCGGCGGTCTGCTCCTCGGTGAGCGGCGCCGGGACGATGCCGGGCGTGGAGTCGATGTACTTGGCCTCGAAGTCGTAGTACGCGTGCGTGTCCGGCGGCGGGATCTCGGCAGGCACGGAGGCGCGCGGGCCGTCCTCGAACTCCAGGACGCCGCACTCGATCTCCCGGCCCCGCACGGCGGCCTCGATCAGGATCTTCGGGTCGTGGGCCTGCGCGGTGGCGATCGCCTCGTCCAGCCCGGCCAGGTCGTCGACCTTGGTGATGCCGATGGACGAGCCCGCGCGCGCGGGCTTCACGAACAGCGGCCAGCCGTGCTCGCCGGCGAAATCGATGATCTTCTTGCGGGCGGCGGACTCGTCCCGCTCCCACTCGCGCGGCCGGATCACCACGTACGGACCGACCTTGAGCCCGTAGGAGGTGAAGATCCGCTTCATGTACTCCTTGTCCTGGCCGACGGCCGAGGCGAGCACACCGGCGCCCACGTACGGCACCCCGGACAGCTCCAGGAGGCCCTGCAGGGTGCCGTCCTCGCCGTACGGGCCGTGCAGCACCGGGAAGACCACGTCGACCTCGCCGAGGGCCTTGGGCACCGATCCCGGCTCGCTGTAGACGACCTCGCGGCTCGCGGGGTCGACGGGAAGCACCACGCCGCCCTCGTGCGACTCCGCCAGCTCCTCGACGGCGGGCAGGCGGCGGTCGGCGATGGCCATCCGCTCCGGTTCGTCGGCCGTCAGCGCCCAACGGCCGTCCCGGGTGATGCCGATCGGCAGGACGTCGTACTTGGTCCGGTCGATGGCCTTGAGGACGGCGCCGGCGGTGACCACGGAGATCCCGTGTTCGGAGCTGCGCCCGCCGAACACGACGGCAACGCGCGGCTTGCGGGGCGGCTGCTCAGGGCTCTGGGGGAGGTTCTCGGTGCTCATATCGCGTTGAGAGTACCCGTTGGTAGAGCCCGGATACAGCGTCGACTCAGGGGGTTCGCTCAGCGTCGTTCCGGCTTCGCGCTGCGCGACATCAGCTCCTTGACGGCGACCACCGGGGACTTGCCCTCGTGGACGATGGCGACCACCGTCTCCGTGATGGGCATGTCGACGCCGTGCCGGCGGGCCAGATCCAGCACGGACTCGCAGGACTTGACGCCCTCGGCGGTCTGCTTGGTGACCGCGATGGTCTCCTGCAGGGTCATGCCCTTGCCGAGGTTGGTGCCGAAGGTGTGGTTGCGGGACAGCGGCGAGGAGCAGGTCGCCACCAGGTCGCCCAGACCCGCGAGTCCGGAGAAGGTCAGCGGGTCGGCGCCGAGCACGACACCGAGCCGTGCGGTCTCGGCGAGGCCCCGGGTGATGAGCGAGCCCTTGGCATTGTCGCCGAGCCCCATGCCGTCCGCGATGCCCACGGCGAGCCCGATGACGTTCTTCACGGCACCGCCCAGTTCGCAGCCCACCACGTCGGTTTCCGTGTACGGCCGGAAGTACGGCGTGTGGCAGGCGGCCTGGAGGCGCTGGGCCACGGCCACGTCGGTGCAGGCGACGACGGCTGCGGCGGGCATGCGGGCGGCGATCTCACGGGCCAGGTTGGGCCCGGTGACGACCGCGATGCGGTCGGGGCCGACCTTGGCGACGTCGTCGATGACCTCGCTCATCCGCATGGTGGAGCCGAGTTCGACGCCCTTCATCAGGGAGACGAGCACGGTGTCCGGGGCGAGCAGCGGGGTCCACTCGGCGAGGTTGGCGCGCAGGGTCTGGGAGGGCACGGCGAGGATGGTGAAGTCCGCGTCGCGCAGGGCCTCGGCCGGGTCCGAGGTGGCACGCAGATTCTCCGGGAGTTCGACGCCCGGCAGGTAGTCGGGGTTGGTCCGCGTGGAGTTGACGGCCTCGGCCAGCTCGGGACGGCGGGCCCACAGGGTGACTTCGCAGCCCGCGTCGGCGAGGACCATGCCGAAGGCGGTGCCCCACGAGCCGGTGCCCATGACCGCCGTCTTGACCGCCTTGCTCACTTGCCCTGCCCCTCCGGTTCCTTGCCCTTGGTCTGCGCCGTCTGTGCCTCGGTGCGGCGCCGCTGTTCGTTCCGCTCGCGGCGGGGGTCGTAGGGCGTCTCGGGCGCCTTCTCGCCGCGGATCTCCTCCAGGAGGCGGGTGATGGCCGCCATGATGACCTCGGTGGCCTCCTTGAGCAGGTCCGGGGTCATCTCCTTGTCGTAGAAGCGCGAGAGGTCCACGGGCGGGCCCGCGAGCACGTGGTGGGTCTTGCGCGGGAAGAGGTCCGGCTTCTTGGCGTACGGCGGCAGCAGTTCGTTGGCGCCCCACTGGGCGACGGGGATGACCGGGCACTTGGTCTGCAGGGCGACGCGGGCGGCGCCGGTCTTGCCGGTCATGGGCCAGCCGTTCGGGTCGCGGGTGAGGGTGCCCTCGGGATAGAAGGCGACGCACTCGCCGCGCTCCACGGCGTCGATCGCGGCCCGGAAGGCGCTGAGGGCGTCCGTGGACTCGCGGTAGACGGGGATCTGTCCGGTGCCGCGCATGGCAGCGCCGACGAATCCCTTCTTGAAAAGTCCGCTCTTCGCCAGGAATCGCGGAACCCGTCCGGTGTTGTACTGATAGTGCGCGTACGCGAAGGGGTCCACGTGGGAATTGTGGTTCACCACGGTGATAAATCCGCCCTCGGCCGGAATGTGCTCCATTCCACGCCAGTCCCGCTTGATCAGAACCACCAGCGGCGGTTTGCAGATCACCGCGGCGAAGCGGTACCAGAAGCCGATTCTGCGGCGGGGCACAAGGACACCTTCCTCTAGGGGGCTGCCACCCCGGCGGGGGCCGCACGATTGTCGCCCCGTGCCGCCGGTCTGTCGAGAACACCGTACGCCCCGCCACCGACGGCGCCAGATGGCGCGGGGACAATGATCGTGACTAGAGAGGGACGGTACGCCGGTGCAGTGGACCTTGGTCATCCCCCTGAAGCCCCTGTCGCAGGCCAAGAGCAGGCTCTCGGACACCGCGGGCGACGGGGTGCGCCCGGGGCTGGCGCTCGCGTTCGCGCAGGACACGGTGGTCGCGGCGCTGTCCTGTACGGCCGTGGCGGATGTGGCGGTCGTCACGGACGACGAGCGGGCGGCGCGCGAGCTGGCCGCGCTCGGCGCGCGGATCGTCCCGGACACGCCGGCGAGCGGCCTGAACGCTGCACTGGCGCACGGCGCGACCGTCGTACGGGACATGCGCCCGCGCACACCGCTTGCGGCCCTGAACGCCGACCTGCCCGCGTTGCGCCCGGCGGAACTGGCCGTTGTCCTGGACGCGGCGGCGGAGTTTTCCCGGGCGTTTCTCGCGGATGCGGCCGCACTGGGCACGACGTTGCTGGCCGCGGGGCCCGACGGTGAATTGCAGCCGGAGTTCGGCATTGATTCCCGTTCCCGTCATCGGGCTTCCGGGGCGGCGGAAATCCAGCTGGCCGGGGTGGATTCGGTACGGCAGGACGTGGACACCGGGGACGATCTGCGGGCGGCGCTGGCGCTGGGGGTGGGGCCGTATACGGCTGCGGTTTCGGCGGGGTTGCTGATCCCGGGGTCCTGAGGTGCCGCGCCCCGGAAGGGGCACGGGGCTGTATTCGACGTGCGGCTCCGCCGCGTCGGCGCGATCAGCCACAACGCGCCCGCACTCCGCAGACGGCCGCAGCCCCACGGCGCATCCCGCAACGGCGAACACTAGGCTGGCCGTCATGCAGGCCACCGCGTACACGTACGACCCCGAAACCCGCAGCGGACAGGTGCTCCTCGACAACGGCACCCCGGTGCCGTTCGACGCCGCCGCGTTCGACGCGGGTGGCCTGCTGCTGCTGCGCCCCGGGCAGCGGGTGCGGATCGAGACCGAGGGGCAGGGCGACGCGCTGCGCATCACCCTCGTAACCCTTCAAACCCTGTAAATCCCCTTACACACGCCGCGGGCCGGGCTCCCCAGGGGAGTCCGGCCCGGCGCGTGAGTGCCTGGCGTCCTTACGACGTCGTCTTGCGGGCGGTGGCCTTCTTGGCGGTGGTCTTGCGGGCCGTCGACTTCTTGGCCGGGGCCTTCTTCGCGGTGACCTTCTTCGCCGGGGCCTTCTTGGCCGTCGCCTTCTTGGCGGTGGTCTTCTTCGCGGCGGTGGTCTTGGCGGCCGCCGTGGTCTTCTTGGCGGGCGCCTTCTTCGCCGTGGTCTTCTTCGCGGCGGCCGCCTTCTTCGCCGGCGCCGCCTTCTTGGCCGTGACCTTCTTCGCGGCCGCCTTGGTGGTCTTCTTCGCGGCGGCCTTCTTGACCGTCGCCGCGGCGCCGCCGGTCAGGCTGCCCTTCGGCGCCTTCTTGACCGAGACCTCGCCACCGCGCGGCAGCTTCTTCGAGCCGCTCACCAGGTCCTTGAAGCCCTGACCGGCGCGGAAGCGCGGCACGGAGGTCTTCTTGACCCGAACCCGCTCGCCGGTCTGAGGGTTGCGGGCGTAACGGGCGGGGCGGTCCACCTTCTCGAAGGACCCGAAGCCGGTGACCGAGACCCGCTCGCCCGCGACGACCGCGCGGACGATGGCGTCCAGGACATGATCGACAGCGTCGGCGGCCTGCTGGCGGCCACCCACCTTGTCGGCAATCGCTTCTACGAGCTGCGCCTTGTTCACGTCTTCCCCTTCGGAGACATCGCCAGAACGAAAGTGTTCAAGCTTTTTCGCACGTTAGGCAGATATATACCGCAAATCAAACACGAAACGGGCTAATCACCCTTGTGCCGCAACAGGCTCGGTGGTCTCGGGCTGTTCAGTGGTCCTCGCCGGGGATCCGACCCTCGTCGAGGTCCGCGTTGAACCGCTCGAGCCGCCTTGCCGCAGCGGCAAGATCGTGCTTGGCCGCGGCCGTAATGACCAGCAGCTTCCGGGTCAGCGCCATCCGTACGCCCTCCGGGACTTGCAGTGCGCGCACCCTTGCGTGCGCTTCCTTGAGTTGGTTCGCGACCGCCGTATAGAGCTGGAGTTGGCCGTCGTGTTCCATGCACAGATTGTGCCATCTGGGGCGAGTTGTCGCCTGCGCAGGGGGGCAACTGCCGCCTCGAATGGCCTTCCAGGCACTTGCGGAGGGCGCGGTCCCAGCACTCACGTACCCCGCGAACGACCTTCGTAACGTGGCAAGTTGAGCATGGAGCGAGAAGCTCACGGGGCCGTTCGGGTGCAGACATGGCTGTACCCCCAATCGTGGCGATCGGGGGTACAGACGGGGTGTTGGGGTGGCCGAAACGCGCCCCACTCGGGGGTTGGATCAGACCTGGAGCGTCCGCGGCTTGTACGACGGCCGCTTGGCCTCGTACGCGGCGATGTCGGCCTCGTTCCGCAGCGTGATGGAGATGTCGTCCAGGCCGTTCAGCAGCCGCCAGCGGGAGTTCTCGTCCAGCTCGAAGGAGGCGGTGATGCCCTCCGCACGAACCTCACGAGCCTCAAGGTCCACAGTGACCTCAGCAGTGGGGTCCTGTTCCGTGAGTTCCCACAGCGCGTCCACGATCTTCTGGTCCAGGACGACCGTGAGCAGGCCGTTCTTCAGCGAGTTGCCCCGGAAGATGTCCGCGAAGCGGGAGGAGATCACGGCCTTGAAGCCGTAGTTCTGCAGCGCCCAGACGGCGTGCTCGCGGGAGGAGCCGGTGCCGAAGTCGGGGCCGGCGACCAGCACGGTCGCGCCCTGCCGCTCGGGGCGGTTGAGGATGAACTCGGGGTCCTTGCGCCAGGCCTCGAACAGCCCGTCCTCGAACCCGTCCCGGGTGACCTTCTTGAGCCAGTGAGCAGGGATGATCTGGTCGGTGTCGACGTTGCTGCGGCGCAGCGGGACGGCCCGGCCGGTGTGGGTGGTGAAGGCTTCCATGACTGATCAGACTCCAGCGGGCACAGAGGTGTCGGACAGGTCGGCGGGCGAGGCCAGGTGGCCCAGGACGGCGGTCGCGGCCGCCACCTGCGGCGACACCAGGTGCGTACGGCCGCCCTTGCCCTGCCGGCCCTCGAAGTTGCGGTTGGAGGTGGAGGCGGAGCGCTCGCCCGGGGCCAGCTGGTCGGGGTTCATGCCGAGGCACATCGAGCAGCCCGCGTGCCGCCATTCGGCGCCGGCCTCCTTGAAGACCACGTCCAGGCCCTCGGAGACGGCCTGCAGACCCACGCGCGCGGAGCCCGGGACGACCAGCATCCGTACGCCGTCGGCGACTTTGCGGCCCCGCAGCAGGTCCGCGGCGGCGCGCAGGTCCTCGATACGGCCGTTGGTGCAGGAGCCTACGAAGACGGTGTCCACCTCGATGGAGCGCAGCGGCTGGCCGGCCTCCAACCCCATGTACTCCAGGGCCTTTTCGGCGGCGAGGCGCTCCGAAGCGTCTTCGTACGAAGCCGGGTCGGGGACGGACGCCGAAAGCGGCGCGCCCTGGCCGGGGTTGGTGCCCCAGGTGACGAACGGCGACAGCTCGTCGGCGTTGATGACGACCTCGGCGTCGAAGACCGCGTCCTCGTCCGTCTTCAGGGTCTTCCAGTACTCGACCGCGGCGTCCCAGTCGGCCCCCTCGGGCGCGTGCGGACGGCCCTTGAGGTACTCGAAGGTGGTCTCGTCGGGGGCGATCATGCCCGCGCGGGCGCCGGCCTCGATCGACATGTTGCAGATGGTCATCCGGGCCTCCATCGAGAGCTTCTCGATGGCGGAGCCGCGGTACTCCAGGATGTAGCCCTGTCCGCCACCTGTACCGATCTTCGCGATGATCGCCAGGATCAGGTCCTTGGCGGTGACACCCTCGGGCAGCTCGCCCTCGACGGTGATGGCCATGGTCTTGGGGCGGGCCAGGGGCAGCGTCTGGGTGGCCAGCACGTGCTCGACCTGGGAGGTGCCGATGCCGAACGCCAGGGCGCCGAACGCGCCGTGCGTGGAGGTGTGGGAGTCACCGCAGACCACGGTCGTGCCCGGCTGGGTCAGCCCCAGCTGCGGGCCCACGACGTGCACGACGCCCTGCTCGACGTCGCCCAGCGGGTGCAGCCGCACCCCGAACTCGGCGCAGTTCTTGCGCAGCGTCTCCAGCTGGGCGCGGGAGACCGGGTCGGCGATGGGCTTGTCGATGTCGAGGGTCGGGGTGTTGTGGTCCTCGGTGGCGATGGTGAGGTCGAGTCGGCGCACCTGGCGGCCGTTCTTGCGCAGCCCGTCGAAGGCCTGCGGGCTGGTCACCTCGTGCAGCAGGTGCAGATCGATGAAGAGGAGGTCGGGCTCGCCCTCGGCGCGCCGGACGACGTGGTCGTCCCAGACCTTCTCCGCGAGTGTCCTACCCATCGCTTTCCCTCCGGCCGGCAAGCGTGCACCGGCCCAACTAGAGATCTTGGGGATGCGGTGGCTGCCCGTGTGCGGGCCCCATGAAGTCGTGATTCCGGGCGTCCACCGCCGGGCCCGTTGGTCTGCGGGCCGCTGTGTGATTCCAGAGTGGCGCGTTCCACGGAAAATTGAACTTGCGTTTCACAGAGTGAGACGCGAGTATCGTTGCATGGACAACAGTAGCGGCGTCGGCGTTCTGGACAAGGCGGCCCTCGTCCTGAGCGCTCTGGAGTCCGGTCCGGCCACCCTCGCGGGTCTGGTCGGCGCGACCGGACTGGCACGACCCACGGCTCACCGCCTGGCCGTGGCCTTGGAACACCACCGCATGGTGGCACGCGACATGCAGGGCCGTTTCATTCTCGGCCCGCGTCTCGCGGAACTGGCGGCGGCGGCCGGCGAGGACCGCCTGCTCGCGACGGCGGGCCCCGTGCTCACCCACCTCCGCGATGTCACCGGCGAGAGTGCACAGCTCTACCGTCGCCAAGGTGACATGCGGATCTGTGTGGCCGCGGCGGAACGCCTGTCCGGCCTTCGGGACACCGTCCCGGTCGGTTCCACGCTCACGATGAAGGCCGGCTCCTCGGCGCAGATCCTGCTCGCCTGGGAGGAGCCCGAGCGCCTGCACCGCGGTCTGCAGGGCGCGCGCTTCACGGCGACGGCCCTGTCGGGCGTACGGCGGCGCGGCTGGGCCCAGTCCATCGGCGAGCGCGAGCCGGGCGTCGCGTCCGTCTCCGCGCCGGTGCGCGGCCCCTCCAACCGCGTGGTGGCCGCGGTGTCCGTCTCCGGCCCGATCGAGCGCTTGACCCGCCATCCCGGCCGGATGCACGCCCAGGCGGTCATCGACGCCGCCGCCCGCCTCTCCGAGGCCCTGCGCCGCTCGGGCTGAGCCCGGATCCGGGAACACCGAGGAGGGCCTGCCTCAACGCCGCGGCAGGCCCTCCTCGCTCCCCCGATCCCCCGGTCAGCCGGCCCTGTCGGCCACCGGCGCCTGCTGCGACCGGTGAGCGAACCGGTCCTTGGCGTACCGGCCCCGCTTCTCCAGCGGGATCTGCCCGTACGCGGCCGCGAGGCCGAACGCCGGCATGTCCCCGTAGATCGCCTCGTACGAGCCCTCCGGCACGACATACGTCTCGTGCCAGATGCCGACCTGCCCGCGCAGCCTTCCGCTGCGCTCCTTGCGGTTGAGCGTGGCCCACGCCCGGTGGTGGAACGCGTCCGGCGCGGTCGCGTAGGCGTACAGCTTCTCCTTGGACTCCCAGTACTGCACGACGTAGTACGTGCGGGGCGAAGCCGTCAGCAGGACACGGCTGCGCAGGCCCCGCGCGGGGTCCTTCTCCAGCTCCCGCAGCATGCGGAACATCGCCAGCATCACCGGCAGCCACAGCCGCACCGCCCAGAAGCGGTTGATCCGCATGCCGATCAGCAGGACGACGACCTCGCCCTTCGCGTCGGCTGTCGTACGGGACACCATGGCTTCCCCCTCATTGGTGAGCGGCGCTATCCAAGCGCCGATGCTTGGATAGTGCCGTTATCCAAGAAGGAGCGCAAGACATGCGGCTCGCCGAACTGAGCAGACGCAGCGGTGTGTCCACCGCGACGATCAAGTACTACCTGCGCGAGGGCTTGTTGCCGCCGGGCCGCCAGCTCAACACGACCACGGCCGAGTACGGCGAGGAGCACCTGCGCCGACTGCGGCTGGTGCGCGCGATGATCCAGGTGGGCCGGGTGCCGGTGGCGAACGTGCGCGAGGTGCTCGGGCACGTGGACGACGACTCCCTGGGCCGCTCGCTGCGCCTGGGCGCGGCGCTGTGGGCACTGCCGCAGGTGCCGGAGCCGGACGAGGACGACGCGTACGTCCAGGCCGCGCACCAGGAGGTCACGGCACTGCTGGACCGGCTCGGCTGGGAGAACGCCAAGCGGCTCACGACCATCTCCCCCGCGTACCGCTCCCTGGTGGTGGCGGTGGCCGCGTTCCGCCGGCTCGGTTACGACTGGGGGTTCGAACTGCTCGCGTCCTACGCCAAGTTGATACACGAGGTGGCCAAACTCGACCTGGACTTCGTGGAGACGCACCCGTCGGAGGCGGAGAAGGTGGAGACGGCGGTGCTCGGCGCGGTGCTGACCGAGCCGATGCTGCAGGCGCTGCGCCGACTGGCCCAGGAGGAGGAGTCGGGCCGGCGGTACGGCTTCGAGTAGAGCCGGACACGACGAAGGCCCCCCACCGAAGTGGAGGGCCTTCCCTGTGCGTACCCCCGACCGGATTCGAACCGGCGCTACCGCCTTGAGAGGGCGGCGTGCTAGGCCGCTACACAACGGGGGCGTGGACTCTGCGTTTCCGCAGGTCCGAGCTGGTCTACCTGGACTCGAACCAAGACTAACTGAACCAGAATCAGTCGTGCTGCCAATTACACCATAGACCAATGATGGTTTAGACCAGTCGTACCCCCGACCGGATTCGAACCGGCGCTACCGCCTTGAGAGGGCGGCGTGCTAGGCCGCTACACAACGGGGGCCCTAGCGATCCCGACAGGATCAGGATCAGTACCCCCGACCGGATTCGAACCGGCGCTACTGCCTTGAGAGGGCAGCGTGCTAGGCCGCTACACAACGGGGGCTTTGCAGATAAGCTCTGCGAGCTGGCCTACCTGGACTCGAACCAAGACTAACTGAACCAGAATCAGTCGTGCTGCCAATTACACCATAGGCCACTGGAACTCAAGCCCCTGCGGGGTTCTCGTTCTAGCTTGCTCCTCGGGGCTCCGGCCTTCCGGCCTGCTCCCCTCGGCGCAGGAAGAACATTACCTGAAGGTGGACGGGGCTCCAAAACGGGTATCCGCGCGGACGAGCGCGGGGAGTTCGGCGAGGGTCGAGATCCGACGGCAGACGGCCTCCCCGGCGGCCGGTGCGGAACCCGTTCCGCGATCGATCCACACGGACAGCAGCCCGGCCTCGGCGGCGCCCCGCCCGTCGATCTCCGGGTGGTCGCCGACGTACGCCACCTCCTGCGGAGGCAGCCCCAGCGCCTCGCAGGCCGCCAGGAAGGCGCCGGCCTCCGGCTTGGAGACGCCCAGCTCGGCGGCGCACAGCACGACCTCGAAGCGGTCGAGGAGGCCGAGGGTGCGCAGCTTGTGCTCCTGGACCGTGAGGCTGGAGTTGGACAGCACCGCGTGCCGGTGGCTGGCGGAGAGGGCCTCCAGGGCGGGCAGGACGTCCGGGAAGAGGCTCCAGGCGGACTCGTAGTGCCCGATGTACCGCTGGAACCAGGCGTCGGCCTCGTCGTCGGTCAGGTCCACGTCCAGGAAGATCCGTACGCGGTCGCGCCGCTGCCCCTCGAAGGTGGCCTCCCCCGCCGAGAACCGCGCCCACTGCCGGTCGGTGATCTCCCGCCACCGGGCGAGGGGCTGCTCGGGGCCGTCGTACCCGGCGAGCAGCCCTTCCGCCGCCAGATGCGCCCGCATGCCCTCACGGTCGGCGCTCGTGTAGTCGAACAGGGTGTCGTCCACGTCCCAGACCACGGCTCTGATCGTCATGACACCGACGGTACCGCCGAACGGCTGGCAGACTGGGCCGGATGAGCGAGTAGCGCGTCCAGTTCACCGTCGAGGCCCGCGCCACGTACGACGCCCTGCCCGCGGAGCGCCGGGCCCAGCTGGACAAGGCCGTGCGCATACTGGCCCGAGACCCGTTCCGGAAGACCTCGACCGCACCGCTGGGACCGGACGAGCACCTGCGCAGGGCGTACGTCGCCCCTGGTCTCAAGCTGGAGTACATGGTGGCCGGCGCGATCATGGTCGTCGTCGTGCTGGAGGTCTTCGACGAGAGCGCCTACCTGATCGACGAAGCCGACGAACCGTGACCCACGCGTGAGGGGCGGCACCCGGAGTTCCGGGTGCCGCCCCTCTTGCGTGGGTCGGCTACGCGCTCAGCTTCACCAGCGCCGCGTCGATCCGGGCCAGCGTCTTCTCCCGGCCCAGGACCTCCAGGGACTCGAAGAGCGGCAGGCCGACGGTGCGGCCGGTGACGGCGACGCGGACCGGGGCCTGGGCCTTGCCGAGCTTGAGGCCGTACACCTCGCCGGCGGCCAGGACGGCCTCCTTCAGGGACTCGGGGGAGGTCCAGTCGGCCGACTGCAGCTTCTCCCGGGCCGTGCGGAGCAGGGCGTCGCTGCCCTCCTTCATCGCCTTGGTCCACGAAGCCTCGTCCTGGACCGGCTCCGGCAGGAAGAGGAAGTCGACGTTGTCGGTGATCTCCGACAGCACCTTCAGGCGGGTCTGGGCGTGCGGGGCGATCGCCTGCCACTTGGCCTCGTCGAAGTTCTCGGGCGCCCAGGGGGCGAACGGGGCCTTCAGCCACGGGCGGCAGCGCTCGGTGAACTCCTTCACATCCAGCATGCGGATGTGGTCGCCGTTGATCGCCTCGCACTTCTTCAGGTCGAAGCGCGCCGGGTTGGGGTTCACATCGGAGATGTCGAAGGCGGCGACCATCTCGGCGATCGTGAAGATGTCCTGGTCCGCGGAGAGCGACCAGCCCAGCAGGGACAGGTAGTTGAGCAGGCCCTCGGGCAGGAAGCCCCGCTCGCGGTAGAGGTTCAGGGACGACTGCGGGTCGCGCTTGGAGAGCTTCTTGTTGCCCTCGCCCATCACGTACGGCAGGTGGCCGAACTGCGGGGTCTGCTTGGCGATGCCCAGCTCCGTCAGCGCCTTGTAGAGGGCGATCTGGCGAGGGGTGGAGGAGAGCAGGTCCTCGCCGCGCAGGACGTGGGTGATCTCCATCAGGGCGTCGTCGACCGGGTTCACCAGCGTGTACAGCGGGGCGCCGTTCGCGCGGACGATGCCGTAGTCCGGCACGTTCTCCGGGGTGAAGGTCAGCTCGCCGCGGACCAGGTCGGTGAAGGTGATCGTCTCGTCCGGCATCCGGAAGCGGACGATGGGCGTACGGCCCTGGGCCTTGTACTCCTCCACCTGCGCCTCGGTCAGGTCGCGGCAGTGGCCGTCGTAGCCGGAGGGCTTTCCGGCGGCGCGAGCCGCCTCGCGGCGGGTGTCCAGCTCCTCCTGGGAGCAGTAGCAGTGGTAGGCGTAGCCGCCGTCCAGCAGCTTCCGGGCGACGTCGGCGTAGATGTCCATGCGCTGCGACTGGCGGTACGGCGCGTGCGGGCCGCCGACCTCGGGGCCCTCGTCCCAGTCGAAACCGAGCCAGCGCATCGCGTCGAGCAGCTGGTGGTACGACTCCTCGGAGTCGCGGGCGGCGTCGGTGTCCTCGATGCGGAAGACCAGGGTGCCCTGGTGGTGCCGGGCGAACGCCCAGTTGAACAGGGCGGTGCGGACCAGGCCCACATGCGGGTTACCGGTGGGCGAGGGACAGAAACGGACGCGTACGGGTGAGCCGGGTGCGCTAGCCACGCTTGACAACCTTGTTGGTGAGAGTGCCGATGCCTTCGATGGAGACGGCGACCTCGTCGCCGACGTTCAGGGGGCCGACCCCCGCGGGGGTGCCGGTGAGGATGACGTCGCCGGGGAGCAGGGTCATGGCCTCGGAGATGTTGACGACCAGGTCCTCGATGGGGTGGATCATCTCGCTCGTACGGCCCAGCTGGCGCTGTTCGCCGTTGACGGTGAGCTGGATGGTGAGGTCGTTCGCGCGGGCGAGGTCCAGGTCGGTCTCCACCCAGGGGCCGAGCGGGCAGGAGGTGTCGAAGCCCTTGGCCCGGGCCCACTGCTTCTCGCGGCGCTGCACGTCGCGGGCGGTGACGTCGTTGGCGCAGGTGTAGCCGAAGATCACGTCCTTGACGCGGTCGCGCGGCACCTCGCGGCACATCCGGCCGATGACGACGGCAAGCTCGGCCTCGTGGTGCAGTTCCTCGGAGAAGGAGGGGTACTGGATGTCGTCGCCGGAGCCGATCACCGAGGTGGACGGCTTGAAGAAGGCGAAGGGGACGTCCGGCACCTCGTTGCCCAGCTCGCGCGCGTGCTCGCTGTAGTTGCGGCCGAAGGCCACGACCTTGTTGGGGAGTACCGGCGGGAGCAGCCTGACCTTGCTCAGCGGCACCTTCGTACCGGACAGCTCGTGGTCCGCGAACGGGATGCCCTTGATGATGTCAAGGACGAGTTCGTCCTGCTTGTCGCCCTCGACCGCGCCGAAGGCTACGTTCCCGTCGATGGAGAACCTGGCGATGCGCACGGGATCCTTGCGCCCCTTACTGAGAACCGGCGTACTGACGCCCCAGGTTAACCGGTGGGACCGCCGGAGCCCGGCCGGAAAAGCGGTACGGCCCTGTCGCGGGGCGTCCCGCGCGGGCCGTACGGTGCGCCGGCGGCCGCGGGAGCGCGGCCGCCGGTGTGTTCGGGGTGATCGCCGAGGCGCCCCTCGGCTACTCTGCGGTCGCCGTCGCGCCGGCCGGGACGTCCACCAGCACCGTGCGCCGAGGGTTGGCCGTCTGGACGGGAAGTTCGAGGGAGTGCTCCGGCTGCTCGGGGATCTGCAGTTCGCCGGCGTCCTTCAGATGCGCCAGGGTGGTGCGTCGCGGGTTGGCGATCTTGTGGAACATCATCGTCGTCTTCACCGTTGTGATCCTGTGCCCTCTGGTCGGGTGGGTTGGCAGAGTCGTCCCTCTTGTAAAGCGTCAGGCTAAACATCCGATTCCCCGCCGACGGCGCCAACTGGCCGCGAGGCGCGTGTGAGTTTGCTCACGACCTCGCAGACAATTCGGTCAAATCTCATGGCCAACGCGACCTGATGAAACGGACATTGACCCCCTGAAGCCATCATTCCGCTCCTGATCATGGCGACTCAGACACCTGCCACCGGGCCACGACTCGCAGAGATACGCCCGATATGCCCCAGATAAGCTTCCACTGTTGGTGACGCGGCACTCACAGCCCGTCACGGAGGTCACAGCTAGGGACACGGCTCTTGTTGGAGATCCGGCACTGTGCTGGAATTCCACGGACCGCTGCGGGGATCGAGCCGGCGCACAGGGGGCGCGAAGGAGCGCCGAGTGGCGGGTGAGACAGGGGGGAACCAGCGCCGGTCACTCAAGACCACTCGGGGGGCGTATTCAGGGCGCTTCCCAGAACGCCGACACCGTGTCCCTCCGTTCGCGCGGAGGGGCGCCTGGTCCAGAGGTTGCGACGCTAGTGCAGGGACGTTTCAAGAGGGATGGCAGCGCTTCGGCGGAGCCGGAGTCGCACGACAGGACTGGCCCCATGAAGGGCAGCTCCTCGCCCCAGCACGCCCAGAACCCGGGCCCGGCCCCGTCCGCGGACGGTGGTGAGCGGGGCGGACGCCCCGGCGTGTCGGCCACGTCGACCGCCACCGGGACCGGCAACTCCGGTACGGCGCCCGCGCCGGCCATCAAGCCCGCCCAGGGCGCCACCGGCCCCGGCTCCCGCATGGCCCTGCGCAACTGGCGCATCTCCACGCGCCTGGTCTCGCTGCTCGCGCTGCCCGTGGTCGCGGCGACCTCGCTGGGCGCGCTGCGCATCGACCAGAACATCACCGACATCCAGCAGCTCGACAACATGAAGCTGCTGACGGACATGACCAAGCAGGCGACCGAGCTGGCCCAGGCGCTCCAGGACGAGCGCGACCAGTCCGCCGGTCCCCTGGCGCACGGCCTGAACGCGGGCGACTACACGGTCAAGGGCTACCGGGACAAGACCGACCGAGCCCTGACGAACTTCGAGAACTCCACCCAGGAGATCGACGCCGCCAGCAAGAACGGCAACCTCCAGGGCGTTCGCGACAACCTCGTCGGCATCTTCAACCAGCTCGACCAGCTGGCCAAGATCCGCAAGGGCGCCTACGGGTCGAAGGGCAACTCGACCCAGACGATCGAGTCCTACCACCGGCTGATCACCCAGCTGATCGACCTGTCCCAGGACATGGCCCAGGCGTCCAGCAACCCGGAGATGATCTCGCGCACCCGCGCCCTGGCGGCCTTCTCCACCGCCAAGGAGTACGCCTCCGTACAGCGCGCCACGATCGCCGCCGCACTGCCGGCGACCACGTCGACCAAGGGCGACCTCTCGACGAACGACCGCCTCTACGGCCAGTCGGCGTACCAGAGCGAGAACTCCGAGATCTCGATCTTCCGGAAGATCTACGCGAACAACAACGCCGAGGAACTCCTCAAGCCGATCGACGAGGGCAACCCGACGATCGAGTCCGCGGACACCTACGCCAAGCGCGTCTTCGACTCCCCCGACGGCCTCCAGAGCGTGAACGCCCGCTCGTACAAGGACTGGGTGGACGACAGCTCGACCAAGATCGAGCAGATGAAGAAGATCGAGCACACGCTGCTCGAGGAGATGGAGCAGAAGGCCCGCGAGCTGAAGAGCGCCACCCAGCGTGACGCCATCATCTCCGGTGCGCTGATCCTCCTCGTGCTCGGTGTGTCGCTGGTCGGCGCGTTCGTCGTGGCCCGCTCCATGATCCGCTCGCTGCGCCGGCTGCAGGAGACCGCGACCAAGGTCGCCCAGGACCGCCTGCCCGAGCTGGTCAAGCAGCTGTCGGAGTCCGACCCGCAGGATGTCGACACCTCCGTGGAGTCGGTCGGTGTGCACTCCCGGGACGAGATCGGCCAGGTGGCCGCGGCCTTCGACGACGTGCACCGCGAGGCGGTCCGCCTCGCCGCCGAGCAGGCCCTGCTGCGGGGCAACGTCAACGCGATGTTCACCAACCTCTCGCGCCGCTCCCAGGGTCTGATCCAGCGCCAGCTGTCGCTGATCTCCGAACTGGAGTCCCGCGAGGCCGACCCGGACCAGCTGTCCTCGCTGTTCAAGCTCGACCACCTCGCGACGCGTATGCGCCGTAACGGTGAGAACCTCCTCGTCCTCGCCGGTGAGGAGCCCGGCCGCCGCTGGACCCGCCCGGTCCCGCTGGTCGACGTGCTCCGCGCCGCCGCGTCCGAGGTGGAGCAGTACGAGCGCATCGAGCTGGCCTCGGTGCCGACCACCGAGGTCGCCGGCCGCGTGGTCAACGACCTCGTGCACCTGCTCGCCGAGCTGCTGGAGAACGCCACCTCGTTCTCCTCGCCGCAGACCAAGGTCAAGGTCACCGGTCACGCGCTGCCCGACGGCCGCGTCCTGATCGAGATCCACGACACCGGTATCGGCCTGTCCCCGGAGGACCTCGCGGCGATCAACGAGCGGCTCGCCTCGCCGCCCACCGTGGACGTCTCGGTGTCCCGCCGCATGGGTCTGTTCGTGGTCGGTCGACTGTCCCAGCGCCACGGCATCCGCATCCAGCTGCGCCCCTCCGACTCCGGTGGTACGACCGCGCTGGTCATGCTGCCCGTGGACGTGGCCCAGGGCGGCAAGAAGCCCGCTCCGGGCAAGCCGGGCGCGCCCGGCGCGACCGGTGGCCCCGCCGCCGCGCAGGCCGCAGCCGGTGCGGCCGCGGCCCGGCGCCAGGCGGGCAACGCGGGCGGCGGTGCCCTCGGCGGCGCCCCCGCCGGTGGCGGTCTGCTCGGTGCGGGTTCCGCTCCGCGCGGCCAGGTCGGCGCCGGCCAGGGTCCCCGGGCCGCGCTGCCCGGCACCGGCCAGGGCGGCCGTCCCGGTGCCCGCGGTCCCCAGGGCAGCCCCGGCGGTCCCGGTCTCGCCGGCCCGCAGGGCCGGCCGGTGCCCGCGGGTGCGGGTGGCTTCGGCGGTCAGGCGCCCGGCGCCCCGCAGCAGGACGCCTTCGGCAGTGACGCCTTCGGCGGCCGTGGCCAGCAGCGGCCCGGCCCCGGCTCCGACCAGGGCCGCCAGCCCCAGCTGCCGCCGCGCGGCGGCCCGCGGGCCGAGCTGCCCGGCGGTGACCAGCAGCCGCGCACCCCGGACTGGGGCGACACCCAGGCCCCGCTGTCGCGTGCCTCGCTGGACGCCCCGCGCGGCCACGACGAGCAGGACCCGGCGCACACCGCGCGCATGCCGCGCGTCGACGACCGGCAGGGTCCGGGCTCGACCGCGGAGATACCCCGGATCGACGCGCAGGGCCCCGCCGCCACGGGCGAGTTCCCGCGCCCCGAGCTCGGCCTGGGCGGACCCCAGAACACCGGCCAGTTCCCGCGCCCGGACAGCCCGCAGCAGACCGGCCAGTTCACCCGCCCCGAAAACCCGCACCGGACCGGCCAGTTCACGCGTCCCGACAGCCCGCAGCAGACCGGCCAGTTCACCCGCCCCGACGCCGCGCAGGCGCCCGGCCGGTTCGACCGCCCCGGCGACCAGCAGGGCACCGGCCAGTTCGTCCGCTCCGACATCTTCGGCACGCCGGCGCCGCAGCAGGACGACCCCACGCTGAACTCGGGCCGGAACACCGGCCAGTTCGCGGCTCCGCAGGGCTTCGACGGCGGCTACGACGGCAGCTCCACCGGCCGGCACGCCCTGCCCGGGCCCCAGAACCCGGCCCACACCGGTCAGTTCGAGCGCCCGCAGCCGACCGGCCGGGACGACTTCGGCGCCCCGCGTCCGCAGACCCCGCAGCAGCAGCGTCCGGCGCACCGTGAGCCGGAGGCCCTGCCGCCGGCCAGCGGCCCGGTCGACGGCCGTACCCCGCTGTACGACACGCTGGAGACCAACTGGTTCCACGGCGGTTCGCAGCAGCAGGAGTCCGCGCCGCAGCAGCCGGCACCCGCCCCGGCTCCGCAGCGTCCCGCGGGCACGAACGGCAACGGCTCCACCACCGGCTCCTGGCGCACCTCGCCGAACGACGAGTTCGTCCGCCAGGCCGAACGCGTCCGGCAGCCCGCGTCGGGCGGTATCACCACCTCCGGCCTGCCGCGCCGGGTGCCCCGGGCGAACCTCGTCCCGGGCACGGCTCAGCAGCAACAGCACCAAGCCGGTCCGCAGGTCTCGCGTGCGCCCGATGACGTACGCGGCCGGCTGACCAATCTCCGTCGGGGCATCGCTCAGGGCCGTCAGGCCGGCAGCGGCCAGACCGGCAGCTACCCGAGCCCCACTCACCAGCAGGAGCGTTAGTTGAGTCCGATGAGCCAGGCGGCACAGAACCTGAACTGGTTGATCACCAACTTCGTGGACAACACCCCCGGGGTGTCGCACACGGTGGTGGTCTCCGCCGACGGCCTTCTGCTGGCGATGTCCGAAGGCTTCCCGCGGGACCGCGCCGACCAGCTGGCGGCCGTCGCGTCGGGGTTGACCTCCCTCACGGCCGGGGCCTCCCGGATCTTCGAGGGCGGCACCGTGGCGCAGACCGTCGTCGAGATGGAACGCGGGTTCCTCTTCCTGATGTCCGTCTCGGACGGGTCGTCCCTCGCGGTCCTGGCCCACCCCGAGTGCGACATCGGTCTCGTCGGCTACGAGATGGCACTGCTCGTCGACCGCGCAGGGGCGGTACTCACCCCGGACCTGCGCGCCGAACTCCAAGGCAGTCTGCTTCACTGACTGCCCCGGCACCACCCACCTCACCAAACCACCGTCCGGCCGCCACAATCCCCCCACCGGCCCCGTCCGACGGCTTGACTGACCGACTTGCTGTCCCGCCCGGAGGATTCATGACCCCGCCCACCGCCCATCACGATCCGTACGCGGAGCCGTACGGGGACGAGGGCGACCAGCCACTGGTACGGCCGTATGCGATGACCGGTGGCCGGACCCGGCCGCGGTATCAGCTCGCGATCGAGGCGCTGATCAGCACCACGGCCGATCCGGCAGCGCTCATGGGACTGCTCCCGGAGCACCAGCGCATCTGCCACCTGTGCCGGGAGGTCAAGTCGGTCGCGGAGGTCTCCGCGCTGCTGACCATGCCGCTCGGGGTGGCCCGGATCCTGGTCGCCGATCTCGCCGAGGCCGGCCTGGTCGCCATCCACCAGCCGGGGGGCGACGAGAACAACGGCGGCGCACCGGACGTGACGCTGCTCGAAAGGGTGCTCAGTGGACTTCGCAAGCTCTGACGCGGGCCGGGCCACCACCTCCGCGAAGATCGTGGTGGCGGGCGGCTTCGGCGTGGGCAAGACCACGTTCGTCGGCGCCGTCTCGGAGATCAACCCGCTGCGCACAGAGGCCGTCATGACGTCCGCTTCGGCCGGCATCGACGACCTCACCCACACCGGAGACAAGACGACGACCACCGTCGCCATGGACTTCGGCCGTATCACCCTGGACCAGGACCTCATCCTGTACCTGTTCGGCACCCCCGGCCAGGACCGGTTCTGGTTCATGTGGGACGACCTGGTACGCGGTGCGATCGGCGCGGTGGTGCTCGTGGACACCCGGCGCCTCGCCGACTGCTTCCCGGCCGTCGACTACTTCGAGAACAGCGGCCTGCCGTTCGTCGTCGCCCTCAACGGCTTCGACGGCCAGCAGCCGTACGCCCCCGAGGAAGTGCGGGAAGCGTTGCAGATCGGACCGGACACCCCGATCATCACGACCGACGCCCGGCACCGCGCCGATGCCAAGAGTGCGCTGATCACGCTGGTCGAGCACGCTCTCATGGCACGGCTCAAGTAGCACAGGCGTCCGTACTCAAGTACGACGTCACATACGGCAGTTGTCGTAAAGAAAACCGGAGCCGACTGTGGCCTTTGACACGGTCGGCTCCGGTGTTCATAACAGTTCGGCAGAGGAATCCCCCGGCGTCACCACGCGACGCGGTCGCGCAGTACCGCTGTGCTCACAATCGCCCCGCCTTTTGCCGGGGCTCGCTCTTTATGACCGTTTTATCTGGGCCTTACAAGAGCATCACAGAGGGGTTTCCGCTGTTTGGAAGAGCACTGGTCCACGTGCTGGAATGCCTGAACTGCCCATTAGTCAAAGACGTACTGAGTAGTCGATGACGAACCGGGCTCTGAGAGACTGCGGCACGACGTAGGTGCCGACCGCCGAGAGGTTGTTGGTCGAGTGAGGCGAAGCAAGAACGGTCCCGAGCCGTCGGCGCGGGGCAACTTCACCCCGCCGCCGCGCGCTGCGGCGCCCACCCCTGTGACCGGTGCGGAGCCGGCTGCCGCTCCCGCGCCGAGCGGCGGCCGGTTCTCCCCGCGCAACTGGCGCGTGCCGACCAGACTGAACGCGATCCTGCTGATACCCGTGGCGGTCGGGCTCGTCATGGGCGGCTTCCAGGTGAAGACGTCGATCGACACCTGGCAGCAGGCCCGCGACGCCGAGAACACCGCCCGCCTGGTGCGCGCCTCGCTGTCGTACGCCAACGCGCTCTACAACGAGCGGGACGTCACCGCCGCCCCGCTGCTCAAGGGCAAGCTGGAGACCGCCAAGGACAAGGCGACCGTCACGGCGGCCCGCAACGCGACCGACCAGGCCGCCGACGCCTTCGACCAGGCCGCGCAGAGCATGCCGCACAAGTCCGGCCTGGAGCGCCGGCTGAAGCTGTTCCGCGAGGCCGAGCCCTTCCTGCAGACGCTGCGCGCCGGCGCCTACACCTCCAAGTTCCCCGGCGTGCAGACCGAGGAGGGCTACGTCAAGGTCGCCCACCCGCTGATGGAGTTCGCCAACGAGCTGGGCCTGGGCACCGGCAACATCACCTCCTACGGCCGTACCGTCTACGCCATCTCGCTCACCAAGGCGGCGCTGTCGCTGGACCGCTCGATCGGCATGCACATGCTGGTCAAGCCGGGTCCGGACGCCCCCAACCTGGCGAGCCAGCGCGTCGCCCTCTCCTCCTACGCCTATCTGGAGGGCATCGCCGTCGAGGAGTACCTGGGCGGTGGCACCGAGGCCGACGCGGCGAAGCTGGACTCCGAGAAGAAGGACATCCAGACCAAGGCCGTGGCGATGGCGCAGCAGGCCAAGGCCAAGGACCCGAACTACGTGCCGCCGCCGTCCGACCCCAAGTACATGGTCACGGCCCTCGCCACGCTGGACTCCCCCAGCCCGGTCGCGCGTCAGCAGCTCGCTGCCAGGGGCATCACCCCTGAGAACTGGTGGGCGGTCAACACCCTCAAGTTCGACGCCTACCACCAGATCGAGTCGGACATGGCCGACAAGGCGGTGAACGAGGCCTCGGACATCGCCGACAACGCCAAGACCTCCGCGATCATCACCGGCGCCGTCGTCGTGGTCGCCCTGCTGCTGGCCTTCATCCTGGCCGGTGCCGTGGCCCGCCAGATGAGCCGCTCGATGCGCCAGCTGCGCAACGCCGCCTTCGGCATCGCCGAGCAGCGTCTGCCGATGCTGGTCGACCAGCTCTCGCGCACCGACCCCGGCCGGGTCGACACCCGGGTCGCGCCGATCCCGATCAACACCAAGGACGAGATCGGCGAGGTCGCCCGCGCCTTCGACCAGGTCCACCGCGAGGCCGTCCGGCTCGCCTCGGAGCAGGCTCTGCTGCGAGGCAACATCAACGCGATCTTCACCAACCTCTCGCGCCGCAACCAGTCGCTGATCGAGGGCCAGCTGACCCTGATCACCGACCTGGAGAACAACGAGGCCGACCCGGACCAGCTGGAGAACCTCTTCAGGCTGGACCACCTGGCCACCCGTATGCGCCGCAACGGCGAGAACCTGCTGGTCCTCGCCGGCGAGGAGCCCGGCCGCCGCTGGGACCAGCCGGTCCCGCTGGTCGACGTGCTGCGCGCCGCCTCCTCCGAGGTGGAGCAGTACGAGCGCATCGAGCTGTCCGGCGTCCCCGAGGCCGAGATCCACGGCCGCGCGGTCACCGACCTCGTGCACCTGCTGGCCGAGCTGCTGGAGAACGCCACCACGTTCTCCTCCCCGCAGACCAAGGTCCGTGTCACCGCGACCCGTCTCCCCGACGGCCGCGTCATGATCGAGATCCACGACAAGGGCATCGGCCTGACCGCCGAGGACTTCGCGGACATCAACCACAAGCTGGCCAACCCGCCGACCGTGGACGCCGCGATCTCCCAGCGCATGGGCCTGTTCGTGGTGGGCCGGCTGTCCGACCGGCACGGCATCCGCGTCCAGCTGCGCCCCTCGGGCGAGCAGGCCGGTACGACCTCGCTGGTCATGCTGCCGGACGCGATCACGCACGGCGGTGGCGGCGAGGCCCCGCTGGACCGCGAGGAGTTCACCGTCTCGCAGATCATCCCGGAGCAGCAGTTCCAGGGTGAGAACTTCAACCTTGCGCAGCCCCTGCGCACCGCCGCCGAACTGGGCTTCGACGACAGCCGGTACGCGGACGTCCCCGACGACATCCGCGAGCTGGACCCGGTCGGCCGCTCCCTGATGCGCGAGGAGCGCCGGGCGGCCCTGGAGGCGCAGACGCACGGCCAGCAGTCCGATCTGCCGCAGCAGGAGGCCGCGGAGGCCCCCACCGGCTACGCCGACCCGCTGTTCGACGAACAGCCGGCGTACCAGGAGCGCCAGCAGCCGTCGTACGAGGAGCGGTCCTACCAGGAGCAGGCGCAGCAGACGTACGAGAAGCAGGCGTACGCGGAGCAGGCGTACGCGGAGCCGCAGCAGGCCGCCTTCGAGGAGCAGTCGTACGACAAGCCGTACGACGAGCAGTACTACTCCTCCAACGGCGGCTACCCTGACCCCGCGTACGCGGAGCCGGCCGCGAGCCCGTCGTATCAGGACGACTGGCCGCAGCAGCCCCAGCAGGACGGCTACCAGAACGGCTACCCGGCTCATTACGCTCCGGAAACGGAATCCTCGCAGGCCGCTGACGCGAGTGAGCGGAACCGCGTAGGCTTCGACCGTCCGGGACCGGCCTCTCCCGCCGCCCACGAGCTGACCGACGCCGGGCTGCCCCGCCGCGGATCCGTCGCGAGCGGTTCCAACGGCTCGGGTGCCACGGGTGGCACGGCGCGCGTGCAGCAGGAAGCGCCGGCTCCCGCGCCGGGCAACGCTCCGGGGACGAACGGCGACAGCGGCTGGCGCTCGCAGAACGACGAGCGCTGGCAGCAGGCGGCGCAGCTCCGGAAGCCCAAGGCAGGCGGGGTCACCGCTTCCGGCCTGCCGCGGCGGGTGCCCAAGGCCAACCTGGTCTCGGGTTCCGCCGAGACCACCCCCCAGGGAGGCCCACAGGTCTCCCGCGCTCCGGAGGACGTCCGGGGCAGGCTGAGCAACCTGCGTCGAGGCGTCCAGCGCGGACGCAACGCAGGCAGTGAAACGAACGGCCAGGGCTTCGGTCCTGACAGCACCTACAACCAGGAGCGTTAGTGTGAGCCCGATGAGCCAGGCGGCACAGAACCTGAACTGGTTGATCACCAACTTCGTGGACAACACCCCGGGGGTGTCCCACACGGTGGTGGTCTCCGCCGACGGACTCCTTCTGGCGATGTCCGAAGGCTTCCCCCGCGACCGCGCCGACCAGCTCGCGGCCGTCGCCTCCGGTCTGACGTCTCTGACGGCAGGCGCCTCCCGAATCTTCGAGGGGGGCAGTGTGAATCAGACGGTTGTGGAGATGGAGCGGGGATTCCTCTTCATCATGTCCATCTCCGACGGCTCGTCGCTCGCCGTACTGGCCCACCCGGAAGCGGACATCGGTCTCATCGGGTACGAGATGGCCCTTCTGGTGGACCGCGCGGGCACGGTCCTCACCCCGGATCTGCGTGCAGAGCTCCAGGGAAGCCTTCTCAACTAACAGACCAACGGTGCGTATACGCGTCCCGGGGCCGTAAGGTTTCGGGACGCGGCTCCACACGGATGGGTGCCCGGCGCAGTCGGAGGAGGAGAAAGTGGCAACACCCCCAGGCGGTTCGCATTCGGGAAACTGGTCGTACGGCCCTGCCCAGGGCCAGGACGGCGGTTCGGCGAACCGGTACAACTTCCCCTCCTCCCCGAGCCACCGGCAGCCGTACGCGCCGCAGGGCCCCGGCCCGTCGCCGTACGACCAGCCGCCGGCCCCGCGGATCCAGCCGGTGCAACCGCAGCGCCGCCCCGAGCCGGCGCCCGCGACCGCATCGAACAACCCCTTGGTGCGTCCGTACGCCATGACCGGCGGCCGGACCCGCCCGCGCTACCAGCTCGCCATCGAGGCACTGGTGCACACCACCGCCGCTCCGCACCAGATGCAGGGCCAACTGCCCGAGCATCAGCGGATCTGCAACCTCTGCCGTGAGATCAAGTCGGTAGCCGAAATCTCCGCGCTCCTGACAATCCCCCTCGGCGTGGCCAGGATCCTCGTCGCCGACTTGGCGGAGGCGGGCCTGGTCGCCATCCATCAGCCCGGCGGCGACGAGAACGCCGGTGGCCAGCCAGACGTGACACTGCTCGAAAGGGTGCTCAGTGGACTTCGCAAGCTCTAGCGGCGGTCCTTCCCGCTCCACCACCTCCGCGAAGATCGTGGTGGCGGGCGGCTTCGGCGTGGGCAAGACCACGTTCGTCGGCGCCGTCTCGGAGATCAACCCGCTGCGCACAGAGGCCGTCATGACGTCCGCTTCGGCCGGCATCGACGACCTCACCCACACCGGAGACAAGACGACGACCACCGTCGCCATGGACTTCGGCCGTATCACCCTGGACCAGGACCTCATCCTGTACCTGTTCGGCACCCCCGGCCAGGACCGGTTCTGGTTCATGTGGGACGACCTGGTACGCGGTGCGATCGGCGCGGTGGTGCTCGTGGACACCCGGCGCCTCGCCGACTGCTTCCCGGCCGTCGACTACTTCGAGAACAGCGGCCTGCCCTTCGTCATCGCGCTGAACGGCTTCGACGGCAACCAGCCGTACAACCCCGACGAGGTCCGCGAGGCCCTGCAGATCGGCCCCGACACCCCGATCATCACGACCGACGCCCGCCATCGCGCTGACGCCAAGTCCACGCTCATCACTCTCGTGGAGCACGCTCTGATGGCTCGGCTTCGGTAGTTCGGCCGGTTGCTCGCGCAGTTCCCCCGCGCCCCTTTCGGGGCGCGGGGGTTTCTTTTTGCTCGGCGGCGTACACAGCAAGAAGGGCCCCTCTCCAGAGGGGCCCTTCTTCTATGGTCTGCTGAGCGGCGCAGCCTAGCCGTGCCAGCTGTGCGGTGCCCGGAAGCCGCCCTCGCGTTCCAGGCGGCGCCAGCCGGCCTTGGCGCGGGCTCGGTGGGAGTGGACCGAAGGCGCCGGCTGGGCGGCCGCGCGGGCCAGGAGGACGGCCGTGATGGCGGCGACTTCCTCGGGCTCGGCGTGGCCCTTCTCGACGCGGATGTCAGGAGTGCTCATGGGTGTCAGTCTCCGTGAGAGAGAGGTCCGCGGGGTTGCCGCGGCGGGTCCGCTCGGTTACTGCGGGGGGTTGCCGTGCTTGCGGGAGGGCAGGTCGGCGTGCTTGGACTGCAGCATGGCCAGGGACTTGACCAGGACCTCACGGGTCTCGGCGGGGTCGATGACGTCGTCCACGAGGCCGCGCTCGGCCGCGTAGTACGGGTGCATCAGCTCGGCCTTGTACTCCTTGACCATCTTCTGGCGCATGGCCTCGGGGTCTTCCGCCCCGGCGATCTGGCGGCGGAAGATGACGTTCGCGGCGCCTTCCGCGCCCATGACGGCGATCTCGTTGGTCGGCCAGGCGTAGGTGAGGTCGGCGCCGATCGACTGGGAGTCCATGACGATGTAGGCACCTCCGTACGCCTTGCGCAGGATCAGCGAAATCCTCGGCACGGTCGCGTTGCAGTAGGCGTACAGCAGCTTCGCGCCGTGGCGGATGATTCCGCCGTGCTCCTGGTCGACACCGGGGAGGAACCCCGGCACGTCCAGGAAGGTGACGATCGGGACATTGAAAGCGTCACACATCTGGACAAAGCGCGCAGCTTTTTCACTCGCCTCGATGTCCAGGACGCCGGCGAGGACCTGCGGCTGGTTGGCGATGATGCCGACCACCTGGCCGTCCAGGCGGGCCAGCGCACAGATGATGTTCCGCGCCCAGCGCTCGTGGACCTCCAGGTACTCGCCGTCGTCGACGATCTCCTCGATGACCTTGGCCATGTCGTAGGGCCGGTTGCCGTCGGCCGGGACCAGGTCGAGCAGGACGTCGCTGCGCCGGTCGACCGGGTCGGACGACTCCACCCGGGGCGGGTTCTCCCGGTTGTTCTGCGGGAGGAGCGAGAGGAGGTAGCGCACCTCGGCGATGCAGGTCTCCTCGTCGTCGTAGGCGAAGTGGCAGACTCCGGAGGTCTCGGCGTGGACGTCGGCGCCGCCCAGGCCGTTCTGGGTGATCTCCTCGCCGGTGACCGCCTTGACCACGTCCGGGCCCGTGATGAACATCTGGGACGTCTCGCGGACCATGAAGACGAAGTCGGTCAGGGCCGGCGAGTAGGCCGCGCCGCCCGCGCACGGGCCGAGCATCACCGAGATCTGCGGGATGACACCCGACGCCTTGGTGTTGCGCTGGAAGATGCCGCCGTACCCGGCGAGGGCGCTGACGCCCTCCTGGATACGGGCGCCGGCGCCGTCGTTCAGCGACACGAGGGGCGCGCCGGCCGCGATGGCCATGTCCATGATCTTGTGGATCTTGGTGGCGTGAGCCTCGCCCAGTGCGCCGCCGAAGATCCGGAAGTCATGCGCGTAGACGAAGACCGTACGGCCCTCCACCGTGCCCCAGCCGGTGATGACACCGTCGGTGTACGGCTTCTTCGCCTCGAGGCCGAAGCCGGTCGCCCGGTGCCGGCGCAGCTGCTCGACCTCCTGGAAGGACCCCGGGTCCAGGAGCAGCTCGATCCGCTCCCGCGCCGTCAGCTTGCCCTTGGCGTGCTGCGCCTCGGTCGCCTTCTCGCTGGGGCCGGCCACGGCCTGGGCACGAATGTCGTGCAGCTCGGCGACCCGTCCGCGCGCGTCCGTCGGCTCGCCGGTCGGCTCACCCGTCGTCTCTTCCAAAACGGTCATGTAGCGACCTTACGAAGGACACCAAGGAAAGCGGGCCGTTGACTCCGTACAGTCTCCGGACCGTTTTCCTGGTGCCAGTGAACAGAACCGTGACCGCGTGCAGCCGTTCCGACTGCTCACAGGGCGTCGGTGTTGTAGGGGGGCCACAAAGGCGGCACCTGAGAGCCAGCTCACATTCGCGGCTGGCGCATGCCATCGCCGGGGTGACACGGACCCTCGGACGGCGGTCCGCCGAAAGGGCCTCCACGCCCCCACCGTACCGGTCGACTCCAGAGGCAGGAGATCACCAGAGGTTACCCCGAAGTCACTCTGCGGATGATGTTGAAAACTGAACGGAATAGGTCTACGGTCGAAACCGTTAGGTTCGTTGAACGTTAAACAGAAACCTCCAGGAGAACGTCATGGGCATCTTCAGCCGCAAAGAGAACACCCCGCAGGCCCCTGCCGCCGGCCCCGACCTGACCGCGCTGACCGGCGAATACACCATCGACCCGGCGCACACCACGATCGGTTTCGTGGCGCGCCACGCGATGGTCACCAACGTCAAGGGCGCCTTCCAGGACTTCTCCGGCACCCTGCACCTGGACGGGGCCGACCCCAGCAACTCCACCGCCACGCTCGACGTCAAGATGGAGAGCATCGACACCGGCAACGCCGACCGGGACGGCCACCTGAAGTCGGCCGACTTCTTCAAGATCGACGAGTTCCCGGTCATGACCTTCCGCTCCACCAAGGCGGAGGCCCTGGGCGGCGACGACTACCGCATCACCGGCGACCTCTCCCTGCTCGGCGTGACCCGGCCGATCACCATCGACCTGGAGTTCAACGGCGCCGCGAAGGACCCGTTCGGCAACGAGCGCGTCGGCTTCGAGGGCAAGGCCGAGATCCTGCGCTCCGAGTGGGGCCTGACCTGGAACGCGGCGCTGGAGACCGGCGGGATGCTCGTCTCCGACAAGATCAAGCTGAACTTCGACATCTCGGCGATCAAGCAGGCCTGAGCCTCCGGCGGTCCGGCCGCCAACACCCGAGCGCGCCCGCTCCCCGGAAACGGGAGGCGGGCGCTCGTGCGTCCTGCGGGCATGCAGCCACCACGCCGCCGCGATCGGGCCGTGCTGTCGCTCGCCGGGTCCGGACGGCGGGCGCTGGAGCGGGACATGGCCGAGCGGGACGCCTGGCTCGCCGGGGCACTCGGGTCGCTCGGCGAGACCGAGCGCGGCGTGCCGGCGCCGGCGGTCGGGCTGGTGGAGCGGCTGGGGTCCCTGGACACGGACGAAGAGGGCGAACGCCGCCGACGGCTGGGCGGGTCCGGCGGGTCCGGCGTTCAGAACCCCCCGCCGAAGTCGCCCCCGCCGTCGCCCCCTCCCCCGCCGAAGTCTCCGCCGTCCCCGAACCCGCCGCCGAAGTCCCCGGCGTCGAAGTCCGTGCCGGAGACGTCGCCGCCCTGGTAGTCGCCCCCGAAGTCACCGCCGGGGCCGAAGTCGCCGTACCCGCTGCCGTAGTCGGCCGCGTACGAGGGGGTGGCCATCATGCTGCCGAGGAGCGTGCCGACGAGCAGGCCGGGCAGGATGCCGCCGCCGAAGTAGCCGCCCGCCCAGGGACCGTAGGCGGGGCCCGCGTCCCAGTAGGGGCGGCGACCGTAGTCGGTGTCGACCTCGCGGACGACCGGGTCGCGGCCGTCGGCCAGCCGTGTGGCGTCGGCCGCGCAGACGGGGACCTGGCGCGGGGCGCCGCCGGGCGGGGTCCAGGTGGCGTCGCTCACCGAGGGGCCGTGCCGCGGATCGAAGAAGCAGGGCGGGCGGCGCTCGGGCAGGGGCCGGCCCTCACGGCGGGCGGCCAGCCGGGCCAGGGAGAAGCGGCCGTCCTCCAGCGCCTCGGTGACCGTGCGGACGTCCTCCGGGCGGCTCGCGGCGGTCATGCGCTGCTTGGCGGACTCGTAGGCGTCCAGGGCGTGTTCGTAGTCGGCGCGCATCGCGTCGTCGGCGCCGGGCTCGGCCGGCTGGAAGTCGAGGCGGTCCAGTTCCTCACCGAAGGCGGTGATGTCCTCGTCCACGACCACCCGCAGGCGCTCCAGGGCGGCCCGCTGCTCCTCGGCGCGCCGCCGGCGGCTGCGGCGGACCAGTGCGTAGGCGCCGACACCGCCCGCCACCAGCACCGCGGCCACCGCGATCAGGGCCGTGCCGGAGGATCCCCCGCCCGAGCCGCCCCAGGTCTTCGGGGCGTGGCCTCCCATGTTGGCCAGGGCGCGGTCGGTGAAGTCGCTGAGCTGGGCCTTGGCCTGCTCGCCCTGGACGCTCGAGACCAGGTTCCGCCGGGCCGTCGCCGACATCACGGAGGAGTCGGCGCGGGCGTCGAAGCGGTCCCCGAGGCGGATGCCGTACAGGCCGGTGATGCCGGTGGCCGCGCGCAGGTCGGAGAAGAGGTTCGCGGTCGGGTAGCCGGCCGGGAGCACCGCGATGAACAGCGGTTTGTTCGCGTCCTTGATGCGTTTCGCGAGCGCGTCGGCATCGGCCTTCGGCAGCTGGGCCGAGGCGGCCGGGTCGACGTAGACCGGGCTCTTGCTGAGGGCCCGGGCGATGGCGGAGATGCTCGTGTCCGCGCTCGCCCCGGGGGCGAACACGGTCGCGACGATCAGGGCGAGGGTGGCCAGCAGCAGGGCTGGGAGGCTTCGGGTCCGCAGGACGGCCTTCATCCTTCGAAACTACCCGAAGCCTCCCGTAGCCGGGCATAGGGGCAGCTCTACCCGGCGGCCCGGTATGCCTCGACCAGCTTCTCCACCGCCTTTGCGTACCGGCCGGTCAGCAGCAGGTGGTCGGCGTCGGCGAAGGGCCCCGCCACCGCCTGTGTCATCCGCTCGCCCACCTTCTGCTGGACGAGCAGCCGTGCCTTGGTCACCAGTTCACGCCCTGCCCGGTCGTCACCCTTCCGCTCGGCCGCCGTGGCCGCCGCACCCAGCGCCCTCAGCGTGGCCGTGCCGCCCCGCGGGACGTCGGTGAGCGTGGTCAGGCCCCAGCCGTAGGGGAACTGCGGGTCGTACGAGGCGTCGCCGACGTTGATCGGGAGCTGGGACTCGGACTTCGGCCAGGTGACGGGGAGCTGTCCGGTGAAGGCGCGCTTGCCGTAGAGGACGTCGGCGACGCCCTCGCCCTCGGTGCCGGGCAGCCAGGAGGCCACCAGCGCGTCGATCCTGTCCAGCCGGTCGCCGACGAGCTGCGGCCGGCCGGAGACGATCAGCACCGCGCACTTCATGGCGGCGCACACCTTGTCCACGGCCGCCCGGTCGGCCGCGGACAGCTGGAGGCCGTGGCCGTTGCCGACGTCGCCGACGCCCTCGGCGTACGGGGTCTCACCGACGACGACCACGCCGACGTCGTAGCCGTCGGTCGGGGCGGAGGCGTCCTTGGAGTAGGTGACGTTCCCGCCGGCGTCCCGCATCCCCTGCAGGATGGTCGTGCCCCGGGTGTGGGTGCCGGACGCGCCCTGCCAGGTGAGGGTCCAGCCGCCGGTCTGGTTGCCGAGGTCGTCGGCGTTCGACCCGGCGACGTACACCTTCTCGCTCTTCTTCAGCGGCAGCAGCCCGCCGCTGTTCTTCAGCAGCACCTGCGACTCGGCGGCGGCCTGGCGGGCGACCGCGCGGTGGGCCGGGGAGCCGATGGCGGCGGCGCCGGACGTGTCGGCGTAGGGGCGCTCGAAGAGGCCCAGCCTGAACTTCTGGGTGAGGATGCGGGCGACGGCGTCGTCCATCCGCTTCTCGCTGATCCGCCCCGCCTTCACCTCGTCGACGAGCGTGCCGCTGAAGTCCTTGTAGGAGTACGGCACCATCATCATGTCGACGCCCGCGTTCACCGCCGTGCGGACGTGGGTCGCGTAGTCGCCGGGGAGCTGGTCGATGGCGTTCCAGTCGCTGATGACGAAACCGGAGAAGCCCATCCGGTCCTTGAGCACACCGTTGATCATGTCGCCGCGTGCGTGCATCTTCACCGTGCCCTTGCCGTCGCCGACGATGTTCAGCGAGGAGTACGAGGGCATGACCGAGCCGATGCCGCGCTCGACGGCGGTCTTGTACGGCGCCAGGTGGATGTCCTCCAGCTGCTGCCGGGTGACCGTGGTGACGCCCTGGTCGATGGTGTAGGTGCCGGTGGTGGAGGAGCCGTACGCGGTGCCGCCGTCGCCGACGAAGTGCTTGGCGGTGGCGAGCACCTTGTCGTCGTCCCTCAGGTTCCGCCCGTCCGGTGCACCTTGCAGGCCCTGGATGATGGTCTCCATGGACTGCACGAGGGCCGGGTCCTCACCGAAGGACTCGTAGGAGCGCCCCCAGCGTTCGTCACGGCTCACGCACAGGCACGGTGCGAAGTCCCAGGGGATACCGGTGGCACGCACCTCACTTGCCGTCACCGCGCCGGTTCTCCGGGCCAGTTGGGGATCCCTCGTCGCGCCGATGCCGATGTTGTGCGGCATGATCGTGGCGCCGCTCAGGTTGTTGTGGCCGTGGACCGCGTCGACGCCGTAGATCAGCGGGATCTGGAACCGCGTCGCCTGGGCGCGGAGCTGGAAGCCGTCGATCATCTTCGCCCAGGCCTCGGGGGTGTTGGGCGTGGGTGTGGAGCCGCCGCCGGACAGCAGCGAGCCGAGGCCGTACGCCGCGATGTCGCCCCCGCCTCCGACGGCCCCGCGCTCGGCCTGGGTCATCTGCCCGGCCTTCTCCTGAAGGGACATACGGGACAGCAGATCCGCGACGCGCTTCTTCACGGGCAACTTGCTGTTCAGGTACGGCAGTCCGTGCGCGTCGATGACGACCTGCGGGGTCTCGGCAGGGGCCTTGGCGCCGGTGACCGTGAGCTTGAGCGGGATGGTCCTCGCGGCTGCCGGGGCCTTGTTCTCCCGGGTGAGGACCTCGATGGTCCGCGTGGTACCCGAGGCGGCGCCGGCCGGGAAGGTGAGGGTGCCTTCGGCCGGGGTGTAGTCCCGGCCGGCGGTGGCGGTGCCGCCCTGCGTCGAGTACGTGACCGTCACGGGGTCCTCGATCGGCCGGTCCCCGGTCGTGGCCAGCGTGACCTTGACCTCGGCGGCGCCGCCCGCCTTGACGGGATACACGGGCGCGTCGGTGCCGACGGAGGCGCGCAGCGACTGGTCGGCCTTTCCGTACAGCTCGACGTCGTCCATGGCGAAGTCGCCCCTGGTGCCGGCCGGGAGGGTGACGGCGTACCCCCACATCTGTGTGAGGCCGAGGACGTGGTCGATGCCGCCGACGGGCTGGTAGTCGGTGCGGTACTGGAAGTCGGCAAAGGGGATCTCGATCTGCTTCCAGCCGGTGAAGTCGTCGGTGAAGGAGGTCGTCCAGAGTTCCGAGGCCTCGCCGTTCGTGCCACCGTCCTTGATCTCGAAGGCGATCTTGCGGCCGTTGTTCCGGCCCTCCCACCAGAAGCGGATGCCCTGGTGGGCGGACCAGTCGTGGGCGGGCTGGCCGGCGGCGAAGTCGTGGGTGAAGCCGCCGTAGCCGCTGATGTCGTAGGTGCCGGTGAGGACCTTGGCGCCCTCGGGGGCGTCGGTGCGGTCGGTGAGGTGCAGGGTGGGCGGGTCGTCGGCGTCGCTTCCCCAGGTGAAGATGCCGTCGGCGGGCTGGCCGGCGAAGGGCACCTCGCCCTCGAAGCGGTCGACGGGCACCGGGGCGGGGTCGTCGGCGGCGTGCGCCGCGGCGGACAGGGGCAACAGGGCGGCGAGCAGGGCCCCGGAGACGAGCAGGGCGGTTCTCGGCATGGACCTTCCCTCGGCTCTCGTGGTTCACTCATGACTTAGATCACGCCGTGAGTTAACTAACGGCTCCCCAACCCGTCAAGAGTGCACGTCAGTTGAAGGGCGACGCACATGAGGAGAACCCCCCGCACGGCCCGGCTGCTGCTGGCCGGACTGCTCTCCGCCGCCGGCTTCATCGCCGCCGTACCCCCCGCGCACGCGGCCGGCGAGCAGGTCACGGCCTGGCTCACCACCACCGACGACTCCGCCGGCCGGCATGTCGTACGCGGCCTGCAGTCACAGACGCCGTTCGCCTTCCAGTCCGGCACGGGCGGCGGCGGCACGAACATCACCGTCGACGAGAACACCCGCTACCAGACCTTCACCGGCGGCGGCGCCTCCTTCACGGACACCGCGGCCTGGCTGATGAACAGCAGCGGGGCGCTGTCCCAGGCCACCCGGGACGCGACCATGCGCAAGCTGTTCTCGCCGACGGACGGCATCGGACTGTCGTTCCTGCGCAACCCGATGGGCGCCTCGGACCTCGCACGATACGGCTACACGTACGACGACGTGCCGTCCGGCCAGACCGACCCGAACCTCACGCGGTTCTCGATCGCGCACGACCTCGCGGATGTCGTCCCGCTCACCAGGCAGGCGCTGCAGCTCAACCCGTCCCTGACGGTGATGGCCTCGCCGTGGACCGCGCCGGCCTGGATGAAGGACAGCGGCTCGCTCAACGGCGGCTGGCTCAAGGCCGAGGACTACGGCGCGTACGCCTCCTACTTCGTGAAGTACCTCCAGGCGTACAGGGACCAGGGGATCAACGTCTCGTACGTCACCCCGCAGAACGAGCCGACCTGTTGTTCCGGCTACCCGTCGATGAGCTGGAACGCGTCCGGCATCCAGTACTTCCTCAAGACCGACCTGCTGCCGCAACTGCAGTCGGCGGGGCTCTCCACGAAGGTCCTGGCCCACGACTGGAACTGGGACACCTACGACTCCTACGCGGCCCAGAGCGTCGACGATCCGGCGATCCGCGACCACCCCAACTTCGGCGGGATCGCCTGGCACGGCTACGGCGGCGACGTCACCAAGCAGACCACCGTGCACAACCAGTACCCCTCGCTGGACGCCTTCGGCACCGAGCACTCGGGCGGCACCTGGATCGCCGACCAGCAGCGCGAGGACATGTCCAACATCATCGACTACACCCGCAACTGGGCGAAGTCGGTGACCAAGTGGTCGCTGGCCGTGGACCAGAACGGCGGTCCCCACAACGGCGGTTGCGGCACCTGCACCGGTCTGGTCACCGTGCACAACGGGGACGGGCAGAGCGGCACCGTGGACTACACCGTCGAGTACTACGACATGGGCCACCTGACCAAGTTCGTCCGGCCGGGCGCCCGGCGGATCGCCTCCACGGCGTCCACCACCGTGCCGAACGTGGCCTGGCGCAACCCCGACGGCAGCAAGGCGCTGATCGCGTACAACAACTCGTCCTCGGCGCAGACCGTGACCATCAACTGGGGCTCGGAACACGCCACTTACTCACTGCCGGGCAGGACCTCGGCCACCTTCACCTGGTCCGGCACCCAGTCCGGCGGCGGCTCGGACACCGGCTCCTTCGTCGGCCTGGCCGGCAAGTGCCTGGACGTGGCGGGCGGTTCGAGCGCCAACGGTACGGCCGTACAGCTCTACGACTGCAACGGCACCGCCGCCCAGCAGTGGACGGTGATGGCCGACGGGTCGGTCCAGGCGCTCGGCAAGTGCCTGGACGTGACGTCGGGTTCGACGGCGGACGGCGCCAAGGTGCAGTTGTACGACTGCAATGGCACCGGGGCGCAGCAGTGGTCGTACAACGCGTCCACCGGGGATGTCGTGAACCTTGCCGCGAACAAGTGCCTCGACGTGACGGACAACTCGTCGGCGAACGGGGCGCGGGCACAGATCTGGTCGTGCACCGGTGCCGCGAACCAGAAGTGGCACCTGCAGTAGCGCGCCCGTCCAGGCCGTCACCGACGGGTGCGGGTTCACCCGGGGGCGCCGCTGAGCGGCGCCCGCTCGGCGGCTGGGGGACGATGAGGTATGACCACACCGCAGGATCTGTTCCTCGTCAGTCTCGACATACCCGGCGATCACCCCGTCGAGTCGGGCGATCTGTCGCTGGCGCTCGCCGGGGCCGAGCTGATCGATCTGCTCCGGGCGCGGGCGCTCACCCTGGACGGCGACCACATCGTGCCCGGTCCCGTGCTGACGACGGGTGACCGGATGCTGGACGAGGCCGGGGCCGCGCTCGTGCGCAAGGAGCCGCACGAGACGGTCGAGGACTGGCTGTGGCGCCGGGGGGAAGGGCTGGCCACGGCCTACCGCGACGTCCTGGACACCTCCGGGCAGCTCTCCGGGAAGCGGCACCGCTGGCCCCACCGCGCGGACAAGGCGGCGGCCGCCGACACCCCGGCCCGCCGGCACGCCGCCGACCGCTGGTGGTCCCGCGAGCCGGTCCTCGCCTCTCTCGCCGCCACCCTGGGCATCCAGGGCGAGCGGCCGCCGGAGGAGGAGCCCGGGGAGGAGGCGGTCGTCACCGTGCTGGTGGCGGTCGGCGACGCGGTGACGGAACTGGGGGCCGTGCGGGAGCGGCGCCGCATCGAGAACGCCGCTTTCGACAACATCTGGCGAGCGCCGTAGCCGGGCGGGGCGAGGGCGCTGCTCGCTGAGAGGTGCCGCCGCCGCAGTTACTCCGCCGGTTCCACCCCGGCCCGCAGCAGACCGTACGTATACGCGTCCTCCAGGGCCTGCCAGGACGCGGCGATGACGTTGTCCGCCACGCCGACCGTGGACCACTCGCCGGCGCCGTCCGAGGTGGAGATCAGCACGCGGGTGGTGGACTGGGTGCCGTGCTTGCCCTCCAGGATGCGGACCTTGTAGTCGACCAGCTCCAGCTTGGCGAGCTGGGGGTAGATCTTCTCCAGGGCGACGCGCAGGGCGCGGTCCAGGGCGTTGACCGGGCCGTTGCCCTCCGCCGTGGCGACGATCCGCTCGCTCTTGGCCCACAGCTTCACCGTGGCCTCGTTGGCGTGCGTGCCGTCGGGGCGGTCCTCGACGATGGCCCGCCAGGACTCGACGTCGAAGTACTTCAGCGGGCGGCCCTCGACCTCGGCCCGCAGCAACAGCTCGAAGCTGGCGTCGGCGGCCTCGTAGGTGTAGCCCTTGAGCTCGCGCTCCTTGACCCGCTCGACCACCCGGCCGACCAGTTCCCGGTCGCCGCCGAGGTCGATGCCCAGCTCCTTGCCCTTGAGCTCGACCGAGGCGCGGCCCGCCATGTCGGACACCAGCATGCGCATGGTGTTGCCGACCTGCTCGGGGTCGATGTGCTGGTACAGGTCCGGGTCGACCTTGATCGCGGAGGCGTGCAGGCCGGCCTTGTGGGCGAAGGCGGAGACACCGACGTACGGCTGATGGGTGGACGGGGTCAGGTTGACGACCTCGGCGATGGCGTGCGAGATCCGGGTCGTCTCGCGCAGCTTGCCCTCGGGCAGCACCTTCTTGCCGTACTTCAGCTCCAGGGCGGCGACGACCGGGAACAGGTTGGCGTTGCCGACGCGCTCCCCGTAGCCGTTGGCGGTGCACTGGACGTGGGTCGCGCCCGCGTCCACGGCGGCCAGGGTGTTGGCGACCGCGCAGCCGGTGTCGTCCTGGGCGTGGATGCCGAGCCGGGCGCCTGTGTCGGCGAGGACGGTGGCGACGACGGCGTGGATCTGGGCGGGGAGCATGCCGCCGTTGGTGTCGCACAGGACGACGACGTCGGCGCCCGCCTCGGCGGCCGTACGGACCACGGCCTTGGCGTACTCGGGATTGGCCCGGTAGCCGTCGAAGAAGTGCTCGCAGTCCACGAAGACCCGGCGGCCCTGGTCCTTCAGGTACGACACCGTGTCGCGGACCATCTCCAGGTTCTCGTCGAGCGTGGTGCGCAGCGCCAGTTCCACATGCCGGTCGTGCGACTTGGCGACCAGGGTGATCACCGGGGCGCCGGCCTCGAGCAGTGCCTTGACCTGGGGGTCTTCGGCGGCCTTGGCACCGGCGCGGCGGGTGGCGCCGAAGGCGACCAGCTGGGCGTGTTTGAAGTCGATCTCCGCCTGTGCGCGGGCGAAGAACTCGGTGTCACGGGGGTTGGCGCCGGGCCAGCCGCCCTCGATGAAGCCGACGCCGAAGTCGTCCAGGTGCCGTGCGATGGCGAGCTTGTCCGCGACGGTGAGGTTGATTCCCTCGCGCTGCGCGCCGTCGCGCAGCGTGGTGTCGAAGACGTGGAACGAGTCGTCGAGCTCGTTGGTTGCCGTCTCGGTCATGGTGTCAAGGCTCCTGTTGTGGATCTTCGGTCTTACCGGAATGACCGGCTCCACCGTCCCCCCAATGGTCCCTCGCGCACCGCTCCCGGCTGCAGGTGGGCCGGAAAACGAAAAAACCCCTCGCGGGTGCGAGAGGTCTGCGCGCGGGTCGAGGACGACGGTGGCCACCCGCACCTGGTCGTACGAGGTGGTCACTGCGGACCGGCGCGCCTGCTGCCAATAATCATGGCGAACGAGAGCACGGGGGCAGTCTGGCACAAATCCGCCCCCGGCTCGCCGTCCGTCTCAGGATGCGGTCGTCGGACTGGAGTCCGTACGGTCCCTCCCCCGGGGCGAGGTCCGGGTCGCGTACACGAACGATTCCCTCACCCGGCCGGCACCAGGAGCGAGTCGGCGATGAACTCCCTCACATGCACGAGAACCTGGTCCCGGTCCGTGCCGCGCAACCCGATGGCCACATGGATGGAGAACCCGTCCAGCAGCGCTCGCAGCCTCGTCGCGAAGCGGTCCGCGTCCACCTGGCGGAACTCCCCGCGCGACACGCCCTCGGCGATCAGCGCGACCAGGTCGCGATGCCACGCCCCCTCGATGGCGGCCTGCCGGGCGCGGGCCTCGTCGTCCGCGTTCTGCGAGCGGTTCCAGACCTCCAGCCACAGCGTCCAGTGCGGGTCGCGGTGGCCGTCGGGGACGTACAGGTCGACGTAGGCGGACAGACGTTCCCGCGCGGTTCCGGGACGGGCCAGCAGCCGGCCCCGCTCCGCACCGAGCCTGCCCTCGCTCCACTCCAGGGTCTGCAGCAGCAGCTCGTCCTTGGAACGGAAGTAGTAGAGGAGATGGCCGCTGCTCATCCCGACCTCGCGGCCGAGCGCCGCCATGGTGAGCTGCTCCAGACCGCGCTCGGCGATCATGTCCATGGCGGCAGCGAGGACGTCCTCGCGCGGCGGGGCGGGGGTACGGCGGCGGGAGGACGGGTTCTCGCTCATGCCGGGACCGCCCGTACGGCGTCGCGGGCGGCGCCGTGCTCCCCGTCGGGTCCGGGCAGCCGGTCCCGGCCGGGGAACTCCGGGATCTCGTCGAGACGCCGGACCGGTTCGGTCAGCCGGCGGCCGCACGCGGCGCAGAGCAGTACATCCACGCGTATGTTCTACCTGACCGCGGCCGTCACCGGACCTTCGGCTGCTGCTGGGTGATGCAGTGAACGCCGCCGCCACCCGCGAAGATCCGGCGCGCGTCCACCAGGGTCACCGTCCGCTCGGGGAAGAGCCGGCGGAAGATCCCGGCGGCGATCTCGTCACGCGGGTCGTCGAAGCCGCACAGCACCAGGCCGTCGTTGCAGATGTAGTGGTTGATGTAGGAGTAGTCGGCCCAGTGGCCGTCGGCCTCCAGGACGGTCGGCGCGGGCACCTCCACGACCTCCAGCTTGCGGCCCCGGGCGTCCGTCTGGGAGCGCAGGATGCCGATGACCTCCTTGGTGACCTCGTGGTCGGGGTGGGCGGGGTCCGGCTGGGAGTGCGCCACCACGACACCGGGCCGGGCGAAGGCGGCCACGATGTCGACGTGGCCGAGGGTGCCGAAGCCGAAGGGAGGGTAGTCGCCGGTGAGGCCGCGCGGCAGCCAGATCGCCTTCCGTGTGCCGAGGTGGGCGTGGATCTCGGCCTCGACCTCCTCCTTCGACCAGTGCGGGTTGCGCTCGGGGCCGAGCTGGACGGTCTCCGTCAGCAGGACCGTGCCCTCGCCGTCGACGTGGATCGCGCCGCCCTCGTTGACCAGCCGCGAGGCGTACGTCTTGGCACCCGCCAGGTCGGAGACATACGCGGCGATCTTGGAGTCGTGCTCCCAGCGGGCCCAGTCCTGGGCGCCCCAGCCGTTGAACGTCCAGTCCACGGCGGCCAGTTCGCCCTTGCCGTTGGTCAGGAAGGTGGGGCCGATGTCCCGCATCCAGGCGTCGTCCAGGTCCCGCTCGACGGTGTCGATGTCCGGGCCGAGCAACGCCCGCGCCTCGGCGGACTGGCCGGGGCCGCAGACCACGGTCACGGGCTCGAAGCGGCGGATCGCACGGGCCACCGAGGCCCAGGCGGCGCGCGAGGCGGCGAGGTCCTCCGGGTCGTCGAAGGTGGGGTTGGGGCCCGGCCACGCCATCCAGGTGCGCTCGTGCGGGGTCCACTCGGCGGGCATACGGAAGCCGTCGGCGGCGGGGGTCGTCATGGGAATTCCCGGATTCTCAGAGGAAGTAGAGGCGGTTGAGGGAGACGGAGTCGGCGGGCTCGGAGCGCAGCGGGTCGCCGTCGAGAGTGACCAGACCGGTGCGCCGGTCGACGTCGACCGCGCCGATACGGGCGTTCAGCCGCAGGTCGGCCGGGCCGATGCCTCGGGTGCCGCGCACGGCGACCCGCCGCCGGCGGGTGGGCATCGTGTCGCCCCCCTGGTCGACGGCGGCCTGGGCGACGAACGCGACCGAGAGGTCGGCCGCCGTGGCGCCGTACGAGCCGAACTGCGGGCCTAGGACGAGGGGTTCACAGGTGTCGGTGGCCGCGTTGGGGTCGCCGGTCACGCCGTACGCCGGGAAGCCGGACTTGAGGACGAGCTGCGGTTTGGCGCCGAAGTACTCCGGCCGCCACAGCACGATGTCGGCGAGCTTGCCGACCTCGATCGAGCCGACCTCGTGCGCGAGGCCGTGCGCGATGGCGGGGTTGATGGTCAGCTTGGCCAGGTAGCGCAGGACGCGGGCGTTGTCGTCGTCCTCGCCGTCGCCCTCCAGGGGGCCCAGCTCGGCCTTCATCTTGCCGGCCATGGCGAAGGTACGGCGGACCGTCTCGCCGGCGCGGCCCATGCCCTGGGCGTCGGAGGAGGTGATGCCGATCGCGCCCAGGTCGTGCAGCACGTCCTCGGCGCCCATCGTGCCGGCCCGGATGCGGTCGCGGGCCATGGCGGCGTCGCCGGGCAGGTCGGGCTTGAGGTCGTGGACGGAGACGATCATGCCGTAGTGCTCGGCGACCGCGTCCCGGCCGAAGGGCAGGGTGGGGTTGGTGGAGGAGCCGATGACGTTCGGGACACCGGCCATCTTCAGCACGTTGGGCACGTGTCCGCCGCCGCAGCCCTCGATGTGGAAGGCGTGGATGGTGCGGCCCTCCAGCACCCTCAGGGTGTCCTCGACCGACAGGCACTCGTTCAGGCCGTCGCTGTGCAGGGCCACCTGGACGTCGTGTTCCTCGGCGACCCGCAGGGCCGTGTCGAGGGCGCGGGTGTGGGCGCCCATGTCCTCGTGCACCTTGAAGCCGCACGCGCCGCCCTCGGCCAGCGCCTCGACCAGAGGAGCGCCGTGCGAGGACGAACCCCGGCCCAGGAAGCCGATGTTGACCGGCCAGGCGTCGAAGGCGTTGAAGGCGTGGCGCAGCGCCCAGGGCGAGTTGACGCCGACGCCCCACACGGGGCCGAACTCCTGCCCGATGATCGTGGTCACGCCGGAGGCGAGCGAGGCCTCCATGATGCGCGGCGACAGCAGGTGGACATGGGTGTCGACGGCTCCGGCGGTGGCGATCAGCCCCTCGCCGGAGACGATGGAGGTACCGGTGCCGACGACGACGTCGACGCCGTCGAGGGTGTCCGGGTTGCCGGCGCGTCCGATGGCGCAGATGCGCCCCTCGCGGATGCCGATCGACACCTTGCGGATGCCCTGCACCGGGTCGATCACGACGACGTTGCTGATGACGACGTCACAGGTCTCGCGGACGGAGGCGGCCTTCAGGTGCAGTCCGTCGCGGGCGGTCTTGCCGAAGCCGGCCAGGAACTCGTCGCCGTAGCGCTGGGAGTCGGACTCCACCCGGACGGTGAGCCCGCAGTCGCCGAGGCGGATGCGGTCGCCGGCGCGGGGGCCGTGGGTGGCCGCGTACTCGTAGGGGTTCATCGGTTCTCAGCTCCCAGGTATCCGCAGGCCTCGGCCCTGCGCAGGGCCTCCTCCTTCGCGCCGGGCGCGTCCAGCGGCCCGTCGACCAGTCCGGCGAAGCCGATCGCGATCCGGTCGCCGCCGATCGGCACCAGTCCCACCTCGACGCTCTCGCCGGGGCCGAAGCGCACCGAGGAGCCGGCGGGGACGGCGAGGCGCATCCCGTAGGCCTTCTCCCGTGCGAAGTCGAGGCGCGGGTTGGCCTCGAAGAAGTGGAAGTGGGAGGTGACGGAGACCGGCACGGTCGCCGTGTTGGTGACCGTGAGCCGTACGACCGCGTCGGGCTCGGAGTGCCCGGGCGCCGGGAGCAGCGCGCCCGGTGCCTGGTCGCCGAGGCTGCCGCCGATGGGGTCGGAGACCACCGCGAGCCGGGAGCCGTCGTCGAAGACCGCCTCGACCATCACCTCCGTGACGACGTCTGCGACCCCCGGGAGCACGTCCTCGGGGCCGAGTACGGACCGGGCCGCCTCGATGGCCTCGGCGAGCCGCCTGCCGTCCCGGGCCGCCTCGCACACGGTGTCAGCGATCAGCGCGGTCGCTTCCGGCACATTCAGCCGGAGGCCGCGCGCCCGGCGGGTCCGGGCCAGCTCGGCGGCTCCGAAGAGCAGCAGCCGGTCACGTTCCGTAGGGGTCAGTCTCACGACGCGACACCTCCTTGTCTTCCATACTTTAGAACATCACTCTAAACACAGAATTCGTGAAACTGAAGCATTGACCGAGGGCCTTGCCTCACGCCACATTGAGCGTCGCTCAAACGGAACCGGCGGTAGTCGAGGGAGACCAGCCATGCCGATAGAACAGCGCGGAGTCGACACCATCCCGGACGAGGAACGGACCAGCGGTCCGCGCGACCTCGTCTCGATCCTGCTCGGCTCCAACCTCTGCCTCGGGGTGATCATCTTCGGCTGGCTGCCGCCGTCCTTCGGGCTCGGCTGGTGGGCGTCGGTCAGCTCGATCGTGGCAGGCACGATCGCCGGTACGGCGGTGACGGCGCCCCTGGCCCTGATCTCGCTGCGCACCGCGACCAACCTCTCCACCTCCTCCGGCGCCCAGTTCGGCGTCCGGGGCCGGCTGGTCGGCTCGGTCGTCGGCCTGCTGCTCGCCCTCGGGTACACCGCGCTGACGGTGTGGATCGGCGGCGACGTGATGATCAGCGTGCTCGGCCGGATGTTCGGGCTACCCGCGGACGGGGTGTCGTACGCCGTCGTCTACGCGCTGCTGGCCGGCGCCACGGTCGCGGGCGCGGTGTACGGCTACCGGGTGCTGCTGAACATGTCCAAGGTCCTGTCCATCGGCATGACCGTCCTGCTGGTGCTCGGCGTCTTCGCCTACGCCCCGCACTTCACCACCGCGGCCATGCCCGAGACGGGCGGCTACCTGCTCGGCTCGTTCTGGCCGACCTGGTTCCTGTCGGCCGTGGCCGCCGGCCTGTCCGGTCCCATCGCCTTCATCACCCTGCTCGGCGACTACACCCGCTACATCTCCCCCGCCCGGCACTCGGGCCGCCGCGTCCTGAGGGCCACTTGGCTGGGGTTGACCCTGGGCCTACTGGTGCCGCAGCTGTTCGGCACGTTCACGGCGTACGGCGCCCACGCGGCACTGGACTACGCCGGTCCGCTGGTGGCGGCCTCCCCCACCTGGTACCTGATCCCGCTGCTGCTGTCCGCCTCGGCCGGCTCGGTCGGCAACGCCGGTCTGATGCTGTACTCCATGGGCCTGGACCTGGACGCCATCCTGCCCAGGGCGTCCCGCGCCCGTGCCACCTACACGGTCGCGATCGTGGCCACGGCCTGCGTGTTCGTCGGCCACTACGCCTGGAACGCGCAGTCCGCGATGACGTCCTTCGTGCTGCTGCTCACCGCCATCGGCACCCCCTGGGCGGTCATCACCCTCATCGGCTTCGCCCGCTGCCGCGGTGTGTACGACGCCGACGCCCTGCAGGTCTTCAACCGCCGCTCGCGGGGCGGGATCTACTGGTACCGCGCCGGCTGGAACGTGCGGGCGGCCGTCTCCTGGGCACTGGGCGCCGGCGTCGGTCTGCTGGCGGTGTCCCTGCCGTCGTACCAGGGCCCGCTGCTGCACCTGACCGGCGGCGTGGACTGCAGCTTCCTGCTGTCGGGCGCGGTGGGCGGCCTGATCCACCTGATCCTGACGCCCCGGCAACCGGCATCGGCCCGCGTCGAGGCCGCGCAGGAACGGGTCGGCGCGGAGAGCGTGCGCTAGCTCCGAAGCAGACCGACACTCGCGAGACTGGCCAGGCTCAGCCCCATGGTCGCGGAGAAGACCACTGCTGCAGCCGGAAGCGCGTCCGTCCGCCGACCGGCCGTGGTCGTCCGGACGATCACGGCGAGCAGCGCCGCGACGAGGGACAGCAGAACCGCCACGGCAAGCGCCAGACCGGCAACCGCGGCCGTCGGCTGTGAAGACGAGGCCATTCACCCCACCTCCAGGCCCGGCAGGAACCGAGTCGCGCCGAAGGCCGGCTTCAGGTCGGTGAACCAGGTCGCGCCCTCGTCGTACGCCGCGAAGAACGGGCGGTCCACCAGTTCGGGGTCGCGGGCCTGGATGAGGTGGAGGACGAAGACCTTCTCGCCCGCCACCTCGGCGATGCCGTCCACGCAGACCTTGCCCGGCATCGCCGACATCACCGGTCCGCGCACCGTGCGGGCGAGCCCGGAGACCCGGGCGTAGGCGTCCCGGAAGATCGCGTGGCCGCGGGCCAGCGGCACCCCGAAGTAGCCCTGCGGCCCGGTGTCCCGCTCCACGAACTGGTAGTACGGCACCGCCCCCAGCGCGGTCGTCTCCTCCCACAGCTCCGCCCACGCCTCGGCGCTGTCGTTGATCCCGGCGACCAGCGGCCCCTGGCAGCGGATCACCGCGCCGGTGTCCCGCACCCGGCGCATCGCCTCCCGCACCACCGGCGGGCGCAGTTCCCGCGGGTGCGTGAAGTGGGCCATGAGCGCCAGGTGGCGGCCACTGGCGACGACCTTCTCGAAGAGCCGCAGCAGGTCGTCGGCGTCCCGGTCGGTCAGGAAGCGGTACGGCCAGAAGGCCAGCGACTTGGTGCCGATCCGGACCGAGCGGAGGGTGTCGATGGCGAGCAGCGGCTCCACATAGCGGCGCAGCACCTCGGTGCTCATCACCAGCGGGTCGCCGCCGGTGATGAGCGCGCTGGTCACCTCGGGATGGGCGCGCAGATAAGCGCTGGTGGCGGCGATGTCGTCGGTGGCGATGCGCAGCTCGGACTCGCCGACGAACTGCGGCCAGCGGAAGCAGTAGGTGCAGTAGGCGTGGCAGGTCTGGCCCTGCCGCGGAAAGACCAGCACCGTCTCGGGGTACTTGTGCTGAAGCCCCGTCAGGCGGTGGCCCTCGTGCACGGGCACGTTCGCGTCGAGCTGGCCGGAGGGGTGCGGGTTGAGCCGCATCCGGATCTCGTGCGCGGCGCGCCGGACCTCGGCGCCGGGCGCGTCCTGGGCGAGCAGGTCCGCCATCCGGCGCAGTTCGTGCGCGGGCAGCATGCCGCTCTGCGGGAAGGTCAGCCGGAAGACGGGGTCGTCGGGGACGGCCGACCAGTCGATCAGTTCGTCCACCACGTAGGAGTTCGTGCGGAAGGGCAGGACCGCCGACACGGCCCGCAGGGCGAGCCGCTCGGCGGGCGGCAGGGACACCCGGTCCAGCAGTCCGTCCAGGTCACGGGGGGTGAAGGCGCGATACCGGGGTTGCGCCTGCGGAGCGGGGTGGAGCACGAAACTCATTTCTGCCAGGGCCTCTATTCTGTGCCGGGTCCGCTATTCCGTGACCAGGACCGGCGGCCGCAACTCCACGAAAGCGGCCGCCGACGCATCGTACTTCTCCGCGAAGTGCTGGATGAGGAGCGCGTGCAGCGGACTTTCGTCGTCGACCACGACCAGCTCGTGCGCACCCGGTAGGGTCAAGGACTCGCTGTAGGCGGAGAGTTGGTCGCGGCGGTGCCGGGCCAGGTACGACACGAGGTCGGGCCCGGCGACGTACAGGCGGTCCTCGACGGACACGAACGGGCAGCGGAACTCCCGGCGGCCGTCGGCGGCGTCGACCAGGGTGAGCGGCAGCCGGGTGAAGTGCTCCATGGGCTTGCTCTGCCCCCACAGCTCGTCGAAGCGCTGCTCCACGAAGGTGCCGAGCGGGGAGCGGACGGCGACCTCCAGCTGGACGCCCTCGCCGGAGAGGCGGCCCACCGTGAGGAAGGAGACCAGACAGCGCTCGTCCCAGCGGTAGAGCGTCACACCGGGGGACGTCTGGCACAGGCGGACCTCCAGCAGGGCGCGGGAGGTGTCGTCCAGGCGGCGCGCGAAGTGGTCCAGGGTGCGCAGGTTGCGCATGATGTCGCGGCGGATGTCGGCGCTCTGCTCGCCCAGTTCACGGCCGCGCAGGATGACCGCGAGCGAGTCGGGGTCCAGCAGCAGGATCTGCACCCGCGCCCCGTGCGCGGTGGCCGCCTTGATCCCCCGGAAGAGACGCTCGGAGAACTGCGGCCCGAACAGGTTGGAGAAGGTGTCCAGCACCTTCACGCAGGCCGTGGCACCGTGCACCTGGGAGGCGAACCACTCGTAGTCGAGCCTGGTGTGCTCACGGACCCGGCCTTCCTGGGCGCGGGAGATCAGCGGGCCGATCACGAACACGGTGATGACCACGCCGACCAGGTCGGTGCCGAGATTGAGCGCGAGGTTCTGCTGGTAGGCGTCCATGCCGTGAGCGGTCCACAGCAGCAGGGCCGCACAGCCGGCGAGGGCCGCCAGCGCGGTGAGACTCTGCGGGCGGCGCGGAGTGCGTAACGCGCGCAGCAACCAGCGCAGCCGTGGCACCGGCGACCATGCGTTCACGTGCGCCCCTCCCCCGTTTCGGGTGTCACCCCGGATGTGTGTTCGCGGGGGGCACGCGCCCCCGCGGAAGGGGTGGATACCCGGGCGGGAGTGGGGGTACGCCTCGAACGCGCGCACCATTCACTCCCGTCGGGCAGCCGGTGAAGCGGAACTCAGCCGATCCTGTGCATCCAGCCGTGCTTGTCCTCCGTCACGCCGCGCTGGATGCCGAGCAGGGCCTCGCGCAGGCGGAGGGTCACCTCGCCGGGGGTGCCGTCGCCGTGGGTCCAGGCGTCCGTCTTGGTCTTGACGTGGCCGATGGGCGTGACCACGGCGGCGGTGCCGCAGGCGAAGACCTCGGTGAGGGCACCGGAGGCCGCGTCCGCCCGCCACTGCTCCAGGGTGACCACGCCCTCCTCGGCGGTGTAGCCGAGGTCGCGGGCGACCTGGAGGAGGGAGTCGCGGGTGATGCCCTCCAGGATCGAGCCGGTCAGCTCCGGGGTGACGATCCGGTCGCCGTAGACGAAGGCGACGTTCATGCTGCCGCTCTCCTCGACCTTGGTGCGGGTGACCGCGTCGAGGTAGACGACCTGGTCGCAGCCGTGCGCGGCGGCCTCGGCCTGCGGCAGCAGCGACGCGGCGTAGTTGCCGCCGGTCTTGGCGTCGCCGGTGCCGCCGGGGACGGCACGGACGTGGTCCTCGGAGACCCAGATGGTGACCGGCTTGACGCCACCGGCGAAGTACGCGCCGGAGGGCGAGGCGATGAGCATGAACAGGTACTCGTTCGCCGGGTGCACGCCGAGCGCGGCCTCCGTGGCGAACATGAACGGGCGCAGGTACAGGGACTGTTCGCCACCGTGCGGCGGGACCCAGTCCGCGTCCTGGGTGAGCAGCGCGTCCAGCGCGGCGATGAACAGCTCCTCGGGCAGCTCGGCCATGGCCATGCGGCGGGCGGAGTTGCGGAAGCGGCGGGCGTTCGCCTCGGGGCGGAACAGCGCGATCGAGCCGTCGGGCTGGCGGTAGGCCTTCAGTCCCTCGAAGATCTCCTGGCCGTAGTGCAGGACGTGGGTGGAGGGGTCGAGGGAGATCGGGCCGTACGGGACGAGCTGGGCGTCGTGCCAGCCGCGGCCCTCGGTCCACCTGATCGTCACCATGTGGTCGGTGAAGTGGCGGCCGAACCCGGGGTTGGCCAGGATCGCCTCGCGCTCTGCGGCGGCGAGGGGACTGGCGGAGGGCTTGAGCTCGATCGTGGGCGTCGTCATGAGTGGTTTGTCCTTCACCGGTTGTAGTGACGGGCCGCGCTCACGCCCCGTCACTGCGACCTCTCAGTGATAGGACGTCCGAGCTTTCCCTCATACCGCGGCTCCGCGTTCGATTATCGCGCGGGGCCTACGGCGGAAGGAATGGGGGTGAAAGCGGCCCAGGGGTCGATGGTGGCACCCGGCGGGGACGTGGAAAAGCCGCCGGGCGGTCGTCCGACCCGGCGGCTTCGTGGTGGGGCGCCGGGTCAGCCGGCTACTCGGGCGGCGAGCGCGTCGCCGATCTGCGAGGTGCTGCGGGCACCCAGCGCGGCGCGCTCGGTGAGGTCCGCGGCGACCGCGGTGTCGATGCGGTCGGCCTCGTTGTCGTAGCCGAGGTGGCGCAGCAGCAGGGCGACGGACAGGACCGTGGCGGTGGGGTCGGCCTTGCCCTGGCCGGCGATGTCGGGCGCGGAACCGTGGACCGGCTCGAACATCGAGGGGAATTCGCGGGAGGGGTTGATGTTCCCGCTCGCGGCCACGCCGATGCCGCCGGAGACGGCCGCGGCGAGGTCGGTGATGATGTCGCCGAAGAGGTTGTCGGTGACGATGACGTCGAACCGCGCCGGGTCGGTGACGAGGTAGATCGTCGCCGCGTCGACGTGGATGTAGTCGGTGGTGACCTCCGGGAACTCCTTGGCCACCTTGTTGAAGATGTTCGTCCACAGGTGACCCGCGAAGGTCAGCACGTTGTTCTTGTGGACGAGGGTGAGCTTCTTGCGCGGGCGGGCCTGGGCGCGGGCGAAGGCGTCGCGGACCACGCGCTCGACACCGAAGGCCGTGTTGACGGAGACCTCGGTGGCGACCTCGTGCTCGGTGCCCTTGCGGATGGTGCCGCCGTTGCCGGTGTAGGGGCCCTCGGTGCCCTCGCGGACCACGACGAAGTCGATCTCGGGCTGGCCGGCGAGCGGGGTGGCGACACCGGGGAGGAGCTTCGACGGGCGCAGGTTGACGTGGTGGTCGAAGGCGAAGCGGAGCTTCAGGAGGAAGCCGCGCTCCAGGACGCCGGACGGCACCGACGGGTCGCCGATGGCGCCGAGCAGGATGGCGTCGTGCTGCTTCAGCGCGTCGAGATCGGCGTCGGTGAGGGTCTCACCGGTGGCGTGGTAGCGCCTGGCGCCGAAGTCGTACTCCTTCGTCTCCAGCTTCACATCCTGCGGCAGGACGGCGGAGAGGACCTTGAGACCCTCGGACACGACTTCCTGTCCGATGCCGTCCCCGGGGATCACTGCGAGATTGATGCTGCGAGACATGCGGGCACCCTACTCCTCGTCCCAGGGAATGACATGCCCCGTCCGCCATATGGACGACCTGGATGGCATGGACGGCATCGGACGAGGTGTCAGTGGCCGGTCTCGCCGCCGTTGTCGCGGCGGTCGAGGGCGCGCTGGAGGGCGGCGGCGGCGTTCTTGCGGTCGGACTCGCTCGTGCGGGTCGCGTGGCGGACTCGGCGGCGGACGGTCGTCTCGGCCATGGGAATCGACTCCTTCGGCAAACACGGAGTGCGGCAATGAGAGATTGCGAGACGCCGGATGGGGCGGGGAGCCAGGGGCCGCAGGGGTTGCCTGCACCGGGCCCGGCTCACGACCGCCATTCGCTTGATCGAGCGAGACGTTCGGCTCCTACAAAACTAAGGGAGCGGCCCGGTTCTGTCTGCACAATTACTCGGACTTCCTACTATCTGAGACAGTGGACCCCGTCACACCGCTCTGAGCTGGGCCTTCGCGTGTTCGGGTGACGGCGCTCCGAGGGACCGCAGGGCACGGATCAGGGCCCGTACGGCGGTCGTGGCGGCGAGCTCCGGGGTGGTGACATAGCCGACGGAGCGGTACGGCCGTTCCGGCCCGAGGTCGGTGATCCGGACGGCGGGCGGCGCCCCGGTGAGGGAGAGCGCGGGCATGATGGCCATGCCCAGCCCGCTGCCCACCATCGACAGCACCGCCCCGTCGTCCTCGGCGTTGACGGTCGCCGCCGGTATCCAGTCCTGAGCGGCCCACCAGGCGCGCGTGTAGGAGCCGCAGTTCTCGGCCCAGTCGACGAGCGGCAGGGTGCGCGGATCCGGGTGCCCGGCCGGATGCACCAGGGAGTACGGCTCCTGCAGCAGCACCCCGCCGACCAGTCCGGCCGCCGGTGGCCCGCTCAGGGTGGCGATGCCGAGGTCGGCCCGCCCGGCGGCGACCTCGCCCGCGGTGCCGGCGCCCAGTTCCCGTACGACGGTGACGGTCACCTCGATACCGGGGTGCTGTGCCGCGAGCCGCTCCAGGGCGGGCGGCAGCAGACGCAGGGCGGCGCTGCGGAAGGCGGCGATCCGCAACGGCCCGGAGAGCTCACCGGTGTCCGCGCCGCGGGCGTCGGCGGCCAGCGCCTGGAGCATGCGCAGCACCCGTCGCGCATGGGCGGCCGCCCGCTCCCCCGCGGGCGTCGGCCGGGCCCCGAACCGGCCGCGTTCGAAGAGCACGACGCCCAGCTTCCGCTCGATGCCACGCACGGCGTGGGAGACGGCGGACTGGGTGGCCCCGAGCCGGGCGGCAGCGGCGGAGAAGGCGCCCTCGTCGGCCACGGCGACCAGGAACCTCAGCTCCTGCGGGGCAAGGTCGACTGCTGTCATTCGGGGCTCCCACCTGCGGGTATGAGACGGCTTCATGGATCGGCGCGTTCCATGAGCCCAACCCCCTGCCCGCGTCCGGCATTCCCGCCTACCGTCCCTGCCATGACCGAGATCGCGCTCACCGTGCAGCAGACCTCCCGCCCCACCGGCTTCCCCACCGCCGGCCACTTCCGCTTCGCCGAGTCCCCGGTACCCGAACCGGCGCCCGGCACGGCCCTGGTGGAGAACCTGCTGTGGTCCGTGGACCCGTACCACCGCGAAATGATGGACGGGGACTTCCCGTTGAATGCCCCGCTGGAGGGCCGCACGCTGGGCCGGGTCACCGCCTCCCGCACCCCGGAGCTGCCCGAGGGCGAGATCGTCTTCCACCGCCGGGGCTGGCGCACGCATTCGGTGGTGCGCCCCGAGGAGGTCCGCCGGCTCCCGCACCACCCGGGCGTGCCGCTGTCGGCGTATCTGAGCGTGCTGGGCGGCACGGGCCTGACGGCGTACGTCGCCCTGACCCGGATCGCCCGGCTGCGCGCGGGCGAGGACGTGTTCGTCTCCGGCGCGGCGGGCGGGGTCGGCACGGCAACCGGCCGCTTCGCCCGGCTGCTCGGCGCCGGCCGGGTGATCGGCAGCGCGGGCACCGAGGAGAAGGTGAAGTACCTGACGGAACAGGTCGGCTACGACACCGCCTTCGACTATCGCACGGCTCCGGCCGCCGACCTGCTGGCCCAGGCCGCCCCCGGCGGCATCGACGTCTTCGTGGACAACGTCGGCGGCGACCAGCTGGGCGCGGCGATCGGCGCGCTGCGCGAGCGGGGCCGGGTGGTGCGGGTCGGCACGATCAGCCAGTACAACACCCCGGATGCCCCGCCCGTCCTCTTCGACCATGCGGACGTGGTGGAGAAGAGCCTGCGTATCGAGGGCTTCCTGGTGAAGGACCACCGGGACGCGCAGCAAGAGCTGTACGACTTCGCCGTACCGCATCTGCGCAGCGGGGCGCTGACGGCGGACGAGACGGTGGTCGACGGGTTCGGGCGGATCGTGGAGGCGTTCCTGCTGATGCTGCGCGGCGGCAACACGGGCAAGATCCTGGTCCGCGCGGCCTGATGACCCATCAGGTGATGTCGCCGTCCCGCCAGTCGAAGACCAGCTCCCGGCCGGGGTCCAGCGGCCCGGCGAGCGCGGGCCGCACGTAGACGTCCCCCTCCTCCTCCGGCAGCCGCACGATCCCGTCCGGCGAGAGGGCGTGCACGCGTCCGCTCCACTGCTGCCAGCCCCGGCCGGCGTACAACAGGGCCCCCTCCTCGCTGGCGGAGAGCGCGCCGAGGTCGTAGGCCCGGTCGATCACCTGCTCCAGCCCGGCCATCACCCGCCCGCCGAGCCCGGTCCGCCGCACGTCGGCGCGTACGGCGACGGCCTCCACGTACCCGGTGCGCAGCCAGCGCCCGCGATGGCGGATCCGGCGCATCACGACGGCCCCGTGCGCGGCGATCCCGGCGCCGTCGCGAACGAGCGCGTGCGTGCCCCCGAGCCCGTGATCCCAGTCCTCGTCGGAGAAGTCCCCGTCGAACGCCTCGTCCAACAGGGCGCGGACGGCACGGAGTTCGCGGGGATCCAGGTCGGCGGTGTGGGCGAGACGGAGAGCGGCGGCCATGCCCTCAGTATCACACCTGACCGCTCGCGCGTGTTTGACGGGTCACTCACAGTCAACGGCTTTGCGGTTGCAGATCCAAAGGCGGCGTAGCAACGTTGTCGATGGAACGGATGGGGCTGCCGGTGCTGCTGTGACGGGACGGCAGTGACATACCGGCTCTCGCACGGCCGACCCCGCCGAAACCTCTCACCAGCCGAGCGCCGCTATCGGGCGCGGCGCGCTCCTGCGGTCCCATCGGACACCCGCACGCTATCGAGGCAGGTGGTGACATGCCCACGAACACATCGCGCGTCTCCCGCACCCTCGCGGTCCTCGCCGTGGCCACCCTCGGCGGTGGCCTCCTGGTCTCGGGACCGGCCCACTCGGCACCGAGTACGGGATCGGTGACCTACTCCGGGACAGTGGACTGTGGGACGAGGTTCCCGAACACCGTCCCCACCGACGTGACACTGAACGCCGGTAACGGAGCCGTCGCGGACGACGTGGACAACAACGGCCAGGCGAACGGAACTTACGGCCCTGTCGACCTCACCGTACCGGTGGGCAAGAAGTTCAACCTCCGTGTCACCGTGAACTGCGAGAGCGCGGGCGGAACGACCAGCACCTTCCACCCGAACACGCGGCAGAGCGGCCGGCACGACGGCGACGATGTCACGCTGAACTTCTCCTGACTGGCAACGGGCCGGCGAGCCTGCTCCGACGGCAGGCTTGCCGGCCCGTGGTTCACGGGGCTGAGGGTCAGCCCATGTGCGGGTAGGAGTAGTCGGTCGGCGGGACCAGGGTCTCCTTGATGGCGCGGGTCAGGGTCCAGCGCAGCAGGTTCTGCGGGGCGCCGGCCTTGTCGTTGGTGCCGGAGGCGCGGCCGCCGCCGAAGGGCTGCTGGCCGACGACGGCGCCGGTCGACTTGTCGTTGATGTAGAAGTTGCCCGCCGCGTAGCGGAGCTTCTCCATCGTGTATGCGGCCGCCGCACGGTCGTTCGCGATGACCGAACCGGTCAGGGCGTAGTCCGACACCGACTCCATCTGCTCCAGCATCTCGTCGTACTTGTCGTCCTCGTAGACGTAGACGCCGAGGACCGGGCCGAAGTACTCCGTGCGGAAGATCTCGTTCTCCGGGTCGGTGGAGACGATGACCGTCGGACGGACGAAGTAGCCGACCGAGTCGTCGTAGCTGCCGCCCGCGACGATCTCGCAGGTCGGGTCCTCCTTGGCGCGGTCGATCGCGGCCTTGTTCTTGGCGAAGGCACGGTCGTCGATCACGGCGCCGATGAAGTTCGACAGGTCGGTGACGTCACCCATGGTGAGGTAGTCGACCTCGGCCGCGAACTCCTCCTTGAAGCCGGAGTTCCAGATGGAGGCCGGGATGTAGGCGCGGGAGGTGGCGCTGCACTTCTGGCCCTGGTACTCGAAGGCACCGCGGGTCAGGGCGGTCTTCAGCACCGCGCGGTCGGCGCTCGGGTGGGCGACCAGGAAGTCCTTGCCGCCGGTCTCACCGACCAGACGCGGGTACGAGCGGTACTTCTCGATGTTGGTGCCGACCGTCTTCCACAGGTACTGGAAGGTCCTGGTCGAACCGGTGAAGTGGATGCCGGCCAGGTCGCGGTGCTCCAGGGCGACCTTGGAGACCTCGATGCCGTCACCCGTGACGAGGTTGATGACGCCCTTGGGCAGACCGGCCTCCTCCAGCAGCTGCATCAGCAGCACGGCCGCGTGGGTCTGCGTCGGCGACGGCTTCCACACGACCACGTTGCCCATCAGCGCAGGGGCGGTGGGCAGGTTGCCCGCGATGGCACTGAAGTTGAAGGGCGTGATCGCGTAGACGAAGCCCTCCAGCGGGCGGTGGTCCAGGCGGTTCCAGACACCCGGGGAGTTCGCCGGGGGCTGCTCGGCGAGAATCTGGCGGGCGTAGTGCACGTTGAAGCGCCAGAAGTCGACCAGCTCGCACGGCGTGTCGATCTCGGCCTGCTGGGCGGTCTTCGACTGGCCGAGCATGGTGGAGGCGGCGATCGTCTCGCGCCAGGGGCCGGCCAGCAGCTCGGCGGCGCGCAGGATGATCGCGGCGCGGTCGTCGAAGGACATGGCGCGCCAGGCCGGGGCGGCGGCGAGGGCCGCGTCGATGGCGTCCTTGGCGTCCTGCTGGGTGGCGTTGCGCAGGGTGCCGATGACGGCCTTGTGGTTGTGCGGCTGGACCACCTGGAACGGCTCGCCGCCGCCCATCCGCTTCTCGCCGCCGATGGTCATCGGCAGGTCGATCGGGTTCTCGGCGAGCTCCTTGAGCTTGGCCTCCAGCCGGGCGCGCTCGGGCGAGCCGGGGGCGTAGCCGTGCACCGGCTCGTTGACGGGGGTGGGGACCTGGGTCACAGCGTCCATAGGTTCCTTGACTCCTTGTACGTGAGCGGGTGTTCGGACTCAGCCCTTGCTGACCATCGAGCGGAGGAAGAAGCGCAGGTTCGCCGGCTTCTCCGCGAGACGGCGCATGAAGTAGCCGTACCAGTCGGTGCCGTAGGCGGTGTAGACGCGCATGCGGTGGCCCTCGGCGGCCAGGCGCAGGTGCTCGTCGCCGCGGATGCCGTACAGCATCTGGAACTCGTACTCGTCCAGCTTGCGGCCGGCCTTGTGGGCCAGCTCCTGGGCGATGGCGATCAGGCGCGGGTCGTGCGACCCGATCATCGGGTACCCCTCGCCCTCCATCAGGATCCGCAGGACACGGACGTACGCCTTGTCGATCTCGTGCTTCTGCTGGTAGGCGACCTCGGCGGGCTCCTTGTAGGCGCCCTTCACCAGGCGGACGCGGCTGCCGGCGGCCGCGAGGCGGCGGGCGTCGGCCTCGGTACGGAAGAGGTAGGCCTGGATGACACAGCCGGTCTGCGGGAAGTCCTTCCGCAGCTCCTCGTGGATGGCGAACATCGAGTCGAGGGTGGTGTGGTCCTCGGCGTCCAGCGTCACGGTCGTACCGATGGCGGCGGCGGCCTCGACGACCGGCCGGACGTTGGCGAGCGCCAGCTCGTGCCCGCCGTCGAGCGCCTGCCCGAACATGGACAGCTTGACCGACATCTCGACCTTCTCGCCGAGCTGCAGCTCCTTGAGGCGGTCGATCAGCAGCAGGTAGGCGTCCCGGGCGGCGGTGGCCTGCTCGGGGGTGGTGATGTCCTCGCCGACGACGTCCATCGTCAGCTCCAGGCCCTTGGCCGTCAGGTCCTTGATGATCGGCACGATGTCGTCGACGGTCTCGCCGGGGATGAAGCGGTCGACGACCTGCTTGGTCACCGGGGCCGCCGAGATCAGGCGTCGCATCCGGTCGCTGCGCGACGCGGCGAGAATCACGGGACCCAGCACGGGGCACCTCCACAGACAAGCATCAAAATAGGCCATTACCCAACGCTTCGGGTACGGCACGGAGAACCACCGTGAAACCTAAGGATCTCTCCGATCGTGAGCCATCGACAGCTGTCACGCATCCGTGCACCGGATCTCAGACAGATGTATGAAGGCCGCCGGAAAATGAGGGAGAATGCCCGAGTGGCGGCGGATTTCAAGGCTTTCAAGGGTGACTACCAGGAGCTCGTGGACGAGATCTCGGAGCTGCTCGGGGTCCCGGCGACCCTGGAGAACCGCGACTTCGAGCTGATCGCCTTCGGGGCCTACGACAGCGAAGACGAGCTGGATCCCACCGCGCTGGACCCGGTGCGCACCCGCTCGATCCTGACCCGGCGCTCCACGGCCACGGTCCGGTCGTGGTTCGAGGGCTTCGGCATCACCCGCGCGACCGGGCCGGTGCGGATCCCGGCGAGCCCGGAGGCGGGCGTCTACCGCGGCCGGATCTGTCTGCCCGTACGGCACCGGGGTGTCGTCCTCGGTTACGTCTGGCTGCTGGACGGCGACCCGGGGCCGACGGACGCGCAGCTGGCCGCCGCGATGGAGGTGGCCGGCCGGATCGGTGCGCTGCTCGCGGACGAGGCGGAGGCCGGGGCCGGGCTGAGCCGGGAGCTGCGGGCGGTGCTCACCGCCGAGCGCGGCTGGCAGCAGGACATGGCGGTGGCCGAACTGCGCACCGCCCTCGGCCCGCGCGCCGACGGCCCGTTCACCCTCGTCTGCGTGGCCCCCTGGCCGTCGCCCGACCCGGACGACGCCCCCGCCGCCCGCACGATCCCCCACGCCACCGCCCTGTGCACCCTTCCCTGGGGCCCCTCGGAACAGAGCCTCGCACTGCTGGTACGGCTACGGACCACGGAGGTGAGCACCCCGGCCCTGACCGCGGCTGGACGGTTGCTGAAGGAGGCGCAGGGGGCACGGGGGACATCGGCTCGTGGTACGGGGGCTGGTGGCGCGGCGGGAAGGGCGGGGCGCGGCAGTCGGGCGGCGGGAGACGCAGGAGAAGCGGGGCAAGGGGCAGGGGCAGGGGCAGGGACGGGGGCAGGGGCATCGGGAGGAGCAGGGCGCGGGGCGGGGTCTGCGGGAGGAACCGGAGGAACGGGGCGGGGGGCCGGGTCGGGGGCGGCCACGGCAGCCGCGGCGGGATTCGCCGGAGCGGGGGCCCGGGTCGCCGGGGGTGCCGGATGCGCGGCCGGGGTCGGTGATCCCCGTAACGGACTCGCCGAGCTGGGCACGGTCTGGCAGGAAGCCACCGCCGCCGCGCGCGCCGCGCTGGCCGAGCCGCGGTTCGGGCCGGTCGCGGAGTGGGCGCGCATCGGGCCGTACCGGCTGCTGACCGCGCTGCCGCCGCAGGCCGCGCACGATCCCGTGGTCGGCCCTCTGCTCTCCCCCGCCAACCGGGAGCTGGCCCGCACCGCCGAGGTCTACCTCGACTGCGCCGGCCAGGCCGCCCGCACGGCGGCCGAACTGGGCATCCACCGCCAGACCCTGTACTACCGCCTCTCCCGGGTGGAGCAGCTGACGGGCCTGGACCTGGACGACGGCGAGGACCGCCTGCTCCTGCACATGGCACTGAAGCGGGCGCGCCTGGGCCGCAGACCTGGCTGACCTGGCCGAAGAAGCGAGCGGCCCAACGGTCACTTCCCGGCCTACGCCACCTTCCCCCACCCGATCACCGAGTCTCCGTGCCAGTGCCCGCCGCCGCCATGATCCGCCGTAGCCCCGCCGTCAGTTGCTCGGCGGTGGTCGCCGAGGACGGGTCGAAGAGCCACTGGACCATGAGGCCGTTCAGGAGGGTCTGGTAGAGACGGCCCTCGGTGTCCACCGCCTCCGGGTCGACGTCGGACTCCGGGATGCCGCTGAACATCGCCACCAGCCCCGAGCGGCCCTCCTGCTGGGCCTCGGCCAGCAGCTTGCGCACCTCCTCCAGCCGCTCGTCCTGGAACATCAGCTCGAAGCTCAGCATCCAGATCGCCCGTGACTCGGGCACCGTGCGGATGATGCTCGTCCACACCTCCTGGAAGCGCGCCAGCGAACCGGGAGGCTCGGTCATCGTCCCACCGAACCCCGGGTCGAACCGCTCCCCCACGCCCTCGATCAGCGAGACGTACGCCTGCACCAGCAACTCGGCCTTCGACCCGTAGTGGTAGCCGATGGACGCCAGGTTGGTGCCCGACTCCTTGACGATGTCCCGCGCGGTCGTGCGCAGGAACCCCTTCTCCAGCAGGCAGCGCTTGGCGCCTTCGAGCAGATCCTCACGGTGTCCCATGCCCACCAACCCTACCGCCGATCCATACGGACGTCCTAGACGGATGACTTATACGTGCGTTCTAGACAAGCGTTTAATACGCCCGTACAGTCACTGCCATGACGAACTCGACGAGCACCACCACCCCCGTCGGCGCCGACAGCGCCGCCCCAGCCCGTGCCGGGCGCCGCGAGTGGATCGCTCTCGGCGTGCTGATGCTGCCGCTGCTGCTGGTCTCGATGGACGTCTCCGTCCTGTACTTCGCGACCCCCGCGATCGCCGCGGACCTGCACCCGAGCGGCACCCAGCAGCTGTGGATCTTCGACGTCTACGGCTTCGTCCTGGCCGGCCTGCTGATGACGATGGGCTCCCTCGGCGACCGCATCGGCCGCCGCAAGCTCCTGCTGATGGGCGCCGCCGCCTTCGGCGCCGCCTCGCTCCTCGCGGCCTACGCGAGCAGCGCCGAGACCCTGATCGCGGCCCGCGCGGTCCTCGGCCTCGGCGGCGCGACCCTGATGCCGTCGACGATGGCGCTGCTGCGCACGATGTTCACCGACCCCGGCCAGCGGGCGAAGGCGATCGGGCTGTGGTCCGGCGTCATGACCGGCGGTATCGCGCTCGGCTCGGTGATGAGCGGCATCCTCGTCGAGCACTTCTGGTGGGGCTCGGTCTTCCTGGTCAACCTGCCCGCGATGGCCCTGCTGCTGCTCCTCGGCCCGGTGCTGCTGCCGGAGTCGAAGGACCCGAACCCGGGCCGTTTCGACTGGGTGAGCGTCCCGCTGTCGATGGCCGCCGTGCTCCCCGTGATCTACGGCCTGAAGGAGATCCCCTCCGAGGGCTGGCACCCGCTCTACGTCGTCTCGGTCACCGTCGGCCTGCTCTTCGCGGCCCTGTTCGTCCGCCGTCAGCGCACGAACGCCTCCCCGCTGATCCCGCCGGCCCTGCTGAAGGGCCACGGCTTCACCCCGGCGCTGGTCCTCAACCTCGTCGCCGCCCTCGCCATGATGGGCTCGGCCATCTTCACCACGCAGTACCTGCAGTCGGTCCTCGGCAAGAGCCCGCTCTCGGCGGCCCTGTGGAGCCTGCTGCCCTCGGTGTTCATCGGGATCGCCGGTCCGGTCACCGCACAGCTCGTCCAGCGGGGCGTCAACCGGGGGTACGTCGTCGCCGGCGGCTTCGCGGCCATGGCGGCCGGTTACTCGATGCTCGCCCTCGTCGGCACCGACTCGCTGTGGCTGGCGCTGGCCGGGGCCGGCGTCCTCGCCTGCGGGATGGTCGCGATCGTCTCCCAGCTGACCGACCTGGCCATGAGCGGCGCCCCGGTGGAGCGGGCGGGCACGGCCTCCTCCCTGCTGGAGACCAGCGCCGAGTTCGGCGGCGCGCTCGGCATGGCGGTCCTCGGCTCGATCGGTACGGCGATCTACCGCCACGAGATGCCGGCCACCGCCCCGGCCGGGGCCCGCGAGACCCTGGGCGACGCCCTCGCCACGGCCGCCCACCTGCCCGGCCCCGCCGGCGAGTCCCTCCTCGCCACGGCCCGCGAGGCCTTCACCAGCGGGATGCAGGGCGCGGCGATCGCCGGGGCCGGCGTGGTGGCGCTGGCGGCGGTGGGGGCGGCTGTGACGCTGCGGAGGATCGCGGTCAGCGACAACAGCGACAACTAGGAGACGCGAAAGCGCCGGACGGGCTGACTTTCGTCAGCCCGTCCGGCTCTTTGTCGATGCGTCAGACGAGGTTCACGGAGCGGGCGGACGTCGCGCCGATCTCCGAGGCCACCTCGGCCAGCACACCGGAGGAAACCGTGTCGTCGACGGTGAGCACGGCCAGCGCCTCACCACCGGCGACCGCGCGAGCGACCTGCATGCCGGCGATGTTGATGCCCGCCTCGCCGAGGATGCGGCCGACGGTGCCGACGACACCGGGGCGGTCCTCGTAGCGCAGGACGACCATGTGGTCGGCGAGGGCGAGGTCGACGTCGTAGTCGCCGACCGCGACGATCTTCTGGACGTGCTTCGGGCCGGCCAGCGTGCCGGAGACCGACACCTCCTCGCCGTCCGCGAGCGTGCCGCGCACGGTGACGACGTTGCGGTGCTCGGCCGACTCGGAGCTGGTGGTCAGCCGGACCTCGACGCCCCGCTCCTGGGCGAACAGCGGCGCGTTGACGTAGGACACCGTCTCGTCGACGACGTCCTCGAAGACGCCCTTGAGCGCGGACAGCTCAAGGACCTTCACGTCGTGCTGGGTGATCTCGCCGTAGACCTCGACGTCGAGGCGGACCGCCACCTCACCGGCGAGCGCGGTGAAGATGCGGCCGAGGCGCTCGGCGAGCGGCAGGCCCGGCTTGACGTCCTCGGCGATGACACCGCCCTGGACGTTGACCGCGTCCGGCACCAGTTCACCGGCGAGGGCGAGGCGGACGGACTTGGCGACCGCGATGCCCGCCTTCTCCTGCGCCTCGTCGGTGGAGGCGCCGAGGTGCGGGGTGCACACGACCTGGTCCAGCTCGAACAGCGGGGAGTCGGTGCACGGCTCCTTGGCGTACACGTCGAGGCCGGCGCCGGCGACCCGGCCCTCCTTCAGCGCCGAGTACAGCGCCGCCTCGTCCACGATGCCGCCGCGCGCGGCGTTGACGATGCGCACGCTCGGCTTGACCTTGCGCAGCGCCTCGTCGCCGATGAGGCCGAGGGTCTCGGGGGTCTTGGGCAGGTGGACGGTGATGAAGTCGGAGACCTCCAGCAGCTCGTCCAGGGAGAGGACCTTGACGCCCATCTGCGCGGCCCGCGCGGGCTGCACGTAGGGGTCGTAGGCGACGACCTTCATGCCGAAGGCGGACATGCGCTGGGCGACCAGGGCGCCGATGCGGCCGAGGCCGACGACACCGAGGGTCTTCTCGGCCAGCTCGACGCCCGTGTACTTGCTGCGCTTCCACTCGCCGTTCTTCAGCGCGGCGTTGGCCTGCGGGATGTTGCGGGCGGAGGCGAGGATGAGACCGCAGGCCAGCTCGGCGGCGGTCACGATGTTGGAGGTCGGGGCGTTGACGACCATCACGCCGGCTTTGGTGGCGGCGGAGACGTCGACGTTGTCCAGGCCGACGCCGGCGCGGGCGACGACCTTGAGCTTCTTCGCCGCGGCGATGGCCTCGGCGTCGACCTTGGTGGCGGAGCGGATCAGGATCGCGTCGACGTCGGCGATGGCGGGGAGCAGTTCGGCTCGATCGGCTCCATTGGTGTGCCGGATCTCGAAGTCCGGGCCGAGCGCGTCCACGGTCGCGGGCGAAAGCTCTTCAGCGATGAGTACGACGGGTTTCGAGCTCACGTGAGGTCCTCACAAGTCCAGAGCATGCGGACGGCCGTCCCGACGGCCGCAGGCGGAGGAGGGGGCTAGCCGCGGAAGACGCACGACGCTGTGGGCCTGACGCGTGTTGTGCAGCAGTCTAGTGGCGTGGCGCAGGGCATCTTGCGCCTCCACGGAAGGATCACCCGTCCGGGGCTGGACGGGGTGGACAACAGATGGACGACGGGGGCCGGAGCAGCATGCCCCGGCCCCCTGACGTGAGACTTACGCCTCCTCGTTCACCCAGCTCATCAGCTTGCGCAGCTGCTTGCCGGTGGTCTCCAGCAGGTGCTCGGAGTCCTGCTTCTTGTACTCGTTGTACTTCTTCAGACCGCCGTGGTACTCGTCCATCCACTGCTGGGCGAAGGAGCCGTCCTGGATCTCGGCGAGGACCTTCTTCATCTCGGCCTTGGTGGCCTCGGTGATGATCCGCGGGCCGGTGACGTAGTCGCCCCACTCGGCGGTCTCCGAGATGGACCAGCGCATCTTCTCCAGGCCGCCCTCGTACATGAGGTCCACGATCAGCTTCAGCTCGTGCAGGCACTCGAAGTAGGCGATCTCCGGCTGGTAGCCGGCCTCGGTCAGGGTCTCGAAGCCCGCCTTGACCAGCGCGGCCGTACCACCGCAGAGGACGGCCTGCTCGCCGAACAGGTCGGTCTCGGTCTCCTCGGTGAACGTCGTCTTGATGACGCCGGCGCGGGTCCCGCCGATGCCCTTGGCGTACGACAGCGCGAGCGCGAAGGCGTTGCCGGAGGCGTCCTGCTCGACGGCGGCGATGCACGGAACGCCGCGGCCCTCCTCGTACTGACGGCGCACCAGGTGGCCCGGGCCCTTCGGGGCGACCATGCAGACGTCCACGCCGGCCGGGGGCTTGATGAAGCCGAAGCGGATGTTGAAGCCATGGCCGAAGAACAGCGCGTCGCCGTCCTTCAGGTTCGGGGCGATGGATTCCTCGTAGACCTGGGCCTGGATCGGGTCCGGCACCAGGATCATGATGACGTCGGCCTCGGCGGCGGCCTCGGACGGCGTCACCACGCGCAGGCCCTGCTCCTCGGCCTTGGCCTTGGACTTGGAGCCCTCGTGCAGACCGACGCGGACGTCGACACCGGAGTCGCGCAGCGACAGCGCGTGGGCGTGGCCCTGGCTGCCGTAGCCGATGACCGCGACCTTGCGGCCCTGGATGATGGACAGGTCGGCGTCAGCGTCGTAGAACAGCTCGGCCACTTTGGGTTCTCTCCTTGGTGTGCAGGTTGTGCGTCCCACCGTATGACGGTGAGGGGAAGGGAAGTCTCGGGGTCTCGGCATCCGGGCGGACGGCGTGTCGCCGACCGCCCGGTTTCAGCCGTACTTCAGCTTTACGCGGATCGGTCGAGGGCGCGCAGCGAGCGGTCCGTGATCGAACGGGCGCCGCGGCCGATCGCGATCGTGCCGGACTGCACCAGCTCCTTGATGCCGAACGGCTCCAGCATCTTGAGCATGGCGGACAGCTTCTCGCTGGATCCGGTGGCCTCGATGGTGACGGCCTCCGGGGAGACGTCGACGGTCTTGGCGCGGAACAGCTGGACGATCTCGACGATCTGGGAGCGGGTCTCGTTGTCGGCGCGGACCTTCACCAGGACGAGTTCGCGCTGCACGGCCTGACCGGGCTCCAGCTCCACGATCTTCAGCACGTTGACGAGCTTGTTGAGCTGCTTGGTCACCTGCTCCAGCGGCAGGTCCTCGACGCCCACCACGATGGTGATGCGGGAGATGTCGGGGTGCTCGGTGACGCCCACCGCGAGCGAGTCGATGTTGAAGCCGCGGCGGGAGAACAGGGCGGCGATCCGGGCGAGGATGCCCGGCGTGTTCTCCACCAGGACGGAGAGCGTGTGCTTGGACATGTTTCTCTGCTCTTCCTCGCTCAGTCGTCTTCGTTGTCGCCGAAGTCGGGGCGGACGTCCCGGGCGGCCATGATCTCGTCGTTGGAGGTGCCGGCGGCGACCATCGGCCACACCATGGCGTCCTCGTGGACGATGAAGTCGATGACGACGGGGCGGTCGTTGATGGAGTTCGCCTCCTGGATGACCTTGTCCAGGTCCTCCGGGCGCTCGCAGCGCAGGCCCACGCAGCCCATCGCCTCGGACAGCTTCACGAAGTCCGGCACGCGCGTGCCCTTGGCCTCCGGGTTGATGTCGTCGGGGCCGCTGTGCAGCACGGTGTTGGAGTAGCGCTGGTTGTAGAACAGGGTCTGCCACTGGCGGACCATTCCGAGGGCGCCGTTGTTGATGATGGCGACCTTGATCGGGATGTTGTTCAGGGCGCAGGTGGTCAGTTCCTGATTGGTCATCTGGAAGCAGCCGTCGCCGTCGATCGCCCAGACCGTGCGGTCCGGCTGTCCGGCCTTGGCGCCCATCGCGGCCGGGACCGCGTAGCCCATGGTTCCGGCGCCGCCGGAGTTCAGCCAGGTGGCGGGCTTGTCGTACTGGATGAAGTGCGCGGCCCACATCTGGTGCTGGCCGACGCCCGCGGCGAAGATCGTGCCCTCGGGCGCGAGTTGGCCGATGCGTTCGATGACCTGCTGCGGGGAGAGCGAGCCGTCCTCGGGCTGGTCGTAGCCGAGCGGGTAGGTGTCGCGCCAGCGGTTGAGGTCGCTCCACCAGGCGGTGCAGTCGCCCTTGTGCCCCTCGCTGTGCTCCTTCTGCACGGCCTGGACCAGGTCGGCGATGACCTCGCGGGCGTCACCGACGATCGGCACGTCCGCGGCCCGGTTCTTGCCGATCTCGGCCGGGTCGATGTCGGCGTGGACGATCTTGGCGTACGGCGCGAAGCTGTCCAGCCTGCCGGTGACGCGGTCGTCGAAGCGGGCGCCGAGGGCGACGATCAGGTCGGCCTTCTGCAGCGCGGTGACGGCGGTGACCGCACCGTGCATGCCCGGCATTCCCACGTGCAGCGGGTGGCTGTCGGGGAACGCGCCGAGCGCCATCAGGGTGGTGGTGACGGGCGCTCCGGTGAGTTCGGCGAGGACCTTCAGCTCGGCGGTGGCGTGCGCCTTGATGACGCCGCCGCCGACGTAGAGGACGGGCCGCTTGGCGGAGGTGATCAGCTTGGCCGCCTCGCGGATCTGCTTGGCGTGCGGCTTGGTCACCGGGCGGTAGCCGGGCAGGTCCATGGTGGGCGGCCAGGAGAAGACGGTCTTCGCCTGGAGGGCGTCCTTGGCGATGTCGACCAGGACCGGGCCCGGGCGACCGGTGGAGGCGATGTGGAACGCCTGCGCGATGATCCGCGGGATGTCCTCGGCCTTGGTGACGAGGAAGTTGTGCTTGGTGATCGGCATGGTGATGCCGACGATGTCCGCCTCCTGGAAGGCGTCCGTGCCGATCGCCTTGGACGCCACCTGACCGGTGATCGCGACCAGCGGGACGGAGTCCATATGGGCGTCGGCGATCGGCGTGACCAGGTTGGTGGCACCCGGGCCGGAGGTCGCCATGCAGACGCCGACCTTGCCGGTGGCCTGCGCATAGCCGGTGGCCGCGTGGCCGGCGCCCTGCTCGTGGCGGACCAGCACATGACGGACCCTCGTCGAGTCCATCAGGGGGTCGTACGCCGGCAGGATCGCGCCGCCGGGAATGCCGAATACCGTGTCAGCGCCGACCTCCTCGAGGGAGCGGATGAGGGACTGCGCACCCGTGACGTGCTCGACGGGGGCGGACTGTTGTCCTCCGGATCGGGGCCGCGGCTGCGGATGGGCCCCGGTGGCCTGCTCGGTCATCGGCATTCTCTTCTCGATGCTGAGGGTTTTTGCGAGGTTTGTACGGAGTTCAAGCGCTGCACGAAAGATACTCGTGCAACAAAAAACCCCTCGTGCCGCAAGGCAAGCGAGGGGAGCGCGCCGGTGAGGTCGCTGGGGTTTCCGGATCGTCCTCCGGTGGGTCCCAGCTCAGCCGACGCGCTGTCCAAGTACGAGAATTCGGGTGCGCATGGCACTGACCCTCCCCCCGACGCGCACCACGTGTCAAGTGGGTGGGACGGGAGTCTCAGAATGTGAACGAAGGGCACTGCCGCCTCCGATGACAGCGGACACACCCCCTGTGTACACCCCCGCACCCTTGCCCGCGAACGCCGGCTCGGCCGGTGCGTGCGGCACCGGGAAGTGGCCGGATCCGAGCGCCCGGCGCAGCCGGTACTCGTCCAGCGGCCCCGCGAACGCCATGCCCTGCCCGTGCGTGCAGCCCATCGCGCGCAGCGCGACGACCTGCTCCGGCAGGTCCACGCCCTCGGCCACGGACTGCAGCCCGAGATCGCCGGCGATCCGCAGCAGACCGCTGGTGATCTTGTGCAGCCGCGCGGACTCCACGACGCCCTCGACCAGACTGCGGTCGACTTTCAGGATGTCCACCGGGAGCCTTCTGAGCGCGGTGATGGCCGCGTAGCCGCTGCCGAGGCCGTCCAGCGCGATCCGCACCCCGAGCCGGCTGAGCGCGGTCAACCGCCGCTCCAGCTCGTCCAGGGAGACCCGCGGATCGGTGTCGGACAGCTCCAGGAGCAGCGCGCCGGGCGGCAGCCCGTGCCGGGTCAGCAGCGCCTCCACGGAGCCGAGCGGCATCGAGCGGTCCAGCAGCTGCCGGGCGCTCATCCGGACGGCCACCGGTACGACGGTCCCGGTCGCGGCCCGCTCGGCGGCCTGCTCGACGGCCTCCTGCAGGATCCAGCGGTCCAGCTCGGCGGTCTTGTCGCCGTCCTCGGTCACCCGCAGGAACTCGGCGGGGGTGAACAGCACCCCCTGTGAGGAGCGCCAGCGCGCCTGCGCCGACACCGCCGTGATCCGGCCGCCCTCCAGGCAGACCACCGGCTGGTGCAGCAGGACGAACTCGCCGTCGTGCAGTGCGGCACGCAGCCGGGTGGCCAGCTCCGCCTTGCGTACGACGTCCTGCTGCATCTGCGGCTTGTACAGCTCGACCCGGCCCTTTCCGGCCGCTTTCGCGCGGTACATCGCGAGGTCGGCGTTGCGCAGCAGCTCGCCCGCGCCGAGGCCCGGTTCGGCGAAGGCGACGCCGATGGAGGCGTTGACCCTGACATCGCTGCCGTCGATCGCGTACGGCTGGGAGAGGGTCGCCCTGAGGCGGTCGGCGAGTTCCAGGATGTTCCGCTCCCGGGCGGCACGCTCCCGGGTGCCGTCGCCGACGATCAGGGCCGCGAACTCGTCGCCGCCCAGCCGGGACGCGGTGTCCCCCTGCCGGACCGCGTCCTGGAGTCTGCGGGCGGCCTGGACGAGCAGCTCGTCCCCGGCCTGGTGCCCGATCGTGTCGTTGACGGCCTTGAAGCCGTCCAGGTCGATGAAGAGCACGGCCGTGCCCCGCAGGGCGGCGCCCCGGTCGGTGGCGCGGCGGCCGGACAGGGCCTGCTGCACGCGCCGCGTGAACAGCGCGCGGTTGGGCAGGTCGGTCAGCGGGTCGTGCTCGGCGTTGTGCTGCAGCTGCGCCTGCAGACGGACGCGCTCGGTCACGTCCCGGCTGTTGAAGATCAGGCCGCCGTGGTGGCGGTTGACGGTCGACTCGACGTTGAGCCAGCCGCCGTCGCCGGACCGGAAGCGGCACTCGATGCGGGTGGTGGGTTCCTCCACGGGGCTGGCGGCGAGGAAGCGGCGCACCTCGTGCACCACGCAGCCCAGGTCCTCCGGGTGGATGAGGCCGGCCAGTTCCGTGCCCACCAGTTCCTCGGCGGGGCGGCCGTAGACCCCGGCGGCGGCCGGGGAGACGTACCGCAGGACGCCGTTGGGCGCGGCGATCATGATCACGTCGCTGGAGCCCTGCACCAGGGAGCGGAAGTGGTTCTCCTTCTGCGCCAGTTCCTGGGTCATGTTGATGTTGTCCAGCAGCATGATGCCCTGCCGGATGACGAGCGCGAGCACGACGGCGCCCGCGGTGATCAGCACGACATGGTCGGGTCGGCGCCCGTTGAGGACGTTGTACAGGATGCCCAGGGTGCACACGGCGGCGGCGAGGTACGGGGTGAGGGCGGCGAGGGAGCCGGTGAGCGGCCGGCCGGCCGGATACCGGCTGTGATCACCTCCCGGGGCGGGCACGGACACGTGGTGGTGGCCGGTGCCGCGCTGTCCGGGCACGTGCTCGTGGACCACGCGCGTGTGCCCGTCCGGCACGTGCGCCTCCGCTGTGCCCTTGCGGCGGGGTGCGGCCCAGGGGGCGTAGGCGAGCAGCAGCGAACCGGCGAACCAGCCTGCGTCCAGCAGCTGCCCGGAGCGGTAACTGCTGTGCAGCAGCGGCGAGGTGAACAGCGCGTCGCACATCACGGTCAGGGCGAGCGCGCCGATCGCCGTGTTCACCGCGGTGCGGTTGCCCGGGGTGCGGCGGAAGTGCAGCGCGAGCACCATGCTGACGAGCGCGATGTCGAGCAGCGGGTACGCCAGCGACAGCGCGGTGTGCGCCACGCTCGGTCCGTCGAACCGGGCCGCCTGGGCGAGCGCCAGGCTCCAGGACAGCGTGAGCAGCGAGCCGCCGATCAGCCAGGCGTCCAGCGCCAGGCAGATCCAGCCGGCCTTGGTCATCGGCCGCTTGGCGAGCACCAGCAGGCCCACGATGGCCGGCGGGGCGAAGCACAGGAAGAACAGGTCCGCGTAGGACGGGCTGGGCACCGGCCGGCCGAGGACGACCTCGTACCAGCCCCAGACCGCGTTGCCGAGGGCCGCCATCGCGGAGGAGAGGGCGAACAGCAGCCAGGCCGAGCGGAAGCGGACGCGCCGGCTGCGGGCGTACAGGAAGCACGAGACCGCGGCGGTGCCCGCCCCGGCGCTCAGCCCGAAGTCGCCCATGATCAGTGCCACTTCGTCCGTACCCCAGTCGAACGCGGCCCCGACGGCGTAGGCCGCGCAGACCAGGGCGAGAACGAGTTGCTGAACAGTGCGCGTGCGTTCACCGGCGGCCGGCCGGCGCGGCGGAGCCTGCTGCGGATGCGGTGCGCGCACGGCTGCGTCGAGGGCGGTCGTCACCGAGGGCGGCGCGCTCACCGGGGCCTCCCGGTGAGCGCAGCTCCCGAGTCCCGACGGTCCCGGTGTGCTGGGTGCGCATGCCTCCTGCGGCCGCTGTGCCTGCGCTGCTGGTGGCTGTGATGGCTGCTGTGGTGGCCGCGTCTGCTCGCGGCCGTGCGCCAGGGCCGCCGTCGACGGCTCCGCCGCGTCGGATCGTTCGTCCATAGGCCGTGCATCGCCCGTCGCCCCCCTCACAAATCTGAAATGTCCATCCCCGGCGCCGAACGGTAGGCGGCGCAGCCCCTGTCCGGGACGATACACCAGGATCGTCACTCAGGGACATAGCTTCTCTACGCTCCGTGACGACCAGCGGGGATGCGGGTACGGGCCGCATCCGAAGGGTTGCGGAGGGTGCCGACCGGGAGGATTACGCGCCCGTCGTCAGGATCACGTTCTTCAGGGGCTCGTGGTTCACGAACCGGGTCAACTGGTCCACGAGCAGCCGCTTGGCTCGCGGCAGGAAGGCGGAGGTGGGTCCGCCCACGTGCGGGGTGATGAGCACGCCGGGGGCCTGCCAGAGCGGGTGTCCGGGCGGCAGCGGCTCGGGGTCGGTGACGTCCAGGGCCGCGCTGACGCGGCCGCTCTCCAGCTCCGCGAGCAGCGCCTTCGTGTCGACGACGGGGCCGCGCGCAACGTTCACGAGCAGCGCCCCGTCCTTCATCCGGGCGAGGAACTCGGCGTCGACCAGCCCCCGTGTCTGCTCCGTCAAGGGCGTGGAAAGGATCACGACATCGGCGTGTGGAAGCAAAGAAGGCAATTCGGTGAGCGGATGCACCAGACCGCGCGCCGTGGTGCGCTCGGAGCGCGCGACGCGCGCCACCCGCGCGACCTCAAAAGGCGCGAGCCGGTCTTCGATGGCGGCGCCGATGGAGCCGTAGCCGACGATGAGGACGGACTTGTCGGCGAGCGCCGGCCGGAACCCGCCGAGCCACTCGCCGCGCTCCTGGGCCCGTACGAAGTCCGGGATGCCGCGCAGCGAGGCGAGGACCAGGGTCAGGGTCAGCTCGGCGGTGCTCGCCTCGTGCACCCCGCGCGCGTTGCACAGCCGCACGCCCGGCCGCAGGAGGTGCAGGCCCCGCTGCACATGGTCGATGCCGGCCGACAGCGTCTGTACGACCTCGACGGAGGCCATCTCCGGCAGCGGGCGCACACCGACCCCGACGGGCTTCATGTAGGGCACGACGTAGAAGGAGCAGTCGGCCGGGTCGGCCGGGAACTCCTCGCCGCCGTCCCAGAACAGGTACCGGGGCCCCTCGGGAAGCCCCTCGATCTCCTCCGGCGCTATGGGAAGCCACACCTGTGCACTCATGGCAAGGAGGCTATGTCAGGTACGCGCGCGTGCAGAGGTTAGGTTGGGGTCCGGGCAGAGGGAGGTTCACGAGCAGGTGGAGCGCAGGACGATCGGCGCGGGTGCACTCGCGGTGGGGGCCGTCGGACTCGGGTGCATGCCGATGAGCTGGGCGTACAGCGGGTCGCGGCAGCGGGGCGACGAATCGCTCAGGACCGTGCACCGGGCGCTGGACCTGGGCTCGACCCTCCTGGACACGGCGGACATGTACGGCCCGTTCACCAATGAGCTGCTGCTGGGCCGGGTGCTGAAGGAGCGGCGCGCGGACGCCTTCGTGTCCACGAAGGTGGGGCTGCTGGTGGGTGAGCAGCACATCGTGGCCAACGGCCGCCCCGGGTACGTGAAGCGGGCCTGCGACGCCTCCCTGCGCCGCCTCCAGACGGACGTGATCGACCTCTACCAGCTGCACCGCGCCGACCCCGAGGTGCCTGTCGAGGAGACCTGGGGCGCGATGGCCGAGCTGGTGCGGGCGGGCAAGGTGCGGGCACTGGGCCTGTGCGCGGTGGGCGCGCGCGGCGGCCGCCGCTCCGGGGCGGGGCTGCACGACGGTACGTTGCGGCAGTTGCAGCGGGTGCAGCAGGTGTTCCCGGTGGCCGCGGTGGAGGCGGAGCTGTCGGTGTGGTCGCCGGAGGCGCTCCAGGGGCTGCTGCCGTGGTGCGAGGCGCGGGGCGTGGGTCTCCTCGCGGCGATGCCGCTGGGCAACGGCTTCCTGACCGGCACACTGACCCCCGGCGAGGGCTTCGAACCGGACGATCTGCGGGCCCGCCATCCCCGTTTCACGGCCGAGATGATGGCGGCCAACCAGCCGATCGTCGCGGGCCTGCGCCGCATCGCCCGCCGCCACGGCGAGCACGTCACCCCGGCCCAGGTGGCCCTGGCCTGGGTCCTGGCACAGGGCCGCCATGTGATCGCCCTTCCGGGCGCGAAGCACGAGCGCTGGGCCCTGGAGAACGCGGCGGCGGGCACCCTGCGCCTGACCGGGGAGGACCTCGCGGAGGTGTCACAGCTGCCGGCGGCGCAGGGGTCCTGGGACTGAGGGCCTCCCGGGATCGGTAGTGCCGGGGCGGGAACCCGGGTGGGCGGTGTATGAGAACTTGCACCTGGTGCTGGACGACCGCCTCGAAGGGACCGTGATCGTGCAACGACGAGCTGTGCCGGCCGTGTTCGCCGTGGCCGCCCTCCTGCTGACGGCCGGCTGCTCCTCGGGCGGAGGGGGACCCCTGGTCGGCCCTCCGGGGAGGACGACGGCCACCGGTACGGCGCCCGGCGCGGCCCCCTCCGGCCGCGTTACCGAGTCGGCAGCGCCGGCCACGGGCTCGGTGAAGGTGCTGCGCACCGTGGCCGAGGGCCTGAAGACACCGTGGGGGCTGGCCCCGCTGCCCGACGGCGGCCTGCTGGTCTCCTCCCGGGACGACGGCACGATCATCCGGATCGACGAGAAGACGGGCCGCAAGACCGAACTGGGCACGGTCTCCGGAGTCTCCCCGGCCGGCGAGGGCGGTCTGCTGGGCATCGCCCTGTCCCCCGACTACGCCTCGGACCACATGATCTACGCCTACTTCACCTCGGCCTCGGACAACCGCATCGTCCGCATGCTGTACGACGAGCGGAAGCCGCCCGGCGAGCAACTGGGCGCTCCGGACACGGTGTTCAAGGGCATACCCAAGGGCGTGGTCCACAACGGCGGCCGGATCGCGTTCGGCCCGGACGGCATGCTCTACGCGGGCACGGGCGAGAGCGGCGAGCGGGACTTGGCCCAGGACAGGAAGTCCCTGGGCGGCAAGATTCTGCGCCTGACCCCGGAGGGCGAACCGGCCCCGGGCAACCCGTTCCCCGACTCCCCGGTGTACTCCTACGGCCACCGCAACGTCCAGGGCCTGGCCTGGGACGACAGACAACGCCTGTTCGCCTCGGAGTTCGGCCAGGACACCTGGGACGAGCTGAACGCGATCAAGCCGGGCGCGAACTACGGCTGGCCGAAGGCCGAGGGCAGGTCCTCGGACCCCGCCTTCCAGAACCCGATGGCCCAGTGGCACACCGACGACGCCTCCCCCAGCGGCATCGCCTGTGTCAAGGGCGTGATCTGGATGGCGGGCCTGAAGGGCCGGCGCCTGTGGCGCATCCCGCTCAAGGGCACGGCGGCCTCGGCGGCACCGCAGGCCTTCCTCACCGGACAGTACGGCCGGCTGCGCACGGTGGTCGCGGCGGGCGGCGACAAGGCATGGCTGGTGACGAGCAACACGGACGGCCGGGGCCGGCCGAGGAAGGGCGACGACCGGGTGCTGGAGGTGGAGGTGCGGTGAGCGGGGCCTACTCGTCGTCGGCCGGTGGTGGCTGCGGCAGTCGTATGACCGCCTTCCCGGAGGACAGGTCTATCGGGCCCCGTCCGGGGTCGTTGTCGCCGACGTCCTCGCGGGTCAGCTCCAGGCGGTTCTGTTCGTCCCGGGTGTGTTTGCGGCTGGGTGCGAACAGTTCCTCGAAGGCGTTGAACACGGCCCCTCCCCCGCTTTCTCCCCCTTGCGGCTTTTCTCCAGCGTAGGTCTCAACCCGCGCTTCCGGCAGTGAGCGTCTCGGCCGGGAACAGCCCCAGCCGGTGCGCCATCGCCGCCGCCTCACCCCGGCCGGCGACGCCGAGCTTGCTCAGGATGTTGGAGACGTGGACGCTCGCGGTCTTCGGGGAGATGAACAGCTCCTCGGCGATCTGACGGTTGGTGCGGCCCGCCGAGACCAGGCGCAGGACGTCCCGCTCCCGGCTGGTGAGCCCGAGGGCCGCGGCCGGGTCGGCGGAGGCGAGGGCCTGCCGGGGTGCGCGGGTCAGAGTGAGGCGGGCGCGCTGGGCGAGCCGGGCGACGGCGTCGGCGAGCGAGTGGGCGTCGAGGTGGGCGGCGACGGCGGCGGCCAGCCGGAGCAGTTCCACCGCACGGTCGCGTTCGTCGTCGCCGCCGTCGGCCAGGAGTGCTCCGGCGAGGCGGTGGCGGACCCGGGCGAGCTCATAGGGGCGGTCCAGGCACTCGAAGGCGGTGACGACGGGTGACCAGTCGTCGGCGGTGTCCATGCCCTCCGCGCGGCGCAGCTCGGCGCGCGTCCACTGGTCGTACGCCTGCCAGAGCGGGACGCCGGTGGTGAGACCGCGCACGGCTTCGCGCAGGCGGTCGAGGATCTCGGCGCGGCCGGGCTGGGCGGCGGGCAGGGTGCGGGCCTCGGCCTCGGCGGTGGCGGCGGCCCGCAGCAGCGGCCAGCCGTAGCGCTGGGTGCCGGGTGGGAATCCGGCGTCCAGGGCCCGGAGCAGTTCGGCACGGGCGTCGGCGATACGGCCCTCCTCGGCGGCGACACCGAGGGCGACCCGGGCCAGGGGCAGGGAGAGCTGGGGCATGGGGTCGTGGGTGCCGTAGTGGGCGCGGGCGGCGGCGAGTTGGCGGCTCGCCTCGGCGAGATCGCCCCGGGCCAGGGCGAGATGGGCCAGGCGCAGGGCGCCCTGGCCGCGCGGCTTGGCACTGTGGCCGACCCGGGTCGCGTGGCCGGCGGTCTCGGCGGCCTCCGCCCATTCGCCGAGCGAGTAGAGCGCCTCCGACAGGTTGCCCCGCATCCATGACTCGGCGTCCAGCTGCCCGTGGGCGCGGGCGAAGGCGATGCCCTCGCGCAGGAGGGGGACGGCCTCCCGGTCACGGCCGATGCTCTGCAGCTCGGACGGCAGGTTCACATAGGCGCGGCCCGCGACATAGTGCATACCCTCCGCGAGGGTGTCCCGCAGCACCTGCCGCATCTCCGCCAGGCCGGTCTCGGTGTCGCCCGCGTCCACCTTGAGGCCGCCGAGGGTGAGGCGGGCGTGCAGTTCGATGTCGCGGGCGCCGACCATGCGCGCGTACTCCACGGCCCGCTCGGCGGCGGCGAAGGCCTCGCCTCCGGGCCGGTGCAGCATGGACCAGCCGGCGGCGAGCGCCAGCACCTCGGCGTGCACCTCGGACGGCGGCAGGCCGCGCACCAGGTCCTGGGCGGTGGCCAGTTCCTGCCAGCCGTCACCGCGGGCCAGTGCCTGGACGAGCCGGGAGCGCTGCACCCAGAACCAGGCGGCGCGCAGGGGGTCCGGCTCGTCCTCGAGGAGGCGCAGTGCCCGCTTGGTGATCTTCAGCGCGCGTTCGCGTTCCCCGCCGAAGCGGCCCGCGACCGCCGCCTCGGCCATCAGGTCGAGATAGCGCAGCGGTGCGGTGGCCGGGTCGCAGCCGCACGGAGGGTAGACCTCGGTGTAGTCGACGGGGCGCAGGGCGGAGCGCACCTCCTCCGGGACGCTGTCCCACAGCTCCATCGCCCGCTCCAGGAGCCCGAGTTGCTCGGTGTAGGCGTGTCGGCGGCGGGCCACGACGGAGGCGTCCAGGACGGCGGGCAGGGCCTTGGCGGCATCGTGTGCGTGGTACCAGTAGCTGGCCAGGCGCATCACGCGGGCGTCGGCCGGGACGAGCGTGGGATCGGCCTCCAGGGCCTCGGCGTAGCGGCGGTTGAGCCGGGAGCGTTCGCCGGGCAGCAGGTCGTCGGCGACGGCCTCGCGGACCAGGGAGTGCCGGAAGCGGTAACCGTCGCCGGCCGGGGTGACGGTGAGGATGTTGGCGCCGACGGCAGCTCGCAGCGCCTCGATGAGGTCGTCCTCGCCGAGCTGGGCGACGGCGGCGATCAGCCGGTACTCCACGGTGGAGCCGCCCTCGGCGACGATCCGGGCGACCCGCTGGGCGCTCTCCGGCAGCGCCTCGACCCGGACCAGGAGCAGGTCGCGCAGGGAGTCGGAGAGGCCGGTGCAGCAGCCGTCGCAGGCGGCGACGGCGAGTTCCTCGACGAAGAAGGCGTTGCCGTCGGAGCGTTCGAAGATCTCGTCGACCTGTGCGGGGTCGGGTTCGGCGGCGAGGATGCCGGCGATCTGGCGGCCCACCTCCTCGCGGGTGAAGCGGGCGAGTTCGATGCGGCGGACGGTGCGCAGCCGGTCGAGTTCGGCGAGCAGGGGGCGCAGTGGATGGCGGCGGTGGATGTCGTCGGAGCGGTAGCTGGCGAGGACGAGGAGCTTGCCTGCGCGCAGGGTCCGGAAGAGGTAGGCGAGGAGGTGGCGGGTGGAGGCGTCGGCCCAGTGCAGGTCCTCCAGGACGAGCACGACCGGGTGCTCGTCCGCGACCCGTTCCAGCAGTCGGGCGGTGAGTTCGAACAGGCGGGCCATGCCCTGCTCGTCGTGGCGGCCGGCGCCGGCCTCGCCCAGGTCGGGCAGGAGGCGGGCCAGTTCGTCCTCCTGCCCGTGGGCGGCGGCGGCGAACTCCTCGGGCAGGGCGTCGCGCAGGGCGCGCAGCGCGGTGGAGAAGGGTGCGAACGGCAGCCCGTCGGCGCCGATCTCCACACAGCCGCCGACGGCGACGACCGCGTGCGGGCCGACGGCCGTGGCGAACTCCTCGACGAGGCGGGTCTTGCCGACCCCCGCCTCGCCGCCGAGCAGCAGCGCCTGGGGCTCGCCGGCGCGGGCGCGGGCGAGCGCGTCGTTCAAGGTGTCCAGCTCGTCGGTGCGGCCGACGAACACGGGACTGACGGACCTGGTCTCCACGGGCCCGAGCATTGCACGAGGTCCGGACGGCAGGGCAGCGGTTTTCCACAGCTCTGGTGCGATCGTCGTACCGGTGGGCGGGGCGGTCGTAGCAACAGACGGAAGGGTCGTACGACCGGGATGGGCAGTCGTACGACCCTGGTCCGGACGGTCCGGAAGGCGGCCGACCCCCGTACGGCCACCCTCCGTTCCAGCCGCGTCCGTTCCGGCCCCGTCCGTCGCTCCGGTGCTCACGCGGTGCGCGGGATCCGGTGCCGACGGGGCCGGTCGGTATGGGACTCGGCGACCGCGCCGTCACGGCCGGCGGCCCCCTCACGGCGGGCCGCGCGACGGGCCCGCGCGACCTCGCGGGCCAGGCGCCGCTGCTCGGCCTCGTGGATCAGCTGGGCGGAGCGCATCTTGTGGTACTCGATCTCGATCATGACGTGTCCTTCGAGGAGAGTCGGTGTCGTGCGTCGCTTTCTGCGATGCCTCCACCTTCGTCTCCCAGGGGGGTGCGCCACATCGGGAGAGTTCCGCATCTTCGGGCGGCGTAGGGGCCGCACGCGCGCGCGTAAGGGGCCTTAGGGAGTCCGTAAGGTGCTCTCGGATTCCCTAAGGCCCCTGGGGCCTGCGGGTTCTCAGCCGGTCGAGGGCAGGGCGAGCAGGGCGTCGGAGTACTTCAGGACGGCCAGCAGCAGGCCGATGACCCCGAGCGAGACGCCGGCCCACGCGACCGACTTGATCCAGGGCGCCTGTGGGCGGCCCGGGGCGCCGAAGGCGGGCCGGGCGAGCACGACGACACCGGTGAGCAGGGCGGCCAGCGCGAACAGGCCGGCCCACAGGGCGGTGCTGTGCCAGGCGTTGCCGTAGACCGCCTTGATCTGGGTGGCGACGCTCGCGGTGGAGGAGGTGCGCAGCTGGCCGACGAGCTGCTCGCGGGCGCCCGCGACGGTGCCGATCCAGCCACCGCTGAGCGAGACGAAGCCCAGCGCGGCGGACACGACGGCACCAGCGCCCTGGCCGACCCCGGAGGGCACCTTCTCCTGCGCGGGTTCCTGCTCACCGGCGGATTCCTCCTCGGTGTCCGCCTGCCCGGAGTGCTCCTCGAGAGCCTCCGCCCGCGCGGTGTCCTCCTCGGTGCTGGCGGCCTCCACCGCCGTCTCGTCGCTCTGCGCCTCGGTGTCGGCCGTGGCGCCTTCCTCTGTCCTGGTAGCCATGCCCGGCACCGTACGGGCCCTGTCTGAGAGGTGTCTTAATGATCGTTGTGTGCGGTACGCGCGCGTGCCGTACGCCATTCGGGGGCCAGCACCGACCAGATCTCGGTGCTGGTGCGCACACCCCGGTGCGCGTAGTTCTCGCGGAGCACGCCCTCGCGGGTCATGCCGAGCCGGCGGGCCACGTTGATGCTGGGCTCGTTGGCGGCGGACACCTGCCATTCCACGCGGTGCATGCCGCGCTCCTCGAAGGCCCAGTCCAGCAGCACCCGCACGCCCCGCGTGACCAGCCCGCGCCCGGCCGCCGCGGGCTCCAGCCAGCAGCCGGCCTCGCACACCCCGCTCGGGGTGTCCCACACCCGGAACAGCAGACCGCCGACCAGCTTCCCGTCCAGCCAGATGCCGTGCAGGCTGCCGGCGTCGGCGCCGCGCTTGTCGGCGTAGGACTTCAGGTAGGCGCGGGCCGAGTCCAGGTCGGTGATCACGTCCGGCAGCCCGATGTGCCGGCCGATGAACTCCCGCCCCCGGTCGATGTTGGCGAGGAGCTCCTCGGCGTGCCAGACCTCCAGGGGCCGCAGCTCGGCGCCGTCGTCACCCAGGGATATCGCGTACATCGCGCTGCTCTTCCTTCCGCAGTTCCTCCACCGAGACCCTGCCGAGCCTCTCATGGGCGGCGCGGCACTCGGGCGGCTCGATGCTGACGCGGGGCAGGCGCTGCTCCAGCCAGGCGGGCAGCCACCAGTTGGCGGCGCCGAGCAGATGCATCAGCGCGGGCACGAGGAGGGTGCGCAGGACGAAGGCGTCCAGGGCTACGGCGGAGGCGAGCGCGATGCCGAACATGGCGATCACGCGGTCGCCGCTGAGCACGAAGGCGAGGAAGACCGAGATCATGATGACCGCGGCGGAGTTGATGACCCGGCTGGTCTCGGCGAGGCCCACGCGGACGGCACGCCGGTTGTCGCCGGTCTCCAGCCACTCCTCGTACATCCGGCTGACCAGGAAGACCTGGTAGTCCATGGAGAGTCCGAAGAGCACCGACACCATGATCACGGGGAGGAAGGGCTCGATGGGGCCGGCCCGGCCGAGGCCGAGCAGTTCGCTGCCCCAGCCCCACTGGAAGACGGCGACGACGATGCCGAACGCGGCGGCCACGGCGGCGATGTTCATCACGGCGGCCTTCAGCGGGATGCCGAGCGAGCGGAACGCGACGAGCAGCAGAAGGCAGCCGAGCCCGATGACCGCGCCGACGAACAGCGGCAGTTTGCCGACGATCACACCCGCGAAGTCGTCGTAGCCGGCGGTGACCCCGCCGACCTGGATGTCCAGGGAGGTGCCGGTCTCGGCGCGCGGCAGCACCTTGGTGCGCAGCCGGTCCACGAGGTCGCTGGTCTGCTGTGACTGCGGCGCGGAGTCGGGGACGACGGTGAGGTAGGCGGTGCCGCCTCCGGCGGCGTAGGTGGCCGGGGTGACGGCGGCGACGCCCCGGGTGGTGCGCAGGGTCTCGTCGAGGTTGTCCAGGGCGAGCCTGTCGTCGGCGCCGTCCACCCGGGTGACGAGGGTGAGCGGTCCGTTCACTCCGGGGCCGAAGCCCTCGGCGAGCAGGTCGTAGGCCTTGCGGGTGGTGGCGGTGCGCGGGTCGTTGCCCTGGTCGGAGGTGCCGAGGTGGAGGGAGAGGGTGGGCAGGGCGAGCAGGGCGATGACGGCGACGGCGAGCGAGCCGAGCAGCTTGGGGTGGCGTTCGACGAGTGCCGACCAGCGGGCGGCGAGACCGGTGGGCAGCTCCGGACGCGGCCCATGCTCGGCGAGCCGGCGCCGCTCGCGGCGGCTGAGGGCCCGCGGGCCGATGTACGACAGCAGGGCGGGCAGCAGGGTGACGGAGGCCGCGACGGTGAGCAGGACCGTCAACGAGGCGGCCACGGCGACGCCGTTGAGGAAGCTCAGCCGCAGTATCAGCATTCCCAGCAGGGCGATGCACACCGTCGCACCCGCGAAGACGACCGCGCGTCCGGTGGTGGCCACGGCGTTCACGGCGGCCTCGGTGACGCTCAGGCCGCGTTTCAGTCCGCGCCGGTGTCTGGTGACGATGAACAGCGCGTAGTCGATGCCGACACCGAGGCCGATGAGCATGCCGAGCATGGGTGCGAAGTCGGCGACCGTCATGGCGTGCCCGAGCAGCCCGATGCCGGAGTAGGCGGTGCCGACGCCGATCAGGGCGGTGGCGATGGGCAGGGCCGAGGCGGCGAGCGAGCCGAAGGCGAGGAACAGCACGACGGCCGCGACGAGCACGCCGACCACCTCGGCCGTGTGCGCGCGGGGGGACGCGGTGAGCCCGATGGCGCTGCCACCCAGCTCCACCTGGAGCCCGCGGCCCTCGGCGGCCTTGGCGGTGCGCACCACGGCCTGCGCCTCGGCCTTGCCGATGTGCTCGGCCTCCTGCGTGAAGGTGACGGTGGCGAAGGCCGTACGGCCGTCGTCGCTGATGCGGTGCGCGCCCTGGCGGCCGTACGGGCCGGTCACGGAGGCCACGCCGGGCAGCGAGGCGATCCGGTCCAGGGTGTGGGTCATGGTCTGCTCGACGCCGGCGGAGCGGACGGTACCGGCGCCGGTGTGCCAGACGACGGTGTCGCTGTCCCCGCCCAGGCCCGGGAAACCCTCCTTGAGCAGCTGCGCGGCGCGGCCGGCCTGGGTGCCGGGGACGTCGTAGGCGTTCGAGTACGACGAACCGGCCACGGCGGCGGCCGCGGTGACCCCGCCGAAGGCGAGGAGCCACAGCAGCACGGCTATCAGCCGATGCCGGACACACCAACGGGCGAGGTCTGCCACGGACGTGCTCCCAGGAGATGATTTGTGGATCTTTGACCGGGAACGATCGTCCATAAACTGAACAGCCCGCAAAGAACGCATGAGCAATCGCAGGACACTCTTGCAGGCGAAAATGATCGTTTGTCGTGATCGTGGGCTTATTCACAGGAGTGGGAGCGACATCACAGGACACTCCGGCGAACTCTGTCGCCTCATAAGGTTTTTGTAAGCGAGCAAGGGGCAGTACACCAGGTTCGGTGTACTGCCCCTCGGGATCGTTCCGCGGTGCCGCTCAGCCCTCGCTGACGCCCAGCTTCTGAAGGATCAGCTCCTTGACGCGGGCCGCGTCGGCCTGACCCCGGGTCGCCTTCATGACCGCGCCGACCAGGGCGCCGGCCGCGGCCACCTTGCCGCCGCGGATCTTGTCAGCGATGCCCGGGTTGCCGGCGATCGCCTCGTCGACGGCGGCGGTCAGCGCGCCCTCGTCGGAGACGACCTTCAGACCGCGCTTGTCGACGACCTCGTCCGGGGTGCCCTCGCCCGCGAGGACACCCTCGATGACCTGGCGGGCCAGCTTGTCGTTCAGGTCACCCTTCGCGACCAGCTCGGTGACCCGGGCCACCTGCGCGGGCGTGATCGCCAGCTCGTCCAGCGCCTTGCCGGACTCGTTGGCGCTGCGCGCCAGTTCGCCCATCCACCACTTGCGGGCGGAGGCGGCGTCGGCACCGGCGTCGATCGTGGCGACGATCAGGTCCAGCGCACCGGCGTTGATGATCGCCTGCATGTCGGTGGCGGAGATGCCCCACTCGGCGAGCAGCCGGGTGCGGCGGGCCAGCGGCAGCTCGGGCAGCGCGGCGCGGATCTCCTCGACCCACTCGCGCGTGGGCGCGACCGGCACCAGGTCGGGCTCCGGGAAGTACCGGTAGTCCTCGGCCTCCTCCTTCACCCGGCCCGAGGTCGTGGACCCCGTGTCCTCGTGGAAGTGGCGGGTCTCCTGGACGATGGAACCGCCGTCGCCGAGGACCGCCGCGTGCCGCTGGATCTCAAAGCGCACCGCGCGCTCCACGGACCGCAGCGAGTTGACGTTCTTCGTCTCCGAGCGGGTGCCGAACTTCTCGGCACCCTTCGGCATCAGCGACAGGTTGACGTCGCAGCGCATCTGGCCCATCTCCATGCGGGCCTCGGACACGCCGAGGGCACGGATGAGCTCGCGCAGCTCACGGACGTACGCCTTCGCGACCTCGGGGGCGCGCTCGCCGGCGCCGACGATCGGCTTGGTGACGATCTCGATGAGCGGGATGCCGGCGCGGTTGTAGTCCAGGAGCGAGTGCAAGGCGCCATGGATTCGACCGGTCGCGCCACCCACATGGGTGGACTTTCCGGTGTCCTCCTCCATGTGGGCGCGCTCGATCTCCACGCGGAAGGTCTCGCCGTCCTCCAGCTGCACGTCGAGGTAGCCGTTGAAGGCGATCGGCTCGTCGTACTGGGAGGTCTGGAAGTTCTTCGGCATGTCCGGATAGAAGTAGTTCTTCCGGGCGAAGCGGCACCACTCGGCGATCTCGCAGTTCAGCGCGAGACCGATCTTGATCGCGGACTCGACGCCGGTCTTGTTCATGACCGGGAGCGCGCCGGGCAGGCCGAGGCAGACGGGGCAGGTCTGGGTGTTCGGCTCGGCGCCGAGCGCCGTCGAACAGCCGCAGAACATCTTGGTCTTGGTGCCGAGTTCGACATGGACCTCAAGGCCCATGACGGGGTCGTACGACGCCAGCGCGTCCTCGTACGACACCAGGTCGGTCGTGATGGTCACGGTGAAAACTTCCCTCTCAGCCCAGCAGGACGTCGTCGTCGCCCAGCCGCTTCAGCTCGCGGTAGAGGATCGCGAGGCCGGTCACGATCGCCACGGCCGAGACCGTGGCGTCGATCAGCCGCAGCGTGTCGTGCTCGGCGCGGGCCTTCTTGATCTGCTTGGCGACACCGACCGCGCCGAACGCGGTGGTGGCCATGGACAGGTACGTACCGGACTTGGACTTCTTGAAGCCCTTGGCCTTGGACAGTGCCTTGCTCACAGCGACGGAGCCTCCTCCAGCAGCGGGTGACCCCACTTTTCCACGAAGGCGGCCTCGACGGCGGCGCCCACCTTGTACAGGCGGTCGTCCTGCATCGCGGGGGCGATGATCTGCAGGCCCACCGGGAGGTTGTCCTCCGGGGCGAGACCGCAGGGCAGGGACATGGCCGCGTTGCCCGCCAGGTTGGTCGGGATGGTGCACAGGTCCGCGAGGTACATCGCCATCGGGTCGTCGGCACGCTCGCCGATCGGGAAGGCTGTGGTCGGGGTCGTCGGCGAGACGATGACGTCGACCTGCTCGAAGGCCTTCTCGAAGTCGCGCGTGATGAGCGTGCGGACCTTCTGGGCGGAACCGTAGTAGGCGTCGTAGTAGCCGCTCGACAGCGCATAGGTGCCGAGCATGATGCGGCGCTTGACCTCGGGACCGAAGCCGGCCTCGCGGGTGAGGGAGGTGACCTCCTCGGCCGAGTGGCTGCCGTCGTCGCCGGCCCGCAGGCCGTAGCGCAGGCCGTCGAAGCGGGCGAGGTTGGAGGAGCACTCGGACGGGGCGATCAGGTAGTACGCCGACAGGGCGAGGTCGAAGGACGGGCAGTCCAGCTCGACGATCTCGGCGCCCAGCTCCTTCAGCAGCTCGACCGACTCGTCGAAGCGCTGGATGACTCCGGCCTGGTAGCCCTCGCCGCGGAACTGCTTGACCACGCCGACCCGCATGCCCTGCACGCTGCCGTTGCGGGCGGCCTCGACGACCGGGGGGACCGGGGCGTCGATGGAGGTGGAGTCCATCGGGTCGTGCCCAGCGATGACCTCGTGCAGCAGCGCCGCGTCCAGGACCGTACGGGCGCAGGGGCCGCCCTGGTCGAGGGAGGAGGAGAAGGCCACCATGCCGTAGCGGGACACCGCGCCGTACGTCGGCTTGACGCCGACCGTGCCGGTGACGGCGGCCGGCTGGCGGATGGAGCCGCCGGTGTCGGTGCCGATGGCGAGGGGCGCCTGGAAGGAGGCGAGCGCGGCGCTCGATCCACCGCCGGAGCCGCCGGGGATCCTGGTGAGGTCCCAGGGGTTGCCGGTCGGCCCGTAGGCGCTGTTCTCGGTGGAGGACCCCATGGCGAACTCGTCCATGTTGGTCTTGCCGAGGATGACGACGTCAGCGGCCTTCAGCTTCTTGGTGAGGGTGGCGTCGTACGGCGGAATCCACCCTTCCAGGATCTTCGAACCGACGGTCGTGGGGATGCCCTCGGTGGTGAAGATGTCCTTGAGCGCGAGGGGCACGCCGGCGAGGGGGCCGAGCTTCTCCCCGCGCTCCCGCTTCTCGTCCACGGCACGGGCCTGGGCGAGGGCGCCCTCGCGGTCGATGTACAGGAAGGCGTGCACCTTCTCGTCGACGGCCTCGATCCGGGCGAGGTGGGCCTCGGTGACCTCGACGGCCGTGAGCTCGCCGGAGGCGATCTTCTCGGCGATCTGCGCGGCGGTGAGCTTGATGATGTTGCTGTCCGTCATGGCGGTCACTCCTCCCCCAGGATCTGCGGCACCTTGAAACGCTGCTGCTCCTGTGCCGGGGCGCCGGAGAGCGCCTGCTCGGGGGTGAGCGAGGGACGGACCTCGTCCGCGCGCATGACGTTCGTCAGCGGCAGCGGGTGCGAGGTCGGCGGTACGTCTTGGTCGGCGACCTCGCTGACGCGGGCGACCGCGCCGATGATGTCGTCCAGCTGTCCCGCGAAGTGGTCGAGTTCTTCGGGCTTCAGCTCCAGACGCGCCAGCCGGGCGAGGTGGGCGACCTCCTCGCGCGTGATGCCAGGCATGCAGCGATCCTCTGGGTGAGTGCGTGTGGTTTGGGCTCAATCCTATGGGGCGGGGCGGGGTGGCCGTGAAACGGTTTCCCCACCCCGCGCGCGTCAGCCCCGGCGGTTCTCCCAGACCTCGCTCTTGAGGAAGTGGTTGTCGTACCGGTCCTGCACCTCGAGGATGCTCTCCGGGGTGGCCTCGCCGAGGCGGATGCGCTGCAGGTGGCGGAAGTACTCGAAGCGCTCGATGCCCGGGGCGAAGACGATGAGGATGTCCGCCGTGGCCTCCGGGACGGCGGCGAAGGCGTGCGGTTTCTCCGGCGGGACGACGACGAGATCACCGCGTTCCGCGGTCACGATGTCGTCACCGGAGAGGATCTCGGCACACCCGTCGAGCAGGTAGAACATCTCCGCCCCGCTGTGGTGGAGGTGGGGCCGTGCGCCGTCGGCCCCCTCGGCCAGGGTGACGCGCACGGTGGACAGCGCCCCTCCGGTCGCACTCTTGTCGGCCAGCAGCTGCACGCCGACGGGTGCGCCCCCGACCACTTCGGCCTCGGCGCCGCGCACGATCACGGAGTCGTCGAACTTGGGCACGAACAGCGACATGATGCGTCCCCTTGTGTTGTGGTCAGACCGCGAAGAGCAGTCCGGCGCTGATCAGTACGACGATCGCGGTGGCGAAGTGGATGCCGACCGCGACCGCCTTCGTCCCGCCGTGGCGCAGGACTGTCAGGGTGTCGACGAACGGGACGAGTGCCACGCACACCGTGAACCACGCCTCGGCACGGGCACCGGCGGCGGCCGGCAGGACCAGGCCCAGCAGCCCGCGGGTGCCGTCCCTGAGGCCCTTGATCGACGGGTAGGCGCCGGCGTCGCCGCTGGGGTCGGCCGGGACGCCGTAGCATGGCCGCGGCAGAGCATCGACAGATCGGCTAGCGCTGCTCGATTTCTGGCATGCGCCAGGAGCGCGAACGAGCGGAGCGTAAGCGACTGATCATGACGGCCGCGGTGACCAGACGCGGGCTGGTCGGCAACCGCCCGCTCCTGCTGATCGCCCACTTCACGGGAAGCTGACAGCAACCCCCGAAGCCCACGGGCGCGGGGCCGTGTCGATGTGCGGCTCCGCCGCGTGCGCGCGAGTTGCACGGGCGGGCGGGAAAGCTACTCGGCGGCCGGCAGAGCCGCACGGGGCCTCTGCCACCCCCGAGACCCCCGTGCCCGCAACCACGCCGTCGTCTCCTCGGGCGGCATCGCCGCAGCAACGAGCCATCCCTGCACCGCGTCACACCCGAGATCCCGCAACCGCTCCCACGTCTCGTCGTCCTCCACCCCCTCGGCGACGACGAGCAACCCCAACGAATGCGCCAGATCCACCGTGCACCGCACGATCTCCGCATCCTCGGTGTCCACAGCCAGCCGCGCCACGAAAGACCGGTCGATCTTCAGCTCGCTCACCGGCAGCCTCCGCAGATGCACCAGCGACGAGTACCCGGTGCCGAAGTCGTCCAGCGACATCTTCACGCCGTGCCCGGTCAGCCCCGCCAGGGTGTCCGCGGCCCGCTGCGGATCCTCCAGCAGCACATGCTCCGTTATCTCCAGCTGCAAGGCCCCCGCGGGAACCCCGTGCCGGGCCAGCCGCGCGGCGACCGACCCCGCGAACCCGGGCGTGTGGACATCGCGCGGGGAGACGTTCACGGCGACCGGGACCCGCAGCCCCTGGGCGCGCCACTTGGCGACCTGCCCGAGCGCGGTCTCCAGGACGTACTCCGTCAGATGGGGCATCAGCCCGGAGGACTCGGCGATCGCTATGAACTCGTCCGGCGGAACCTTCCCGCGCTCGGGATGCACCCAGCGCACCAGCGCCTCCAGGCCGGCGACCTGACCGTCGAAGCGGACCTTGGGCTGGTAGTGCAACTGCACCTCGTGCGCGTCCAGTGCCCGGCGCAGATCGCCCAGCAGACCGAGCCGGTCCGGGGTGTTGGAGTCCCGCTTGGACTCGTACACCTCGACGCCCGTACGGTCCCTCTTCGCCTGGTACATCGCCACATCGGCGCGCCGCAGCAGCCCTTCGGCGTCCAGCGCGTGGTCGGGGAAGACGGCCACACCGGCGCTGGCCTCCAGGACGAGGGTGAGCCCGTCGAGGTCCAGCGGGGAGCTGAGCGCGGCGACCAGGCCGCGGGCGACACGGGTGGCCGAGGTCGTGGAGTCGGCCACGGGCAGTAACACGGCGAACTCGTCGCCGCCGAGCCGCGCGGCCTCCGCTCCGCGCGGCAGGGCGAGCCGCAGCCGGTCGGCGATCTGGAGCAGCAGCCGGTCACCGGCGAGATGACCGAGGGTGTCGTTCACCGACCGGAAACGGTCGAGGTCGATCAGCATGAGGGCGGAGCGGGCGCCGATGCGTTCGGCGTCGTCGAGGGCCGTCCAGATCCGCTCCAGCAGCCACTGCCGGTTGGGCAGCCCGGTCAGCGGGTCGCGCAGTTGCTCCTCGGCACGCGCGCGGGCCATCCACAGGGTGGAGTCCAGGGTGATGAGCGGGATGGCGAACAGCGGGAGCAGCACCGGCTGGGCGTCGGCGACGACGCACAGCAGCGGTGCGATGCCGAGCAGCGCGACGGCGACCAGGCCCTGTCTCACCAGGGCGGTGCGGGCCACGGTGGGCAGTCCGCCGCCGCGCGGGGCGTACAGGTACCACTGCAGGCCGCGGCTGACGGCGAGGTAGGCGACGGCGGCGAGAATCACCTCGGGCGCGGCCGCGAAGCTCCAGCTGCCGGGCCGCCAGGGCGTCTCGACGCTCGGGACGCGGCCGAACAGGCCGAGCAGCAGCGCGCCGACGCCGATGCCGAGGATGTCCACCGCGCCGTGCAGCACGCCCTGCCGCCAGTGGTGGCGCCGGGCGATGCCGACCAGGACGACGACGGTGAGGCTGACCATGCCGGCCGGCACCCAGCCGTAGAGCAGCAGCACGGCGAGGGTGAGGGCTGCGCCGGAGCCTGTCCCGCGCCACCAGCGGGCGCGGCCCAGCATCACGAGGTGGCCGACGATGACACCGGTGAGGAGGGCCAGGGCCCAGCCGACGGTGCCGCTCGGGAAGAGGGCGTGGTGGCCGCTGAAGGCGCGGTAGAAGCCGGCGCCGAGGACGAACGCGGCGGCGGCCACGACGGCCGCGGGCAGGGTGGGCCAGGACAGGCGCCGTTCGGGGTCGGCGCCGGTCAGGGCGGGGGCGGGCGCGATGGCCACGGGTATGGGCGGGTGGGCGTCGGTGGCGGTGCCCGGTCCGGCCGCGCGGGCCTGACCGCCCGTACGCCCGGTACGCCCTTGGGCCCGCCCCGTCCACCGGGTCGCCCGCCAGGTGCACGCGCGCCGGCGCAGACGCAGCCGTGAGTCCGGGGCGACGCTCTCGGTCGGTTCCATTCCCGTCCCTCTCACAGCCGGCGGTGCCCACGCCACGCGGCCCGATGTCCGACAGCCATCAGCGGCTCCGCGTTGAAGAAACCTTCCTCGCACGCCGGAAGCGCACGGGGATGCCCCAACCGCAGCTGGGCACGGCAGGTGCACATCTCAACAGTAGGCCGCGGAAGGCTTCCACGGGCACCGGTCGTCGACGGTCGCCCGAAAGCGCCCGGGCCACCCGTATGCAACTGATATGCGCCGATCGGGTGGCCTTCAACCGCTACTACTCGGTCGGAAGCGCGACTTCCGCCGCGGCTTCGGGGCCCTGCTCCAAGAGGACGCCGAAACCGTCCTCGTTCAGGACCGGAACCTTCAATTGCATGGCTTTGTCGTACTTCGATCCCGGGTTGTCACCCACAACGACGAACGAGGTCTTCTTCGAAACCGATCCGGTCACCTTCGCGCCCCGGCTCTGCAGTGCCTCCTTCGCGCCGTCGCGGGTGAAGTTCTCCAGCGTGCCGGTGACGACGACCGTGAGCCCCTCCAGCGGGCGCGGGCCCTCGTCCTCGCCGGTCGAGGCGTCCTCCAGCGGAACTCCGGCGGCCTTCCACTTGCGGACGATCTCGCGGTGCCAGTCCTCGGCGAACCACTCCTTGAGCGCGGCGGCGATGATCGGGCCGACGCCGTCGGTGGTCGCGAGCTCTTCCTCGGTGGCTTGTTCGATGCGGTCGATGGAGCGGAACTCGCGGGCGAGGGCCTGCGCTGCGACCGGTCCGACGTGCCGGATGGACAGTCCGTTCAGGAAGCGCGCCAGCGGGCGGGACTTGGCCGCCTCGATGTTCTCCAGCAGCGCGAGGGTGTTCTTCTTCGGCTCGCCCTTCTGGTTGGCGAAGACCGTGACGACCTTCTCCTCGCCCGTCTTGGGGTCCCGCTTGGGCAGACCGCTGTCGGGGTCGAGCACATAGGCCTTGATCGGCAGCAGTTTCTCCACCGTCAGGTCGAACAGGTCGCCCTCGTCCACCAGCGGCGGGTCGGCCGGCTCCAGCGGGCGGGTGAGCGCGGCGGCGGCCACCGCGCCGAAGTGCTCGATGTCCAGGCACTCGCGGCCGGCGAGATAGGAGACGCGTTCGCGCAACTGGGCCGGGCACGTACGGCCATTGGGGCAGCGGAGGTCGATGTCGCCCTCCTTCATGGGCCTGAGCGGGGTGCCGCACTCGGGGCACTCGCCCGGCATCACGAACTCGCGCTCGCTGCCGTCCCTGAGGTCGACCACCGGGCCGAGGATCTCCGGGATGACGTCACCGGCCTTGCGGAGGACGACCGTGTCGCCGATGAGGACGCCCTTGGCCTTGACGACCTCCTGGTTGTGCAGGGTGGCGAACTCCACCTCGCTGCCCGCGACCGTGACCGGCTCGACCTGGGCGTACGGCGTGACCCGGCCGGTGCGGCCGACGCCCACCTTGATGTCGACGAGCTTGGTGTTGACCTCCTCCGGCGCGTACTTGTAGGCGATCGCCCAGCGCGGCGCACGCGCGGTGGAGCCGAGGCGGCCCTGGAGGCGGATCTCGTCCAGCTTGACGACGACACCGTCGATCTCGTGCTCCACGGAGTGGCGGTTCTCGCCGTAGTGGGCGATGAACTCGCGTACGCCGTCGAGGTCGTCGACCACGCGGTTGTGCGGGGAGGTGGGCAGGCCCCAGGTCTTCAGCAGGTCGTAGGCCTGGGAGAGGCGGGTCAGGCCCTTGAAGCCCTCCAGGGCGCCGATGCCGTGGACGACCATGTGCAGCGGGCGGGTGGCGGTGACGCGCGGATCCTTCTGCCGCAGCGAACCGGCGGCGGCGTTGCGGGGGTTGGCGAACGGCTTGTCACCGGCGGCGACCAGGCGTTCGTTCAGTTCGAGGAACTTCTCCATCGGGAAGTAGACCTCGCCGCGGATCTCCACGAGGTCGGGCACCTTGTCGCCCCCCAGGCGGTCCGGGATCTCGGCGATCGTACGGACGTTGGGCGTGATGTCCTCGCCGGTGCGGCCGTCGCCGCGGGTCGCCGCGCGGGTGAGCCGACCGTTCTCGTAGGTGAGGTTGACCGCGAGACCGTCCACCTTCAGCTCGCACAGGAAGTGGTAGTCCTGGTCGCCGAGTTCGCGCGCGATGCGCTCGGCCCAGGCGGCCAGCTCCTCGTCGTTGAAGGTGTTGTCGAGCGACAGCATGCGCTGGCGGTGCTCGACCGCGGTGAACTCCGTCTCGTACGACCCCGCGACCTTCTGGGTCGGCGAGTCCGGGGTGCGCAGCTCCGGATACTGCTGCTCCAGGGACTCCAGGGTCTTCAGGAGCTTGTCGAACTCGGCGTCGCTGATGACGGGAGCGTCCTTCACGTAGTACCGGAAGCGGTGCTCCTCGATCTGCTCAGCGAGCTGCGCGTGCCTGTCACGTGCCTCGGCGGGCACTGCCGTCTCCGCCTGCTGCTTGTCGCCGACCACCGTGTTGTCCTCCCGTTACTCTGGGTTGTCCGCGAGGGATCTCGCCGCCCGGACGCAGTGGGCGAGCGCCTGGCGTGCGTAGCCGGGGGAAGCGCCCGCCAGACCGCACACCGGGGTGACCGTGACCGCCTCCGCGAGCAGCCCCGGCTGCAGTCCCAGCCTGCGCCACAGCGTCCTGACACCCATGACGCTACCGGCAGGGTCTGACAACGGGCCGTCCGTGCCCGGCACGACACCGGCGAACAGCCGGGTACCGGCCTCGACCGCCTCGCCGATCGCGTCGTCGTCACGTTCGGTGAGCAGCGAGAAGTCGAGGGAGACGGCGGCCGCGCCGGCCCGCCGCAGCAGGGCGAGCGGCACGTCGGGGGCGCAGGAGTGGACGATCACGGGCCCGCCTTCCTGGGCGCCGATCACGTCGCGCAGGGTGGCCTCGACGATCTGCCGGTCCACGGCCCGGTGCGTGCGGTAGCCGCTGGCGGTGCGGACCTGTCCGCGCAGGACGGCGGTGAGGGAGGGCTCGTCGAGCTGGAGCACCAGCCGGGCGCCCGGGATCCGGCGCCGTACCTCGGCCAGGTGCTGCCGCAGTCCCTCGGCGAGGGAGGAGGCGAGGTCACGGCAGGCGCCGGGGTCGGAGAGGGCGGCCTCGCCGTTCTTCAGCTCCAGCGCGGCGGCCAGCGTCCACGGGCCCACCGCCTGCACCTTCAGATCGCCCTCGTACCCCTGGGTGAACTCCTCCAGGGCGTCCAGGTCCTCCACCAGCCAGGACCGCGCCCGCTTGGTGTCCCGCCCAGGCCGGTCCCCGATCCGCCAGCCGCTGGGCTCCACGCGCGCGTACAGCTCGACGAGCATCCCGGCGGTACGGCCGATCATGTCGGCACCGGGTCCGCGCGCGGGCAGCTCGGGCAGATGCGGAAAGTCCTCGAAGCTGCCGGTGACGGTCTTGGCCGCTTCCCTGGCGTCCCCGCCGGGCATGGACCCGATTCCGGTGGCCCCCGGGAACCTGAACTCGCTGTTGTCACTCACCTCGGCAGGGTATGCCGAACACCCAGGGGGCTCCGCCCCCTGGGTGTCCCCGCCGACGTCCCGGCCAGGATGCTGCCGGAGGTCACCGCCCCGGCCGCACGGTCAGGTCGTTGACCTCCGCGTCCGCGGGCAGGTCCAGGGCCATCAGGATCGTCGTGGCGACCGACTCGGGGTCGATCCACTTGGACGCGTCGTAGTCCTTGCCCTCCTGCTGGTGGACCTTGGCCTGCATGGGGCTGGCCGTGCGGCCGGGGTAGACCGAGGTGACCCGGACGCCGTTGGCGTGCTCCTCGTGGCGCAGGGCGTCGGCGAGGGCCTTCAGGCCGTGCTTGGAGGCGGCGTAGGCGGACCAGCCGGCGTGGGCGCTCAGGCCGGCGCCGGAGTTGACGAAGATCACATGGCCGTGGGCCGCACGCAGCTGGGGCAGGAAGTGCCGGGTCAGCTCGGCGGGGGCGATCAGGTTGACGTTGAGCTGGTGGCGCCAGGACCTGGGGGTCAGGTCGCCGACCTCGCCCAGGTCGACGACACCGGCGATGTGCAGCAGGGAGTCCACGCGGTCCGGGAGGGTCTGGTGGGAGAACGCCCACGACAGCTTGTCCGGGTCCGCGAGGTCGCCGACCAGGGTGCGGGCGCCGGGGAACTCGGCGGCCAGTTCCTTCGCGCGGCCCGCGTCACGCGCGTGCAGGACGAGTTCGTCCCCGCGCGCGTGCAGACGGCGGGCGACGGCCGCGCCGATGCCGGACCCGGCCCCGGTGATCACATGAGTAGCCATGCCCGCCATGCTCGCATCAGCGGATGCCGAGCGACTCCTCCAGGTACGCCAGCGCGCCGACCGGCTCCTCGGCGAAGAACACCAGCTCGGACAGTGGGCGGGGCAGGAAGCCCTCCTCCTCCATGCGGCGGAACTGCTGCTTGAGTCCGTCGTAGAAGCCCGCGGTGTTCAGCAGGACCACCGGCTTGCCGGTGCGGCCGTGCTTCTTCAGCTCCAGGATCTCGGTGGCCTCGTCCAGCGTGCCGGTGCCGCCCACCATGATCACCACGGCGTCGGCCTTCTCCAACAGCAGCTTCTTGCGTTCGGCGAGGTCGGCGGCGATGACCATCTCGTCGGCGCCGGGCCGCGCCTTGTTGGCGAGGAACTCCACGGACACGCCCAGCAGCCGGCCGCCCGCCTCCTGGACCCCGTCCGCGACGACCTTCATCAGACCGACGTTGGAACCGCCCCACACCAGGGTGTGACCGGCCTTGCCGAGGAGTTCGGCGAACTCGCGCGCGGGGCGCGTGTAACGCTCGTCGAGGTCGGCGGCGGACAGGAAGACGCAGATGTTCATGGCGTCTACCGTACGGTCCGCACCGTACGCGGGAAGAAGGGCGGGCCCGCCGGTGCTGTCCCTGTATGAGCGAAGGACACACGATCACCATCGACAAGAGCGAGCAGCACGTGCGCGTGGTGCACGGCGACCAGGTGCTCGCGGAGACCGACCGGCCGCTGGTGCTGCGCGAGACCGGCTGTCCGGTGCGCTACTACATCCCCGCCGAGGACGTACGCCTCGATCTGCTGACCCCCTCCACCACGCACACCGTGTGCCCCTTCAAGGGCACGGCGTCCTACTGGTCGCTGCCGGACGCGCCGGACCTGGTGTGGGCGTACCCGGAGCCGAAGCCGGGGGTGGCGGAGATCAAGGATCACTTCTGCTTCTACGACGTCGACGTGTCGTGAGCGATGAGTCCGTGCCGGTACGGCAGTCTGCACCGACATGGACAAGAAGACGACTTCGCGGGACGGAACGGCCCTCGCGTACCAAGTGACCGGTCAGGGGCCGACGGTGGTCCTGGTGAGCGGCGCGATGTCCACCGGTGGCACCCTGGCGCCCCTGGCGCAGCGGCTCGCGGGCCGCTGCACGGCCGTCGTCTACGACCGCCGGGGCCGCGGCGAGAGCGGGGACACGAAGCCCTACGCGGTCGAGCGTGAGGTCGAGGACCTGGCCGCGCTGATCGACGCCGTGGGAGGCGAGGCGGCGCTGTTCGGGGTCTCCTCGGGCGGCGCGCTGGTGCTGGAGGCGGTGGCGAGCGGGCTGCCGGTCGGCCGGGCGGCCGTGTACGAGGTGCCGTACGCGAACTTCCTCCAGGGAGGCGCGGAGCGGGAGGCCATGTACAAGGAGCGGCTGAACAAGGCGCTCTCGGAGGAGCGGCGCGGGGACGCGGTGGAGCTGTTCCTGCGGCTGACGGGTCTGGCCGAGGAGATGATCCAGCGCGCCCGCCAGTCGCCGATGTGGGCCGGCATGGAGGCCGTCGCACCGAGTCTCGCGTACGACGACTCGGTCATGGGCGACGGTCTGCTCCCCCGGGACCGGCTCGCCGTGATCTCCGTGCCCGTGCTGGCGGTCGCGGGCGGCGCGAGCCCGGAGTGGATGCGCGAGGCGTCCCGGGAGATCTCCAGGGCGGTGCCCGAGGCCACGTACCGCGAGCTGGCGGGCCAGACCCACATGGTGGAGCCGGACGTCCTGGGGCCGGTGCTGACGGAGTTCTTCGCCGGCTAGGTCCTGTCGCTCTGTCGACTAGACCGCAGCTGTCGTCGCGCGTGTGGTCGACGCGATCGTCGCCGAGCCGACCACGCGCGTGCCGTCGTAGAGCACGATCGCCTGGCCGGGGGCGACGCCGCGGACCGGTTCGGTGAAGCGCACACGCAGTTCGCCGTCGACCGGCTCCGCGGTGACCTCGGTCTCGCCGCCGTGGGCGCGCAGCTGGGCGGTGTAGGTGCCGGGGCCGGTGGGGGCGGTGCCGCACCAGCGGGGCCTGATGGCGGTGAGGGCGGTGACGTCCAGGGCGGCGGCGGGGCCGACGGTGACCGTGTTGGTGACCGGGGAGATGTCGAGGACATAGCGGGGCTTGCCGTCGGGGGCGGGGGTGCCGATGCGCAGGCCCTTGCGCTGGCCGATGGTGAAGCCGTACGCGCCCTCGTGCGTGCCCACCTTGGCGCCGGACTCGTCGACGATGTCGCCCTCCGCCCGGCCCAGCCGCTTCGCCAGGAAGCCCTGGGTGTCGCCGTCGGCGATGAAGCAGATGTCGTGCGAGTCGGGCTTCTTGGCGACCGCGAGACCGCGGCGCTCGGCCTCGGCGCGGATCTCCTCCTTGGTGGTGACCGTGTCGCCGAGCGGGAACATCGCGTGGGCGAGCTGCTTCTCGTCCAGCATCCCGAGGACGTACGACTGGTCCTTCGCCATGTCGGAGGCGCGGTGCAGCTCGCGGGAGCCGTCCGCACGCACGATCACCTTGGCGTAGTGACCGGTGCAGACCGCGTCGAAGCCGAGGGCGAGCGCCTTGTCGAGCAGCGCGGCGAACTTGATCTTCTCGTTGCAGCGCAGGCACGGGTTGGGGGTGCGGCCGGCCTCGTACTCGGCGACGAAGTCCTCGACCACGTCCTCGCGGAAGCGGTCGGCGAGGTCCCAGACGTAGAAGGGGATGCCGATGACGTCGGCCGCGCGGCGGGCGTCACGCGAGTCCTCGATGGTGCAACAGCCCCGCGCGCCGGTACGGAACGACTGCGGGTTCGCGGAGAGCGCGAGGTGGACGCCGGTGACGTCGTGGCCGGCTTCCGCGGCGCGCGCGGCGGCGACGGCGGAGTCGACTCCACCGGACATGGCGGCGAGGACGCGGAGGGGGCGCTGCGGGGTCTCAGTCATAGCCCTTCCAGGGTACGGGGCCGTGGGAACCGGGACCGCCGGATATCCGTTGACGATCATGAGGGGCGCAACAGGGCGGCCAGGCGGACGCGATTTCCGAAAAAAATCAAGAGCTAGGCCCTTTTTGTCCGGTAAGGGCGGTTCTATGCTGGTTGTAAGACCTACGAGACGAGTGAGGGAGTCCAAGCGGAGTAGCCGACGTCAGCGAGAGATACCTGTTCTCTTCAAGGAGAGGTACATCGTCTCCGCTGGTGCCGACGTCGACGCTCGGGCTGAGAGGCCAGAAGGTCGCAAGGACTGGACCGGATGGCGACCCCCAGAACCTGATCCGGACAATGCCGGCGAAGGGAACCCGCCTCGTAGGTCGCCTTTGTGTCCCGGAGCGCGCCCCGTCGCTCGCTCGCGCCCTCAGCTGAGTCCCGCCGCCCGGGCACGCTCCACCGCCGGGCCGATCGCCTTGGCCACCGCCTCGACGTCCGCCTCCGTGGAGGTGTGACCGAGGGAGAAGCGCAGGGTGCCGCGGGCCAGGTCCGGGGCGGTGCCGGTGGCGAGCAGGACGTGGCTGGGCTGGGCGACGCCCGCGGTGCAGGCGGAGCCGGTCGAGCACTCGATGCCCTGGGCGTCCAGCAGAAGCAGCAGGGAGTCGCCCTCGCAGCCGGGGAAGGTGAAGTGCGCGTTGGCCGGCAGACGGCCCTCGGGCGCCGGGTCGCCGCCGAGGATCGCGTCCGGGACGGCGCCGCGGACGGCCGCGATCAGCTGGTCGCGCAGGGCGCCGATCTCCCGGGCGAACCACTCCCGCCGCTCGTCGGCGAGCCGGCCGGCGACGGCGAAGGACGCGATGGCCGGGACGTCGAGGGTGCCGGAGCGGACATGCCGCTCCTGGCCGCCGCCGTGCAGAACGGGTACGGGGGTCTGGTCGCGGCCCAGCAGCAGCGCGCCGATGCCGTACGGGCCGCCGATCTTGTGGCCCGAGACGGTCATCGCGGCGAGGCCGGAGGCGGCGAAGTCGACCGGGACCTGGCCGAAGGCCTGGACCGCGTCGGCATGCATCGGGATGCCGAACTCGGCGGCGACCTCGGCGAGTTCACGGACCGGCAGGATCGTGCCGATCTCGTTGTTGGCCCACATCACGGTGACCAGGGCGACGTCGTCGGGGTTGCGGGCGATGGCCTCGCGCAGGGCGTCGGGGTGGACGCGGCCGTAGGAGTCGACGGGGAGGTACTCGACCGTCGCGCCCTCGCGCTCGCCCAGCCAGTGGACGGCGTCCAGGACGGCGTGGTGCTCGACGGGGCTGGCCAGGATCCGGGTGCGGGCCGGGTCGGCGGCGCGGCGGGACCAGTACAGGCCCTTCACCGCGAGGTTGTCGGCCTCGGTGCCGCCCGAGGTGAAGACGACCTCGCTGGGGCGGGCGCCGAGCGCTTCGGCGAGGGTTTCGCGGGATTCCTCGACCGTGCGGCGTGCCTGCCGGCCGGATGCGTGGAGGGAGGAGGCGTTGCCCGTGATGCTCAACTGGGCGGTCAGGGCCTCTGCCGCCTCCGGGAGCATCGGGGTTGTCGCGGCGTGGTCGAGGTAAGCCATGGTGCCCTGATTCTACGGCCCCCTTGCAGCTTGCCTCGGCCGTGTGGTCGCCCTTGGCGGGGGGCGCCTGGCGTGGGCCGCACCTGAGCTTGGTGGCGAAGCGCCCTGAGCTGCCGGCCGGTGGCGGGGCGAGTGCCCCACGGCGGTGGCGGGGTGGCGGGGCAAGTGCCCCACGGTGAGCGCGGCGGTGGCGGCGTGGGTGATGTGGTGCTCGTGTTGCGGCCGGTGGCCCCGTCGTCCTCGGGGCCCTGGCCGGTCAGATGGGGGTTCGGCGGGTCACAGGCTCCACGACAGCGTGTGGGAGACCTGCATGGCGATCGCCAGGGCGGCCAGGTCGGCGACGCCCAGGGTCAGGCCCAGCAGGGCTCGGCCGCGGCGGGTGGTGCCGCGCCAGAGGGCGGCGGCGGCCAGGACGATGGCGATCGGGCCGAGGAAGATGTTGAGGACGAGCAGGCCGAGGAGGCCGAGGATGAAGGACGCCACGGCCATGCCGTCGGCGTCGCGCGTGGCCGGGCGGGTGTCGTTGCCGCTCGTGACCGGTGCGGTGAGTTGCATGGTGCTCAGCTCCTGGAAGTCGTGGCGGACGGTCAGTTGGCCGGCGTACGGCGCCGGCGGCCGAGGCGCTCGCGGATCGCGAAGATGCCGAGCCAGACGGCGATGACGGCGGCGACGGCGACGGTGACGGTCAGCGGCGCGTGGGCGACGGTGCCCAGCACGACACCGAGCAGCATGAGTGCGGCGACGAGGAACAACATGGGATCAGATCCCCCCTCCGGGATACCTCGTGTCGGGCCGGTGTGAAGTTTCGGTGAACAGTTGTAGTAACAATTGTTCACTGACTTCCACTCTAGCGCGCTTCTCGGCTTCCCAATTCCAGAGAACAGTTGTTAACTGGATGACATGAGTCACACCCTCGGCATCCGGCAGGCACAGAAGCAGAAGACCCGGCAGGCGTTCCTCGACGCGGCGCTCGCGCTGCTGGAGGAGCAGAGCCTGAGCAGCCTGGGCCTGCGCGAGGTCACCCGGGCCGTCGGGGTCGCCCCGACCGCGTTCTACCGGCACTTCCGCTCGACCGCCGACCTCGGCGTGGCGCTGGTCGACGAGGCGCTGGGCAGCCTGCATCCCATGGTGCGCACGACGGTGTCCGCGGCGGGCGACAGCGAGGAACGCATCGCGCGGGCCATCGAGCTGATCGCCCACCACGTGGACGAGTACCCCGCACATGTCCGGTTCATCGCCCGGGAACGGCACGGCGGCGTGCAGCCCGTACGCGAGGCCATCCAGGCCCAACTGGCCCGGTTCGCCGAGGAGGTGAAGGCCGAGCTGGCCAAGGACCCCGAGGCCGTGGGCTGGAGCGACGACGACCTGCTGATGCTCGCGCACCTCTACGTCGACCAGATGCTGATCACCGCCTCGCTGTTCCTGGAGGCCCTGGAGGCCCCGGCCGAGGAACGGGAGCGCGTCACCCAGCTCGCCACCCGGCAGCTGCGGCTCATCAGCATCGGCCGTGGCCACTGGCTGGACTGAACCACCAGGGGCACAGGAACACACCGGGCACAGGCGGGGGCGGCACGCCCGGTGCGCACCGCCCCCGCCACCGCTCAGCCCTGCTGGGCGCTCAGCCCTGCTCTGCCTGTCCTCCGCCCGGACCGCCACAGCCGCCGGCCTGGCCGCCGCCGGGCCCGCCCTGGCCACCGGGCGCGCCGCTCGGCATGCCCGAGGGCGCGCCGCTGGGTGTGCCGGCCGGCCTCACGGTGGACGCTCCCGACGGCGCACCGGACGGCGGCCCGCTCGGCCGGCGGCCGGCACCGCCCGTGGGCATGCCGGACGGCGCCTGACAGTCCTGCTGCTGACCGGAGTCGTTGCTGGAGGAGGAGGGCGAATCGCCCGAGCCGCACGCGGTCAGCAGCAGCGGGGAGAGCGCCAGCAGGGCGACGACGGGCACGAGACGGGCACGTTTCATGAGAGTCAGCTCCGGTGAGGATGGGAAAGTCCTGCGGAGCCGCACTCAACCAACGCTTCCTTGGCGGCACTTGGGCTCATCCTGTCCGTCGGCTGTCGGTCCCGGCTCAAGGACCCCTTGGTACAAGGCCGTGACGGAACGGGCCGCCGCCAGCAGTTCCGCGCGGGCCTCGGGCGGGTCCAGCAGCTCGACCTGATCGGAGAACCCGAGGAGTTGGCGGACCGCGCGCAGCACCGGGAAGGTGAGCCGGGCGGTGACCCACTCGCTCTCGCCGTCGTCGTCCGGGAGTTCGGTGAGCTGCGCGGCCATCACGCGCCGGAACATGTCGAGGCGCGCCCGCCGCACCCGGACCGTGACCTCGATCCCGCCCTCGGGCCGCTCCTCCACCTGGCGCCGCAACACCTCCCAGACGTCGGCGAGCTCGATGCCCGGGCGGCGCCGCACCGGCTCGTCAAGCGGCCGGGCCGAGCGGATCCGGTCGGCCCGGAACAGCCGGGGCGCTCCGCGCCGGTCGGCGACCAGGTACCAGACCCCGGCCTTGGCGACCAGGCCGTACGGGTCCACGGTGTACGTCCGCGGCTCCCGCTCCCCGCTGTGCCGGTAGCGCAGCCTCAGGCGCCGGTCGGCGAAGACCGCCTCCTGCAGCACCTCCAGGTCGACCGCCTGCTGGGGGCCGCTCTTCCAGCGGGTGGCGTCGACCAGGATGCGGCGGCTGGTCACCTCGGCGGCGGGCCGGTACGGCGCCGGCAGCGCGGCCATCACCTTGCGCAGGGCCGAGCCGAGGGCCGCGTCCAGACCGAGGGCGGCGTGGGCGCCCTGGGCGGCCAGGATGAACAGGGCGCGGGACTCGTCGGCGGTCAGTCCGGTGACGTCGGTGCGGAAGCCGGCGAGGAGTTCGATGCCGCCGTGCCGGCCGCGCTCGGCGTACACCGGGACGCCGGAGGCCGACAGCGCCTCGATGTCCCGGTAGATGGTGCGGACCGACACCTCCAGCCGGTCGGCGAGTTCGTGCGCGGGGACGCGGCCTCGGGTCTGCAGGAGCAGCAGGATCGACAGCAGCCGGTCGGACTTCACGCGCCCAGAATCCCGCCCTCGGCGAGTCTTTCGCAAATGTTGACGGGAGATGTCAGGTTATCCCGCGATCCTCGCTCCACCGACTCACGGAGAATCAGAGAGGCACACCATGACCACCACCGGCTTCACCGACCCGCGCCCCGTCTACACCCGTGCCACCGAGCAGGCGGCGGCCCTCATCAAGACCGTGCGCCCCGAACACCTCACCGGCCCGACTCCCTGTTCCGAGTTCGACGTACGGGCCCTGCTGGGCCATATGGTCGGCGGTACCCGGCGGATCGCGGTGGTGGGCGAGGGCGGCGACGGAATGGCGGTGGAGCCGACCGCACACGGGGTCGCGGACGACGGCTGGGCGGCGGCCTACGACGAGGTGCGCGTCCGCGTCCTGAAGGCCTGGGCGAGCGACGAGCGGATGACGTCCCCGGTGCGGGTGCCGTGGGGCGAGGTACCGGGCCACGCGGCGCTCTCCGGCTATGTCATGGAGATCGTGACCCACACCTGGGACCTCGCCGAGGCGGTCGGTCACCCGCTCGAACTCGACCCGGAACTCGCCGAGTTCGCCTTCGCCACCGCCCGCGCGGTCCTGCCGGACTCCCGGCCGCGGGACGCCGAGACGCCCTTCGACACCCGCCACGAGGCCCCCGAGGGCGCCGACGTCTACGGGGAGCTGGCGGCTTGGCTGGGCCGCACGCCGCTCGGCCGAGCCTGAGCGCGCCGCTCGGCCGAGCGTGAGTGCGGGGACGCGCCGTTCAGGCTTGCGGTTGCATGCCGGGTGCGGCGCCGTTTGGGCTGATCGCGCCCGCGCGGCGGAGCCGCACATCGATACAGCCCCGCGCCCCTGGGGGGTTGCAGCAGCCGCATCCGCATGCGCGCCGTAGCCGGCGGCCGAAAAACCGATCACCCCGCCGGAGGCCCAGTCAGCCCAGTCTCACCCGGGCCAGCTGCCGGGACTGGGCGACCAGGTGGTTCTCGGTGTCCCAGACCTCGGCGTCCTCCTCCAGGAAGCCGCCGGCCAGGTTGCGAGTGGTGATGGACACGCGCAGCGGGCCGGGGGCCGGGCGGCGGCGGACGTGGACGGTGAGTTCGACCGTGGGCACCCAGCCCTTCAGGCCGAGCTCGAAGGCCGTGGGCGGCAGGGCGTCCACCGCCAGCAGCAGAGACAGCGGGTCGGGGTCGCGGCCGTCGGCCAGCCCGAACCAAGCACGCATCTCACCCTTGCCCGAGGGAGCGCCGAGGGCCCAGCCGAGGGTCGCCGGGTCCAGCTTGAGCATCAGGCGGCCGGCGATCGCCGAGCTGCCCCCGACCGGGGAGGGGCCGTCTTCCGGGCCGAAGCACTCTTCCAGCGGCGGGATCGCGGGCGGCGTCGCCGTCGTACGGACGTCGTCGGGAAGGGCGGTGAGGTCGCCGTAGGAGGCGAGGACGCGGATGCGTTCGACCTCGTTGCCCTCGTCGTCGTACTGGTAGAGGGAGGCCTGGCCGGTGGACAGGGTGCGGCCGGTGCGGACCGTGTCCGTGCGGACGACCGCCGGGCCGGGGCGGGACGCGGTCAGGTAGTGCGCGGAGATGGTGAACGGGTCCGGGTGCGGCAGGGCGTCCGCGAGGGCCCGGCCGAGGACGGCCAGCAGATAGCCGCCGTTGACGGCGTCGAAGATGGTCCAGCCGGCGGAGAGGCCGATGTCGTAGACACCGGGTTCGCGCCGGGTGACCGCGGTGTCGCGGTCGAACTCGCTGTCGCCGATCAGGGCCCGCGATGGGGAGGGTGCGGAAGCTGCTTCTGGCATGGATGAACGGTACAACAGGAAACTACTAAGCGGTAGCTTTCTGGGGGCTCCCCCCTCCCGGGTGAGGTTCCGGCAATTTCTAAGTAAGTGTCCGGACACGTCCACAACCCCGGGCCCCGGTTTCCCCTCTATGGGGACATGAGCCTCACCGGGACTCCGTTCCTCTACACGACCATCGTGCTGGCCGTGGTCGCACTGATACTGCCGCTCGTCCTGTGGTCGCGGGTGCGCGGGCCCAGGCCCCTGCGCACCGCGGCCCGCCTGATGATGCTCCTGTTCGCCCAGGGCACCGCCGTCACGCTGATCTTCGTACTGGTCAACAACCAGAACAACCTGTACGACAACTGGGCCGACCTGCTCGGCACCGGCAACCACGTCCAGCAGGCCCAGGACCTGGGCAGCGACGGGACCGGCGGAATAGCGGTGAAACGGTTGCCCAAGGTCAGGCAGACCTTCACGGCGGCCGACGGGCCCGGCATGCACGCGGCCGGCGGAGTGAAGGTCACCCAGCTCAAGGGCCGGGTCTCCGGGGTGAACGCCGAGGTCTACGTCTGGCTGCCGCCGCAGTACAACGACCCGGCCTACCGCAACAAGAAGTTCCCGGTGGTGGAGCTGCTGCCGGGCTACCCCGGTTCGGCGAAGGCGTGGTTCGGGTCGATGAAGGCCCATGAGCAGCTGCTGCCCCTGATGAGGAGCGGGCAGGTGGCGCCCTTCATCCTGGTCGCCCCGCGCACCAACCTGCTGGCCGGCGTGGACACCGGCTGCGCCAACATCCCGGGGCAGGTCAACGCGGACACCTGGCTCAGCATCGACGTGCCGAAGATGGTCATGGACAACTTCCGGGCCGAGCCGGCGCCGCAGGGCTGGGCGGTGGCCGGGTACTCGGCGGGCGCGCACTGCGCGGTCAAGCTGGCCGTGGCCCACCCGGACCGCTACCGGGCCGCCGTGAGCCTGTCCGGCTACAACGACCCGATCGGCGAGCGCAACTCCCTCGCCGCGCAGACCCCGGCCCTGCGCAACGAGAACAACCCCTACCTGCTGCTGAAGAAGGCCGCGGTGCCGCCCCGGATCGCGCTCTACATCTCCGGTGAGGCCGGGGACGGCTATCAGGCGGGCGTCGCCCTGGAGTCCATCGCCAAGGCGCCCACGACCGTGCACGTGGTGTTCCTGCCACGCAGCGCGGGCGGTCACAACATGGCACTGTGGCGGCCCCAGGTCGACACGGTGTTCCGCTGGCTGACCCTGCAGATGGGCCAGAACCACGCCAGGGGCCGGGACCGTTCTCTTACCGGAACCACCGGTTCTCTTACCGGGGCCGCCGCCGGAGCCACCGGAACCGGAACCACCGGAACCGGCACCACCGGGGCCGGAATCACCGGGACTACTCCTCGGTCACTGTCGACCGGCGGTTCCACGCACGCGGCGCTCGCCAGTGGAACCGCATCGCAAGCAGGCGCAGCACAAAAGCGGTGACGACCGCGAGCCCACTGGTGAGGGGGGTCAGGACGTCGTAGCGGATGCACAGCACCACCATCGTGGCGCCGACGATCGCCGGGACCGCGTACAGATCGCGGTCCCAGCGCAGCAGTGAGGGCACCTCGTTGGCCAGCACGTCCCGCAGTACGCCGCCGCCCACGGCGGTGGCGAGGCCCAGCGTCGCCGACGCGGTCAGGCCCAGGCCGTAGCTGTACGCCTTCGTCGTACCGCTGACGCAGAACAGGCCGAGGCCGGCCGCGTCGAAGACCAGCACCGCCGACTGGATGCGTTCCACGTGCGGGTGCAGGAAGAAGACGACGAGCGCGGCGAGCAGCGGGGTGAGGAAGTACCCGAGGTCGGTGAAGGCGGCCGGGGGCACGGCTCCGATGACCAGGTCGCGGAACAGCCCTCCGCCCAGCGCGGTCACCTCGGCGAGGACGGCGATGCCGAAGACGTCGAAGTTCTTCCGGACGGCCAGCAGCGCGCCGGAGATCGCGAACACGAAGATGCCGATGACATCGAGCGTGTGCTGGACGGAGGGGCTGAAGAGTTGCTGGAGCTGCACCCCTATATTCTTACCCGTCGAGCGGTGTGTGCCTTACAAAGCCAGGTCAGAGGGCGGGTTTCCCTGTGGTGAACAGCCAGGTGTGGAAGAGGTCGCCCAGCTTCTGCCCGCTGACCCGCTCGGCGAGGCGGATGAAGTCGGCGGTGTCCGCGTTGCCGTACCGGTGGAGCTTCGTCCAGGCGGGCAGCAGCCTGAAGAAGGCCCGGTCACCGATCCGCTCCCGGAGCATCTGGAGCGTCATCGCGCCGCGCTGGTAGACGGCGGAGGCGAACATCGTGTCGCGCTGCGGGTCGGCGACCTTGATCTGCCAGAAGGACGAGTCGGCGGGGCGGGCGCGGCGGCGATGACCAGGAAGGAGACCGCCGCGGTGGCGAGGGTCCCCAGACATGCCGAACGGGAGAGTGCCATGGGTCGTACCCTGCACTCTCCCGCTCGGGCGTGCACATGACCTTATCGGTCATGTACTACTTTTCCGTTGACTCCTGGGAGCCGGCTCCGTCGGCGTTCTCTGCGGGGGCGTCCTCGTCGGAGGCGGTCTCGTCGGAGGTGCTCTCCTCGGACGCGGTCTCCTCAGAGGTGCTCTCCTCGGACGTGGCCTCCTCAGAGGTGCTCTCCTCGGCGGAACCCTCGGAGAGTTCCGCCGCCACCGCAGCCGACGTCTCCGCCGACTCCGCGAGGACCTCGTCGGCGACCAGCTCGGCCGCCTCCTTGGCCGCGGAGAGCAGCACGGTGTCCTGCGGGGCCTGGTCCGCGAAGTTCTCCGGGTGGTGGCAGGCCACCCGCTGACCGGGCCTCAGCTCCAGCAGCGCCGGCTCGGTGGTCCGGCAGATCTCCGTCGCCTTCCAGCACCGGGTGTGGAAGCGGCAGCCGCTCGGCGGCGCGATCGGCGAGGGCACGTCGCCCTTGAGCAGGATCCGCTCGCTCTTCGCGTTCTTCCGCTGCGGGTCGGGGATCGGGACGGCCGACATCAGCGCCTTGGTGTACGGGTGCATCGGCGCCTTGTACAGCGAGTCCCGGTCGGCGAGCTCCACGACCTTGCCGAGGTACATCACCGCGATCCGGTCCGAGACGTGCCGGACGACCGAGAGGTCGTGCGCGATGATCACGTACGTCAGGCCCAGCTCCTCCTGGAGGTCGTCCAGCAGGTTCACGACCTGCGCCTGGATCGACACGTCCAGCGCGGACACCGGCTCGTCGGCGACCACCAGCTTCGGCTTCAGGGCCAGCGCGCGGGCGATGCCGATGCGCTGGCGCTGGCCGCCGGAGAACTCGTGCGGATAGCGGTTGTAGTGCTCGGGGTTGAGGCCGACCACCGACAGCAGCCGCTGCACTTCCTTCTTGATGCCGCCCTCGGGCTCGACGCCCTGGAGCTTGAAGGGAGCGCCGACGATCGTGCCGATGGTGTGGCGCGGGTTCAGCGACGAGTACGGGTCCTGGAAGATCATCTGCACATCGCGGCGCATGGGACGCATGCCGCCCACGCCGAGGTGCGTGATGTCCTTGCCCTCGAACTCGATCTGCCCTGCGGTCGGTTCGAGCAGCCGGGTGATCAGCCGGCCCATGGTCGACTTGCCGCAGCCGGACTCGCCCACGACGCCCAGGGTCTCGCCCTTGCGCACCTCGAAGTCGATGCCGTCGACGGCGCGCACCGCTCCGACCTGCCGCTGCAGCAGGCCCTTGCGGATCGGGAAGTGCTTCTGGAGTCTGGTCACCTTCAGCAGGATCTCGCCGTCGGAGACGGCGGTGTCCTGCTCGAGGGCGGCACCGTCACTCTGCGCGGGGATGCTCACTTTTTCGTCGCTCACAGCTTCGGCGCAATCTCTTCGGTCCAGATACGCTCCCGCTGCTCCTGCGTCATGTGGCAGGCCGCCCAGTGTCCGTTGCCGACCTCGGTCAGCTCGGGGCGGACCGTGCGGGTGACGTTGTCCTTCGGGATGTCCGCGTACGGGCAGCGCGGGTTGAAGGCGCACCCGGACGGGACGTTGATGAGGGAGGGCGGGGAGCCCTTGATCGGGATGAGCCGGTCGGTCTCCTCCCGGTCCAGCCGCGGCATCGAGCCGAGCAGACCCCAGGTGTAGGGGTGGCGGGGTGCGGAGAAGACCTCCTCGGCCGGCCCGCGCTCCACGCACCGGCCGCCGTACATGACCAGCAGGTCGTCGGCCATCTCGGCGACCACACCGAGGTCGTGCGTGATCATGATGACCGCGGAGCCGAACTCCTTCTGCAGGTCCCGGATCAGGTCCAGGATCTGCGCCTGGACGGTGACGTCCAGGGCGGTGGTCGGCTCGTCGGCGATGAGCAGCTCGGGGTTGTTCACCAGCGCCATCGCGATCATCGCGCGCTGGCGCATACCGCCGGAGAACTCGTGCGGGTAGCCGTCGACACGCTTGGCCGGCTCCGGGATGCCCACGCGGTCCAGCATCTCGATCGCCCGCTGCTTGGCGACCTTCTTGGTGACCTTGTGGTGGACCCGGTAGGCCTCGATGATCTGCGCCCCGACCGTGTAGTAGGGGTGCATGGCGGACAGCGGGTCCTGGAAGATCATCGCCATCTTGCGGCCGCGCATCCGCCGGACCTCGTCCGGGTCGGCGGCGATCAGTTCCTGGCCGTCGAGCCAGACCTCGCCGGAGACCCGGGCGTTGGCCGCACGGTGCAGGCCCATCACGCCGAGCGAGGTGACGGACTTGCCGGAACCGGACTCACCGACGATGCCCAGGGTCTTGCCCCGGCGCACGTCGAAGCTGACGCCGTCCACCGACTTGACCAGGCCGTCGTCGGTGTTGAAGTGGATGCGCAGATCGCGTACGGAGAGGAACGCGTCGTCGGCGTCGGAGGGGGCGGAGCCGGCCGGTTCGCCGAGCGCCGCCTTTTCGAGCTTGCTCACGAGTACCTCACGCGGGGGTCGATGGCTGCGTACACCAGGTCGACGAGGAGATTGCAGAAGACGATGAAGAACGCGGCGACCAGGGTCACGCCCATCACGATGGGCAGGTCGTTGTCCTTGATGGCCTGGATGGAGTACGCGCCGACGCCCTGCAGGGAGAAGACGGTCTCGGTGAGCACCGCGGTACCGATGAGGGTGCCGAAGTCCATACCGAAGATGGTCACGATCGGGGTGAGCGTGGAACGCAGCCCGTGCTTGGTGACGACCACGGACTCCTTGAGGCCCTTGGCGCGTGCCGTCCGGATGTAGTCCTCGCTCATCGTCTCCAGCATGCCCGCCCGGGTGAGCCGGGCGTAGGTGGCGGAGAAGAGGAACGCGAGGCTGATCCAGGGCAGCAGCAGGTGCCAGGCCCAGTCGGCCGGGTTCTGGGTGAACGGCACGTAGTCGGTGCTGTCCCAGATGGGCCACTGGTAGACGAACAGGGCGTTGATCACCTGGCCGGTGAAGAAGATCGGCAGCGAGACGCCGGCGAGCGCGATGAACATCGAGATGCGGTCCACCGGCTTGCCCTTGCGGAGCGCCGAGACGACACCGGTCGTCACACCGAAGATCAGCCAGATCACCGCCGCGCCGACAGCCAGCGAGAAGGAGACCGGGATGCGCTGCTGGAGCTGGGGCCACACTTCGACGTGACTCTTGAAGGAGTACCCGAAGCAGGGGGCGCTGCAGTGCGTCGCGTCGGGGCCGAACTTGTAGTCGGCGCCCACGAACAGGCCCTTGATGTACTCCCAGTACTGAACGTAGATGGGCTGGTCGAGACCCAGGTTGTGCTTGATCGCGGCGACGGACGCGGGGTTGGCGTCCTTGCCGACGTACTGGGTGGCCAGCTGGGTGGCTGTCTGGCCGCCGAGCCGGGGGACCAGGAAGAAGATGGCGAAGGTGACTGCGCTGACCACCAGCAGCAGTACCAATGCGCCGAAGACGCGTCGGATGATGTACGCAGCCACAGCTGTGCGGCTCCGGGTGGCCGGGGCGGGTTGTGTCCGCCCCGGCCACCCGGTGCCTTCACCTGCCTTTCAGGGGTATCCGGCCTGCTGTTACTTCGAGGAGCTCAGCAGCAGGTAGTCGTACATGCCGAGGTACGCCTGCGTCACCGTGACGTTGGTCGCGGACGTGGGCCTGATCAGCAGGTTCTTGCGGTAGATCAGCGGAACGACCGAGCCGTTGTCGGCGACCATCTTGTCGATGTCGCCCCAGGCCTTGGTGCGGGCCGCGGAGTCGGTGTTGCCGATGGCCGCCTTCAGAGCGGCGTTGATCTTCGGGTCGTTCAGCTCCATCAGGTTGTTGCCGCCCGAGGGCTTGATGGCGCTGCCGTCGATGATCTGGTCGAGGAAGCCGTAGCCGGTCGGCCAGTCGGCGCCCCACGCCATCATCATCATGCCGAGCTTGTGCTGGTGGACGTAGCTCGGGACACCGGCGAAGTTGGAGAAGTACTTGCCGGACGGGAACTGCTTGATGTCGACGTTGATGCCGGCGGCCTTCAGCGAGTTCTGGATGGCCGTGGCGCCCGCGATCTCGGCGGGACGGTCGGAACGGGCCGTCAGCGTGGTGGAGAAGCCGTTCGGCTTGCCACACAGCTTCAGCTCGGCCTTGGCCTTGGCCACGTCACCCTTGTGGCCCGCCGTCGGGTACGCGTCGAACTTGGTGTAGCCGTTGACGGACGGCGGCAGCAGCGTGGTGGCCACGTCGCCCTTCGGCGAACCGCCCATGGCGTCGATCACCGACTGCTTGTCGACCGCCCACTGCACGGCCTTGCGGCAGTGCACGTTGTCGAACGGCGCGACGTGCAGGTTCAGCGCCATGTAACCGGTGGCGCCGGCGTAGGAGTTGTCCGTCTGCTTGGCGTACTTGCCGTTCAGGATCTTCGGCTGGGTCTGCGGCTGCACACCGGCGCCGGCGATGTCGGCCGTGATCTTGTCAGCCATCAGGTCGTTGTCGATCGAGACCGGGTTGACCTTGAACTTGACGTTGATCTTGTCCGGCAGGGCCTTGCGGATCGGGTCCGTCTTCGGGTCCCAGTTCGGGTTGCGGACGAGGGTGGCGCTGGCGCCCTCCTCGTACGACGAGAACTTGTAGGGGCCGGAGGACACGATGTGCTGGACGTACTTCGCACCGGTGTCCTTCGCCTGCGGCACGGGGGCCGTCTGGGAGAAGGTCGCCAGGTAGTCGAAGTCGGCGAACGGCTGGTTCAGGTGGAAGACGATCGTGCGGTCGTCCGGGGTGGCGATGGAGTCCAGGCCCTTCTTGTCCTTGTAGGGGCCCTTGTACTTGTCACCGCCCTGCAGGTACGCCTTGAAGTACGTCGGGCCGTTGGACAGGGCCTCGGGCGCGAAGTTGGAGCGCTCGATCGCGTACTTGACGTCCTTGGACGTGATCGGGGTCCCGTCCTCGAACTTCAGGCCCGAACGCAGGTGGTACGTCCAGGTCTTGGCGTCCTTGCTGGGCGTGCCCAGGGACTCCGCGAGGTCCGGGACGACCGCGAGGCCGTCCTTGCCCGCGGCCGGCTTGAACGTGACGAGCGTCCGCGCGTACAGGCGCGAGAAGTTCTGCACGAAGCCGTAGTAGGTGTTGCCCGGGTCCAGGGAGTCCGGCACGTCCGAGTCTTCCAGGTTGACCGTGCCCCCCTTCTTGCTCGACGCGTTGACGATGGAGTCCAGCGCCGCGTCCTTCGTTCCGTTGCCGCCACTGCTGCTCTTGCCGCTCCCGCCGCCGCACGCGGCAGCGCCCAGGGAGAGCACCGTGACCGATGCCACGGCGGCGATAACCCTTCTCGTCTTCACGTTGAGGAAGACCCCCTCTATCGATGGATCACTTGCTGCGAGGGTCGAGCGCATCACGCAGCCCGTCACCCAGCAGGTTGAAGGCCAGGACGGTGATGAAGATCGCCAGTCCGGGCACGAACATGTACTGCGGATCTGCGGTGTAGAGATCCACGGCGTTGCTGAGCATGCCGCCCCAGGAGGCCTGCGGCGGAGCGATGCCGACTCCGAGGAAGCTCAGCGCGGCCTCGAAGAGGATGTTCGTCGGGATGATCAGCGTCGAGTAGACGAGGATCGGCGCGACGAGGTTGGGAAGCAGCTCCCGGAACAGGATGTACGGGCCGCGGGCTCCCAGGCTGGTGGCGGCCTCGACGAATTCCCGCCTGCGCAGGGTCATCGTCTGAGCGCGCACGATACGCCCGATGTACGGCCAGCTGAAGAAGCCGATCACGAAGATCAGCACGGAGATCCGCAGCGGCAGACCGTTGAGCCCGAAGAAGCCGTCCTGCACCGAGGCCGAGATGGCGATGGCGAACAGCAGCAGCGGGAACGCCAGGAAGGTGTCCATGAGCTTGCTGATGAGGCTGTCGACCCAGCCGCCGTAGTAGCCGGCGATGACGCCCAGCACGGTGCCGATGACCACCGAGAGGAGGGTGGCACCACCGGCGACCAGGAGGGAGACCCACGAGCCGTCGATGATGCGGGCGAGCATGTCGCGGCCGTACTGCGGGTCCACGCCCAGCGGGTGGGCCCAGCTCATACCGCCGAAGCCGCCCTTGGGCGCGAGGAGCGCCGGGTCGATGAGGTCCTGGTGGAACTTGTCCGGGTCGAGCCCGAAGATCCACTCGATCGGCTTGGCGAGCACCGCCATCAGCACGAGCAGGACGACGACGACCCCGCCCGCCACGGCCAGCTTGTCCCGCTTGAACCGGGTCCAGGCGATCTGGCTGAGTGAACGCCCTTCGATCTGGCTCTTCTTGGCCCCGGCGAGCACAGACTCGGGAGGCGCTCCGGCCTCTGCCCCGGTGGTCTCGATCGGTGCGGTCACAGTTGACCTGACCCCTCTCGCCGGTGGTGACCGGCCTTTGTCCGCCGCTGTGGGCGGCTTGGTTCACTTACCTGCGCCGGCCGCACGTGGGTGACGGCCCAGAGAGCCAGCTGTTCCTGTGACTGGTTTCGATCACAGAATCGATGGCCTCGCGTCTTGAGAGGCGAGTCTTCAACGCGCTCTCGATCACGCGCCAGGCCTGATGGAGAAAGTATGCGTAAACGTGATGCCGCCTAGGGGATTCCGTTATCCGAACAGGGAAGATCGCCTGTCGGACGCGGACATCGAGGGACACTTCGACCTAATCGGACACACAAACCGGGCAGTTGAGACCGATGAAGGCCGCCGGACACGCCTTCGTGACCGGCGTCACATCGGCCGGGTGCTCAGTAGGGCCTCGGGCTCGTGTACCCGTATCCGGGGTCGGCCGCGGGCGCCGGTGCCGCATGGGCCTCGCGGTCGTAGAACGGGCGGGCGTTGGCCCGCATCCACATCACGACCGGGTCGTGGTCGTCGGTCATCGCGACGGTCGACACCGGCAGGCCCTCCGGGACCGCGCCGACGGACTGCTGCATCATCGCGCGCACCGAGTCGACCGCGGCCGGGGAGGTGTCGTACACGTCCAGACCGATGGCGAGGTACGGCGCGCCGAGCGCCGGCTGCACCCAGGCGCGGCGCAGGGAGCGCAGGGCCGGGGTGCGGTGCGCGTTCTGCGCGAGGAGGGCGTAGAACTGCGGGACCTCGATGCCGGGTTCGGTCAGCCGGAGGGGGCCCGCGGGCTGGCGGTCCAGGCCCGTGGCGATGCGGCGCAGATCCAGCCAGGGAATGCCGACCCCGCCGCCCGGGGCGTGCGGGTTGAGCCAGAGGCCGTAGTGGTCGGGATAGAGGGTGCGGGCCACGTCGAGCCCGTCGACGACCTCGTAGGACCGGTTCCAGCCACTGGCCGAGAGTTCCTGGGCGGAGGTGACGCAGGGGGCGTACTGGAAGCCGTCGACCTCCATGTTCCCGTACTGGGCGTCCGGGGAGCCGGCCTGGCCGTGCCACAGGAGCATCCAGATCTGGCCGGAGGACGGGGTGGCGAGGGCGCGGAGCAGGGCCTCGTAGGCGTCGTAGCGGCCGGGGGTGACCTGGCGCAGCGTGTGCTCCACGCTGACGCTGCCGCTGTGGCTCGCGCTCACCTGTCGTGCCCTTCTTTTTGTGCCCCGGTGTTGGGAGACAGCTTATGCGCCTGGTGGCTCGGGACCCCGGGTGCATGGGCGGGTGCGGGTGCGTGGGTGGTACTCGCGCCCACGCCGTGGAGCCGCATATCGATACGCCCCGCGCCCCTCGGGTTGGCTGCCCCTCGCGTCGGCTTCTAGTGGCCGTACTGGTAGAAGGGCCGGACGTTCGACTTCAGCCATTCGGCCACCGGGTCGTCCGTCACGTCCAGGAGGACCAGGTTGACCGGCCACTTGACCGGAACTTTGCCGAGGGCCCGGCCCAGGGCCTGGAGGGGCTGGGCGCGGAAGTCGCCCTCCCACTGGGAGAGTTCGACGCCGACGAACATCGCCGGCTCGTCCGTCTCTATGGCGGCCAGGCAGCGGCGGGCGGTGAGGACCACGCCGGTCCCGGCGAACTCGGCGGACGCGGCGGAGAGGAAGTCGACCGGGTCGTCCTGCCAGTCCGGCTCGAAGAGGCGGACCCGGGCGCCGGAGTTCGGGCCGTCGAGGGGCGTACGGCCGGCCCGGCACAGCTCGGCCACCGCCGCCGGCGGGAGCGGGATGCCGACCAGGGCGTCGGGGTTCACCGCGATGCCGACCTGCGCGGGCAGGCCGCGGGCGAACTCCACGGCCGGGGCGATGGTGTACGGCATATGGGAGCCGGCCGCCTGGCGCAGCTGCTCCTCGGAGCTGAACACCGGGACGTACGCCTGGCCGTCGATGTCCAGCGTGGGCAGGTCGAGCGGGCCGCTGTCCGGGCCGCCGCCGCTCGGCAGCGGGATCCAGAGCAGGCTCCGGCCCAGCACCTCGATGATCCGGCCGGCCGCGGCGGGTATGCCGAGGGAGGCCGAGAGCACCTCCTCCAGCTCGTTGCCGGGCCAGCCGCCGTGCGGCTGGGGGTGCGCCTGTGCCGGGAAGTCCGCGGGAATGTCCGCCGGGAAGTCCATCTGCCTACCGCCTGCTGGGAACCACTGCTGTGACCATGAAGGCTAGCGGGTGGCTGTGACAGTGCCTCACCTTGTGAAGGTGATCCGCCGCAGGGCGTCCGCCGCCGGCCGGTCCAGCAGCACGGCCGCGCCGCAGCCGGCGGGCAGTTCGCCGCGTTCGACCGCGTCGAGCAGCCGGGCGGTCGTACGGCGGTGGCGGCGGAAGGCGTAGCCGGAGACGCCCCGGCCGCGCTCGCGCTGGCCCTCGCGCGCGGTCTCGGGGGTGACGTCGAGCAGAAGCAGATGGAGGGTGCCGCCGCGGCGGCGGGCCTCCCGGGCGAGCCAGGCGCGCACCCAGGACTGGGTGCCGCAGTCGTGCACGACGACGCCCTCGCCGGTGCGCAGGGCGCGGCGCAGGCCGGCGTAGTGGGCGAGGCGGACCAGGGGGCGGTAGAGGGCGTAGGGGAGGAAGGCCGGCAGGCGGGCCGCCCAGCGGTCGCGGGTGTGCTGGGAGTCGATGCGGGGGCCGGTGACCGCGCGCTGCATCAGGGTCGACTTGCCGCTGCCGGGCAGGCCGGTGATCACGGCGAGATCGCGGGGCCCGAAGGCCAGGGCCCGCGGGCCGCGGCCGGCCCGGTCCCGCAGGTCGCGGACGACCGGGGCCGGGGCGGGACGCTGCCTCGGCACCGCGATGCCGGTGGTGGTGGCGGTGGCGTACACCGGGGTCCTGTTCACCGTGATCGTCCTCCCCTGTCGGCCCGGTAATCTTCATTCCCCGACCGCGCAAAGAGAAGGTAATGGACGATGTCACCGGCGGGGTCCGGGTCCTGCCACAGGTCGGTTACAAAAGCCCGCTCGCCGTGCGATGATGTGGCCGCCAACTGCATACCGGCCGCTTGAATCCGCGCGGGAGAGTTCCCAGCAGCCTTCGCTGGGACGCCGAAGGAGCAAGTCCCTCCCTTGAATCTCTCAGGCCCCGTTACCGCGCGGGCGAGGCACATCTGAAAAGCGGGCCGCTGTGTCAGTGGCTCCACCCAAGGTGCAAGCCGTGATCGTCCCTGTGGCGGTCCTGGCGAACCTCTCAGGTTCCGATGACAGATGGGGAGGAACGTTCCTCGCCTGTCATTCCTTGGGAGACGACCGACCGATGAGCAGTACCGAACTCCGTCACACCGCGCTCGATGCCCTGCATCGCTCGCTCGGTGCGACGATGACCGACTTCGCCGGCTGGGACATGCCGCTGCGCTACGGCTCAGAGCGCGACGAGCACATCGCCGTGCGGACGAAGGCGGGTCTCTTCGACCTCTCCCACATGGGCGAGATCACCGTCACCGGCGCCGAGGCAGCCGCCTTCCTGAACTACGCCCTGGTCGGCAACATCGCCTCCGTCGGCGTGGGCCGCGCGCGCTACACCATGATCTGCCAGGCCGACGGCGGCATCCTGGACGACCTGATCGTCTACCGGCTCGCCGAGACCGAGTACATGGTCGTCGCCAACGCCTCCAACGCCCAGGTGGTGCTGGACGCGCTGACCGAGCGCGCCGCCGGCTTCGACGCCGAGGTGCGCGACGACCGGGACGCGTACGCGCTGATCGCCGTCCAGGGCCCGGAGTCCCCCGGCATCCTGAAGTCCCTCACCGACGCCGACCTCGACGGCCTGAAGTACTACGCCGGCCTGCCCGGCACGGTCGCCGGCGTCCCGGCCCTGATCGCCCGCACCGGCTACACCGGCGAGGACGGCTTCGAGCTGTTCGTGAAGCCCGAGCACGCGGTCGAGCTGTGGCAGGCGCTGACCAAGGCCGGCGAGGGTGTCGGTCTGGTCCCGTGCGGCCTGTCCTGCCGGGACACCCTGCGCCTGGAGGCGGGCATGCCGCTGTACGGGCATGAGCTGAACACCTCCCTCACCCCCTTCGATGCCGGGCTCGGCCGGGTGGTGAAGTTCGAGAAGGAGGGCGACTTCGTGGGGCGCGAGGCGCTCACCGAGGCCGCCGCCAGGGCCGAGGAGAACCCGCCGCGCGTCCTCGTCGGGCTGATCGCCGAGGGCCGCCGGGTGCCGCGCGCCGGGTACGCCGTCGTCGCCGGCGGCGAGGTGATCGGCGAGGTCACCTCCGGCGCCCCCTCCCCCACCCTGGGCAAGCCGATCGCCATGGCCTACGTCGACGCGGCGCACGCGGCGCCGGGCACCGAGGGCGTCGGCGTGGACATCCGGGGCAGCCACGAGCCGTACGAGGTCGTGGCGCTGCCGTTCTACAAGCGACAGAAGTAGACACTGGGCGCGGTCACCGTGTGACCCCGCGCACGTTTCCGCTGCTCACCAGCGGCTTCAGCAGTCCCCCCTTCATCAGCACTCCCGCGCGTACAGGAGAATTCAGGCCATGAGCAACCCCCAGCAGCTGCGCTACAGCAAGGAGCACGAGTGGCTGTCGCCCGCCGAGGACGGCGTGTCGACGGTCGGCATCACCGAGTTCGCGGCCAACGCGCTCGGCGATGTCGTCTACGCCCAGCTCCCCGAGGTCGGCTCCACCGTGACCGCGGGCGAGACCTGCGGCGAGCTGGAGTCCACCAAGTCGGTCTCCGACCTGTACTCGCCGGTCACCGGTGAGGTCACCGAGATCAACGAGGACGTCGTCAACGACCCGTCGCTGGTCAACTCGGCCCCCTTCGAGGGCGGCTGGCTGTTCAAGGTGCGCGTCGCGGAGGAGCCGGCCGACCTGCTCTCCGCCGACGAGTACACCGCCCAGAACGCCGGCTGAGGAGTCGTAGCCGTATGACCGTCCTGAACACGTCCCTGCACGAGCTGGACCCGGAGATCGCCGCCGCGGTCGACGCCGAGCTCGGCCGCCAGCAGTCCACGCTGGAGATGATCGCCTCCGAGAACTTCGCGCCGCTCGCGGTGATGGAGGCGCAGGGCTCCGTCCTCACCAACAAGTACGCCGAGGGCTACCCGGGCCGCCGCTACTACGGCGGCTGCGAGCACGTCGACGTCGCCGAGCAGATCGCGATCGACCGGATCAAGGAGCTGTTCGGCGCCGAGTACGCCAACGTCCAGCCCCACTCCGGCGCCTCCGCCAACCAGGCGGCGCTGTTCGCGCTGGCCCAGCCCGGGGACACCATCCTCGGCCTGGACCTCGCGCACGGCGGCCATCTGACCCACGGCATGCGCCTCAACTTCTCCGGCAAGCAGTTCAACGTGGTCGCCTACCACGTGGACGCCGTAACCGGCCTGGTCGACATGGCCGAGGTCGAGCGGCTCGCCAAGGAGCACCGCCCGAAGGTGATCATCGCGGGCTGGTCGGCGTACCCGCGCGAGCTGGACTTCGCCGCCTTCCGCCGGATCGCGGACGAGGTCGAGGCCTACCTGTGGGTCGACATGGCGCACTTCGCGGGCCTGGTCGCGGCCGGTCTGCACGCGAACCCGGTGCCGTACGCCGACGTGGTCACCTCCACCACGCACAAGACGCTGGGCGGTCCGCGCGGCGGCATCATCCTCGCCCGCAGCAAGGACTTCGCGAAGAAGCTGAACTCCTCCGTCTTCCCGGGCTTCCAGGGCGGTCCCCTGGAGCACGTGATCGCGGCGAAGGCGGTCTCCTTCAAGGTCGCCGCCTCGGAGGAGTTCAAGGAACGCCAACGTCGTACCGTGGAGGGTGCCCGTATCCTCGCCGAGCGCCTGACGGCGGCCGACGCGCGTGAGGCCGGGGTGAACGTCCTGTCCGGCGGCACGGACGTGCACCTCATCCTGGTCGACCTGCGCGAGTCGGAGCTGGACGGGCAGCAGGCCGAGGACCGCCTCCACGAGGTCGGCATCACGGTCAACCGCAACGCGGTCCCGAACGACCCGCGTCCCCCGATGGTGACGTCGGGCCTGCGGATCGGTACGCCCGCCCTCGCCACCCGCGGCTTCACGGCCGAGGACTTCGCCGAGGTCGCGGACGTGATCGCCGAGGCGCTGAAACCGTCGTACGACGCGGAGGCCCTCAAGGCGCGCGTGAAGGCGCTCGCCGACAAGCACCCGCTGTACCCGGGCCTGAACAAGTAGACCCGGACAAGCAAGTCCCCGGTGGGGCGCCCGACGGAGATCCCGGAGGGTGCCCCGCCACCCCCCCGTCTTGAGGAGTGACCGTGGCCATCTCGGTCTTCGACCTGTTCTCGATCGGCATCGGCCCGTCCAGCTCCCACACGGTGGGCCCGATGCGCGCGGCGCGGATGTTCGCCCGCCGCCTGCGCAACGAAGGGCTGCTGGAAAAGACCGCCACCGTCCGGACGGAGCTGTACGGCTCCCTGGGCGCGACCGGACACGGCCACGGCACCCCGAAGGCCGTCCTGCTCGGCCTGACCGGCGACTCGCCGCGCACGGTGGACGTGGAGACGGCGGACGCGCGGGTGGAGGCGATCAAGGCCGAGGGCCGGATCAGTCTCCTGGGCGAGCACGAGATCGCGTTCGACTTCGACAAGGATCTCGTGCTGCACCGCCGCAAGGCCCTGCCGTACCACGCCAACGGCATGACGCTGTGGGCGTACGACGCCTCCGGCGCGGAGCTGTTGTCGAAGACGTACTACTCGGTCGGCGGCGGCTTCGTCGTGGACGAGGAGGCGGTCGGCGCGGACCGGATCAAGCTGGACGACACGGTCCTGAAGTACCCCTTCCGCACGGGCGACGAGCTGCTCCGCCTGACGAAGGACACCGGCCTGTCGATCTCCTCCCTGATGCTGGAGAACGAGCGGGCCTGGCGCACGGAGGAGGAGATCCGCGCGGGCCTGCTGGAGATCTGGCGGGTGATGCGCGAGTGCGTCCGGCGCGGCATGTCCCGTGAGGGCATCCTGCCCGGCGGCCTGAAGGTGCGCCGCCGCGCGGCCGTCTCCGCCCGGCAGCTGCGCGCCGAGGGCGACCCGCTGGCCCACGCCATGGAGTGGATCACGCTCTACGCGATGGCGGTGAACGAGGAGAACGCGGCCGGCGGCCGGGTGGTGACCGCCCCCACGAACGGCGCGGCCGGCATCATCCCGGCGGTCCTGCACTACTACATCAACTTCGTCCCCGGCGCCGACGAGGACGGGGTGGTCCGCTTCCTCCTCGCCGCCGGCGCCATCGGCATGCTCTTCAAGGAGAACGCCTCCATCTCCGGCGCCGAGGTCGGCTGCCAGGGCGAGGTCGGCTCCGCCTGCTCGATGGCCGCGGGCGCGCTGGCCGAGGTGCTGGGCGGCTCCCCGGAGCAGGTCGAGAACGCGGCCGAGATCGGCATGGAGCACAACCTCGGCCTGACCTGCGACCCGGTCGGCGGCCTGGTCCAGATCCCGTGCATCGAGCGCAACGGCATGGCCGCGGTGAAGGCGGTCACCGCGGCGAAGATGGCCATGCGCGGCGACGGCTCCCACAAGGTGTCCCTGGACAAGGTCATCAAGACCATGAAGGACACCGGCGCGGACATGTCCGTGAAGTACAAGGAGACGGCGCGGGGCGGGCTGGCGGTCAACATCATCGAGTGCTGACGCTGTCAGGTCCGGGCCAGCAGCAGGTCCTCCCCGGTTGACGGGCGCAGGCCGTCGGTGCGGCCGGTGAAGTAGCGCTCGGCGTGTGAGGCGCCCGGGATGTGGTGGGCCTCCCTGAAGCCGGCCTCGTGGGCCAGGGTCAGCATCTCGTCGGGGGTGTAGAAGCTGAGGAACGGCGTGCCGGATGCCCGGGCGCCCGCCTCGCTCGCCTTGAGGCCGGCGCGGTCGGCCTCGGCCACCAGGTCCTCCGGCAGCAGGAAGGTCATGGCGAGGGTCGAGCCGGGGGCGAGCCCGGCGAGTTGGCGCAGGGTGGCAGCGGTGGCGTCCTTGGTGAGGTACATCGTGACGCCGGACGAGGCGACGACCGCCGGCCGGCCGGGGTCGAATCCGGCCGCGGTGAGCTGCTCCGGCCAGGTCCCGGCGCTCGCCTCGAAGTCGACCGGCACCAGGTGCAGCCGGTCCGGGATGCCGTAGCCGAGTTCGGCGAGGCGCCGACGCTTGAAGTTCTGCGTGCCGGGCTGGTCCACCTCGAAGACGTGCAGCCGGGACGCGGTCTCCGGTCTGCGCTGGGCGAAGGTGTCGAGGCCGGCGCCGAGGAGGACGTACTGGTCGACGCCCCGGTCCGCCTGCTCGGCGACCAGGTCCTCGATGAAGCGGGCGCGGGCCACCATGGCGGCCCGGAATCCGCGGGTGCCCTGCGGGTCCATGTCCGGGCGGTCGCGCCAGCCGTCGCCGGGGGAAACGAGCCGCAGACCGATCTCGTCCTCCAGGACATGGGGCGGCGGATCGACCTGGACGTGCATCGCCCGCCACAGGGCGCACCGCACGGCGGTGTTGTCCGGTGTCCCGCCTCGCTCGTCGGTCATGGCGCCGCTTCCCGTCCCCGTCACTTCGCCGCGGGGGCCTGGAGGCTCCACAGCCGCCCGTCGGGGTCGCGGACCGTCATCATCCGGGTCCCGAAGTGGGTGTCCTCGAACGGCGTGACCACCTCGACTTCGGGATCGGCGCGGAACGCGTCCGCGTCCGGCACCCTCAGCACGATCTGTGTCCGCGGCGCACGGTCCTCGGGGACCTCGGCGATGAACACGTACGGCCCGTCGCCGATGCGGAACTGGCCGGAGTTGTGGTCGGTCGCGAACTCCAGCTCGTAACCGAGCGCCTGGAAGAACTTCGCCGCCCTGCCCCAGTTGTGGGTCTCCAGGAACACGGCCTCGATGCCTTCGGTCGCCATGTCAGCTCTCCTTCTCGGTCGACTGCTGTTCCTGCCCATGGGCGTCGTCGAGGTAGGCGCGCAGCGCTTCTGCGACCAGTGCCGACAAGGACATGCCCGACTCGATGGCGCGGTACTTGACCTGCTTGATCAGTCCGATCGGCAGGTACACGTTGAACTGCTTGACTTCCTCATCACCCACACTCCGAGGCTAGCATGCTAGCAATCTAGCCGCCAGCGGTGACGGGCCACGCGACGGCCGGAGAGTGGCCGATGTTCCTCCGGGGGCTACCGCGCAGTAACCGCTCGCTCTTACGCTGCCGCCAACTCGGCGACAACAAAAGGGAGTTGAGCAATGGGTGCGGTGAGACGGCTGGCGGCGCTCGTGGGTGCCGGTGCTCTGCTGATGGTGGGGCCGGGCAACGCCCACGCGGCGGCGCCGAAGTTCTCCGAGACGACGGCGATCGGCACGCACAACGCGTACGACAAGGCCAAGTACACCTACTTCGCACAGGCGCTGGACTCCGGCGCCTCGCTGCTGGAGCTGGACGTGTACGTGGACAGCATCAGTCACCGCTGGCGGGTCAGCCACAGCAATCCGCTGGGCGACGACAACAACTGCGAGGCGGCCAAGACCCCGAGCGAGCTGTACAGCAAGAACCGCAACCAGGACTTCGGCAGCTGCCTGGACAACATCGCGGCCTGGAACCAGCTCCACCCCGACCACCCGCCGATCGTCTTCAAGATCGAGATGAAGGTCGGCTTCAACAACAACGCCGGGCTCGGGCCGGACGAGTTCGACACGCTGATCCACCAGAAGCTCGGCAGCAGCGTCTACAAGCCGGCCGACCTGCTGGGCGGCACCTACAGCACGCTGGACGCGGCCGCCAGGGCCAACGCCTGGCCCAGCCGCGACTCCCTCAAGGGCAAGTTCATCTTCGAGGTGATCCCCGGCACCGTGGAGATGAACAACCCCTTCGACCACTACTGGACGGACCAGGAGTACGGCGACCATCTGCGCGACCTGTACGGGGCCGGGAACATCTCACAGGCCGAGGCCTTCCCGGCGGTGCTGGGCGCGGCGAACGGCGACCCGCGCTCGGCCCGCTGGAGCTCGGACACCTCGATCCGGCCCTGGTTCGTGTTCTTCGACGGTGACGCGGCGACCTACGTGAACAACGGGTACGACACGTCGTTCTACTCCACGAACCACTACATCTCGATCATGACCGGGGCCTACAACGTCTCCCCCGCCATCTCCTCCACCGACCCGACGGACGCCGAAGTCGCCGCCCGGCTGGCCCTGCTGGCCAGGGATCACGCGAGCATCATCACCTCCGACTGGTCGGCGAAGTCCGCGTCGGTGCTGAGCGAGGTGACCACCCGAAGCTGAGGTTCCGGATGCGGGCGCAGGGGGCACAACCCCTACATGCTGCACGGCATCGACGTAAGTGCCTTCCAATCCTCCGCGTACGGCACGGACGGCCTCTCCTTCGTCTTCATCAAGGCGACGGAGGGCCGTTCGTACGTCAATCCCCGGCTCACCGCCCAGACCAAGCGGGGCCGCGACGCCGGACTGGTCGTCGGCTTCTACCACTTCCTGTGGCCCGGCAACGTCACCGCCCAGGCCGAGTACTTCGTCCAGCACGCCCCGGAACGCGCCGGCGACCTCCTGGCGGTCGACTGGGAGACCACCGGCGACGGCACTCACGCGAGCAACGCGGAGAAGGACCACTTCATCCGCACGCTGAAGGAATTACGGCCGCACAACCGGGTTCTGCTCTACTGCAATCGCGACTTCTGGCTGACCGTCGACACGACCTCCTACGCGGGCGACGGCCTCTGGATCGCCGACTACGTCACCGCCGGCCACCCCCGCATCAAGGCGCACTGGCGCTTCCACCAGTACACCAGTGAGCCCCACGACAAGGACGTGGCCGACTTCTCCAGCAAAGCCGCGCTGAAGGAGTGGGCCACGCCGTAGGGCCGCGCGGAGCTCAGCCCCGGAAGTCCGCCGGGCGTTCCGGGGAGGCCGCCGTGAGCGCCTTCTTCACTCCCTCCACGTCGGCGCGGAGGCCGTAGACGGGGGTGCCGGGCTGCTGGCGCCAGGAGTCGTCGAGGCCGCCTGCGTCGACCGTGTCGAAGCCGAGTTCGTCGATCAGGGCGCGGACCTTCGCCTTGGCCGCCTCGTCGTCGCCGGCCACCGGCAGGGCGATGCGCTCGGGGTCTCCCGCGGGGCGGGGGCGGTCCAGGATGTCCTGGGCGTAGGTGCCGTTGAAGGCCTTGATCACCGGGTGGCCGAGGTGCCCTTCGGTCCAGCGGCTCTCGGTGCGGCCCTCGTCCTCGATGCCGGCGATCCGGCCGTCGCGCTCGCGCGGGTAGTAGTTACCGGTGTCGATCACGGCCACGTCCTCGGCGGCGCCGTCCAGCAGGCCGGAGGGGAGGTTCGGGACCGCCTTGAGGGGGACGGTGACGACCACCACCTCGGCGCCCTTGGCCGCGTCCTCGGCCCGGACCGCGGTCGCTCCGGTCTCCTCGGCCAGTTCCCTGAGCGTCTCGGGGCCGCGGGAGTTGGCCACGGACACCTCGTGGCCGAGGGCGGTGAGCCTCCGGGTGAGGTTGCCGCCGATGTTCCCCGCGCCGATGATGCCGATCTTCATGACAGGCCCTCCGGGATGATTGTATGCGTGCGCATGCGTCTGTCCCGGGCGACAACCCCTTGGGCGTGGGTGCTATTCCGTCGCTGCGGCGATCGGGTGAACGCGCTCGGAGGCCCCGGTCGCGGCGAAGGGGCCCGCACCGCGGTGAGGGCCCCTCCCGGCACGTCACTTGTTCAGGTACGCCCAGAACTCGTCGAACGACAGGACCTTGTCGCCGTTGAGGTCGCGCTGCTTGATGATGGCCTCGGCGACCGACTCCGTGACGTTCCAGTCGCCCTCCTGGGCCAGGGCGGACTTGAACTCTGCGGCGGTGATGAATCCGTCACCGTCCGCGTCGATCCGCTGGAACTGCTTGCGTGCTTCCTCGATGTCCGCCACCGATCCGCCCCTTTTGGTCGTTTTTCTCATGCCGTGCTGGCGTACTGACGCTGGTCAGATTAACGGCCCGGCCAGGCCTTCAGTGCCGCGACCACCCAGGCGAACTCCTCCTGGAACTTCGGGGGCTCCTGCTCGCCCTTGATCGCGGCGGCCAACTCCCGGTAGCGGGCGACCTCGTTGCCGAGGTCGATACGGCGGAGCACGGCCGCACGGTCGGCGTCCGCACCGAGCAGTTCGGTCAGGACGGCGTCCGCCTCGGGTGAGCGCGGGGTCACTCCGCGTTCCCGTGCGGCGCCGACCAGCTCGACCAGCCGCTTGAAGAACATCGCCGAGGCGCCGGCCGGGGTGTCCGGGGTGCGGTCGGCGGCGTTGAACTCGATCATCCGGCGCATAGCGACCCGGAAGTCAGGGTTCTGCAGCAGCTCCGCCAGCTCCACCCAGGCGTCGACCTGCGCCGGGGTGGGGTCCTCCGGCAGGGCCACGCCGAGGGTCCGGGTCCGCTCCCGGATCCAGGGGTCGGCGGTGTCGAGCCCGTGGAAGATCTCCGCCACGAAGTCGTCCACGATCCGCTGCCGCTCCGCGGCCGACAGCCGCGCCAGTTTGTTCATGAGAGTCGTCTCCTGAGCCGTCGAGCCCCGCCGGGCGACCGTCGACAGCACCGCGCGGGTCACCTTCAGCGACCTGATCTGCGCGTCCAGGGCCGCGACATGGGTGGCCGCGACCTCGGCGACCGTCCGCTCCCCGGCCAGCACCTTGCGTACGTCGTCCAGGCCGAGACCCAGCTCGCGCAGGGTGCGGATCAGCTCCAGGCGGGCCACGGCGGCGCTGTCGTAGAGCCGGTAGCCGCCGGAGGACCGGGTCACCGGGGTGAGGACGCCCTCGTCGGACCAGTAGCGGATGGTGCGCACGGTCAGCCCGGTGGCCCGGGCCAGCTCGCCGATGGTGAGAAGTCCGGTGCCGTCTTCCGTCATGTCGGCGAGTCTGCGCCTTCCAGTGGGTGGAGACTCAAGGAGCGGGCCCGCGGACCGGCTCCCCGACGGCCCGTGGGCGACGCCGCCGGGGATGGCGACGCCGCGGCCCAACTGCCTACGGTCAGCGGAAAATGCCGGTGTGCCCGAGCGAGTAGCGGCCCGGCTGCGGGTAGACGGCGAGGCCGTGCGGGCCGCTGCCGACCTTGATGCGGGCCAGTTCCTTACCGGTCCGGGTGTCGATGGCGTACACCTCGCCGTCGTAGCGGCCGGACAGCCACAGCACCTTGCCGTCGGCGGAGACGCCGCCCATGTCGGGGCTGCCGCCACCGGGCAGATGCCACTTCTTGGTGAGCCGCTTCTTGGTGAAGTCGAAGAGGGAGATGGTGCCCTCGCCCCGGTTGGAGATGTACATCTCGCGGGAGTCGCGGCTGACGTAGAGGCCGTGGGCGCCCTTGCCGGTGTAGAGGAAGCGGGGCTTGGTGAACTTGTCGCCGTCGAGGATCCACAGGCCGTTGGCGACCATGTCGGCGATGTAGAACAGCTTGCCGTCCGGTGAGATCTTGACGTCCTGCGGCATCGCGCCGTCGTACGGCAGCCGCTCCTGACGGACGACCTTCATCTTCGCGGTGTCGACCTTGAGGACCTCGCCGCTGAACTCGCAGGAGACGATGAAGTACCGGCCGTCCGGGGAGAAGTCGGCGTGGTTGACGCCGTAGCAGCTGACCGGCACGGCCTTGACGACCTTCATGGTGTGCGCGTCGCGGAAGACCAGCTGGCGGTCCTTGGAGGCCATGACGACGGCGTACTTGCCATCAGGCGTGAAGTACAGGTTGTACGGGTCGTGCACGGCGACCGGCTTTCCGGCCTGGCCGGTCTTCGGGTCGATGGGGGTGAGGCTGTTGCCGAGGTCGTTGTTGACCCAGAGGGTCTTCAGGTCCCAGGACGGCACGACGTGCTGGGGCTGGTGGCCGACCGGGATCGTCTCGATGACCTTGTAGGTCTTCGGATCGATGACGGTGACGGTGTCGGAGTTGGTGTTGGGGACGTACACCCGGGACGGGAAGTCCCTGACGACCGGGGAGAGCTGGTTCGGACGGTCGGCGGCGTAGAGGTCCTTCGGGTTCTGGACCGGGGGCATCCCGGGCAGCACGTTCACCTGCCGCTTGCCGTTGCCCGGCTGGGCCGGCGCCTTGCTGACCAAGGCCTCGTCCGTGTGGTGCTGTGACTCCGAGCTGCACGCGGACAGCAGCGTCAGGGCGGTGAGGGCGGCACCGGCGGCCAGCAGCCGGGCGGCTTTCGTGGTTCGCATCAGCTCAGCAGCTCCGTGGTGGTGACCGCGCGCAGGTTGCGGCGGCCGAGTTCGTGGAGGAGGTCGGGCAGGGCGGCGACCGTGTCCGGGTACCCGAAGTGCATGCTCACCACCGACCCGCTGCGCACTTCGGCAAGAACCTTGCGGGTGACGGCGGCGGCGCCAGGCCGGGTGTAGTCGAGCGAGTCGACGTCGTACGACAGCACATGCGGGTAGCCGGCGGCGCGGGCGATCCGGGCGACCAGCGGGGAGGCGGTCGGCGAGCGGGAGGGGCGGAACCAGGTGCCGATGGAACCGGTGAGCCGCTTCAGCCGGTCCGCGCAGTCGGTGATCTCCTTGCGGGCGTCCGCCTCGGCCATGCCGTTGATGGAGATGTGCCGTTGGGTGTGGTTGCCGAGGTCGTGGCCGCCGTCGAGGATCCGGCGGGCGATGTCCGGGTGTTCGTCCAGCCAGGTGCCGACGGCGAGCACGGTGAGCCGGGCGCCGTGCTGCTCGGCGGTATCGAGCAGGGAGTGGGCGAGACGGGGGTCGCCCTGGCCGTGGAAGGTGAGGGCGACCTGGGGGCGGGTGCGCGGGCCGTGGGTGATCTGGGCGGGCTGACGGGGGTAGGCGCGGGGGGCGGGCGCCGTGGGCGCGCCGGCCGCGCGCCGGCCGGAGGATGTGCCGGACGGGGCCGCGGAGTGTGGGGCGTTGGGCGGGGCGGCCTGGCCTGCGCCGCAACCGGCGGCGAGCGCGCCGCCGGCGACGAGCCCGGCGCCCGCGCGCAGCACCCCGCGTCGGTTGGTGGTGGTCACCCGCACCATTTAAGGCGCGTTAGGTAAGAAAACCGCCGATTGCCCCGAAAGGGGGACGATTTCGGGTCGCGGTAGGGCGAATGACATTCCCTCGCTACCTGTCGGCCACCCGCATCTCGAACCAGGTCGTCTTGCCCCTCGGCAGCAGGTCCACGCCCCACCGGTCGGAGAGCTTGTCCACGAGGAAGAGGCCCCGGCCGCTGACGTCCATCTCCTGGACCGGCATCAGACAGGGCAGGCCGCGCGAGGGGTCGCGGACCTCCACCCGGATCCAGCCGGGGCGGCGGCGCATCCGCAGGCCGAACACCCGGGCGCCGGTGTGCCGTACGGCGTTGCCGACGAGTTCGGACACGAGTAAGACGGCGTCCTCGGTCAGCTTGGGACTGAGCCGCCAGGTGCGCAGCACCACGACCTGGGCGAGCCGGCGGGCGGTCGCCGCGGACTCCGGGCGGGACGGCAGCGGCACCTCCGCCTCCGTCGGGTTGCCGAACAGTTCGAGCGCCTTGAGCGCCTGTTCGTCCTCGACCGCGGGCGACCAGCGTGCCGCGGCCGCACGGCTGTGTCCCCGCGGCTGTTCGATGCCCTCCAGCCCCGCCATGCCCCCATGATGGCGGCCCGGAGCCGTCTTGGGGGCCGTTCCGGAGGAATACGCCCCTTGCGCGCCCCCGTTCTCCGCCGAGCGACCGGCATATGCCGACGGCATGTCACTCGCCGGTACAACCCGGTTGACCTGCGAAGGCGGCTCACTTTCGGGCAATCGTCAGGCTCCCTCGACGAGGCAGGCTTAAGGTTGCCTTAAGGCTCCCATAAACCGCCCCATCGAGGGACCCCGGATGCGCGATGCGTCAATTGCAAGGGGACTCAAGGGAGTTACGGGGGAAGTTCACACCGCTGACGTTCAGCGGAACTTGGCCTTGCCGGGGCCCTCCTCCACGAAGCTGCGCATGCCGATCTCGCGGTCCTCGGTGGCGAACAGGCCCGCGAACCAGTTCCGTTCCACGGCGAGGCCGGTGTCGATGTCGGTCTCCAGGCCGGTGTCGACGGACTCCTTCGCCGCGCGCAGGGCGATCGCCGGGCCCTGGGCGAGCCTCGCGGCCCAGGCGTGCGCCTGCTCGTACACCTCGGCGGCCGGGACGACCCGGTCCACCAGGCCGATCGCGAGGGCCTCGTCGGCCCTCACCTGACGGCCCGTGAAGATGAGGTCCTTGGCCTTGGACGGTCCGACCAGCCGGGGCAGCCGCTGGGTGCCGCCGGCGCCCGGGATCAGGCCGAGCAGGATCTCGGGCTGGCCGAGCTTGGCGTTCTCGGCGGCGATGCGGTAGTCGGCGCACAGGGCCAGTTCGCAGCCGCCGCCGAGGGCGTAGCCGGTGATGGCGGCGACGACGGGCTTGGGGATGCGGGCCACGGCGGTGAAGGAGTCCTGCAGGGCGCGGGCGCGCAGGACCATCGCGGTGTGGTCCATGTTCTGCATTTCCTTGATGTCCGCGCCCGCCGCGAACACCCGCTCGCCGCCGTAGATGACCACGGCGCGCACGTCGTCGCGGCGCGTGGCCTCCTCGGCGAGCTCCTTCAGCCGGTCCTGGGTGGCGACGTCCAGCGCGTTCATCGGCGGCCGGTCGAGACGCAGGGTTCCGACGCCTTCGGCGACTTCGAGAGTGACGGTCATGGAGGCAGGTTAACGGGCACTAACGGCAACGGACCCGGTGCCGTACCTCACAGCACCGGGTCCGTACGTCGGTGGAGGTCTACTTCGTCCAGTCCGCCCACGACATGTTCCACCCGTTGAGCCCGTTCGACGGGTCCACCGTGCGGTCGTGGGCGTTCTTCACGATGACCACGTCGCCGATGATCGAGTGGTTGAACATCCAGGCCGCCGGGGTGGAGCTGTCGGAGCCGCCGCGCACGTCGCGCAGGCCGACGCAGCCGTGGCTGGCGTTGTAGTTGCCGAAGGCGCCGCCGCCCCAGTAGTTGCCGTGCAGGAAGGTGCCGGACGTGGTCAGGCGCATGGCGTGCGGGACGTCCTTGATGTCGTACTCGCCGCCGTAGCCGACCGTGTCGCCGTTCATGCGGGTGACCGTCAGCTTCTCGCTGATGACCATCTGGCCGTTCCAGGTGTCGTAGCCGGGCTTGCCGGTGGTGACCGGGATGGTCCTGATGACCTTGCCGTCCTGGGTGACCTTCATCGTGTGCTTCTTGGCGTCCACGACGGAGACCTGGTTGCGGCCGATGGTGAACTTGATCGTCCTGTGCTGCTTGCCGTAGACGCCGTCGCGGCCCTCGACCCCGTCGAGATCGAAGTCGACGGTGACCTTGGTGCCTTCCTTCCAGTACTGCTGGGGGCGGAAGTCCAGGCGGTCGTTGCCGAACCAGTGGCCCTCGACGTCGACGGCCGGCTCGGTCCTGATCTTGATGGCCTTCTCGACGGCCTGCGGGTTCGTGATGCCCCGGGTGAAGTTGACGGAGAACGGCATGCCGACGCCGACGGTGGAGCCGTCCTCGGGGGTGAAGTAGCCGAGGAAGGTGTTCTTCGGGGTCAGCGTGGTGAACGTGGAGTCCTCGGCGGCCTCGCGGCCCTCGGAGTCCTTGGCGACCGCGTGCACCGTGTACTTGGTGGACGCGGCCAGATGGGTCGACGGCGTCCAGGACGCGCCCCCGCCGGTGATGCTGCCGGCGACCGTGGCGCCCTTGGCGTCCTTGACGGTGACCTCGGTCAGCTTGCCCTTGGCGACGCTCACCTTGAGCGCGCCGTTGGTGTCGACGCCGGTGGCACCGGACTTCGGCGATATGGTGACGGCGGCGGTGGACTGCTGCTTGCCCTGCTGGGTGCTGGAGTCCTTGGCCTTGCCGGCCGAGCCCTTGCCGCCGCCCCCGCCGCACGCCGCGAGGGAGAGCACCAGGGCGCCGGATATGAGCACCAGCCCCTTACGGCCTCGCCCCACCGACGCCCCCGATATAGGCCGCATGTTCAAGTTGGTCTCCCCTCGCCGGGCCTGGCCCAGGCCCGCTCCCCACCACATTGGTGCGCGCATATTAACCGCCTGGTTTTGAGCGGGGTGTCAGGCGACTGTCACCGTTCCGTCGCAACTTCCGCCCGCACCGCCGCCCGAAACCGGGCCCCCTCACCTGGTTACTTCACCGCGCTGCCCGCTTTCCACTCCTGCCAGGTCATGTTCCACCCGCCGAGCCCGTTGTCGGGGGCGACGGTCTTCTCCTGGCTGCCCACGACCTCGATGACGTCACCGACGAGACTGCGGTCGAAGAACCAGCCGGCCGGGGTGTCCGAACTCCCGCCCTTGACGTCCCTGAGGCCCACGCAGCCGTGGCTGACGTTGACCCGCCCCGGGGCGCCCGGTGACCAGTAGTTGCCGTGCACGAAGGTGCCGGAGTCGGTGAGCTTCATGGCGTGCGGGACGTCGGGGATGTCGTACTCGCCGCCGAAGCCGACCGTGCGGCTGTTCATACGGGTGACGTCCAGCATGTCCATCACCACCATCTTGCCGTTGTACGTCGGGTTCTTCGGGGCGCCCGCGGTGATCGGCACGGTGGCGAGCAGCCGGCCGTCCCGGCGCACCTGCATGGTGTGCCTGGCGGCGTCGACCAGCGAGACCTGGCTGCGGCCGACGGTGAAGGCGAAGGTCTTGTCCTGCAACCCGTAGACACCGGGCGCTCCTTGGACGTCCCGCAGGTTCAGGTCGACGCTGACCTCGGTGCCGGGCTTCCAGTACTGCTCGGGCCGGAAGTCGAGCCGGCTGTTGCCGAACCAGTGCGGGCGGATCTCGACGGGGGGCCGCGCGCTGACCCGGACGGCGCGTTCGACGGCGGCCCGGTCGGTGATCTCCCGGCTGAAGTCGATCGAGACGATCATGCCGGTGCCGACGACGGCACGGTTCTCCGGGGTGACGTAGCCGATGAACCGCTCGTCGGGGACGAGCGTGGTGAAGGTGGTGTGCCGGGCCGAGCGGCGGCCGGCCGCGTCCTGCGCCACGACGTCGACGGTGTACTTGGCGGCGAGCGCCAGCCGGTCCCCGTCCGGCTCCCAGGTCCGTCCGTCGGCGCCGATGTGCCCGGGCACCGGGGAGTCCTGTGCGTCCTGCGACCTGACGACGGTCACCTTCCGCAGCCGCCCGTCGGGTACCTCGACCCGCAGCGGCTGGTCGGGGCGGACGCCCCTGCTGTCGTCGTCGGGGGTGACGTGGATGACGTCCTCGGGTGCCGGGGGTTTGCCGGGCGCTCCGTCCAGCCCGAGCGTCCCGGAGCTCCCGAAGGAGCACCCTGCCAGCAGTGCCGCCGATGTCAGTACGGCGGCCAGCGCGACCCTTGAGCGCCGCGCGCGTCCTTGTTCGTGCCTCACGCGGGTCTCAACGACGGGCCCGCTCCGGGGAAACGTGAGTGCGACGCACGCACTGGGCAGAACAGAGGGAAGGACGACACGCTGGGGAGCCGCCGCGCCTGCGCCGGAGGGGGCGCCCTCCTGGATCGGATCGGCTGAAAGGGACGTGCAAGCGCGATCCAGAGGGCGCCGCCGACCGTCGGGGCGCAGCCGTACCGGGCGGCCGAGGATGCTGCGGGGCAGCCTCGGCTCTTCGGTGCGGCCGGCCGCGCCGCCCCGGGGAGCCACTGAAAGAGGGGCCGACAGGTGACGAGCGCAGCCGAGCAGCGGGCACCGGCCGGGGAGCCGGCCGCCGGGACCGGGCAGCAGCCGGCCGGGGTGAACGGCGCCCGGCGCGCCGCGGTGCCGGCCCCGGTGGTGTGGCCGGGCGCCCCGACGCCGCTGGGGGCCCGGTTCCGGGTCGGCCCGGACGGGGTCGCGGGCACCAACTTCGCGCTGTGGGCGGCCGGAGCCGAGGCGGTCCGGGTGTGCCTGTTCGACGAGCGGGGCCGCGAGACCCGGATCCAGTTGACCGAACTGACGCACGAGATCTGGCACGGCTTCGTGCCGGGCGTGATGCCGGGGCAGCGGTACGGCTACCGGGTGGACGGCCGCTGGGACCCGTGGACCGGCGCCCGCTGGAACCCGGCCAAGCTGCTGCTGGACCCGTACGCGCGAGCCGTCGACGGGGAGTTCGGCCTGCCGCCGGAGGTGTACGGGCACGTCCGGGACTGGCCGGAGCAGCGTGTGGCGGACACCGTGCGCGACGACCGGGACTCGGCGCCGTACGTGCCGAAGGGTGTGGTCGTCGACGATGACGACGACTGGGAGGACGACCGCCGGCCGAAGACCCCGTGGGCCGACTCCGTCATCTACGAGCTGCACGTACGCGGCTTCACCAAACTGCACCCCGGCATCCCCCAGGAGCTGCGCGGCACCTACGCCGGCCTCGCGCACCCGGCGGCGATCGAGCACCTGGTGCGGCTGGGCGTCACGGCCGTCGAGCTGCTCCCCGTCCATCAGTTCGCGCACGAGGACCACCTGCTGCGCCGGGGTCTGAGGAACTACTGGGGCTACAACTCCATCGGCTACTTCGCCCCGCACGCCGCCTACGCGGCCTCCGGTACGACGGGCCAGCAGGTCGGCGAGTTCAAGCGGATGGTGCGGGCGCTGCACGCGGCCGGCATCGAGGTCATCCTCGACGTGGTCTACAACCACACGGCCGAGGCGGGCGAGTTGGGGCCCACCCTCTCGCTGAAGGGCATCGACAACCGCGGCTACTACCGGCTCCAGGACGACGCCCGCCGGTACGCCGACTACACCGGCTGCGGCAACACCCTGCACGTCGTCCAGCCCCAGGTGCTGCGCCTGATCACCGACTCGCTGCGCTACTGGGTGACGGAGATGGGCGTGGACGGCTTCCGCTTCGACCTCGCGGCGGCACTGGCCCGCTCGATGCACGACGTCGACATGCTGTCTCCGTTCCTGGCGGTCATCGCCCAGGACCCGGTGCTCAGGCGCGTCAAGCTGATCGCCGAACCGTGGGACATCGGCTCGGGCGGCTACCAGGTCGGCGCCTTCCCGCCGCTGTGGACGGAGTGGAACGACCGTTACCGGGGCGCCGTCCGCGACTTCTGGCGGCACGCCCTGCCGGACGTCCGCGAGATGGGCTACCGCCTGTCCGGCTCCAGCGACCTGTATGCCTGGGGCGGTCGGCGGCCGTACGCCTCGGTCAACTTCGTCACCGCGCACGACGGGTTCACCCTGCGCGACCTGGTGTCGTACGAGCGCAAGCACAACGAGGCCAACGGCGAGGGCAACCGCGACGGCAGTGACGACAACCGCTCCTGGAACTGCGGGGTCGAGGGCGAGACGGCGGACGAGCGGGTACGGGCCCTGCGCCGCCGTCAGCTCAGGAACCTGCTGACGACCCTCCTGCTGTCCACCGGCGTGCCCATGCTGGTGGCCGGCGACGAGCTCGGCCGTACCCAGCGCGGCAACAACAACGCGTACTGCCAGGACAACGAGATCAGCTGGCTGGACTGGTCCCTGCTGGACGACCCGGCCTGGCGGCCCCTGTTCGACCTGGCCTGCCGGCTGATCGCCCTGCGCCACCGGCATCCGGTGCTGCGCCGCCGCGCCTTCTTCTCCGGCCGCGCCCACTCGGCGGACGGGCTGCGGGACCTGGCCTGGTTCACCGCGCGGGGCACGGAGATGACCGAGGGCGACTGGTACGCCCCCGCGGCCACGCTCGGCATGTACCTCTCCGGCCGGGACATCCCGGGCCGCGACGAGCGGGGCGCACCGGTGGCGGACGACAGCTTCCTCGCGATCCTGCACGCGGGTGAGGAGCCGACGGTCTTCGTGCTGCCGGGTCAGCCCTGGGCGGACCGGTACGAGGTGATCGTGGACACCTCCCGGGAGGACCAGGCCGAGCCGCCGGGCACGGTCCACCCGGCGGGCACGGAGATCATGGTGCCGGGGCGGGCGGTGCTGCTGCTGAGGGTGGCCTGGGCTGGGTGAGAGTTTGCGTGAGGACGGAGCAGGCTCCGGGCCGCTCTCCCGGCGTGCCCTCGGACGCGAGGGGAGCCGGTTCCTCCGGGGAGAGGACACCGGCCCCCGCGCGGAGTTGAACGCTCAGCTCAGGCCGAGGCTGGACAGGGCCGTCGTCCAGTCGGTCATGATGGCGTTCTGGGCGTCGGAGAGGCTGACGTCACCGGCGCACACGGCCCTCTTCAGCTTGTTCTCGACGGTGTCCTTGTTCGAGGAGGTCTCGTCGCCGTAGTGCGGCTCGGGCCAGAGGTTCTCCTCGCTCCTCGGGGCGCCGCCGAGTTCGAGCGGGACGAAGTGGTCCTCCTCGTAGTCGGAGAGGCTGGTGTCGGAGTAGCCGTACTCGGCGATCTGCTTCTTCTTCAGCGCGGTGGTGTAGGAGCTGGGGGGCCGTACGGTCGCGGTCCAGCCGGAGACGCAGATGGTCGAGTCGATGGTGTCCTGGGTGACGTCGGGGTTGAGGTCCCCGGGCGTACAGACCGGGTCGGGCAGGGGGAGGTAGTCCTGGCTGCAACTGGCGGCGTGGGCGGAGCCGGTGGAGACGGTGAGGCCCGCTGCGGCGAGGGCGAGGGAGGAGAGGGTGGTCACCAGGGGGCGCGGTATTCGGGACATGTGGGGTCTCCCGGTGCGGTGCCCGGCAGAAGTCCGGGCGGTCGTGAGCATGACAGCACCGGAATCATCTATGCGAGTAGACCCCTTTGCCCGAACGAGAGTCCCTTTGGTTGAACGTTTATCCGCGCGAGAGCGGCGCGAGGCAAGACCTTGACGCAGGCTTGACGGCACGCCCGGCGAAGAGGCCTGGGCGTGCGCCGACATCGACGTGATGGGTCGTCAACTACCCACCACAGCCTGAGTGATCGCCCGTCAACCACCCACCATAGCCCGGGTGAACACCCGCTGAACCACGCACCTAGGCCAGACTGTCCCGCCACGCCCTGTGCAGATCCGCGAACCGGCCCGTGCCGCCGATCAGCTCGTCCGGGCGGCCGTCCTCGACGATCCGCCCGTGCTCCATCACCAGCACCCGGTCCGCGATCTCCACGGTCGACAGCCGGTGCGCGATCACCACCGCCGTACGGCCCCGCAGCACCGTCGACATCGCCCGCTGCACGGCCCGCTCCCCCGGGATGTCCAGGGAGCTGGTCGCCTCGTCCAGGATCAGCACCGCCGGATCGGCGAGCAACGCCCGGGCGAAGGCGACCAGTTGGCGCTGGCCGGCCGAGATGCGCCCGCCGCGCTTGCGGACGTCGGTGTCGTAGCCGTCGGGCAGGGCGCTGATGAACTCGTGCGCGCCGATCGCCTTCGCCGCCCGCTCGATCTCCTCCCGGGTGGCGTCGGGCCGGCCGATGGCGATGTTGTCGGCGACCGTGCCGGAGAACAGGAACGCCTCCTGGGTCACCATGACCACCCCGCGCCGCAGTTCCGGCACCGGCAGCTCGCGCAGATCCACCCCGTCCAGCAGCACACGGCCGTCGGAGGGGTCGTAGAAACGGGCGAGGAGCTTGGCGAGCGTGGACTTTCCGGCGCCCGTGGAGCCGACCACGGCGACCGTCTGCCCGGCCGGCAGGGTCAGATCGAAGCGGGGCAGCACCTCGCCGCCGGTACGGTAGCCGAACCGGACCCCCTCGAAGACGACCTCGCGCCCCGGCAAGTCCCCCGCGAGCGGCGGGAGTTCCCGGGGCGCCGCCGGCTCCGGCACGGACGGGGTCTGGGCCAGCAGCCCGGCGACCTTCTCCAGGGAGGCGGCGGCCGACTGGTAGGAGTTCAGGAACATCCCCAGGCGGTCGATCGGGTCGTACAGCCGGCGCAGATACAGCACCGCCGCCGCCAGCACACCCAGCTCCAGCGAGCCGGACGCCACCCGGTAGGCGCCCCACAGCACGATCCCCGCGACCGCCGTGTTGGCCACCAGGCGGGAGCCGACCACATAGCGGGCCATCTCCAGCAGCGCGTCCCCGTTCGTCCGCTCGTGCCGCCGGTTGAGCACGGCGAACTCGGCGTCGTTCGCCGCCTCCCGCCGGAAGGCCCGCACCGGGCGGATGCCGTTCATCGTCTCCACGAACTTCACGATCACCGCCGCGATCGCCGTCGACCGCGCCCGGTACACCCGCCCCGCCCGCCGCTGGTACATCCGCACGAGCAGGTACAGCGGCACGAAGGAGGCCACCGCGACCGCGCCCAGGGAGAGGTCCAGCCACAGCAGCATCGCCGAGATGTAGACGAAGGACAGCACTACGGTCACCAGCTCCTGGAGCCCGTCGTTGAGGAGTTCGCGCAGCGACTCCACATCGGTGGTGGAGCGGGAGATCAGCCGGCCGGACGTGTACCGCTCGTGGAAGTCGACGCTCAGCGCCTGCGCGTGCCGGAAGATCCGGCCCCGCAGATCCAGCAGCACGTCCTGGCTGACCCGGGCGGAGGTCTCGATGAACGCGAACTGCAGCACGCCGGAGGCGAGGGCGCACAGCAGATAGCCGACGCCGACCGCGATCAGCGGGCCGTGCCGGTGGTCCCGGAACGCCGGTACGGCGCTGTCGATGGCGTACGCCACCAGCAGCGGGCCCACCTGCACCGCCGCCTGCTGAAGCAGCAGCAGGAGCGTGGTCAGCGCGGCCCGGGCCTTCAGGGGCGCGAGCAGGGAGCGCAGCAGGGCGGCCGTGGCGCCGGGCGGCGCGGGCAGTACGTCCCGGTCGAAGACGTCACCCGAGTCGCCGCCGGTGCCCTGACCGTGCGGGCCGGGGAGTTCGTCGTCCTCGGCGGTGGGAGTGGAGGCGGTCGTGGTGGTCAACGGGAGTCCTCCGTGTCCTCGAAGTCTCCGGACATCAGATGCGCGTACTCGGCGTTGCTGCGCAGCAGTTCCTGATGGGTGCCGACGGCGGCGATCCGGCCGCCCGAGAGCAGGGCGACCCGGTCGGCGAGCAGCACGGTCGACGGGCGGTGGGCCACGATCAGCGCGGTGGTGTCGGCGAGGACCTGCCGCAGCGCGGCCTCGACGGCGGCCTCCGTGTGCACGTCCAGGGCGGACAGCGGGTCGTCCAGCACCAGGAACTCCGGTCTGCCGACCACCGCGCGGGCCAGCGCGAGACGCTGCCGCTGGCCGCCGGAGAGACTGAGGCCCTGCTCGCCGACGCGGGTGTCGGTGCCCTGGGGGAGGGCGTGCGCGAAGTCGGCCTGCGCGACGGCGAGCGCGCGGTCGAGGTCCGGTTTTCCGGCACCGTCGGGGGCTCCCATCAGTACGTTCTCGCCGACGCTCGTGGAGAACAGGGTGGGTTCCTCGAAGGCGACGGCGACCTTGGCGCGCAGTTCCTCGCGGGGCATCGCCGTGATGTCGACGCCGTCGAGGGTGATCCGGCCCGAGGTGACCTCGTGCAGACGGGGGACCAGGGCGGTGAGGGTGGTCTTGCCGCTGCCGGTCGCGCCGACGAGGGCCATGGATTCGCCGGGGCGGACGTGGAGGTCGATGTGGGTGAGGAGGGGCGGGGAGTCGGGGGGTGCGTCGGGGTAGCGGAACAGGACGTTCTCGAAGCGGAGTCCGGCGTCGGTCGGCCGTGCCTGCCCGCGCTCGCGGGGGGCCACCGTGTCGTCCTCCCTCACCTCGTCCATCACCTCGAAGTACCGTTCCGTCGCCGTCGCCGCCTCCTGGCTCATCGCCAGCAGGAACCCGATGGAGTCGACGGGCCACCGCAGCGCAAGTGCGGTGCTCAGAAAGGCCACCAGCGTCCCGGCCGACAGCCCACCGTCGGCCACCCGGACGGCACCCAGCACCAGCGCCGCCCCGATCGCCAGTTCCGGAAGCGTCACGATGACACCCCAGATCATGGCGAGCAGCCGCGCCTTGCGCAGCTCCGTGCCGCGCAGGGTGACCGCCAGCTCGCGAAAGGCGCGCGCCTGGCTGCGGTGCCGGCCGAAGCCCTTGATGATGCGGATGCCGAGCACGCTCTCCTCGACCACCGTCGTCAGGTCACCCACCTGGTCCTGGGCGCGCCGCGCCACCAGGGCGTACCGCCGCTCGAAGACCGCGCAGGTCCACATCACGGGGATCGCCGGACCGAGGATGACCAGGCCCAGCACCCAGTCCTGCATCAGCATGATCACCACGCCGACCAGAATCGTGACCCCGTTGACCAGCAGGAACGTCAGCGGGAAGGCGAGGAACATACGCAGCAGCATCAGATCGGTCGTGCCCCGCGACAGCAGCTGGCCGGAGGCCCAGCGGTCGTGGAAGGCGACGGGCAGCCGCTGCAGACGGCCGTAGAGACTCGCCCGCATCTCCGCCTCGACGTGCGACAGCGGACGGGCCACCAGCCAGCGCCGTATGCCGAACAGGACCGCTTCGGCGATCCCGAGGAGGAGCAGATACAGCGCGCCGAGCCAGACGCCTGCCGGGTCCCGGTCGGCGACCGGCCCGTCCACGATCCACTTCAGGACGAGCGGGATCACCAGCCCGGTGCAGGAGGCCACGATCGCGACGAACGCGGCCGTGAACAGCCGCGCCCGCACGGGGCGGACGTACGGCCACAGCCGCAGCAGGGTACGAACGGCGGAACGGTCCTCGGTGGTTGCACGTGTCGTGGGCATCACTCGCGAGCGTACGGATCGGCACTGACATCGCCCACTGAGTTTCGGCCGGACCCGGGTCGGCCGTTGGTCCTACGACCTGCCTGTTCGAGCCTCCGCACACCGAGGTCGTAGGCCGGCGTCAACCGATCGGGGATCCTCGGGTGGAACGCCCCTGCCTTTATTGGCTGGAGCAACCGTCCCCGCCCCCGATACGTTCGATGTGTCCCGAGTTCGACGTTTTCCAAGGCGGGGGCCGAGCCGATCGGGGGATGGATGATCGACGCGTACGAGGACCCGGGCAGCCCGGACACGCGCGGCGGCTGGCGGTATCTGTGGTGGCTGGTGCTGCGTCAGCCGGGGCGGTCGGTGGCCGGGGCGCTGCTGGGCAGTGTGTGGATGGTGCTGCTGGCCGCGCAGCCGTATCTGCTGGCGCGGGCCGTGGACGAGGGGCTGGTGCCGGGGCGGCTGGGGGTGCTGGCCGCATGGGCCGGGGTGATGTTCGGGGTCGGGTCGGTGAACGCCTGGCTGAGCATCATGCGGCACCGCACCATGACCCGGGTGCGGATGGATGCCAACTTCCGCACGGTGAAGGTGGTCGTGGGGCATGTGGTGCGGCTCGGGGCCACGCTGCCGCGCCGGGCCGGGACCGGTGAGGTGGTGACGATCGGCGTCGGCGATGTGAAGACCATCGCACAGGCGCTGACCGTGGTCGGCCCGGGCGTCGGCTCGGCCGTGGTCTACGTCGTGGTGGCGGGCCTGCTGCTGGCGGTATCGGCGCCGCTGGCCGCCGTCGTCCTGCTGGGGCTGCCGGTGATCGCGCTGGTCACCGGGCCGCTGACGCTGCGGCTGCAGGGTGCGGAGACCTCGTACCGGGAACGGCAGGGCGTGCTGACCGCGCGCATCGGCGATCTCGCGGGCGGGCTGCGCGTCCTCAACGGTCTCGGCGGCAAGGGGCTGTTCGCGGACGCCTTCCGGCAGGACTCGCAGCGGCTGCGTGCGCAGGGCTACCGGGTGGGCGCGGTGGCCAGCTGGGTGCAGGCGCTCGGCGTGGGCCTGCCCACCCTGTTCCTCGCCGTGGTGACCTGGCTCGCGGCGCGCCTCGCGGCCCAAGGGGCCATCTCGGTCGGCGAGTTGGTGTCCGTGTACGGCTATGTCGCGGTACTGATCGGCCCTGTCGCCTTCTTCGTGGAGATGGCCTACGACCTGAACCGGGGCGTGGTGGCCGCGCGCCGGGTCGTTGGGCTGCTGCGACTGGAGCCGGAGCCGGACGAGGGCACGCTGCCGGCGCCCGGGGCACCGGCGGAGCTGCACGATCCGGCGTCGGGAGTGCGGGTGGTGCCCGGCCGGCTGACCGCACTGGCCACCGCCCGGCCCGCCGAGGCGGCCGCCGTGGTGGACCGGCTCGGCCGCTTCGGGCCGACCGACGCCACCTGGGGCGGGGTACGGCTGGACGCCGTCCCGCTGGCGGACGTGCGCGGGCGGATCCTGGTCGCGGACAACGAGGCCGACCTGTTCGCCGGACCGCTGCGGGAGGTCGTGGCCGCCGGGCACACCGCCGACGAGGCGCAACTCGGCCGGGCACTGTACGCGGCGGCCGCCGAGGACGTCGTACGCGGGCTGCCGAAGGGCCCGGACTCGCCGGTGTCCGGCCAGGGCCGCAGCCTGTCGGGCGGCCAGCGCCAACGGGTGCGGCTGGTACGGGCGTTGCTCGCCGACCCCGAGGTGCTGCTCGCGGTCGAACCGACCTCGGCGCTGGACGCGCACACCGAGGCGACGGTCGCGCGCCGGCTGCGCGAGGCGCGGGAGGGCCGTACGACGCTGGTGACGTCCACCTCGCCGCTGATCCTGGACCACGCGGACACGGTCGTGTTCCTGGTCGACGGAAAGGTCACGGCGAGCGGCCCGCACCGCCGCCTGCTCACGGCGGAGCCGGGCTACCGGGCGCTCGTGGCCCGGGACACGGAGGGGGTCGTACGGTGACGGCGGCCAGGGACCGTGGCAGCGGCCACGGGCTGGGGGCGCAGGCTGCCGGCATGCGGAAGGGGCCCTGCGATGCCGGCGGCCAAGGAGCTGCATCGAGGGCGACCGGCCCGAGGCCGGACTGCCGGGCACTCGCGCTCCGGGATCTCGCGCCCCGGGACACGGAAGGGGTCGTACGGTGACGGCGGCTGAAGGTCTGTTGCCGGTCGCCGACCGGGCTCGGGTGCGGCGGGCCGTGCTGCGGCTGGTGCGTGCCGACGGACGGGCGTTCGTCGCCGCGCTGCTGCTGAACGCGCTCGCGGCGGGGGCGGGGCTGGTCGGGCCCTGGCTGGTCGGCAGGATCGTGGACGACGTGCGGGCCGGGCAGGGCGTCGGCGCGGTGGACCGGCTCGCGCCGTGGATCGTGGTGTGCGCGCTGGCCCAGTTGCTGCTGGCCCGGTGGGCGCGGTTCGTGGGGTACCGGTTCGGGGAGCGGACGCTGGCCCGGGTGCGCGAGGAGTACGTCGAGCGGGTGCTGGCGCTGCCCGCGTCCGTGGTGGAGCGGGCCGGCACCGGTGATCTGACGGCGCGCGGCACGGCGGACGTGGCGACCGTCGGCACCACGCTGCGGGACGTCGGCCCGGAGCTGCTGGTCAACACCGTGCAGGCGCTGTTCGTGCTGGTCGCGGTGTTCGCGCTCGACCCGCTGCTCGGGGCGTTCGGACTGCTCGGGCTGACCCCGATCTGGCTGGCACTGCGCTGGTATCTGCGGCGCGCCCGGGACGGCTATCTCGCCGAGGGCGCGGCCACGTCCCAGGTCGCGGAGATCGTCGCCGCTACGGCGAGCGGGGCGCGGACGGTCGAGGCGTTCGGGCTGGGCGATCGGCGGGTGGCGGCGAGCCGGGACGCGCTGGAGGAGTCCCGCCGTACCCGTTTCTACACACTGTTCCTGCGGACCGTGTTCTTCCCGGCGGTCGAGGTGACGTACACGGTGCCCGTGGTGGGCGTGCTGCTGCTCGGCGGCTGGCTGCACCAGCGGGGCGCGGTCGGGGTCGGCGCGGTGGTGGCCGCGGCGCTGTACCTGCGGCAGTTCACCGAGCCGCTGGACCAGATCCTGATGCGTGTGGAGCAACTGCAGAGCAGCAGCGCCTCGTTCGCTCGCGTGGAGGGGCTGGCACAGACGCCTCCGGTGCAGACCGCGGGGTCGGCGCAGGCGCCGCGTGGGGACACCGCGGGGCCGGCACAGGGCCCGCAGGGGGAGACCGGGGCCTGCTCCCCCGTCCCGGTCGACGACCGGATCGACGTACGCGGCGTCCGGTACGCCTATGAGCGCGGCGGCGAGGTGCTGCGCGGGGTGGATCTGACGGTACGGCCCGGGGAACGGCTCGCGGTGGTGGGCCCCTCCGGTGCCGGGAAGACGACGCTCAGCCGGCTCCTCGCGGGCATCGACCGGCCCGGCACCGGCACCGTGACGGTGGGCGGCGTGCCGGTCGCCGACCTGGGACCGGAGCTGCTGCGCCGCCAGGTGGTGCTGGTCACGCAGGAGCACCACGTCTTCCTCGGCACGGTCCGCGACAACCTGCTGATCGCCGAGCCGGTGGCCGCGGACGCCGACCTGTGGGCGGCGCTCGCGGCGGTCGGCGCCGACGACTGGGTCCGGGACCTGCCGGCGGGTCTCGACACCCGGCTGGGCGCGGGCGGCTGCGCCACCGACGGCTCCCAGGCCCAGCAACTCGCCCTGGCCCGGGTGGTGCTGGCCGACCCGCACACCCTGATCCTCGACGAGGCGACCGCCCTGCTGGACCCCACGACGGCCCGGCACGCCGAACGCGCCCTCGCCGCCGTCCTGGAGGGCCGCACGGTCATCGCCATCGCCCACCGCCTCCACACGGCCCACGACGCCGACCGGGTGGCGGTCATGGAGAACGGGCGCCTCACGGAACTGGGCACGCACGAGGACCTGGTGACGGCCGACGGCGCCTACGCGGCGCTGTGGCACACCTGGCACGGCGACACCGACGGTGACTCCAGCTCTCCCCTGGCGAACGGGCCTTCGTGATCTACGACGTCCTCGTCTCACGCCTGCTGTCCGCGGACGCCCTCGCGGAGTCGCTCGCCCGGTGCCTGGGCGTGCGGGCGGCGGACGTGGGTGTCGCCGACGAGCACACCGACCAGGAACGGCGCGACCGGGACGAGCTCGTGCTCTGCGGCATGGAGACGGTCGCCGGGGACGTGTCGTCGGTACTGGACATCTACGTCCGGGACTCGGTCCGACCGCAGCTGACGGAAGCCGAGTTCCTTGCCGCCTTCGCGCGCGGCGGACGCAGTCGTGCTCTACCCGGCCGAGTCGCTGCGCCCCAGCGCCTACTGGCTGGCGGCCCCGGAGGGGGCAGCTGGGGCCAGGGCGCCCTGGTGACGATTCCGCATATCGAACATGAACATCCGGTCAACGGACCATTTCCGGCCAAGTTTGTGACGCGGTCCTGACAGATGCGCTGATCCCCTGTCACTCTTCCCAAGCCGACTCACAGCAACCCCACAGTCACACCTGCTCGTGCGAGCCGGCCTGCACCTGGTTCCGCGTACCGCCCAGTTCTGCCCGGACGACCCCAACCCACCGTCCGGTCTCCCCTGGCCGTGCGACCAGCGGCCACGCAGAAGGAGTCAGTGTTGAGAAGCAGTTCCTCTCGCAGACGCACCCCCCACACCCCGCGTCGTACCGCCACCGTCGCCCTCGCGGGCGTCGCCGCCCTGATCGCCGCCGCCGTCCAGTCCGGCGCGGCCAGTGCCGCACCGGCCGAACCGCGGCCCGGCAAGGTGAATCCGGCCCATGTCGCGGTGAAGCTCACGCCCTCGCAGCGCGTGGAGCTGATACGCCAGGCCGACGCCACGACGGCCGCCACCGCCCGCTCCCTCGGCCTCGGCGCCAAGGAGAAGCTGGTCGTCAAGGACGTCGTCAAGGACGCCGACGGCACCCTGCACACCCGCTACGAACGCACCTACGCGGGCCTTCCGGTGCTCGGCGGCGACCTGGTGGTGGACAGCAACAAGACCGGCAAGACCATGGACGTCATCAAGGCCACCGGCGCCACCCTGAAGGTCGCCGGTCTCACCCCGGCCGTGTCGAAGGCCGCGGCGGAGAAGCAGGCCGTGCAGCGGGCCAAGGCCCGGGGCGGGACGAAGTCCGCCGCGGACAGCGTCCGCAAGGTGATCTGGGCGGCGACCGGCAAGCCCGTCCTGGCCTACGAGACGGTCGTCGGCGGCCTGCAGGACGACGGCACCCCGAACCGGCTGCACGTCATCACCGACGCCGCCACCGGCAGGAAGCTCTACGAGTACCAGGGCATCGAGACCGGCGTCGGCAACACCCGGTACAGCGGGCAGGTGCAGCTGACGACGACCCAGTCGGGCTCGACGTACACGCTGAACGACGGCGCGCGCGGCGGCCACAAGACCTACAACCTGAACCACGGCACCTCGGGCACCGGCACCCTGTTCTCGCAGAGCAACGACACCTGGGGCAACGGCACCAACTCCAACGCCGCCACCGCGGGCGCCGACGCCCACTACGGCGCGCAGGAGACCTGGGACTTCTACGAGAGCACCTTCGGCCGCAGCGGCATCAAGAACGACGGCGTCGGCGCCTACTCCCGCGTCCACTACGGCAATTCGTACGTGAACGCCTTCTGGGACGACGGCTGCTTCTGCATGACCTACGGCGACGGCTCGAACAACGCCGACCCGCTGACCTCGCTCGACGTCGCGGGACACGAGATGAGCCACGGCGTCACCTCCAACACCGCCGGCCTGGAGTACAGCGGTGAGTCCGGCGGCCTGAACGAGGCGACCAGCGACATCATGGGCACCGGCGTGGAGTTCTACGCCAACAACTCGTCCGACCCCGGTGACTACCTCATCGGCGAGAAGATCGACATCAACGGCGACGGCACCCCGCTGCGCTACATGGACAAGCCCAGCAAGGACGGCGGCTCGGCGGACAGTTGGTACGACGGCGTCGGCGACCTCGACGTCCACTACTCGTCCGGCGTCGCGAACCACTTCTTCTACCTCCTGTCGGAGGGCAGCGGCGCCAAGGTGATCAACGGCGTCAGCTACGACTCGCCGACCGCGGACGGGCTTCCGGTCACCGGCATCGGCCGGGACAAGGCGCTGCAGATCTGGTACCGGGCGCTGACCACCAAGTTCACCTCCACCACCGACTACGCCGGCGCCCGCACCGGCACCCTCGCGGCGGCCGGTGAGCTGTACGGCACCTCCAGCACCGAGTACAAGGCGGTGCAGGACGCCTGGGCGGCCGTGGCGGTCGGTTCCCGCTCCGACGGGGGCGGCGGAGGCGGTGGCGGCGGTACGACGTACGAGAGCAACACCTCCGTCGCCATCCCGGACAACGGGCCCGCCGTCACCTCGGACATCACGGTCTCCGGCAGGACGGGGAACGCGCCGGGCAACCTCCAGGTGTACGTCGACATCACGCACACCTGGCGGGGTGACCTGGTGATCGACCTCGTCGGTCCGTCGGGCACCGCCTACCGTCTGAAGAACTTCAGTTCCTCGGACTCGGCGGACAACGTGAAGCAGACCTACACGGTCAACGCCTCCGCCGAACCGGCCAACGGCACCTGGAAACTGAGGGTGCAGGATCAGGCCACCTACGACACCGGAACGCTCAACGGCTGGAAGCTGACGTTCCCGTAAATCGACCGCCAAATGCCCGGGAACTGGGCGCCGTTCGAGGATGCGGCACCCTCGGACGGCGCCGGTTAACACACCTGAAATGTTTCCCGGACAGTTGACTTCCGGCCAACATCACTTCGGGGACCTGACATGTACGCGTCCCTGATGTCACCCTTCCTTCACCCGCCGCAGAGCTTCACCCCACCTCTCCGGCCAGTAACCCCACGCTGACCGGACTCCCCACGAGAAGGAGCTTGCGTGACCCCCCGCTACACGCGTCACAAGCGCGCCACTCTGGCCGTCGCCACCGCCGTCGCCGCCGGAGCCCTGCTCTCCACCGGTCTGACCACCACCGCGACGGCCGCCGGCAAGAGCAGCCCGGCCCCCGGCGCCGCGCCGACCGCGCTGTCCGCCGCCGCCCGCACCTCTCTGATACAGAAGGCGCAGGCCGGCGCGGCCGAGACCGCGCAGCAGATAGGCCTCGGCGCCAAGGAGAAGCTGATCGTCAAGGACGTCGTCAAGGACGCCGACGGCACCGTCCACACCCGTTACGAGCGCACCTACGCCGGCCTCCCGGTGCTCGGCGGCGACCTCGTCGTCCACACCGCCAGATCCGGCAGGACCGAGGGCGTCACCAAGGCGACCAAGGCGGCCATCAAGGTGGCCTCGCTCAAGCCGCAGATCACCGCCGCCAAGGCCGCGCAGCAGGCGGTGTCCGCCGCCAGGACCCTCGGCTCCGCCAAGTCCTCCGCGGACGGCGCGCGCAAGGTGATCTGGGCCGGCTCCGGCAAGCCCGTCCTCGCCTACGAGACCGTCGTCGGCGGCCTGCAGGACGACGGCACCCCGAACCAGCTGCACGTCATCACCGACGCCGCCACCGGCAAGAAGCTCTTCGAGTACCAGGGCGTCGAGAACGCGACCGGCACCGGCAAGACGCTGTACTCGGGCACGGTCAGCCTCACCACCACCCAGTCGGGCTCGTCGTACAACCTGACCGACGCCTCCCGCGGCGGTCACAAGACCTACAACCTGGCCCGCAAGACCTCGGGCAAGGGCACCCTGGTCGCCAACTCGACGAACGTCTTCGGCACCGGCACCGCCTCCAGCTCCTCCAGCGACCAGACGGCCGCCGCGGACGCCGCCTACGGCGCGCAGGAGACCTGGGACTTCTACAAGAGCACCTTCGGCCGCAGCGGCATCAAGGACGACGGCGTCGGCGCCTACTCCCGCGTCCACTACGGCAGGAACTACGTCAACGCCTTCTGGGACGACAGCTGCTTCTGCATGACCTACGGCGACGGCTCCAGCAACACCCACCCGCTGACCTCGCTCGACGTGGCCGGCCACGAGATGAGCCACGGCGTCACCGCGAACACGGCGGGCCTGGACTACTCCGGCGAGTCGGGCGGCCTGAACGAGGCCACCTCGGATATCTTCGGCACGGGCGTGGAGTTCTTCGCGAACAACGCCTCCGACCCCGGTGACTACCTCATCGGCGAGAAGATCGACATCAACGGCGACGGCACCCCGCTGCGCTACATGGACAAGCCCAGCAAGGACGGCGGCAGCGCCGACTACTGGTCCTCGTCGGTCGGCAACCTGGACGTCCACTACTCGTCGGGCGTGGCGAACCACTTCTTCTACCTCCTGTCGGAGGGCAGCGGTTCGAAGACGATCAACGGAGTGACGTACAACTCCCCGACGTCCAACGGCTCCACGGTCACCGGTATCGGCCGCGCCAAGGCGCTGCAGATCTGGTACAAGGCGCTGACCACGTACTTCACGTCGACGACGGACTACAAGGCGGCCCGCACGGGCACGCTGAGCGCGGCGGCGGCGCTGTACGGCTCCGGCAGCACCGAGTACAACGCGGTGGCCGCAGCCTGGTCGGCGGTCAACGTCAGCTGACGCGCGCACGGCTGAGGACGGGCGGCACCCGGGGGGAGGACCCTCCGGGCGCCGCCCTACCCTTGTGACCCATGTCCTCGGCGCCCTTCACCTACGAGCCGGTCGGCGCGACCCGCGACGACCTGACGTACTGCCCGCCCGGCTTCCACCCCCTGCACGTCCGCACCCGCCTCGGCGAGGGCCAGAAGCTCTTCCAGCGCGCCGCCGAGGCGGTCCTCACCTGGGAGATGCACCGCGCCCTGGGCGTGGGGATAGAGGCCACCGCCGAGCGAGCGGCCCCCGGCGTGGACGTCACGGTCACCCTGGCCGCCCTGATCAAGGCCCCCTGCCGCATCATCTGGACGACCGAGGAACCCCGCCGGGCAGGCTGGGCCTACGGCACCCTGGAGGGCCACCCCGAATGCGGCGAGGAGGCCTTCGTGGTCGACCGCACGGGAGACGGCACGGTCTGGCTGACGGTGGCCGCCTTCAGCAAACCGGCCAAGTGGTACGCAAGGGCGGCCGGCCCGGCGACCCGGGGCCTGCAGCACGCGTACGCCCGCCGCTGCGGGACGGTGCTGCGCAGGCTGTGCGAGGGCCTGTCCGAGGCATGAGGTGACGGTCGCTGCCCGTCCGCGGCAGGAGGCGGTCCAAGATCGACGCAACGGTTGGCAGATCTGTTCCACCCAAAGGCTCCGTCGCCCAGCCAGACCTGCGCGTCTACTCAGCCCCCTGGAACGAATCTGCCAATCGTGGCACCGCCATCGGCAGCAGCCGCCGAACCCACCCGGCGTGCCTGCGAGACGCGACCGCGCCCCTGACCGACGGAACGCATCCAGCCGACCCCAGGGCCCGGTACCGGTCAGGGCCACTGCCCTTCCGGGCTGCTCGCTCGCTTCTTCCCCGTGGTGGAGCGAGGTGGGTCAAGGGTGGCCCGGAGGGCCATCGGCGAAGCCGACGCGCAGCGCCCTTGACGCACCTCGCGGAAGCACGACACTGGCCGAGAAGCGAGCGGCCCAACGGCTACTTGTTCACTCCTCCGTGAACAGCTCCGCCGCGTCCGTGGCGTGGACGGCTCGCTGGGCCCAGACCTCCAGTTGATCGAGGTCCGTGCAAGCCTCTACTCGCTCACGGACGGCGTCGGGCACGGGAAGCTCGCGCCATTCCAGGATGTGCAGGACCATCTCAGCCTTGGCCTCAGCCCGGCCTTGTTCCCGGCCTTCCGCGCGTACCTGCTCGGCCAGCGGGTGTCGCCAGAAGTACTGGATCGCCGTCATCAAATCCCTCCACATCTGCTTCGCCTGGGGGTCGGCCAGGCATGAGTCGACGAACTGCACGAAGACTGCGGCACTGTCCGGGTCGATGGTCCGCAGGGCGGCGGCCAGGGATTCCAGTATGGCCGGAGTCTGCGGTCCACGCCCGTGCGTCATGGCCGACAGCACCGCAAGGGGGACGTCCTTCTCGGCCTGCCGCTCGTCCGCGATCACCGGCACGTTGTCCGGGCCGAGCACGAGAGGCCGTACCGTCAGCGAGTGCCACTCCCTCAAGCCGAGCCGGATCGGGCGCGAGGCCCACTCCGCGGTCCTGCTGCTCTGGGTGATGACGATCAGCACCGGCTCACAGCGGTACTTCTCGTACAGGTAGCTCAGGTAATACGGCCAGCTGCCCCGCTTGCGGTCGTCCACCTTCCCCTGCGACTCCACCACCAGCAGATACGTGCCCTCGTCCGTCTCCGCCCGCAACAGCGTGTCCACCCGGCGCTCGACCGGTTCGATCTCGGTGAGGTCCACGTTCAGCGCCGCGATCTCCCGAGGCTCGGGGAACGGCACGCGCAGCACCTTCTGTAACGCCTTCGTCAGCAGCGTCGGATCCTTCTGGAAGATCCGGTGCAACGCCTCATGCGACGAGCCGACCATCAGCTCTCCTTTCCATCGCCGTGATCAACGAGCTACGCCGCCGCAAGTTCGCACCACACGAACTTCCCCCGATCCCCGAACCGAGCCGTCGGCTGCCACCCCCAGCACTCCGCACACGCCTCCACCAGCCCCAGCCCCCTCCCCTCCTCCAACTCCAGCTCCCCCACCCGCTCCAGCGGACGCGGCGGATCCGGCGGCGCCGGGTCGCTGTCCCACGCCCCGATCCACACCACCCCCTCCGCCGTACGCCGCACCCTCAACGCCGCAGGCCCCTTCGTGTGCCGCACCGCATTCGACACCAGCTCCGCCGCCAGCAGTTCGGCGGTGTCGACCAGCCCGATCAACCCGTGCAGGGTCAGGATCAGGCGCAGGGTGCGGCGGCACACCGTCACCGCTTCGCCAGACCCTCCAGCACGATGACGTACGTGGGTGGCCCCCTGCCCAAGCTGGACACCGTGGTACGGGACGCACCTCACGGTTCTGTCTTCATCGACTCGGAAGCTCAGCTCAGTACCTATCGAACGCGCTTCCGTAAGGTGGAGGCCGTATCGCTCGACCCAGACCGGTCGCGCGACTTCATCCACAAGCTGGCGCAAGAGCTGTGAGGCATCCCATGGACACCCCCGACAACTGGCGGAAGTCGTCCTACTCGGGCCCCGACGATGGCAACAACTGCGTCGAGATCGCCACCACCCCCACCCACACATCCATCCGCGACTCCAAGGACCCGGCCGTCGGCACCCTCACCGTCCCGGCCGGATCCTTCGCCCTCTTCGTCGAAGCCCTGAAGACAGCGCCGCAGCGCACCCCGCAGTAGCCCCTACCGCAACAACACCCCCGCCCCCTCCACCACCTCCTCCGACGGCACCGCCACCAGACCCAGCTCGGCGGCAGAGGCCAGCAGCCGGTGGGCCGGGAGAATGCGGACCGTGTAGCCGTACGGGCCGGTGCGGTCCAGGGCCAGCGGACCCTCGTACAACACGCGGCCCTCCAGATCCGGGGCACCGGTCGGCTTCAGGGGGACCACCGTCGCGTCCGTGATGTGGTCCTCCGCGTCCACCCGGCCCGACACCGCCTGGACCTCGACGTCGTCCGGAGTCAGCGAGCCGAGGGCCACCCGGACCCTGAGCCCCACCGTCGAGCCCAACTCCGCCGTGGCCGTCGGCGCTGTCGTCTCCACGTGGTCGACGCTCACCCCGGGCCAGGCCGCCCGGACCCGGGTCTTCCAGGCGGCCAGGTCGCTCGCCGTGTCCGGGGTCAGTGCGCGGTGGGCCTGCGCGGCGGGGACGTAGAGGCGGTCGACGTACTCGCGGACCATGCGGCCGGCCAGCACCTTGGGACCGAGCAGGGTGAGGGTCTGGCGGACCATCTGGATCCAGCGGTCGGGGAGGCCGGCCCGGCCCTGCTCGTAGAAGCGCGGAGTCACCCGCTGCTCCAGCAGGTCGTAGAGCGCCGCCGCCTCGATGTCGTCGCGGCGGTCCGGGTCCGTGCCCGCGCCGTCCGCCGTCGGGATGGCCCAGCCGAAGTCCGGCTGGAACCATTCGTCCCACCAGCCGTCCAGGACGGAGAGGTTGAGGCACCCGTTCAGCGCGGCTTTCATTCCGCTCGTCCCACAAGCTTCCAGGGGCCTGAGCGGGTTGTTCAGCCAGATGTCACAGCCGGGGTAGAGCTTCTGCGCCATCGCCATGCCGTAGTCGGGGAGGAAGACGATCCGGTGGCGGACCCGTGGGTCGTCCGCGAAGCGGACCAACTCCTGCACCAGGCGCTTGCCGCTGTCGTCCGCCGGGTGCGCCTTGCCCGCCACGACGATCTGGATCGGGCGGTCCGGATGCAGGAGCAGCTCCATCAGGCGGTCTCGGTCCCGCAGCATCAGCGTCAGGCGTTTGTACGACGGGACCCTGCGCGCGAACCCGATCGTCAGGACGTCCGGGTCCAACACGCCGTCGATCCAGCCCAGCTCGGCATCGCCCGCGCCCCGTTGCCGCCAGGACGCCCGCAGCCGCTCCCGCACCTCCAGCACCAGCTGTTCGCGCAGGGTGCGGCGCAGCTCCCAGATCTCCTGGTCCTCGATCTCCGCCACCGAGTCCCAGCGCTCGGAGCCGCCGACGGTCAGCGCGTCCTCGGCCCGCTCGGAGCCGACCTGCCGGGCGCCGAGCCGCAGCACCTCCGGGGCGACCCAGGTCGGCGCGTGCACCCCGTTGGTCACCGAGGTGATCGGCACCTCCTCGGCGTCGAATCCCGGCCACAGGCCCGCGAACATGTCCCGGCTCACCTGACCGTGCAGCAGCGACACCCCGTTGGCCCGCTGGGCCAGCCTGAGCCCCATCACGGCCATGTTGAACAGGTTCGGCTCGCCGCCGGGGTACGTCTCCATGCCGAGGGTCAGAATCCGCTGTACGTCGATGCCGGGCAGCTCGGCGTCCGCCCCGAAGTGCCGGGCGACCAGCTCCCGGTCGAAGCGGTCGATGCCGGCCGGGACGGGGGTGTGGGTGGTGAAGACCGTGCCGCCGCGCACGGCCTCCAGGGACGAGTCGAAATCCAGCCCTCTCTCGCACAGTTCGGCGATCCGCTCCAGGCCCAGGAACCCCGCGTGCCCTTCGTTGGTGTGGAACACCTCAGGCTCGGGGTGCCCGGTGAGCCGGCAGTACGTCCGTACCGCCCGGACACCCCCTATCCCGAGCAGCATCTCCTGCAGCAGCCGGTGCTCGCTGCCGCCGCCGTAGAGCCGGTCGGTCACCCCGCGTTCGCCGAGGTCGTTCTCCTCCACGTCCGAGTCGAGCAGCAGCAGCGGCACCCTGCCCACCTGGGCCAGCCAGATCCGGGCGCGCAGCGCCTTGCCACCGGGCAGCGCGAGCGAGACCTGCGCCAGGGCGCCGTCGGTCTCCTTCAGCTGGGTGAGGGGCAGCTCGTTGGGGTCGAGCACCGGGTAGTGCTCCTGCTGCCAGCCGTCGCGGGACAGGGTCTGCCGGAAGTACCCGTGCCGGTACAACAATCCGACACCGATCAGGGGTACGCCGAGATCGCTGGCCGCCTTCAGATGGTCCCCGGCCAGGATGCCGAGGCCGCCGGAGTACTGGGGCAGCGCGGCCGTGATGCCGAACTCCGGGGAGAAGTAGGCGATGGCCGCGGGCATGCCGTCCGCCTGGGTCTGGTACCAGCGGTCGCCGGTCAGATAGTCGTCGAGGTCGTCGGCGACCGCGGTGAGGCGGCGCAGGAAGCGCCGGTCGGCGGCCAGCTCGGCCAGCCGCGCCGGCCGTACCCGGCCCAGTATCCGCACCGGGTCACCCCCGGCGGCGGCCCACGCCTCGGGGTCCACGGACTGGAACAGATCGCGCGTTTCCGCATGCCATGACCAGCGCAGATTGCGCGCCAGGTCGCTCAGTGGTCGCAGAGGTTCGGGGAGAACGGGACGGACGGTGAACCGACGGATCGCCTTCACACTTCCACCTCGGACGCGTTGCGGAGTGAGACGCACGGCGCTGTACGTCTCGTCGTCACCCTCGACGGTAGTGGGTTACCCGGGGGTCGGTGGGGACGCGTCCGGCGGGGGTGTCGGGGCGTGGGGAGCCGGCCTGCGGGCATCCGGAAATGGGGGCCGGTGAAAGGGGCCGGTCTTGTGGGTGGACATACGCGGGAGTAGTTAACAAAGTTCCGGATTGCCCACCCGAACAGGGTGGGAAGGCTCCTCCGGTACGAACCCACAGGCGTCCCACAGCACCTCCGCAGGACCCACCTCACCACATCCATCCGCCCACACCCACGTTGACGCGGACAGGAGCGGTCATGCCCGCCACGCACCATTCGTCAGCACCCCCGACAAGCAGCAACGCCTCGGCAGCGGCAGCGCCGGCCGAGCCGGCCGAACAGGCCGAACAGGCCGAACAGGCCGAACAGGCCGCGAAGAAACCGGCCAGGCGACCGGCCAAGAAACCGGCCAGGCAACCGGCCAAGAAAACAACGGGCAAGAAATCCGTAAAGGACGCCGCCGACGTGCCCGGCCCCGCCCAAGCCCCGACCGGTCCCCCGGACACCGTCATCGGCCGTATCCCCGTCCTCGACGTACGCCCCGTGGTGCAGCACGGGCGCAGGCCGGCCAAAGCGGTGACCGGTGAGTCGTTCGAGGTGTCCGCCACCGTCTTCCGGGAGGGGCACGACGCCGTCGCCGCGAACGTGGTGCTGCGCGACCCGGCCGGCCGGCCCGGGCCGTGGACGCCGATGCGCGAACTCGCCCCGGGCACCGACCGCTGGGGCGCCACCGTCACCGCGGGTGAGCCGGGCCGCTGGACCTACACGGTGGAGGCCTGGTCCGACCCGGTCGCCACCTGGCAGCACCATGCCGGTATCAAGATCCCGGCGGGCATCGACACCGAACTGGTCCTGGAGGAGGGCGCGCGGCTGTACGAGCGGGCGGCCGACGGCATCCCGGAAGGGCAACGGCCGGTCCTGCAAAACGTCGTGTCGGCCCTGCGGAACGAGAACCGGCCGGCCGTCTGGCGCTTCGCGGCGGCGCTGGCACCGGAGGTGAAGGATCTGCTGGCCCGTCATCCGTTGCGGGAGCTGGTCACCGCCTCCGATCCCATGCCGCTGCTGGTGGAGCGGGAGCGGGCCCTGTACGGCTCCTGGTACGAGTTCTTCCCGCGCTCGGAGGGCACGGCCGAGCAGCCGCACGGCACCTTCCGCACGGCCGCACGCCGGCTGGA